>NZ_JBXAFV010000011.1:29775-246168 GCF_058793475.1 Pigmentiphaga sp. MLSB6-MA01 | reverse complement strand
ACATGCACGCCCTTGCTTCCCCGCCAACCGCGCCAACTCCGGCGGCTCCGAATGCGCCCCACCGCGGGCCGCCCCACCCCACCGATCAAGGACTACCGACAGTGATGAGTGACGATCGCAGGTCCAGAGATGGCAAGTTTTTTTCTTATCGAACAAGACGATCGTGCTGAAACTCACGGGGCTAAGTGACTAACGGTGCAGGTCTTGTCTGGGGTGCCGGGACCGGCTTCGCTGCGACCCGCCCGCCCCCCGGCCCCGGTGCCCCGGACAAGACCGGGTCAAGAAAACGAATGTCAATTCAGCCTGGCGTCGGTTCCCGCCAAAAGGCACCTCGCACAGGCCAGGAGCCAGCCCCTGGGACGGCCCGCGCGCGACGTTCAGGCGCCTTCCGGCTTGGGCGCGCAGTCGCGTGCGTAGGCATCCTCGTGGTCGGCCAGGACGTTGGGCACCAGTACCTTGAAAGCGGGCTTGCCGCCGCCGCCTTCCACCACCTGATAGATGTGGTAGTTCTGGATGGGGTAGTTGTTCCGGTTGAAACGGAAGGGGCCCCGCACCGACTTGAACGGCGCGCCGCGCAGCGCGGCGGCCAGCGCCCGGCGGTCGGACACGTCGCCCGCGCGGGCGCGGACGGCGGCATCGATCAGCATCGCGGCATCAAAGCTGAACGCGGCGTAGGAGGTCGGGGTGCGCTTGTACTTCTTCTCGAAGGCCGCGACGAAGCGGCGTGATTGCTCGTTGTCGGCACCGGGCTGCCAGGATTCGGCCACGATGGCGCCGATGCCCGCCTTGCCCATGGCGTTCACGCTGCCGGGTTCGACGGTATGCACCGAGTACATGGGCAGCTTCTGCAGCATGCCGAATTGCTGGTACTGGCGCACGAAGCCGACGCCCTGGCTGCCGGGGAAGAAGGCGAACAGGCCTTTCGCGCCCGAGGAGCCGGTGGCGGACAGCTCGGCCGAGAAATCGAGCTGGGTGAGCGGGGTATAGGTTTCCTGGGCGACCTTGCCGCGGTAGAAGCGCTTCAGGCCGGTGACCTTGTCCTTGGAGCCCAGGAAATTGGGGGCGAGGATGGCGATGGGGTCGACGCCGGTGTCCTGGAGATACTTGCCCATGGCCTCGGCGGTGGTGTCGCTTTGCCACGAGGTAATGAAAAGATTGGGCTTGCACTGCGCGCCGGCCGTGGGCGAGGGGCCCGCCACCGAGCCGATGAAGGGGACGTCGGTGCCGGCGATCTTGCCCTGCAAGGCCATCAGGACATTGGCGTAGGTCAGCCCGGTGACCACGTCCACCTTGTCGCGGTCCAGCAGCTTGGTCAATGCCTGGACGGCGACCTCGGGCTTCATCTGGTCGTCCTCGCGGATGACCCGGGTGGCGATGCCCCCCAGCTTGCCCTGCATCTGTTCCACGGCCAGCATGAAGCCGTCGTACTGGTCCTGTCCCACGTCGGCGGACGGGCCGGACAAGGTGGCCAGGAAGCCTATCCGGAGGTCGGCCGCCGCCGGGCCGCAGGCGGCCGCGGCGGCCAGGCCCAGGGTCAATGCCAGAGTGTGTCGCATGAATGTCTCCCTTTTTTCGGATGTCTGGCCGGCATGCCTGCGGATCAGGCATCACCCTGCTTTATAGTTGTGCCACTGGTTGATGAGTATCCACGCCAGCCGGTCCGTCATCCATGGGCCAGCGGTGATTCCAAACTATTAGCAGAGTTGATAGTTCTTCCTGGGCCGAGACATGAAAGACCTGAATCTGCTGTATGTGTTCGAGGCGTTGTGGCGCGATCGATCGGTCACGCTCGCAGCCGAGAATCTGGGCGTGACCCAGGGCGCGGTCAGCAGCGCGTTGAAGCGCATGCGCCTGGAGTACCGGGACAAGCTGTTCGTGCTGGCCGGCCGCCGCATGGAACCCACGGCGCTGGCGGCCGAGATCGCCCCCGCGCTGCTCGAATCGCTGAATACGATACGCAAGACCTCGGGCATGCTGTCGTCGTTCGACGCCGCGCAGTCCGGGCGCGCGTTCACGATACGCACGCGTGACGTGGGCGAGGTGGTGGTGCTTCCCAGCCTGTTTACCCGCATTGCCCGGGAAGCGCCGGACGTCAAGCTCAACGTCGTGTTCGCGCCCATCGACGAGACCGTGCAGGGCTTGTCGACCGGCCGCATCGACGTGGCGCTGGGCTACCTGCCGGCGCTCGAACGCAACATCCACAGGAAGGTGCTGTTCAAGCAGCGCTACCTGTGCCTGATGCGGCGGGACCATCCCATCGCCCGGCAGGAGCTGACGCAGAAGCGCTTCGTGGCCCAGCAGCACCTGTTGGTGGAGTACGCGGGCAGCGGCCACATCCTGCTGGAGCGTGCGTTGAACGAGGTGGGCGCGCGCGACCGGATCCAGGTCCGCATGCAGCAATACCTGGCGGCGCCGCACCTGGTGCTGAACTCGGACCTGATCTGGACCTGCCCGGAGTCGCTGGTGGTGGAGCTGTGCAAGTATTTCCCGCTGGCGGTCAAGCCGGTGCCGCTGCCGCTGGGCCACTTCGAGGTGGCCTTGTACTGGCATGACCGTTTCCACAAGGATCCGGCCAGCCAGTGGTTCCGGGCGCAGGTGGTCGACTGCATCGACGGCATCGGCTTCCGGCCCTGAGCGGCGGGAGCGGGCGCGCGGATTCATTCCGTGATGGTGAAGCGGAATTCGCCGATGTGCTCGATCCATTGCCGCACGACGTCGCCCGGTTTCAGGAAGCGCTTGCGCGCCGCGCCCACGCCCGCCGGCGTGCCGGTCAGGATCAGGTCGCCCGGCAATAGCGTCAGGCGCGAGCTCAGGTGGGCGATCTGGTCGGCGATGCCGAACAGCATGCGCGAGGTATTGGAGTCCTGCATCAGCTCGTCGTTCACCCACAGTTTCATGGCCAGGTTCATGGGGTCGGGCACGAAGCGCGCCGGCGTGATGGCGGGGCCGAGCGGACAGGCGCCGTCGAAGGATTTCTGGCCGATCCAGTCCCATTTGAAGGGCGAGCCGTCCTGCACGCCGGGCCGGCCGAAATGGCCGCGCGCCGACAGGTCGTTGGCCACCACGTAGCCGGCCACATGGTCCATCGCCTGGTCGACGTCCACGTCCTTGGCGGTCTTGCCCACGATCACGCCCAGTTCCAGTTCCCAGTCCAGCAGCGGCGCGCCGCGCGGCACGCGCACCCGGGCGTCGGGTCCGACCACGGTGGTGCCCGAGGCCTTGATGGCGTGCCAGGGCAACTGGCCCGCGCCCTTGGGATCGATCTCCAGCGGCATGGACAGCTCGCGCTGCATTTCCTCGACGTGGTCGCGGTAGTTGGCGCCGGCGAAGTAGATGGTGGGCGGGTGGGGATGCGGCGCGAGCAGGGTGGCGCCGCGGACCGGCTCGCGGCCGGGCAGGTCGCTGGCCAGCACGGCCAGCTTGCCGTCGGCGCGCGGCCAGTCGTCCAGCACGTCCTGCACGCGGGCATAGCGCGGCGAGGCGTAGATGTTGCCCTCGTGGAGCAGGCCGGTCCTGCTCTGGCCGTCGTGCAGGAAGGTCACGAGCTGGATCATGCGTCCCCCTGGTTGCGGATCTTGAGTTCTTCGAGCGAGCCGATGTCGGCCGCGTCGTCCATCGAGAAGCGGTCGCCGAAGTCGAACAGATCGTCGTGCTGGAAGCCGTTGTCGTAGCACTGCAGCTCCCACCAGTTGTGGTCCAGGTCCTCCAGGTAGAAGGAGTACACGCCGTGCATGTCCTGCACCGGCAGCACCTGGCGGATGCCGTACTTGTCCTGGAGGCGCACGGCATCCGCGTGGGCCTGGTCCACGGCCTCGCGGCTGGGCAGGTCCAGGCCCCAGTGGTTCAGGAGGTTGGCGGGGTGGACCTGGTCGCCCACTTCCACGCAGATGATGTGAAAGCGCATGGCCAGGCGCACCGCCATGGCGGGCTTGCCGTGGCGCACGCACTCCAGCCCGAGGAATTCCTCGTAGAACCGGCGCGAGGCCTTCAGGCTATAGCACTCCAGCGTGCCGTGGCCCAGGCAGAAGGGCTTGACCACGGAGTCGTGGGCCGGCGTATCGACCCTGCAATTGTCGGGCAGCATGATGTCTCCTTGTTCCAAGGCGTGGGTTCGGAAGTCAGCGCTTGTCGGCCGCGGTCAGGAACGCGTCGGCGAAGAATTCGTCCTCCGGCAGGCCGCAGCGCGCCACGTAGTCGCGGCGCGCCGCGTCGACCACGACCGGCGCGCCGCAGGCGTAGACCTGGTGGCCGGACATGTCCGGAAAGTCTTCCATCGCGGCCCGATGCACGAAGCCGGTACGGCCGGTCCAGGCGCAGTCCGGCGTGGGCTCGCTCAGCACCGGCACGAAGCGCACGTGATCGTGCCGGTCGGCCCACGACTGCGCAAGGTCGTGCAGATAGAGGTCGCCGCGCCTGCGGCCGCCCCAATACAGCGTGATGGGACGGCGGATGCCGCGCTCGAGCGCGTGCTCGATCAAGGATTTGATGGGGGCGAAGCCCGTGCCCGAGGCCAGCATGATCATGGGCTTGTCGCCGTGCTCGCGCAGGAAGAACGAACCCAGCGGGATTTCCAGCTTGTGGATCTCGCGCAGCTTCATCGCGCCGAACACATGATCGGTGAAGCGTCCGCCGGGCAGGTGGCGCATGTGCAGCTCGACCTGCCGGACGCCTTCGTTGTTCGGCACGCTGGCGATGGAGTAGCTGCGGCGGGTGCCGTCCTGCAGCAGGATGTCCAGGTACTGGCCGGCGCGGAACAGGGTGGGCTCGTTCATGGGCAGCCCCAGCGTGACGATCATCACGTCGTCGGCGGCACGTTCCATCTTCAGGACCCGGGCCGGCATGTATTTCGAACGGATCGCATCGGCCGGGTCCAGCTCGTTCACCCGGATGACCAGGTCGCTCAGCGGCGTGGCCTTGCACAGCAGCGCGTAGCCCTGGCGCTTGTCGTCCTCGTCCAGGCAACTGGGGTGGACGTCGCCGTAGTCGACCCGACCTTCGACGAGGGTGGCGCGGCAGGTGCGGCAGATGCCGGACCGGCAGCTGTAGGGCATGAACAGCCCGTTGTCCAGGCCGGCCTTCAGGACCGGGGTGCCGGGCGGACAGGCGTAGGCGTGTCCGCTGGGATGCAGGGTGATGGTGTAGTCCATGTCTCTCCACCTGCGCCGGGTACGTGGCCGCCGCGCAGTCATAGTGTCCGACGCCAGTCTAATGAGGGTCGCGCCGGGGAACTATCGTTGGGAGAGAAGGCTTGTTATTAATGAAATTAATGTAGGTGCCATCCCCCTGGATCTGGAGGAACGCTGACTCTCCGCAATTTTCGAGACGGCGGAACTATTGATTTCAGCAATAGATGATGCGCCTCGCGGCCGGGCGGCCCGTGCCCGCGCCGTATACTGCCCGCTTGCCAGACGCAGACAACCAACCAGGGCATTCGATGGAGCCGTCCGCTATCACCCGATCTTCCGCATTCCTGCAATCCAACGACGAAGGCAGCGCGACCAGTTTCCGCTGGCTGCTGGGGCAGTCCAAGACCCTGACGCTGCCGGAGCAGATTGCCGCCCACGTGGGCGACCGCATCCTGAATTCCGCCATCGAACCGGGCGAATGGATACGCGAGCAGGACCTGGCCGACGAGTTCGCGGTCAGCCGCAGCCCGGTGCGCGAGGCGATGCGGCTGCTGGAGAAGGAAGGGATCGTGCGCATCCATCCCCGCCGCGGGGCGCAGGCCACGCAGTTGTCGCTGAAGGAAATCGAGGATCTGCAGGAAGTGCGCCAGGCCCTGGTCCGCGTGGTGGCCCGGCGGGTGGCCGCCCATCCATCGCCGGAACTGGTGGCGATCCTGGAGGCGGGCGTGGCCCAGCTCGCGCCGCTGGCCGAGGATCCGGCGGGCGGCGATGCCTTCGGCGAGACCCTGTCCCGTCTCACGCTGTGCTGCGCCGCCCATAGCGGCAACGACCGCCTGTTCACGCTGATCACATCGCTGTCGTTGCAGATGTCGCGCTATACCCGGCTCGGCCTGCGCTCGGTCGAGCGTCGCAAGCGTTCGCTGGCCCTGTGGCGCAAGTCGCTGCAGGCGATCCGCAAGGGCGACGCGGACGAGGCCGAGCGGCTGTGGGGCGCCCGGCTGGACGAGAACAGCCGGGAGATACGGCGTCTGTTGCAGGACAGCGGCACGGTGTAGGCCGGGGCGCCCGGACGGGCGTTTCTCACGGCGAGGTTTCCTCTAAATTGTCGACAATGTTAAGATGTTCAAAACTTACAATCATCGAGGAGACGACATGAACGCCCGAACGACCCCACCGATCACCGGTCCCGAAGTGTGGAGCGGCACCAGCCTGGCGGGCACGACCGATTGGATCTGGCGCCTGGCGCCGGAGGAGGCCCGCGAACTGGCCGAGGCCACGGCGGCGGCGCGCGCCAAGGGATTGAAGCCGACCGGATTCGAAGCCCGCGACTTCCCCATCCCGCGCATGGCCGCGCGCCTGGAGCAGGTCCGCGCGGAATTGGAAGGCGGGCGCGGCTTCGCGCTGCTGCGCGGCCTGCCCATCGCCGATTACACGGACGACGAGGCGCGGCTGCTGTTCTGGGGCCTGTCCGTGCACCTGGGCGAGCCGCAGGAGCAGGACGGCGCCGGCAACCGCATGCACAGCGTGACCAATACCGGCATGAAGGTGTCGAACGACAACTCGGTGCGCAGCTACCAGACCGATGACGAGCTGACCTTCCACAACGACGGCGGCGATGCGTTCATGCTGCTGTGCCTGCGCACCGCGGTGTCCGGCGGCGTCAGCAAGCTGGTCAGTGTCGCGGCGCTGTACAACGAGGTGTTGCGGCGCCGGCCGGACCTGGCCGGCGTGCTGCAGGAGCCGTTCCACTTCGACACGCGCGGACAGCACCGCGGCGGCCTGCGTATCCAGACCGTGCCCATCCTGAACTTCTTCGAAGGCCGGCTTAGCGCCCTGTACAAGCGCCGCTACCTGAAGCTGGCGCAGGACCTGCCCGGCGTGCCGCGCTGGACCGATGCCCAGGCCCAGGCCATCGAGCTGGTCGAGGAAATCTGCAATGATCCCGAGGTCCAGCTGAGCTTCAGCATGGAGCCGGGCGATATCCAGATCGGCAACAACTATTCCGTGCTGCACGCCCGCACCAAGTACCAGGACCATGACGAGCCGGCCCGCCGCCGGCATCTGCTGCGCGCCTGGCTGACCCTGCCCAACGGCCGGCCGCTGCCGGAGGTGTTCGGCCAGACGCGGGAGTTCGGCACGTCGTACGAGCGCCGCCACGGCCAAGCCGCTGTCTCGGCTTCGTGAGGAGAGGGCGATGATGGTCAAGTACTTGCTGGCTTCGGCCCTGGGCGGCCTGCTGTTCGCCGCGCCGGCGGCGCAGGCGGATGATGCTTTTCCCTCGCGGCCCAGCCGGCTGATCGTGCCCTATACGCCGGGCGGCAACACCGACCTGCTGGGGCGCGTGATCGCCCAGGGGCTGTCCCAGGCCTGGGGGCAGTCGGTGGTGGTCGAGAACAAGCCGGGCGCGGCCGGCACGATAGGCGTGGAGATGGTGGCCAAGTCCAAGCCGGACGGCTATACCACGGTGCTCGGCTCGTTCGGCAACATCCTCGTGGCGCGCAGCCTGTACAAGAGCCTGGGCTACGATCCGGCCAAGGACCTGGAGCCGGTGGCGCTGCTGGCCACGCCGCCGGTCGTGCTGGTCGCCAACGAGAAGATGCCTTTCGACGACGTGAAGGGGCTGATCGAGTATGCGCGGCGCAACCCGGGCAAGCTCAATTACGGCTCATCCGGCAATGGCTCGTCCAATCACCTGTTCGGTGAATTGTTCGCTTCGATGGCCGGCATCAAGCTCATCCATGTGCCGTACAAGGGCAGCGGTCCGTCCGTGTCGGACACCATCGCCGGGCAGATCCAGTTGAACTTCGCGCCGTTCCCGCTGGTGCGCGAGCACATCAAGGGCGGCAAGCTGAAGGCGTTGGCCGTGACGAGCGCGCGGCGCTCGCCGGTGCTGCCCGACGTGCCCACGGTGGCCGAGGCTGGCCTGCCGGGCTACGAGGCGGTGGGATGGTTCGGGTTGATGGCGCCCGCGGGCACGCCCAAGGCCGTCCTGGACCGCATCAACCGCGACGTCAATCAAGTGCTGAAGTCGCCCGCCATCCGGGAGAGCCTGGCGAGCGAGGGGGCCGAGCCGGCCGGAGGTTCGGTCGACGAGGCACGGCGCTCCATCGCCGAGGGCGAACGCAAGTGGGGCGGGCTGGTGGAGAAGCTGAACATCCAGCTTTAGCCGCCGGCTTATTTCAATTGGTTGAGCGTTTGCACGGCCTCGCGCAGCGGCCCGATCAGTTTGTCCGGGGCGAAGCGCGAGGCCGGCGTGACCAGGGACAGCGCGGCGATGCACGCGCCCTTGGCATCGAATACCGGCATGGCCACCGACTGCACCCCGGGCGTGTCGGTCCCTTCGGAGATGGCATGGCCTTGCGCCGCGATCTGCTTCAAGAGGGCCGGCCTGGCCAGCACCGCGCCCTGGCGCTGGAGCATTTCCCGGTAGGCCGGGCTGGAGAACGCGGTCAGCACCCGGCCGGACGAGCTGTCGTTCAGCGATAGCAGGGTGCCGACCTTGACGTCGGCGCGCACCGCCACCTGCTGTGCCTCCACGCGGCGCACGAGCCGCACGCAATTGCCATTCAGGACGGCCAGCGAGGCCGTTTCCCCCACCTGCAGGACCAGTTCCTGCATCACGTGCGCGAACCGTTCCCCCAGGTTGGCCTGCACCAGCGCCGTTTCCCCCACCAGTGCCGCGTGCAGCGACAGGCGGTAGCTGCCCTGTTCCGTCTGTTCCAGCCAACCCGCTTCCATCAGCGTCAATAGCTTCTGGTAGGTCGTGGCCCGGCTGCTGCCCGAGGCGGCCGCGAGTTCCATCAGCTTCATGGGCCGGTCGGACTTGCCGAGCAGATCCAGCAATTGCAGCGTCTTCAGTACCGAACTGAGCGGCCGGACGCCGCCGGCTTCGCGCGCTTCGAGCATGGCGCAGCTTCCTTGTCAGAAAAATTCTTGCAATCCCGGTTGGGGAGTATAGAATGATTTAAATAGAATCATATGTATTCTAATAGAATACTTCAAGGCCGCACAGCCGGCCGGGTTTTCACGGTGCGCCGCACGGCTGGCGCGATGACGACAGGAGCATGCATGGACTTTGCCGACGTGGAAGAGGCCGCCCCGGCCCAGGCGCGCGCAGCGGCCGGGCGCGAGCCCCGCATCCGCAGCGCGGAGCTATTGATGACGCCCGCCCGCATGGGCGTGATGCAGGCCAGCCGCCTGAGCGTGTCCCGGCTGCTGATGGCCAAGGCCATACGCGAGCGCTGGACCATCGAGCGGGTACGCTGGCAGATCGACGACAAGGCGCGCGGGACCGCGCTGTACCGCATCGATACGGGCGCGATGCCGTTCGATTTCATCGTCCATTCGTTCGAACCCAAGATGGAAGGGCGGGCGGGCCGCATCATCGGCCGTGCCTGGGACATGATGGCCGCGCTGGTCGAAGGGCCCGTCTCGGAACGAGACATCCGCATCACCGGCGAGGAAATTCCCAAGCTCTACGCCGGCCGCGCCACGCCGGGCACGTTGATCTGGGCCCGCTCGAACCGCAGCGCGCGCGTGTTCAACCATACGGTGGAATCGCTGGCGCGCGGGCGCCAGCCCGATGTGCCCACGCTGGCCGACGTCTGCTACCTGATGCGCAATACCGGGCTGGACGGCAACGGTACATTCGGCACCCGGTCGTTCCGCGCGCTCGAAAGCACGCATCCGCTGCGGCGGCCGCTGGACGCGCAGATGCTGTGCGCCTACATGATGCGGGTGTTCTCGGTGGACCTGGTCAACCACCTGGCGCGCTGCGCCTCGCCGGCCGCTGCGCGGCTGGCGCCCGAGATCGAGCGTTTCCTGGGCGTGGGCAATGCGTCGGCGCTGGGGCTGATCCTGTACGTGAACAATCATCCCAAGCTGGTGCATCACTGGGTGCTGGCGCGCGAACAGGCCATCGTGGGCGCCAAGCGGCTGCGCGTGGCGGCCGGCGATGCGAAGCTGGCGCTGTTGCTGAAGTTGCTGGACAAGGTCATCGCCTTCCGGCGCGAAGACCGGATGGACTATGAACAGTTCACGTCCAGCGCCGACATCGCTGCCGATCTCGCGGCGATCCGGACGCAGGTGCAGGCGTTGCACGACACCGGCACGGTGCGGGGCAATGCCGAACGCCATCCCTTGTCGGCGCTGTGCGACACGCTGGACGGCACGGTGCACGAGGAGGCTTTCGAGACCTTCCTCGGCCTGCTGACGGAACTCGTTCCCGAACTGTGCGACCGCCTGGCCGAGGGGCTGGCGGTGGACGAGGAATACGCCACCGATCCGTCGATGTCCATCGGCCATCTGCGCGACCTGCTGCATGCCGAATACGGCTGGGCCTTCGACATCGACCTGGAGGCCGAAGGGGCGTCGAAGTTCGTCTGGTACAAGTCGGCCACGGCCGAGGAGCCGCGCCGCGGCCCGAGGGCCGAGGCGGGCGAGGTTTTCAACCTCGGGCTGGACCTGCCGCGCCTGGTGGCGGGGCTGGACCGCGAGATCGCCCAGCGTCCGGCAGCCACCAGCGTCGCGCGCTTCCTGCTGGAAAAGCCCGAGTACCGCTTCATCGTGAGCCGCGTGCAGACGCTCAGCGGCATGGCCTTCCACTCGCCCCACGCCAACATCATGGGCGAGCATTTCGTGCCGTGCGAGATCACGCGTTTCATCAATATCGGCATACACGGCATCGACAAGACGCGTGATTACCTGCAGCGCAACCTGCGCGGCGTCATCTACCAGGGCGCGCCCACGGCCGCCGATATCGCCGCCGGTGCCGATCCCCATTGGTTCTATCCCCAGGAGCCCGTCCTATGAACAGGGAAGTCGTCGATTCTCCCCGCGTGTTCGATGTGTCCGTGCGCGAGGCGCGCATGTGCATCGACCGCATCCTGCTGGTGTGCCGCCTGCCGTCAGGCTACGTGCACAGCGTGAGGGAAGTGGTGCTGTTGTCCCAGTCCATGGGACTGGGCGGCTTCCAGGCCTTGTGCGAAGGCTATGAGCGGCTGCGCGAAGGGTCGCTGGACCGGGTATCGGTGCAGGATGCCGACGATGGCGCGCTGGTGGTGGACGGCGGCGGCATCCATGCCTGGGTGCTGCTGCCCACGCTGATGGACCTGGGCGTGGAGCGTGTCCGGTCGGCGGGCCGCGCCACGCTGCGCGTGTCGGGCGTGCAGGACCTGCACGAGTTGCACATCATGGCCGGGCTGGGCCGCCGCTACGGCACAGGCGCCGAGGTCTCGCAGCCCGACGAGGGCGCGGGCCGCGAACAGAAGGCGGTGGTGACGCTGTTCAACACCGCGCGGCCCCAGGGCATCGACGAATGGGATCCGCTGCTGGCCCAGGCCATCCGCCACGGCTACCCGGTCGACGGCGCTCTGTGGCGCGCCATCCATGCCTTGTCGAACCAGGCGCTGGCGCCGGACTCGGTGGTCTCGCGCCGCCATGCCGGGCCGGTCATCCTGCGCGACGACGGCACGCTGCAAGGCCGCCCGCCCGCCGACGACGACATGGACCTGAACATGCTCCGCCATGTCCCCTCCAGCCAAGGATGCGCGTGAAGCGCGAAGGACGATGCAGATGAACACACTCAACAAGCAGGTTGGCATCATCGTCGACGGACTGTCGATGCCGGTGCCGGAGCGGCGCTGGTTCGAGGAGTGGCGCGAGGCCGGCATCGGCTGCGTCAACACCACGGTGGCGGTGTGGGAGAACGCGGCCGAGACCCTGGGCCTGCTGGGCAAGTGGCGCGTCGTGCTGGAACAGAACCAGGATCTCGTCGCGCCGGCCGCCAGCGTGGCCGAGATCGAGGCCGTGGCCGCCTCGGGCCGGACGGCGGTGATGTTCGGGTTCCAGAACACGGCGCCGGTTGAGCACAACCTGGACCTGTTCGGCATGTTCCGCGAACTCGGCGTGTGCGTGATGCAGCTGACCTACAACCTGCAGAACTACATCGGCTGCGGCTACTGGGAGGAAAAGGACACCGGGATCTCGTCGCGCTTCGGCAAGCTGGCGCTGGAGGAAATGAACCAGCTCGGCATCCTGGTCGACCTGTCCCATTGCGGCGAGCGCACGACCCTGGAGGCCATCCAGATGTCCGGCAAGCCGGTGGCCATCACCCATGCCAATCCGCGCGAATACGTGGGCACGCCGGTATACGGCGCGGGCCGCCTGAAGCAGACCGAGGCCTTGCGCGAGCTGGCCCGGCGCGGGGGCGTGATCGGCCTGACGCCGAACCGCAACATGACCCGGCACGGCGCCGCGACCACGCTGGAGCAGTTCGGCGACATGGTCGCCTGGACCGTGGACCTGCTGGGCATCGACGCGGTGGCCATCGGCACGGATTATTGCCCCGGCCACCCGCGTTCGGTGCGCACCTGGTGGCGCTACGCGAAGTGGTCGCGCCAGAGCGCGCCCGCCAAGGAGATGGAGATCGCGCCGCACGAAGGCTGGTCGGAATGGATGCGTACGCCCGCCGGCTTGCAGAACATCATTGTCGAGTTGGACCGGCGCGGCTTCGGCCAGGCCGACATCGACAAGATCATGGGGGGGAACTGGATGAGGCTGTTGCGTGAAACGATAGGCTGATTCGTCGATTGAGGAGCTGGGCCATGAACCGATTGCTGCGGTGTGTGTTGGGGGTGGGAGTGATGGCGGTGCTGGGCGCGGCTGCTTCCGCCCAGGCGCAGGACGAGGCGTTTCCGAGCCGGCCGATCCGGCTGCTGGTGGGGTTCGCGCCGGGCGGCGGGACCGACGTGGTGGCGCGGGTCATCGCGCCCAGGCTGTCCGAGATCCTCGGCCAGTCGGTGGTGGTGGAGAACAAGCCGGGCGCGAGCGGCATCGTGGCCGGCGGGATGGTGGCCAAGGCGCCGCCCGACGGTTACACGCTGATGATGGGAGTGGTGTCGGTCAATACCATCCTGCCGCATCTGTTCAACAACATTCCCTACGACACCGCCGCGGACTTCGCGCCGGTGACGCTGACGGCGTCGGTGCCGCATTTCATCGCGGTGCATCCTTCCTTGCCGGTGCACAGCGTGGCGGAACTGATCGCCTACGCCAAGGCGCATCCGGGTGAACTGAGCTTCCCGTCCGCCGGCAGCGGCACCACGCCGCACATCGCCGGCGAGATGTTCAAGAGCATGGCCGGGGTGCAATTGCTGCACGTGCCGTACAAGAGCACCGGGCAGTCGATGCCCGACCTGCTGGCGGGGCGTTTGCAGGTCGGGTTCGATACTTATCCCACTACCGCGCCTTATGTGAAGACGGGCAAGCTGCGTGCCCTGGCGGTGACCGGCGCACGCCGGCTGGCGGAGTTTCCCGACCTGCCCACGGTGGCCGAAGCGGGCCTGCCCGACTACCGTTTCGCCACCTGGTACGGCGTCTTCGCGCCCAGGGGCACGCCGGCCGCCGTCGTCAACCGCCTGCACGGCGGTATTGCCAGGGCCATGGCGGCGCCCGACGTGCGCGAGCAACTGGTGAAGATGGGGGTGGACGGGACCGAGACCAGGACGCCGGAGGAGTTCGCGGCGCTGGTCCGCGCCGACACGGAGCGGTTCGGCAAGCTGGTCAAGGCGGCGGGGGTCCGGGTGGATTAGGCGGGGCGCGCACTCCGCGGTGGCCGCGGGATGCGCGCGTCCCGGGACTACGGGTTGAGGATGGCCTGGAGCACGACGCCGGTGGCCACGCCGATCAGGAAGTAGTCGGCGCCGACGTTGATCCAGTGGTAGCCGCGCGGAGGCGGGGCCAGGCGATGTCCGCGCCAGTTGTCCACCACGTACTGCGGCCCGCGGTAGGGGAAGGGCACGCGCTCGCCCTTGGCCCAGTGCCGATAGGCGGGGTCGCCGGGGCCTCCCGGCCCGCGTCCCTGCGGGCCGCGGTGATCGTGGCCGGGCGCGCGGCCCGGGCCGCGTCTCATGTCATGGCGCGGGCCGGGGCCCGGACGGTCCATGCCAGGATGGTCCATGCCCGGGCGTCCCATGCCCGGGTGTCCCGGTCCGCCTGCGCCATGGCCGCCTCCGGGCCGTCCGCCCGGAGGCCCGCCCTGTGCATAGGAGGCGGTGGAGGCCGCGAGCAGGATACCGGTCAGCAGATGCGCCAGCAGACGCTTGGGTGCCATGATGATCTCCTTGAGGCAGTGCCACGCCGGGAACACGGGCGTGGCATTGATTCTATGCCTGGCGAGGGACCGCGCCACCCCCATCCGTGATGCAGATATTGCAGCCTGTTTCAGGGGCCGGCGGCGGTTATTCCACCGTGACGTTGGCCGCGCGCACGATGTCCTTCCATTTCTGGTAGTCGGCCTTGAGCAAGCGGGCGAACTCGTCGGTCGACATGGCCTGCGCCTCGGCGCCCTGGGCGTGGATGGCCTCGCGGGTCTCGGGCATGGCCAGCAGCCGGTTGACCGCGGTGTTGACGGTGGCGACGATTTCCCCGGGCGTGCCCGCCGGCATGAACAGGCCGTACCAGGTGCTGACGTCGAATCCCTTGTAGCCGAGTTCGGCGACGGTCGGCACGTCGGGCAGCGAAGTGCTGCGTTTGGCGCTGGTGACCGCCAGCGGCCGCAGCTTGCCCGACTGGATCTGCGCCATGGCCGACGGCACCGATGACACCATCAGGTTCACGTTGCCGGCCAGCACGTCCATCATGGCGGCGTTCGATCCCTTGTAGGGGATGTGCCGGATGTCGATCTTGGCGGCTTCCTTGAAGATCTCGCCGGCCAGGTGGATGGTGGTGCCGCTGCCGGGCGAACCGTAGGTGATGGATCCGGGCGCCGCCTTGGCCGCCGCGACCACGTCGGCCAGGGTCTTGAAGGGGGAGTTGGCCTGCGTGACGATGACGATGGGCGTATAGCCGACGTGCGCCACGGCCACCAGGTCCTTGGTCGGGTCGTAGGTCACGCTCTTGTACAGCCAGGGGGCCACGACCAGATTGTCCTTCTGGCCCATCACCATCTCATAGCCGGTGGGCGCCGCGCGCACGGCCGCGGCGATGCCGATGGTGCCGCCCGCGCCGGCGCGGTTTTCGGACACGACGGTCCATTTCTCGGCTTCGCCCAGCCTGGTGGCGATGAGGCGCGAGAGGATATCGGTACCGCCGCCCGGCGGGAAGGGAATCAGCAGGCGGATGGGCTTGGACGGATAGGCCTGGGCGTGGGCGCCCGTGGCGGCCAGCGCCAGCGCGGCGACGGCAAGGCATTTGCGGAACATGGGATGTCTCCTTGTCCTGGGGGCGTCAAGCATACCGGAATCCGCCTCCACCCCCGGCCCGTCCTGGCCGCCGGACCGGCTGGCCTTGCACGGAGCGATGGAAAACAAGCGTCATTTCCTGGATCATGCGAAAAGTCCCGTCAATAGAATATCGGGCGGACCGCATTCTCCTCGTCGCGCCGGACCGGCCGCGCACGTCCGGATGGGAGAGCGGGCCTGCCGTGGAGGAGGAAGCGCGTGCCCCCGCAGTACAACAACAGCCGGCGGAAAGCCGGCCCGAGGGAACCCGCCAACGATGCAAAATTCCCGGGCGGCATCGAGCCGGAGACGGATTTCATACGCTACGCGCTGGACTGCGCCGCCATCGTGGCCAGTACCGACGCGACGGGCACGATTACCTATGTCAACGCGAGGTTTTGCGAGATCAGCGGCTATTCCCGGCAGGAACTGCTTGCCTCCAATCACAGGATGCTGAAGTCCGGCCTCCACGGCACGGCATTCTTCCGCGCGATGTACCGGGAGATCGCGCAAGGCCACGTCTGGCATGGCGAGATCTGCAACCAGCGCAAGGACGGCTCGCTTTACTGGATGGAAACGACCATCGTGCCGCATGTCCTGCAGGACGGCACGATCGACAGCTATACCTCGATCTGCCTGGACATCACCGAGCGCAAGCTGCTCGAGGATGCCTTGAGGACCAGCAAGGAGAGCCTGCGGCGCATCGCCTACGTCGATCCGGTGACGGGATTGCCGAATCGCAGCTGGTTCCACCAGCACGTGGTGTCCCTGGTCGGCGAGTGCCGGCTGGCGGGCACCGGATTCCACCTGGGGTTGATGGACGTCGATGCGTTCAAGGAAATCAACGATTTTTTCGGCCATCCCGCCGGCGATGAACTGCTGCGGGAGGTCGCCAGGCGGCTGAGCGCGGTGGACGACCCCCGCCTGTCTGTTTCCCGGATGGGGGGAGACGAGTTCGGACTGGTCCTGGCCGGCGCGACCGACGACGAGGCCGCCGCGGTGTTCGAGCGTGTGCTGGAACGCGTGCGCGATCCCGTGCGTATCGCCGAGACGTCGCGGCGATGTTCGGCCAGCCTGGGCGTTTCCGTGTATCCCGGGCATGGCGAGGACGGCGAAAGCATGTTCCGGGCGGCCGACCTCGCGCTCTATCATGCCAAGTCGCTGGGCCGCGATCGGCTGGAGTGCTTCCAGCCCGGGCTCAGGGAAACCGCGGAACGCAAGTCGGAACTCCTGGCCGAGATCGAGACGGGGCTGCGTGGCGAGGCTTTCGAATTGCACTACCAGCCCATCGTTCCCGTCGCGCCGGGGGGCAGGGTGGCGCTGGAGGCGCTGATGCGCTGGCGGCACCCGCTGCGCGGCCTGTTGCCGCCGGCCGCTTTCCAGGAGGGTTTCGCCGATCCGGCGGTCCGCGCGGCGCTGGGGATGTTCATGCTCGAACGGGTGTTCCGCGATGTCGACGCGCTGTGCGCAAGAAACATCCCGCTCGGCCGCGTGGCGATCAACCTGACGAATTCCGATTTTCGTTCCGAGGTCTTCCTGGACCGCTTCTTCGCGCTGTTCCGCGATAGCGGCATCGGTCCGGACCGGTTTTGCGTCGAAGTGACCGAGAGCATGTTCCTGGGCCTGAACCAGAAGCGGGTCGAACATGGCCTGCATCGCCTGCACGATGCGGGCGTCGAGATCGCGCTGGACGATTTCGGAACCGGCCACGCGTCGTTGACGCATCTGCGCCAGCTTCCCATCGACAGGCTGAAGATCGATCGCAGTTTCGTCGCCAACCTGGTCGCCTCGGCCGAGGACCAGGCCATCGTGCGCGGCATCATCGATATCGCGCACAGCCTGGGCAAGACCGTGACGGCCGAGGGTGTGGAGACGAGGGAGCAGGTCCGGCTGCTGTCCCACATGGGCTGCGACCTGCTCCAGGGTTGGTATTTCGGCAAGGCCTGCGAGGCTGGGGGCCTGTCCGATGTCCTCGACATGATGCCGCCCGTGGGCGAGCCCTCGTCCTGGGCGGGGAGAACGGCAAGGGAATGGACGCCAAATCGATCTTCGTGACGGTTGCGCTGATGGTGCTGGCCAACGGCGCCGTGCTGGCGAACGTCTACCGCGATCTTCCCGGGGCGCTGCGGCCCGCGGCGATCCGCTGGCAGGCCGGAACCGCCCTGGTCGCGCTGGGCAGCGGCGTCTTCGCGTTCGGCAGCATCATGCCGGTGCCCGTCATGGTGACGCTGGCGAACGGCACGCTGCTGCTCGGCCTGGGGGCCTACCACCGGGCGTTCGAGCGCTTCTATGGCCGCCGTTCGTCACCGGCTGACATCGCGATCGCCCTGGTCGCGGTGGCGGGCACGCTCTGGCTGTCGGCCATCCAGCCATGCTTCATCTGCCGCGTCGAACTGACGTCGGCGGCGTGGACCCTGTTGCTGCTCAGGTCGATGTGGCTGCTGCACGGGATGCGCACGGAAGATGAGTCCCGCAGCCGGCGCATGCTGATCGTTATCTATGGCCTGGTCGTGGTCTATGTCGTCGGGCGGGTCGTCGTCTACCTGCATCTCGACGTGCCGCGCGAGACCACGATAGCGACCAACGACTATGGCATCAACCTGATCTCGCCCATGTTCGTGGCCCTGCTGCCGGTGATCGGCACCACGGCGTTCGTCCTGCTCTGCACCGAGCGGGTGAAGCGCCAGCTGGAGATCGCGGCGGCCACCGACTACCTGACCGGCCTGCCCAACCGGCGCACGCTGGTCGCGGACGGGAACATGGCGTTCGGCAGGGCGCGCGAGACCGGCGCGGGGCTGGCCGTCGGGGTGATCGACATCGACCATTTCAAGGCGATCAACGATACCCATGGCCACGGGGTGGGCGACGAGGTGCTGGCTTTCACCGCGGACGGCCTGAAGCAGGCGGCGCGCAAGGGCGACCTGGTCGCGCGCACGGGAGGCGAGGAATTCGTGGTGTTGATGGACGATCTCGACCTGCAGGCGGCGACCGCGGCGCTGGAGCGTATCCGTGTCGCGGTGGCGGACAGTTGCTTCACTATCGACGGCGTGCCCATTCCCATCACGATTTCCGCGGGGGTGGCAAGCTGCGAATCCCGCGACCGGGATTTCGACGACGTGTTCCGGCGGGCCGACCGGGCGCTTTATCTGGCGAAGCTGGCGGGGCGCAACCGCGTCAGGCAGGCGGTGGTCTGAACGGAGGCTAGAGCATCGCGCTCAGCATCCGGCGGCCGCCCAGCAGTTCCGGCAGCAGGACATCCACCATGCGTTCCAGGGTGTAGCGGCTGGTGGCCGCCACCAGGCTCATCGCCGCGACGGTGCGTCCGGCCTGGTCATGGATGGGGACGGCTATGGAGCGCAGGCCCAGTTCGAGTTCCTCGTCGCTGGTGGCATGGCCGAGCCGCCGTGCTTCTTCCAGCAGCGCCGTCAGTTCGGGAATCCCGGTGCGGGTGCGCGGCGTGAGCGCGCGCCGTGGCATGCGGGCGAGCAGGCGGACGGCTTCCTCGTCGGGCAGGGCGGCCATCAGCACCCGTCCGGTGGCCGCGCAATGGGCCGGAAGGCGCGAGCCCATGCCCAGCCCGTCCGACAGGCTGCGGCGGGTGGCGGCGCGCGCCACGAACACGACTTCGCCGCCGTCCAGCACGGCCAGCGAGCTCGACTCCTTGGTGCGTTCGCTGATGGTTTCCAGCACCGGCTGGACCAACTTGGGCAGGGGGCTGGAGCTGACATAGGCGTGTCCCAGGCGCAGCGTCCGGGGCGCCAGCCGGAAATACCTGCCGTCGCTTTCCACATAGCCCAGCCGCTGCAGCGTCAGCAGCGACCGGCGCGCCGTGGCGCGCGGATGTCCGGTGATCTCGGCCGCTTCGCTCAGGGTGAGCGGGCCGCTGCGCAGGCCGAAGGCTTCGATGATGGCCAGGCCTTTCTCCAGGCCGGCCACGTATTCCTTGTCTTCCTTGCTGCGGGTTTCGGGCAGGCTATTCATGGTCGAAGTGGTGTTCGTTTTGCGAACATTCTAACCACTTTTCTTGATCGCTGGATATATGCGAACTAACGTTCGCTTTGCGACTTTCTGTTCGATTTATCCAAAAGAGGTCAAGGATGAGACAACCTGCATGGACAGCCTGTGCCATCGCGGCGTGGGCGGCGATCGCCAGCCCGGCCCAGGCCGACGAAGGCACCTTCCCCAATCGTCCGGTACGCATCGTCGTGCCTTATTCGGCCGGTGGCACCGCCGACGTGCTGCCGCGCATCCTGGGCGAGAAGCTCAGCGCGGCCTGGGGCCAGCCCGTCATCATCGACAACCGGCCCGGCGCGGGCGGCAACATCGGCGCCGACATGGTGGCCAAGGCGGCGCCCGATGGCTACACGCTGCTGGCCACGCCGCCGGCGCCGCTGGCCATCAACCAATACCTGTACAAGAGCCTGCCGTTCGACCCCGAGCGCTTCGCGCCGGTGACCGTGCTGGCGCGCGTGCCCAACGTGCTGGCGGTCAAGACCGGGCTGCCGGTGAAGTCGGCGCAGGAGTTCATCGACTACGCCCGCAAGAACCGCGGGCAGGTAACGGTGGCGACCCAGGGCAACGGCACGACCTCGCACCTGACCGGCGCGCTGGTCGCGGCCCAGGCCGGCCTGGAGTTCGTGTTCGTGCCGTACAAGGGCACGGCGCCGGCGCTGGCCGACCTGATGGGCGGGCAGGTCGATGCCTTCTTCGACAACATCAGCTCGACCTTCCGCCAGCACGAGTCGGGCAAGGTGCGCATCCTGGCCGTGACCGGCGCGCAACGCAGCCCCTTGCTGCCCAAGACGCCCACGCTGGCCGAGTCGGGGCTGCCCGGTTTCGACGTCAGCACCTGGTTCGGCGTGGTCGCGCCGGCCGGCACGCCGCCGGAGGTGGTGCGCAAGCTCAACGCCGCCATCGTCGAGGCGCTGAAGATGCCCGACGTCAGGCAGAAATTCATCGAGCAGGGGGCCGAGGTGGCCGGCGACACGCCGGCCCGGATGGCCGAATTCATGCAGGCCGAGCGCGCCAAGTGGAAGAAGGCCATCGACACGGCCGAGGTCACCATCAACTGATGCTTGCAGCAACGAGGAAGTCCATGTCTAGCAGCGACACCCAAGAACCCCGGACCTGGGAGCCGGGCCTGACGCGCGTGCCTTACTGGCTCTATCGCGACCAGGCGATCCATGACGCCGAACAGCGGCGCGTCTTCCAGGGACCGACCTGGAACTACCTGTGCCTGGAGGCCGAGATTGCCGAGCCGGGCGCCTACCGCACCACCTTCGTGGGCGACATGCCGGTGATCGTTGCCCGCGACGAAGACGGCGAACTGCAGGCCTTCGAGAACCGCTGCGCCCACCGGGGCGCGCTGATCGCGCTGGACGATGGCGGCAAGACGCGCGACTTCGCCTGCGTCTACCACGCCTGGCGCTACGACCTGCAAGGCAATTTGCGCGGCGTGGCGTTCCAGCAGGGCGTGAACGGCAAGGGCGGCATGCCGCCGGACTTCCGCATGGAGGACCACCACCCGCGCAAGCTGCGCACCGCCAGCGTGGCGGGCATGGTGTTCGGCAGCCTGGACGAGGACGTGCCGCCCATCGAGGAGTATCTGGGCGACGAGATCCTGGAACGCATCGAACGCGTGCTGTGCAAGCCGGTGGAGGTGATCGGCCGCTTCAAGCAGACCATCCCGAACAACTGGAAGCTGTACATGGAGAACGTCAAGGACTCCTACCATGCCAGCCTGCTGCACGTGTTCTTCACCACCTTCAACATCAACCGCCTGTCGCAGAAGGGCGGGGTGATCGTGAGCGAGACCGGGGCCCACCACGTCAGCTATTCCAAGGTGTCGCACCAGCCCCAGCCCAACGCCGAGTACAGCGCCGAGAAACTGCGCTCGGACAAGGAAGGCTACGCGCTGGCCGACCCCAGCATGCTGGACGGCTGCGACGAGTTCGGCGACGGCGTGACCTTGCAGATCCTGTCGGTGTTTCCGGGTTTCGTGCTGGCGCAGATCCAGAACACCCTGGCCGTGCGCCAGATCCTGCCCGACGGGCTGGACCGGACGGTGCTGAACTGGACCTACCTGGGCTTCCAGGACGACACGCCGGAGCTGCGGCGCATGCGGCTCAAGCAATCCAACCTGACGGGGCCGGCCGGCTTCGTGTCCATGGAGGATGGCGCGGTGGGCGGTTTCGTGCAGCGCGGCATCGCGGCCAGCCGCGATCGGGAAGCCGTGCTGGAGATGGGCGGCGGCGGCATCGAGACCCAGGAGAACCGCACCACCGAGGCGTCGGTGCGCGGATTCTGGAACGCTTATCGCGGCTACATGGAGATCTGAAGCATGGCCGGATTCACTCAAGAGCGGCTGGGCACCCTGAACGCCGCCTACGCGCGCTGCATCGACAACGACGAGGTCGAGGCCTGGCCGGCGTTCTTCGAGGAACGCTGCCTGTACGTGGTCAATACCGCCGAGAACCACGCGGCGGGCATGGAAGCCGGCGTGATCTACGCCGACTCGCGCGCCATGCTGCAGGACCGTGTTTCGGCGCTGCGCGATGCCAACGTCTACGAGCGCCATCGCTATCGCCACATCGTCGGACTGCCGTTCGTGCTGGGCGAGGAGGACGGCGCGGCCAGCGTCGAGACGCCGTTCCTCGTGGTGCGCATCATGCGCGACGGCGCCACCGAAGTGTTCGCCTCCGGCCGCTACCTGGACCGCGTGGTCGAAGCCGCGAACGGGCAGCTCGGTTTCGCCGAGCGGCGGGTCATCTGCGACAGCCGGAACATCGATACCCTGCTGGCGATACCGCTATGAGCGCGACCGTCCAACCGTCCGGGGAAGCGGCGCGCAAGCGTATCGCGGTCGCGCTGGGCGATGCCAACGGCATCGGCCCGGAGATCGCCGTCAAGGCCGCCCGCGCGCTGCGCGACGCCCCGGTCGATTGCGTGCTGGTGGGCGATGGCTTCGTGCTGCGCGAGCAGATGGCCCGCCACGCGCCCGGCATGGCGCTGACCGCCTTCGAGCCGGGCGCGGCACGCCTGCCGGACCAGATGTTGTGGGCCGAGGTGGCGGGCCTGCCGCCATCGGACTACGCCCCGGGCGAGGTGCGGGCCGCCGCGGGCGCGGCCATGGTGGCCTATGTCGGCGAGGCGGTGCGCCTGGCGCGCGCCGGCCTGGTCGATGCCGTGGTCGGCTGTCCGCATTCGGAGACCTCGGTGGCACGGGCCGGCATTCCGTTCTCGGGCTATCCGGGGCTGATCGCGCAACTGACCGGGACGCCGGCCGATCGGGTGTTCCTGATGCTGGCCACGCCCGATCTCAGGATCGGCCACGTGACGCTGCACGAACCGGTGCGGCGGGCGCTGGCCCGGCTGGACACGCAACTGGTGGTCGACGCGGCGCTGGCCGTCATGGACGGGGCGCGCGCGATCGGCATCGCGCGGCCGCGCCTGGGGGTGTTCGGCATCAATCCCCACGCGGGCGAGGGCGGCCTGTTCGGCGACGAGGACCAGGCCATCACCGAGCCGGCGGTGGCGCGCCTGCGTGCCATGGGCCTGGACGTGGACGGCCCGCAGGGGGCCGACCTGATGCTGGCCCAGCGCGCGCACGACGTGTATCTGGCCATGTTCCACGACCAGGGCCACATTCCGGTCAAGCTGCTGAGTCCCCGGCAGGCCAGCGCGCTGTCCCTGGGGGGCGGCGTGCGTTTCAGCAGCGTCGGGCATGGCTGCGCCTTCGACATCGCCGGCCTGGGCACGGCGGACGCCTCCGCCGTGCTGCGTACCGTGCGCCTGCTGGCCGGGCTGGCCGACCACTAGTTCGCGGGACAGGAATGGAACCCATGCAATACACCATACGCATCGACCAGCGAGACATCGAGTTTCCCTGCGAGGAAGGCCAGACCGTGCTGGACGGCGCGCTGGCCGCCGGCTACGAGATCCCGTATTCCTGCCGTACCGGCATCTGTGGCAGCTGTCGGGGCCGCATCGTGCGGGGGGACGTGCGCGGCGGGGCCGGCGAGGGCGTGCTGGACGAGGACGAGCGGCGCGGGGGCGGGGCGCTGCTGTGCCAGGCCCGACCCTGTTCCGACCTGGACGTGGCGGTGCGCGACATCGAACGCCGCGATCCCGCCGCAAGCAAGACCGTGGCCGCCAAGGTCTACCGGCTGGCACGCGCCGCCCACGACGTGACGGTGCTGCACCTGCGCTTTCCCGCCGGCACACGGGTGCGCTTCAAGGCGGGGCAGTACCTGCACGCGCGGATGGCGGACGGCACCATCCGCCATTTCTCGATGGCCAACCCGCCACAGCAGAGCGACGGCGTGGAGCTGCACATCCGGCATGTTCCGGGTGGAAAGTTCTCGGGCTATCTGGCGGAGTCGGCGCAGGCCGGCCAGTTGCTGGACGTGTCGCTGCCTTTTGGCGACTTCTACCTGCGCGAGACCGGCCTGCCGGCGGTGC
Source organism: Pigmentiphaga sp. MLSB6-MA01 (assembly GCF_058793475.1). Taxonomy (NCBI): domain Bacteria; kingdom Pseudomonadati; phylum Pseudomonadota; class Betaproteobacteria; order Burkholderiales; family Alcaligenaceae; genus Pigmentiphaga; species Pigmentiphaga sp. MLSB6-MA01. Next base: position 222,362 of record NZ_JBXAFV010000011.1, on the reverse strand, counting down.
TGGTGGCCAGCGGCACCGGTTTCGCGCCCATCAAGTCCATCGTCGAGGACGCCATCCGGCGCAAGCTCGACCGGCCCATGACCCTCTATTGGGGCGCGCGGCGGGAAGAGGACCTGTACCTGGCGGACCTGCCGCGCAAGTGGGCCGACAAGCACCCCTGGTTCCGCTTCGTGCCCGTGCTGTCCGACAGTCCGGCGGACGGCGGCTGGCAAGGCCGCCAGGGCTTCGTCCACCAGGCGGTGCTGGACGACTTTGCCTCGCTGGCGGGGCATGAGGTCTATGCCTGCGGCGCGCCGGCGATGATCAGCGCGGCGCGCCAGGACTTCGTGCACGAGCGGGGGCTGGCCGCCGACCGCTTTTACTGCGACGCCTTCGTGCCCATGGCGCCGCAGGCGGCATAGCGCCCGTGCCCGTTCCCGGCTGTGCCAGAATGAGGCGTCGTCGGGGTGCGGAGCTTTCATGGATTGGATTCAACGCCTGCGTGTCAGGCAACTATATGTGCTGGTCTCGCTTCACGAGACGGCCAACCTGAGCCTGACCGCGGCGCGCATGCACATGACCCAGCCCGCCTTGTCCAAGTGGCTGCGCGAGCTGGAAACGGACCTGGGCGTGGAGCTGTTCGAGCGGCATTCGCGCGGACTGGTGCCCACGCGCTTCTGCGACACGCTGGTCGAGCACGCCCGGACGGTGCTGGGGGAGCTCGAACGCACCGGCGAGGCGCTGCGCGCGATGAGCGACGGGGCAGTGGGGCAGTTGCTGGTCGGCACCACGCCCATCGGGACCAGCGGGCTGCTGCCGGCGTGCCTGGGCCACTACCGCCGCCTGCGGCCAGGCATCTGCGTGGGGGTGCAGGAGAACTCCCTGGAGAAGCTGCTGCCCCTCTTGAAGGAGGGCCGGATCGATTGCATCGTGTCCCGCATCGAGGCGCCCGTCGATCCGGCGGTCGTGGCCGAGCCGCTGCATGAAGAGGGGATATGCGTGGTGGCGAGCCGCAGCCACCCGCTGGCGCGGCTGCGCAAGGTGCACTGGGCCCAGGCCCGCGACTATCCCTGGGCCATGCCGCAGGCCGGAACGCCGCTGCGGCGCGAGCTGGAGCTGGGGCTGGCCGCGGTGGGCGAGCCGACGCCGCGCGCGGCCATCGAGGCGTCGTCGGTGGTCCTGATCGCCTCGCTGTTGCAGGACGGCGAGATGCTGGCGGTGATGTCGGACGCCGTGGTGAAGGCCTTGTCCCGGCTCGGCCGCCTGAAAGTCCTGCCCCTGGCGCTGGGGCGCAGGGCCACGGTCGGGGTGCTGCGACGCGCCGGCACGATGCCGGCGCCGGTGCTGGCGGACTTCCTGGCCTGCCTGCGGAACGCCGCCCTGCCCGAGGGCCACCGGCCGGAATAACCAGAATTCATGACAGCGGGCCCAATAGTCATTATCCGGCCGGCGCCCGCGCATCCATACTCCGGGCACAAGTCCATCATGCAAGGAGACAACATGGGTGCGACCCGTATCCTCGTCGCGGCCTGTGCCACGTTCGCCGTGGCAGCGACCGCCGCCGCGCAGCCGGCGGCCTTTCCCTCCCGGCCCGTGCGCATCGTCGTGCCGTTCGCCCCGGGCGGCGCCGTGGACGTGATGACCCGGCAACTGGCGCGCGTGATGTCCGAGCAGCAGGGTTATACCGTCATCGTCGAGAACAAGCCTGGCGCCTCCGGCCTGATCGCGTCGGAGGCGGTGGCCAAGTCCGCGCCCGACGGCTACACGCTGCTGATGGCGACCTCGAACACGCATGGCGTGAACAGCGCCCTGTTCAAGCAACTGCCCTACGATCCGGTCAAGGACTTCACGCCGGTGGCCATGGTGGCCGACAACGTCGTCGTGCTGCTGGCGCACCGGTCGTTCCCGGCGGCGAACTTCCAGGAAGCGGTGGCCCTGATCCGCAAGACGCCGGGCAAGTACAGCTACGCCTCGCCGGGATCAGGCACGGTCCATCACATGGGCATGGAACTGCTGAAGGCGGCCGCCCACCTGGACGTGGTGCACGTGGGCTACAAGGGCGCCGGCCCGGCGATGGCCGATCTGGCCGCGGGGCACGTGCCGCTGATGATGGGCGGCATCGCGCCGGCGGCGCCGTTCATCAAGTCGGGCGCGGTGCGCGTGCTGGCCGTGGCCAATCCCGAGCCGTTCCCCACGCTGCCCGGCGTGCCGCTGTTCAAGGACGTGGCGCCGGATGTGTCGGTGACCTCGTGGATGGGGTTGACGGCCCCGGCCGGCACGCCCGCCGCCGTGGTGGACCGCATCAACGCCGACGTGCGCAAGGCGCTGGACAAGCCGGGCTTCGCGCAGACCATGGCCGACATCGGCATGGTGCCACGCCCGATGAGCCCGGCCGACATGGGCCGCCAGATCGCCGCCGAGATGCCCAAGTGGAAGCGGGCGGTGCAGGTTTCCGGCGCCACCGCCGAATGAGTCCGGACGACAACGCTTCGATGGAATCCCCGATGCCGCAATCGCAACGCCCCGTCAATTTCCTGCTCTTCATCACCGACCAGCATCGTGCCGATCACCTGGGCGCCTATGGCAACCGGGTCGTCGCCACGCCCAACCTGGATGCGCTGGCCGCCGCCGGCTGGCGCGGCGACGAGATGCACGTCGCCACCCCCATCTGCATGCCCAACCGCGCCAGCCTGCTGACCGGCCGCTATCCGTCGGCCCATGGCGCGCGCCACAACGGCATTCCGCTCGACCTGCAATCGTCCACCTTCGTGGACGTGCTGCGCCAGGCCGGCTACCGCACGTCGCTGGTGGGCAAGGCGCATTTCCAGAACATGACGGACAACCCGCCGCCCTGGCCGCCCAATCCCGCCGACCGGCTGGCGCGCGAGGCGAAGGTGCGCGGGCCCGGGCGCTACGACCAGGAGAACCGCAACAAGTGGCTGACCCGGGAGGGCTACGACCTCGATTATCCGTTCTACGGTTTCGAGGACGTGGACCTGGTGGACGATCACAGCGATTCGGTCCACGGCCACTACCGCCAGTGGCTGCGCCGCCACCATCCCGAGGTGGAGGCCCTGATCGGACCGAAGGCCGCCACGCCCGCGCCGGACTACGTGCTGACCTCGTTCGGCCAGGCCTGGCGCACGGCGGTGCCCGAGGAGCTCTATCCCAGCGCCTACATCGCCGACCGGACCATCGAGCGCCTGGCGCGCGCCGGCGGCCAGCCGTTCTTCATCCAGTGCTCGTTTCCCGATCCCCATCATCCCTTCACGCCGCCGGGCAAGTACTGGGACATGTACGACCCCGACGAGATGGCGCTGCCGCCGTCCTTCCATACCGGCGAGGCGCCGCTGCCCCACGTCGACTGGCTGTACCGCCAGCGCGACGGCGGCAAGGCGGTCAAGCACACGCCCGCGATCTTCGCCTGCACCGAGCGCGAGGCCAAGGAGGCGCTGGCGCTGAACTATGGGTCCATCACCAACATCGACCACCAGATCGGCCGGGTGCTGGCGGCGCTGAAGCAACTGGGGCTGGAGAACGATACGGTGGTGATCTTCACCAGCGACCATGGCGACTACCTGGGCGACCATCAACTGATGCTGAAGGGACCCATCCACTACCGGGGCCTGGTGCGGGTGCCGTTCATCTGGCACGACCCCCGGCGGCCGGCGCGGGGCGCCGGCAGCGCGCTGGCCAGCACCATCGACGTCGCCCCGACCATCCTGGCGCGGGCCGGCGTGGCGGGCTTCAACGGCATCCAGGGCAAGAGCCTGCTGGATGTCATGGAGGGCAAGGCCGAACGCGTGCGCGAACACCTGATGATCGAGGAAGAGGGCCAGCGCGTCATCCTGGGCTTCGATGCCCGCATCCGCTGCCGCACGCTGCGCTCGGACCGTTATCGCCTGACGATCTACGACGGCGCCGAGTGGGGCGAGCTGTATGACCTGGAGCGGGATCCCATCGAGGCGCGGAACCTGTGGGACGATGCCGGACACGCGGGCGTGAAGGCCGAGATGATGCAGGCCCTGGCGCGCGACATGCTCTATCACATCGACACCAGTCCCTATCCTGACGCGTTAGCTTGATCCCCCCTACGCGCTTCGCGCGCCCCCCAGGGGGCGATGCGGGTGGACCGGCGGAGCCGGATCCACCGCATCCTGGGTCTGGTGGGGTCATCTCGGTGCGAAGCACCGCATGCTTGCTTTGATCCCGGGCACAGTGGATCCGGCTTTGCCGGTTCACCCGCATCGCCCCACGGGACCCGGCGCCGGGCCGCCCCAAGGCGGGTCCCGGCCCCCTTTGGGGGCTGCCGCGTAGCGGCTGGGGCCCACCGTTCGGGGCGCGCGAAGCGCGTAGGGGGGGCGACTACGGCTCAGTCCAGGGTGATCTTCAGGTCGCGGATCAGTTTTTGCCAGAGTTCGCTTTCGCTCTTGACGAGGGCGGCGTATTCCTGGGGCGTGCTGCCCACGGGTTCGATGCCGAATTCCACCAGTTTCTTGTTCACGGCCGGGGTCTTGATGGCGGCGGTGACCTGTTTCTGGAGGGCGGCGATGACCTCGGGCGGCGTGTTCGCGGGGGCGACCATGCCGACCTGGGCCGAAGCTTCCACATTCTGGATGCCCAGTTCGGCGAAGGTGGGCACGTCGGGCAACTGGGGCAGGCGCGTGGGGTTGGCCACGGCCAGCGGACGGACCTTGTTGCCCTTGATGAAGGCGTTGCCGGCGGCGAGGTCGGTCATCATGGCCGGCAACTGGCCACCGGCCACGTCGACCAGGGCGGGCGCCGCGCCGCGGTACGCGATGTGCAGCATGCGCATGCCGGTGCGTTCCTTCAGCAGTTCCATGGCCAGGTGGTGCGGGCTGCCCGCGCCGGCCGAGGCATAGCTGTACTTGCCGGGCTGGCTCTTGACCTTGGCGATGAAGTCCTTGGCGTCCTTGAACTCGGTGTTCGGGCCCACGATCAGGATCATGGGGAACTTGCCCATGAGGGTGACGGGCGCCAGGTCGCGCGAGGGGTTGTAGCTCAGGTTCTTGTACAGGGCCGGGTTGAACACCAGCGTGCCGTTGTCGGCCGACAGCACCGTATAGCCGTCGGGCGCGGCGCGCGCCGTCTCGACCGCGCCGATGGCCGTGTTGCCGCCGGGTTTGTTGTCGACCACGACGGGCTGTTTGACGATCTCGGACAGCTGGGCGCCGATGGTACGGGCCAGGAAGTCGGAGCCGCCGCCCACCGCGTAGGGAACGATCCAGCGGACGGGCTTGGCGGGATAGGCGTCGGCCGCCGCGGCCGCGCCGGTCCAGAGCACCAGCGCGGAAGCCGCCAGTGCCGTCGTCCACGTGTTTTTCATGGTTGTCTCCTTGAGATTGTCATGCTTGGGCCCGGGCTTGGGAACAAGGCCGGGCCGCGTGGAAAACAGGCCTAGCCGGCGATGGGCAGGGCGGGCAGGATGGTGCCGGCGCACGAGCCGAAGCCCACGCGGTAGCCGTCGCCCTGGCACCAGCCGGTCAGGATGACTTCATCGCCGTCCTCGATGAAGGCACGGGTCGCCCCGCCGATGTCCATCGGATTCTTGCCATTGGCGGTGAGCTCCAGCAGCGATCCGTACGAGCCCGCGTCCGGGCCGCTGATCGTGCCGGATCCCATCAGGTCCCCCACCCGGGTGTTGCAGCCGGACACCGTATGGTGCGCCAGTTGCTGAGCCATCGTCCAGTACATGTGCTTGAAGTTGGTGGCGGCGATGGAGCTGGCCTGGGGCCGGCCCTGCGGACGCAGCGAGACTTCCAGCCGGATGTCGAAGGCATGCGGGCCGTCGTGGCGCAGGTAGGCCAGGGGCTCGGGCTCCTGCCGGGGCTGTTGGGCCCGGAAGGGCGCCAGGGCGTCCATCGTGACCACCCAGGGCGAGATGGTCGTGGCGAAGCTCTTGGCGTTGAAGGGGCCCAGCGGGACGTATTCCCAGGCCTGGAGATCGCGGGCGCTCCAGTCGTTCAGCAGGACCATGCCGAAGATGTGCGATTCGGCATCGGCGCTGGATACCGGTTCGGCCATGCCGTTGGGCACGCCGACGAAAAAGCCGGTTTCCAGTTCGAAGTCCAGCTTCAGGCAGGGCGAGAACACCGGCCGCTCCTGGTTGGGAAGCTTGATCTGTCCGTTGGGCCGCCGCACCGGCGTGCCGCTGACGACCACCGACGAGGCCCGGCCGTTGTAGCCGATGGGGATTTCCAGCCAGTTCGGCAGCAGGGCGTTCTTGGGGTCGCGGAACAGGGCGCCGACGTTGGTCGCGTGTTCCTTGGAGGAATAGAAGTCGGTGTAGCCGGGGATCTCCACCGGCAGCAGCAGTGTCGCGCCCGCCTGCGGCACCAGCGCCTGGGCGCGTGCCGCGGCGTCGTCGCGCAAGGTGGCGGTATCGGCGGCCAGCAGCGTGCTGACCTGGCCGCGCACGCTGCGCCAGATGTCCCGGCCGGCGGCCATGAAGGTGTTCAGGCTGGCGGCGGCGAACAGGGGCCGGGGCGTGCGCAGCAGGCCCGCCTGTTCGAGCCGGGCCAGGTCCAGGATCTGGTCGCCGATGGCCACGCCCACCCGGGCGGGCGCGTCGGCGGACGGCTTGAAGACGCCGTAGGGCAGGTTCTGGATGGGGAAGTGGCTGTCGGCGGCATTGGCCGATTCGACCCAGCTTCTCAGGCTGGGGGCGATCGTGGGATCGGCGGGATTCATCGGGTCTCCGGGGAAAAATGCTTGGTCAGGTTCTGCCAGCACTGGAAGTACTGGCTTTGCAATTGGGCGGTGTCCAGCGCGTAGCGGGTGGGCTTGATGACGTGGCGGGTCTCGAACATGAACGCCATCGTATCGCCGACCTTGTGCGGCCGCGAGGTGTCCGCGCGCGAGGCTTTCTCGAAGGTGTCGCCATCGGGGCCGTGGCCGGTCATGCAGTTGTGCAGGCTGGCGCCGCCCGGCACGAAACCCTCGGCCTTGGCGTCGTAGGCGCCGTGAACCAGCCCCATGAATTCACTGGCGACGTTGCGGTGGAACCAGGGCGGGCGGAAGGTGTCCTCGGCCGCCAGCCAGCGCGGCGGGAAGATGACGAAATCCAGCGAGTCCACGCCCGGCGTGTCGCTGGGCGCCTGCAACACCAGGAAGATGGACGGATCGGGATGATCGTAGCTGATCGAGCCCAGGGTGTTGAAGCGGCGCAGGTCGTACTTGCAGGGGGCGTAGTTGCCGTGCCAGGCCACTACGTCCAGCGGCGAATGACCGATGGCGGCGCGCCAGAGACGGCCGCCGAACTTGGCCACCAGTTCGAAGCGGCCTTCGCGGTCCTCGTAGCTGGCGCAGGGGGTCAGGAAGTCGCGCGGGTTCGCCAGGCCGTTCGAGCCGATCACGCCCAGGTCGGGCAGGCGCAGCAGGGCGCCGAAGTTCTCGCAGATATAGCCGCGCGCCTCGCCGTCGGGCAGCGATACCTGGAAGCGGCAGCCGCGCGGCACGACCGCGATCTCCTGCGGTTCGAGGTCGATCACGCCCAGCTCGGTGGCGATGCGCAGGCGCCCGTGCTGGGGCACGATCAGCAGTTCGCCGTCGGCGCTGTAGAAGTAGCGGTCCTGCATGGAGCGGTTGGCGGCGTACAGGTGGATGGCGCAGCCCTGCATGGCATCGGCCGATCCGTTGCCCGCCATGGTGACCCAGCCGTCGACGAAATCGGTGGGGGCCTGAGGCATGGGCAGTGGATCCCAGCGCAACTGGTTGGGCGAGGTGGGCGGTACCTGGCTGAAGTCGCTTACCAGGCGCGGGCTTTCCATGGGTTCGAAGGGCAGGTGCACCGCGGCCGGGCGGATGCGGTACAGCCACGACCGCCGGTTGTGGCTGCGCGGCGCGGTGAAGGCCGTGCCGGACAATTGTTCGGCATAGAGGCCATAGGGCGCGCGCTGGGGGGAATTGCGTCCCACGGGCAGGGCGCCCGGCAGGGCTTCGGTGGCGAACTCATTGCCGAAGCCCGACATGTAGCCGGGGCCGGCGGCGGTGTCGGCGGGAGGGGAGGTCGTGTTCATGGCAATTTACGTTGAAAGTAATCCATTTACGATAAGCGTAATTTCTGTTGATGGCCGAGTCAAGCTATTACGTTGTGCGTGCTAGGATTACGTTAAGCGTAATTCAAGCGAGGGCGGCGTGGCCACCAGGGAAAGAACGGGCGAAGGCGAGGACGAGGCACCGGCACGCGCCGGCAGCGGTGTGCAGGCCCTGGAAACCGGACTGTCGGTGCTCGATGCATTCGCGGACGTGATCCGCCCCATGATGCTCAAGGAAATCGCCCAGGCCGCCGACATGCACCCGGCCAAGGTACACCGCTACCTCGCGAGCTTCGTCAAGCGCGGCTATGTGGAGCAGGACGCGCAGGGGCGCTACAGCCTGGGGCGCGGGGCATTGCGCATCGGCCTGGCCAGCCTGGCTTCGCTGGACGCCGTCCGGCTGGCCACGCCGCTGCTGGACGAACTGAGCAACGCGCTGGGCGAGACCGTGCTGGCGGCTGTGTGGGGCAATCGCGGACCCACCGTCGTGCAATGGCGCGACTCACCCCGGCCGGTGATGGTGAACGTGCGTCCCGGTTCGGTCCTGCCGCTGCTGTCGTCGGCGACCGGGCGGGTGTTCGCCGCCTTCATGGAAGCGCCCTTGACAGCCTCGCTGGTCGAGGAAGAGCTGAAGGAGCGGGCCGCCGAGGGGGCCTACCCGTCGAACGTCCGCGAGGTGGACGAGTTGCTGCACGGCGTGCGCGCGCTGCACCTGGGCCGCGTCACCGGCGATGTCCTGCCCGGTGTGGATTCGGTCAGCTCGCCGGTCTTCGACTACGACTCGCGCATGGTGCTGGCCATCACTGCCCTGGGCAACAGTGCCCGCTTCGACTCCGACCCCGCCGGCCCCGTCGCCACCGCCATCCGCCAGGCCGCCCGGACCCTGTCCCATCGCCTGGGCTACCCCGGGGACCCCGCGGCGTCATAAAGAAAAAGCCGCTCGAAAAGAGCGGCGAAAGACTGCACCCAACACTGGGAGAGCCCACCCTCTACCCGCGGCGCCCCACGGGACCCGGCGCCGGGCCGCCCCAAGGCGGGTCCCGGCCCCCTTGGGGGGCTGCCGCGTAGCGGCTGGGGGCCCACCATTCGGGGCGCGCGCCAGCGCGCAGGGGGGGTCAATACTCGACCGGCAGCAGGATTTCGCCTCGGATACCGGCGCCGTCGTTGATCACCACGCGCAGGGTCTTGGGCTTGCCGTCGGCCTTGGCGCGATAGGTGATGACGTAGCCGCCGGCCGCTACCTCCGCGATGGGCAGATCGACCAGGCTGAACGCTCTCTTGTCCCATTCGAAGTAGGCGCCGCCCGTTCCTTCGGTGCCCGCGAACACCTTCATGTCGGTGTGTTGTCCAGGATTGCTGATCTTGGGCGACACCACATGCACCACGGCCTTGCCCTTGAGCTTGGCGATCAGGTCGGCCGCCGACGGGGGGATCCAGCGCCCGCTGATGCTGTCCTCGCTATAGCTGATCGAGTTGTGCGACACGACATCGGTGATGACGATCAACACCCGCTGGGCACCGGTGCGCCAAGGTGTGTTGTCGAACGCGAACTGCAAGGCGCCGATCGCATTCTCCGGCTCGTTGTTGCCGCCGGTGGCGGTTTCCTCGCTGATGAACTGCTTGAACTTGGTGAAGTCGGTGGTGGGCGCGAAGACTTGTCGTTCGCTGGAGTCAAAGGCGGGGGGCTGGGTGCTGCCCGTGCCGATCCGCCTGGAGCCGGTGGCCTTGGTGTCGAACGCATCGCCGAACGTGACCGCGCCCAGTTGGACGTCGAGGCCGCTCTTCCCGAGGAAGTCGGCGAAGTCGATGATGGAAGATTGCACGCTCGTGAGCGCGCCGCTCATGCTGCCCGTCGTATCGAACACGAACACCACGTCAGCCTTGGCACGCGTCGAGTCTTCGCCGATACGGCGCACGGTGTGGCCCTTGACGATGCCGCCCTCGACCACGACGAAATCGTTGGCGGTCAGGTCCGGCACGGCCGCGCGCGTCAGGTTCGCGCGGGTCGCCGCGAACTTGTTCGGACCGGAGCGCATGGACAATTGCCGCGCGGAAAGGGTCGTGGCGGTGGGCGCGGCGAAGCCCGCGACGTTGATGTCGTACAGGCCGCTGCCGTCGGTCTTCGCCGCGATGGACGCGGCTGCCGTGATGGTCGGGTCGGTGATCGTCGCGGGCGGCTTGGCCGTGCTGTCGGCATAGGGGTCGGGAGGCGGTGGCGGCGGGGTGGTGCCGCCTCCGCCTCCGCCGCTGGGCGTGACCGCGCCGTCGCCGCCGCAGCCCGCGAGGAATCCCGCGACCAGCAGCGCCATCAGTCCATTCCTGGAAAACAGTTTCATCGTCGTGCTCCCTAATTCCCCCCCAGGGGGTGCATGGCATGAATGCGCGGCGCGCGGACCATCCTGACCAGAGAGGGTGGGCCGTGCGGCGCGGACTGGTGTCGAACCCCGGTCCGGATGGCGCCAGGGGTTCATGCAGGGGATGGTAGGGAGGAACCGCAAGCCGCTGAATATGGCAAACGGTGGGCCGGGACTAGGCTGAATGGAGGAGGGGGCGCCGCGCGCGAAGGCGCGGCGGGGGGATCAGGCGACTTCGTAGTCGACCATGCAGCCCGAGCTGAGATAGCGATCCATCCTGGCGCGCGTTTCCATGTGGACCGGATGGGCGTGGTAGCCCTGCAGCGCCTCGCGGTCGGTGAACACCGTGTAGACCACCACGTCCAGCGCCTTGCTCGACGTGCTGAAGTTCAATCCGGCTTCGGATTCGAGCAGGCCCGGAATGCGCCCGCGCTGCGCCGCGATGGTTTCGCGTATGACCGCGAAAACCGATTCGCGGGTGTCGCCATCTTCGAGTTTCAAACGCCACATGGCGATGTGCTTGATCATGGGAGTCCTCGAGGTGAAGGTCAGGGCTGCGCCGGGCGCGCCGCGAGCCGCCACAGCACCGTGGTCTCGGCGGACCGGGCCGCGTGCAGGGGATCGTTTCCGTCCTGCGCCTTGGGATGGCGGGGGCGGGTCTCGATGCGGTCGATTACCTGCAGGCCGGCGTTTTCAATCAGCGCCAGCAGTTCGGACCGGGGGCGCAGGCCCAGGTGTTCGGCCAGGTCCGACAAGATCAGCCAGCCTTCCCCTTTGGGCGCCAGGTGGCTGGCCAATCCGGCCAGGAAGCCGCGCAGCATGCGGCTGTCGGGATCGAAGACCGCCCGGTCCAGGCTGGAGTGCGCGGGCCCGGGTACCCAGGGGGGATTGCAGACGATGAGCTGCGCGCGGCCTTTGGGAAAGAGGTCGGCCGTTTCGACGCGGACACGGTCCGCCAGGCCGAGCCGGTCGACGTTTTCGCGTGCGCAGGCCAGGGCCTGGGGATCGGCGTCGGTCGCCACGATCCGGCGCACGCCGCGCCGCGCCAGCAGGGCGGCCAGCACGCCGGTGCCGGTGCCGATGTCAAAGGCGGTGTCCTGTCCCGGCAGCGGCGCCCGCGCCACCAGTTCCACGTATTCGCCGCGTATCGGCGAAAAGACCCCGTGATGGGGATGGATGCGGGCGCCGAGCGCCGCCACGGGCACGCCTTTCTTGCGCCACTCGTGGGCGCCGATCACGCCTTGCAGTTCGCGCAGCGAGACCACCGCGGCGCGGCCGATGTCGCCATAGGCTTCCTGGCAGGCTTGTCTCACGTCGGGCGCGCGCCGCAGCGGGATGCCGAAATCCGCGTCCAGGGGCACCAGCAGCATGCCCAGCACGCGGGCGCGCTGCAACTGCGCCTGACGATACAGATGGAAGGTCTGGGTGACCGTGGCGCCGGGCTTGAACGGCCGGCGGTCCACCCGCCGTGCCATGGCCTGCAGCAGCAGGCGGGCGTTCTGGAAGTCGCCGCGCCACAGCAGCGCCGTGCCTTCGCAGGCCAGGCGATAGGCCTGGTCGGCCGGCATGCGGTCGTCCGCCGTCTCGACGCGTCGGGGAGGGGGATGCCCGCCGGCCGACAGCCAGGCTGCCTCGCGGGGGTCGGGATCGTTCCAGTGCAGGATGTCGTCGGCGGTCGTCACGGTGGGGAAAAGGCAAGGGCGAAGGGGGCCGAGTCTACTCCATCGGCGCGGCCCGGCGGCGCCAGACGGTGGCGAGCCAGGGCTGCTGGGCGCGCGGCAGGCCGGCGGGCCGGTAGTAATGCTCGAGCTCGTCGAAGCCGGCGGCGTCCAGGTATCGGCGCCACTGTTCCAGGTCATGGTAGACGCCGTAGCGGCCCCGGTTCCAGCCTTCTTCGTTGTTGCCGCGGGGGTTGGAGCAGAACAATACGCCGCCTGGCTTGAGCGTGGCGCGCAGGGCGGCCAGCACGCGTGGAAGGTCCTGGCTGGGGATGTGGAACATCGAGGCGTTGGCGAAGATGCCGTCGAAGCGATGGGCCGGCAGGTCGAGCGCCAGGAAGTCCTGGCACCATACCTCGCAGCCGCTGTGCGTCCGCGCCATGGCGGCGAACGATGGCGAGCCGTCCAGGCCCACGGCCTCGTGGCCCCGTTCGCGCAAGGCCTTCAGGTCGCGGCCCGGCCCGCACCCGAAGTCCAGGATGGACAGGGGCGCGGGCGCGGCGATGTGCCGCAGCAGCGCGTCGATGTTCTGCCCGACGTCGTGGCCGCGCGTGCCTTCCCAGAAGGCGGCGGCGTTCTGTTCGTAGTAGTCCAGGGTGGGGGCTGAGATGTCGCGGTTGGGTTCGGTCATGGGGTTCGGCGGCGTGGGCCGTGCGGGTTATGATCCAGGGCCTACGTATCGTTTCTTGTTGCGGAGACCTGCCTGATGCCTGCGTTCGACTACGACCTTATCACCATTGGCGCCGGTTCGGGCGGCGTGGCCGGCTCGCGCCGGGCCGCGTCGTACGGGGCGCGCGTGGCGATCTGCGAGGACAACCGGGTGGGCGGTACCTGCGTCATACGCGGCTGCGTGCCGAAGAAGCTGCTGATGTACGGGTCGCAGTTCGCCGACGCCTTCCAGGACGCGGCGGGCTACGGCTGGACCGTCCCGGGCGCGAACCTGGACTGGGGCGCGCTGGTGGCCGCCAAGAACCGCGAGATCGACCGCCTGGAAGGGATCTACCGCCGGATGCTGGACCAGGCCGGCGTGACGCTGATCGAGGGCCGCGCCGTCATGGTGGACCCGCATACGGTCGAGGTCGCCGGCAAGCGCCATACGGCCGAACGCATCATGATCGCCACCGGCGGCCATGCCGTGCTGCCCGACATTCCGGGCATCGAACTGGCGATCACCTCCAACGAGGCGCTGTCGCTGGACAAGCTTCCGGACGACGTGCTGATCGTGGGCGGCGGATACATCGCGCTGGAATTCGCGGGCATTTTCCGCGGCGCCGGAGCGCGCGTGACCCTGGCGATCCGGCGTGACCAGGTGCTGGCGGGATTCGACCAGGACATCCGCCAGACGGTGGCCGAGGGACTGCAGCGGCGCGGCGTCGTCATCCGTCAGCACACCCGCGTGGTGGGGTTGGCGCGGCGCGATGGCCGGATCGCCGCGCAACTCGACGGCGGCGAGGTCCTGGTGGTCGACCAGGTGATGATGGCCACGGGCCGCGCGCCCAACACCCGAGGGCTCGGGCTGGAGGCCTGCGGCGTGGCGCTGGGCGAGCAGGGCGAGATCAAGGTCGACGGACAGTCCCGCACCAGCGTGTCCGGCATCTATGCCGTGGGCGACGTGACCGACCGCCTGAATCTGACGCCCTGGGCGATCGCCGAAGGGCGGGCCCTGGCCGAGACGCTCTACAACAACAATCCCATGCAGGCCGATGCCGAGAACGTGCCCGCGGCGGTGTTCAGCCAGCCGCCGGTGGCCACGGTCGGCCTGTCCGAAGAGGACGCCCGCAAGCGCTACGGCAGCATCCGCGTCTATCGCTCGCGGTTCCGCCCGATGAAGAACACGCTGTCGGGACGCGACGAGCAGACCATGATGAAACTGGTCGTGGACGATGCGAGCGACCGGGTGGTGGGCTGCCACATGGTGGGGCCCGACGGTCCCGAAATCATCCAGGGCCTGGCCATCGCCATGAAATGCGGCGCCACCAAGCGGCAGTTCGACCAGACCATAGGACTGCACCCGACGGCGGCCGAGGAGTTCGTCACCATGCGCGAGCCGGTCGGCGCCTGAGGGAAGCAACGATGAACATGCCCGCTCCCGCTTCATCCAGCCTGGATGCCCCGCTGATCGTTACCGTGGCGCCCAACGGCGCCTACAAGAAAATCGCCGACCACGCCGCGGTGCCGGTCACGCCCGGCCAATTGGCCGAGACCGCCAAGCTGTGCCTGGACGCCGGGGCGTCCATGCTGCACATGCACGTGCGCAAGGCCGACCAGTCGCACAGCCTGGAGCCCGACGCCTACCTGGCCGCCACGCGCGCGGTGCGGCAGGCGGTGGGCAACGAACTGGTGGTGCAGATCACCACGGAAGCCGCGGGCGTGTATGCGCCCGACGAGCAGGTCGCGTCGGTGATGGCGGTCAAGCCCGAGGCCGTGTCGGTGGGGCTGCGCGAGATCGCCCTGGGCCCGCAGGCCGACGCCCGCGTCGCCTCGCTGTTTTCCTGGCTGGCCCGGGAAAGGGTGATGACCCAGGTCATCCTGTACGACACCGGCGACGTCGAGCGCTGGCAGGCCTATCGCCGCCAGGGCGTGGTGCCCGATGCGCCGTGGTTCCTGTTGTTCGTGCTGGGCCGCTACAGCGCGGGCCAGACTTCGTCGCCGTCCGACCTGCTGCCTTTCCTGGCCGTCCACGATCATGCCTATCCCTGGGCCATGTGCGCCTTCGGCCGGCACGAGCACGCCTGCGCCGGGGCGGCGGCCGCGCTGGGCGGGCATGCGCGCGTGGGCTTCGAGAACAACCTGTACCTGCGCGACGGTTCGATCGCGCCCGACAATGCCGCGCTGGTGCGCCAGGTGGCCGAGGTCGCCGGCGCGCTGGGGCGCAGGCTGGCGACTGCGGACCAGGTGCGCGCGCTGTTCCTGGGCGACGAGCGTTAGTTCGGCATTCGTGTCCTGGCCCCGGACAAGACCTGCACCGCTAGTCACATAGATCCAAGAGCTTCAGTGCGGTCGTTTTCTTGAATGAGATAAAGAACTTTCGCCGGACCTGGACCTGCGTCCGTCACTGATAGCTGCCGTAGTTCTTGACCGGTGGGGCGGGGCGCCCCACCGCGGGCCGCCCCGCCCCACCGGTCAAGGACGGCTCAAGAACCCAACTCCTGCTCGACACCCCCCTTAGCCATCATGAATGCCGATTCATGGCTAGAGCCCGCGCCCGCCGGATCAATCCAGGCGGATATCCGCGGCGCGTACGATTTCCCCCCACTTCGCGGCTTCGGCGCTGCGGTATTTGGCGAAATCCGCCGGCGTGCCGCCCAACGGTTCGGTGCCCGAGGTGGCCAGTTCCTGCTTGTATTCGGCGCTGGACAGGATCTTGTTGACGGCCTTGTTCAGGATGTCCACCGTGGCGGCCGGCGTGGCGGCCGGGGCCACCAGGCCGAACCAGGCCTCGGAGGTGAAGCCCGGCAGGGTCTCGGCCACCGCGGGAATGTCTTCCATGCCCTTCACGCGCTTGGGCGAAGCCACGCCCAGCGCCCGCATCTTGCCGCCCTTGACGAAGGGCAGCGTGCTGGGGGAGTTGTCGAACATCACCTGCACCACGCCCCCCATCAGGTCGGTCGCCGCCGGCGCGCTGCCGCGATAGGGAATGTGCTGGATGCCGATGCCGGCCTGGGTCTTCAACAGCTCCATCGTGAGATGGCTGGTGGTGCCATTGCCCTGCGAGCCATATGACAACTTGCCCGGATGCTTGCGCGCATAGTCCACGAGTTCGGCAACGGTCTTGAACGGCGCGGACGGATTGGCCACCAGCATGATGGGCACCGCGGCCACCAGGGCGACCGGCGCGAAACTGGATGCCGGATCGTAGCCGGGGTTCTTGTACAGGTGCTGGTTGATGCTGAGCGGCCCGGCGGTGGACAGCAGCAGCGTGTAGCCGTCGGGCTGGGCGCGGGCGACCGCCTGCGCGCCGATATTGCCGCCCGCGCCCGGGCGGTTCTCGACCACCACGGTCTGCTTGAGCTCCGCGCCAAGGCGGGCGGCCAGCGACCGGGCGATGATGTCCGTGGTGCCGCCCGGGGGAAAGGGCACGACGAAGGTGATGGGCTTCTCGGGGTAGCCGGCATGGGCGGACGCGCCGGCGGCCAGCATGGCCGAGGCCAGAAGAAAGCGCGGGTTCAAGGGCATGGGGTGTCTCCTGGATCTTTATGGTGGGGAAGGGGCGAGGGTCACGCCTGCCGAAGCGGCGGCTCGAAGCCGTACAGCGCCTGCGGGTTGTCGACCAGCATCCGGTGCCGGTGCCCGGCGTCGGGCACCCAGAGCGGGATGAGGTCCACCAGGTCGCCGTCGTTGGGCATGGGACCGGTGTGGATGGGATGGGGCCAGTTGCTGCCCCAGATCATGCGGTCGGGCCGCGCGGCCACCACGTGGTGGATCATGGGCAGCATGTCGGCGTGCGGATAGGGTTCGCTGGACAAGCGATACAGGCTGGCCAGCTTGATCCAGCAGTGACCGGTGTCCAGCAGCGACATCACCGTCGCGAAGGCTGGCGAATCCATTCCCTCGTCCGCGCGGATGCGCGCCAGGTGATCCAGCACGTAATGGCAGCGCAGCCGGCGCAGGCGGTCGGCGACGGCGACCAGTTCCTCGGAACGGTGGAAATGCAGCAACAGGTGCCAGCCCATTTCCTCGGCTTCGGCGGCCAGCGCTTCCAGTTGATCGAAGCCTACGCCGCCCGATACGACGGTCGACATGCGAAAGCCCCGCACGCCCTTGGCATGCAGCGCTTCGCGCTCGCGCAGCGGGGTGCCGGGCGGCAGCACGGCGATGCCTTTGATGCGGGGGCCCAGCCGCTCCATGGCGTCCAGCATCGCGGCATTGTCGGTGCCGTGGGCGCCGCCCTGGACCAGCACGCCGCGGTCGAAGCCCAGCGTGGCCAGCATGTCGCGGTATTCGTCCGTGGTGCAGTCTTCCGGCGTGTAGCTGCGGTGGGGCGAGAACGGGAAGCGGTCTTGCGGCCCGAAGATGTGGGCGTGGCAGTCGCAGGCGCCGCGGGGAACGGCGAAGGCGGGCGCGCGCGTAGGGCGGTCCGGGCCTGGGCAGGCTTGCATGGCGGGCTCCTTGCGTTCAGGCCTGGGCGGCCAGTTCGCGCTCGCGTTCGGCGATGCGTATCAGCATCTCGGCGCCGCGGTTGGCGGCCGAGACGCCCCGGAAGACGAAGGCCAGGTTCACCACGGCCTGCATTTCCTGCCAGCTCGCGCCGGCGCGGCGGGCGGCCACGCCATGGATGATGGCGGCATCGCTCAGCTCGGCCACCAGCATGGCGAAGATCAGCAACTGCACCTGCTTGTCGTCGAAGTGGGCGGTTTCCAGCGCGTGGGCGCGGACTTTCTCCTGCAATTCGACCATGAGCGGATCCAGCGCGCCGGTCACATCGAGCCGGGCCTCGACCCGGGGGGGCAGGAATCCCGCCATCTGGCGGTAGCTGGCGGCGCGGTCTTCCTTGGTGGCAAGGGGGTCGGCATAGGGGCCGAAGGTCTGCTGGACGAAAGCAGGATCGGGGCGCGAACGCGTCGTCATGAAATCTCCTTGATCGATTTAAATATAGTAATCGATTATTTTTTAAATATTCAATTTTTTGTTTTGATCGATAATTTTCGCGAAGCAGGGCGGAAGCCGCTAGAATGCGCGTTGCGCGCACGCGCTTTCAATCCGGGTTCCACGCATGACCACACTGACCGATACGCCTTCCGCAAGCGGCCCCACGCTGTCCACCACCCTGGTCGAGGCCCTGCGGGGTTCGATTCTTGGCGGCACGCTGTTGCCCGGCAGCAAGCTCAGGCTGGACGAATTGCGCGAGCAGTACGACGTCAGCCTGAGCCCGCTGCGCGAAGCCCTGATGCGCCTGGTGTCCGATGGGCTGATCGTGACGAACGACAAGAAGGGTTACCGGGTGGCGCCGGTCTCGGCGGACGATTTCCGGGAGGTCACGGCCTTGCGGATGAACCTGGAGGTGATGGCCCTGGGCGAGTCCATCCGGCGCGGCGACGAACACTGGGAGGATGCCCTGGTGGCGGCCTACCACCGGCTGAGCAGGCTCGAAGCGGTGGACCGCAGCGGCGACAGACTGCCGGCCTGGGAGAAAGCGCACCGGACGTTCCACATCACCTTGTTTTCGGCCTGTGGCATGCCGCTGCTGCTGCGCTTCTGCAATACGCTGCACGATCTGAGCGACCGGTATCGCCGTCTTTTCCTGGCCAGCAATTCGCCCGACCGCAATGTGCCGGCGGAACACGAGGCGATCTATCAGGCCGCCCTGGGGCGCAACGCCGAACTGGCGTGCGACATCCTGCGGCAGCACCTGTCGCGAACGGGAACGAATCTGTTGAGCGTCCTGCCGGATGGGGAATCCGGCGCGGCCGACGCATCCGGCCGCTGACCGCGTCAGCCGGCCGGCGGGTAGCCGCGGCTGCCGAGCAGCGATGACAGGTCGCGCGCGGCCTGGAGAATGACCTGTTCCGTGCGCGAGCGGGAATCGGCATCGGCGCCGAATGCCGTTTCCGGCCCCGCCACGCTGATGGCCGCGACGGCGTCGCCCAGCGCGCCGAATACGGGCGCGGCGCACGAGTTGATACCTTGTTCGAAACCCGAGAAGCTCCAGGCGCAGCCGTGTTCGCGGTCGGTCGCCGACTGGGCGCGCAGCTGGCCGGCCTGGGCCGCCGCGGCGGGGTCGGCGTCCAGCAGCGCATCGAGGGTGGCCGGCGGCTGCCAGGCCAGCAGCATGCGGCCCGGCGTGGTCAGGTGGGCCGCGACGCGGCTGCCGACGCGCACGCTGCTGATCAGGCCGGCCTCGGGCATGTCACGCAGCAGGTAGACGACGTGGCCGCCGTCCAGCGCGGCCAGGTAGGCGGAGACGTTCAACTGGCGGCGCACGTCGGCCAGCACCCGGCGGCCCAGGTCCAGCATGTCGTTGGCCGCGGTGGCGGCGGTGGCCAGCTTCAGGAACGGGAGCCCGATCCGGTGCCCGCCCTGGGGCAGGGACTCCAGCACGCCCTCGTGTTCCAGCGTGGCGATCAGCCGCATGACCGTGACGCGGTTGACGTCTATGGTCCGGCCGACTTCGCTCAGGTTGGACGTGCTGCCGCCGTCGACGACATAGCGCAGCAGCCGGAATGCCCTGACCACCGGCGAAACCAGGGCGCCGGGCTTGCCGGCGGATTCGTCGCTGTCCAGGGGGGCTGCGGAAAATGACATGGAAGATCAGGCCAGGGGCACGGTCCAGGCATTGTATTCGTACACCCAGTCGGCATTGCCGCCTTCCTTGAGCCAGTTGTTGCCGCGCGAGCCGATCTGGATGCGGGCGGTGCGATCGTGGCGCGCGGCTTCATAGCGCTTGAGGGCCTGGGCGGGCGCCTCGGGCGTGTCGGCGAGGTAGCGGGCCAGGACCACGGCGTCTTCGATCGCCATGCCCGCGCCCTGGGCCATGAAAGGCATCATCGGGTGGCAGGCATCGCCCAGCAGCGTGACGTTCCCGCGCGACCAAGAGGGCAGCGGGTCGCGCACGTACAGCGCGGACTTCAGCACTTCGTCGCAGGCCGCGAGCAGCGCGCGCGCCTCGGGATGGAAGTCGGCGTAGGAGGCGCGCAGTTCCTCGACGCTGCCCGGCATGGTCCACGACTCGTGGCGCCAGCTGTCCTGGGGCGTGGTCGCGAAGATGAAGATGTCGCGGCCCAGATTGAGCGGGAAGGTGACGATCTGTGTCTCGGGGTTGGGGCCCCACCATTTGGTGAAGGCATCCAGGTTGGGCACGCCTTCCAGGCGCGAGGCCGGCACCACGGCGCGGTAGGCCACCACGCCGGTGAAGTCGGGATATTCGTCGCCCAGCAGATGCTTGCGGACCGTGGAGTGGATGCCGTCGGCGCCGATCAGCACGTCCACCCGCCGGGACGTGCCGTCTTCGAAGCGCACGGTGATGCCGTCCGCGCCTTCGTCTATGCCTACCGTGCGCTTGCCGAGGTGGATGGTGGCGGCGGGCACGGCCTGTTCCAGCGCGGCCAGCAGATCGGCCCGGTGCATGGTCAGCTGAGGCGCGCCGTAGCGCGTTTCGGCGGCCTGCGACATTTCCAGGCGCGAGGTTTCCTCGCCCGTGTCCCAGGTGCGGCTGATGCGGTGCGTGGGGCGGGCGGCGGTCTTGCGCAGTTCGTCGCCCACGCCCAGTCCGTCCAGCGCCAGCACGGCGTTGGGGGTGAGGTTGATGTCGGCGCCGACGCGCGCGAACTTGGACGCCTGTTCGAAAACCACCGATTCCAGGCCGAGCTTGCGCAGGGCGATCGCCGCTGCCAGCCCGCCTATGCCTGCGCCGCTGATGCCGATGAGGGGCGATGCCATGGGACTTCTCCTGTGCCGTGCTGAATGTACAAATATGAACAACAAGTTCAAAAATTTTATTGAGACGGCCAGGGAATGTCAATGGGGAAAAACGCACCGCGCGCGGCGGCGGGAAAGTCGCCGGACAGCGGTGCTGTGACGGGGAAACAACTTGAGACGGGCTCGGGCGTCCGCACGGGCGGTCGATGGTACAGTCCTGCCAAAACAAGGCTGGTGTCATGTCTGAGAGCGGATTGCATTCCCGGGCCGAGGCGGCCCAAGTCGTCATTTTTCGTGCAAGGGCCGCTGCCGGGCCGGCCTGTGGCTCGGCGCCGCGAGGGCTGCATCCTCGATCCGGCCAGTGACGGGGCCGGGCATGAGACGCTGGCTGCTGGCCGCGTGCTGGTTGTTGCTTCTGGCCGGGCCGGCGCGCGCGGACGAACGCATCCTCGAATTCTTCAGCGACATCAAGGTCGAGCGCAGCGGCGACCTCCTGGTGACCGAGAACCTGCGTGTGCGCTCCGAAGGCAGGCAGATCAAGCACGGCCTCCAGCGTGATTTCGCGCGCCTGTACCGGCGCGCCGACGGCAGCCGGTCGGCGGCCGGGCTGGACGTCGTTTCGGTGCGGCGCGACGGCCGGGCCGAGCCCTTTGCCTCGGTGCGCCTGCGGGATGGGGTGAGAATCTCCACCGGCCGGCCGGACGTGGTGTTCCGTCCCGGCGAATATCAATACACATTGGTTTATCGGGTCACCCGGCAACTGCAGGCGGCCGGCGGCGAGGACAGGCTCGCCTGGGATGTGACGGGCCGGGATTGGTCCCTGCCCATCGATCGGGTGCGCGTGCGTGTCGTGCTGCCGTCGGAGGAGCCGGTCCGGCAGGCCGCGGTGGCGGGCGAGGGCGCGGACGCGCCGGGGCGGGTGCAGGAAAAAGAGGCCGGGCGCGTGGTGTTCGTTTCCTCCCGCGTGCTGGCGCCGGGCGAGAACATGGCGATCGAACTGGGATGGCCGGCGGGCGAGGTGCGGCGGCCCGGGCCGCTCAAGGCCTGGTGGTATGGCGTGCAGGACCATGCCGAATTCTGGGTCGCGAGCGTGGGCGTCGGGCTGCTGTTGTTGTACTACCTGATCGCAGGCGCGCAGGCGCGCGGGCTCGGCAGGCGCGAGAAGGCGCCGCAGACCGAGCCGCCGGAGGGCTTGTCCGCGCCCGCGCTGCGCTACGTCTATCGCAAGGGCTACGACCGCTGGGTCTTCCTGTCCGGCATGATGGAGTTGCTGTCCCGGCGCTCGGTGCGGGTGCTGGAGCGCGCCGACGGACGCTATCTCGAACGCCTGCCCAACCAGACCGGCGGCGACGGCCGCCACGACCCGCTGTTGAACGGCATGCTGGGGCGCTTCTTCGCGGGCGGCCGCACGCTGCTGCGCCTGGACGGGTTGTACCGGCGCTGCTACGACGAGGCGCAGGGCGGCCAGCGCGAATGGCTGGACGAGGCCTATGCGCGCTCGCTGTTCGTGTCCTACGGCGACCGTGCGCGCAAGGGGGCCTACATCTGGACCGTCATGACGGTGGCCCTGGTCGGGCTCGCCATCATCCGCGAAGGCAGCCCGCTGTCGTGGGGCGCCTGGGGCATCCTGTTGCCGCTGCCCGCGGTGCCGGCCTGGTTCGCGGTCTATGCGCAGTGGCGGGCGGGGGCGACCAGCCTGGCCAGCCGCGCGGTGCTGAGCGTGCTGGCGCTGCTGTGCCTGGCCGGCGGGCTCGCGGTGCTGGCCACCCACGTGGAGTCGGTCGCGCTGTTGTCGATCGCGCTGGCGCCGCTGGTCTCGCTGGCCGTGGTGTGCGCGGGCTTCCTCGGCCTGCGCGGCTATACCGCGCAGGGGCGCGCGCTGCGTGCCAGGATAGACGGTTTCCGGCGCTTTCTGGGCCATCCGCCCGCCACGGCGCCGGCCGATGCCGACGGCGCGCTGGCGCGCTACGAACGCTATCTGCCGCATGCCCTGGCCCTGGGCGTGGATCGCCGCTGGGCGGCCGCGCACGCCGCGCAGGCGCGCGGCGCCGCCTCGGCGGCGAGGATGGACATGCAGGCCCGCTATGGCGGCGTCCACGATCCGCTCGTCCGGCCGCGCGCGGCGATGCGCGCGCTGGACCGTTGGACGGTCCAGGCGTCGCCGGTCCGCGCGCCGCGCTCCGCCCTTGGCGAGGACGCGGAGGAGAGCGCCGACGGTCGGCGCTAAAATCGGGCAAACACGGAGTTCCCCGCATGGCAATCACCCTGAAGTCCCCGCAAGAAATCGAAGCGATGCGCGTGGCGGGCGGCATGGCGGCCGAGGTCCTGGAGATGATAGGCGAGTATGTCCAGCCCGGCGTCTCGACCGAAGAGCTCGACCGCCGCTGCTACGAATACATCACCCAGGTCCAGAAGGCCATTCCGGCCAACGTCGGCTACCACGGCTTTCCCAAGACGCTGTGCACGTCCATCAACGGCGTGGTCTGCCACGGCATTCCCAAGCCCGAGGACGTGCTGCGCGACGGCGACATCATCAACATCGACGTCACGGTGATCCGGGACGGCTGGCATGGCGACACGAGCCGGATGTTCTACGCCGGCAAGCCGTCGCGGGAGGCCGAGCGCCTGGTCGACGTCACGCTGGAAAGCATGCTGCGCGGCATTGCCGCGGTGCGGCCGGGCGCGACCCTGGGCGACGTGGGCGCGGCCATCCAGAGCCACGCCGAGGACGCCGGGTTCTCGGTGGTGCGCGATTTCTGCGGGCACGGCATCGGCCGCAAGTACCACGAGGCGCCGCAGGTGCTGCACTACGGCCGGCCCAACAGCGGCCTGCGCTTGAAGAAAGGCATGGTGTTCACCATCGAGCCCATGCTCAACGCCGGGCGCCAGGAGGTGCAGGTGCTGGACGACGACTGGACCGTGGTGACGGTGGACGGCTCGTGGTCCGCCCAGTGGGAGCACATGGTGGCCGTGACCGATGACGGCTACGATATCCTGACCGCGTGGCCGAACCGCCGCTGAAAGCTTCCGTTTCCCTAGGGCCTGTGCGAGGCGCTTGCTGGTATCAACAGACCCTAGCCATTCTCTTGTCCTGCCGGTCGTATCCATGCCGTTTTCCGCTTCCGTTCCCCGTCCCGACGCCCACAGCCCCCTGGCGCAATGGCTGGCCTATCTCGAATCCATCCACAGCCGGCCGATAGACATGGGCCTGGACCGCGTGCGCGAGGTGGCCGGGCGCCTGGGGCTCGACCTGGGCGCGGTCACCATCGTGGTGGGAGGCACCAACGGCAAGGGCTCCACCTGCGCCATGCTAGAAGCCATGTTGTTGAGCGCCGGCTACAAGGTCGGGCTCTACACTTCGCCGCACCTGCTGGACTTCAACGAACGGGCGCGCGTGAACGGCGAGCCCGCCAGCGATGCCGCGCTGGCCGAACAGTTCGCCGCGGTGGACGCGGCCCGAGGCGAGACCTCGCTGACCTATTTCGAACTGACCACGCTCGCCATCCTGCGGTTGTTCGCCCAGGCGGGGCTGGACGCGGTCATCCTGGAAGTGGGGCTGGGCGGCCGCCTGGACGCGGTCAACATCGTCGACGCGGACTGCGCCATCGTGACCAGCGTGGACCTGGACCACGTCGAGTGGCTGGGCGACGATCGCGAGAAGATCGGTTGGGAGAAGGCCCACATCTACCGCCCCGGCAAGCCCGCCATCTGCGCCGACCCCATGCCGCCCCAATCGCTGGTGGACTACGCCGAAAGCATCGGGGCCGATCTCTGGCGCTTCGGGCGGGACTACAACTACGCGGGCGACAAGCAGCAGTGGAACTACGGCGGCCGCAGCCAGCGCCGCAACGCGCTGGCCTATCCGGCGCTGCGGGGCGCCAATCAGTTGCTGAACGCCTCGGCGGCGCTGGCCGCGCTCGAGGCCCTGCGCGACCGGCTGCCCGTTCCGCAGCAGGCGGTGCGCCTGGGGCTGTTGCAGGTGCAGTTGCCGGGCCGCTTCCAGATCCTGCCCGGGCAGCCGACGGTGATCCTGGACGTCGCGCACAATCCCCACGCCGCCGCCGTGCTGGCCGACAACCTCGACAACATGGGTTTCTATCCCTACACCTACGCGGTGTTCGGGATGCTGAACGACAAGGACATCGATGGTGTCATCGCCAGGCTGGGCGACCGTATCGACCACTGGTATTGCGCCGGCCTGCCGGGACCCCGCGGATTGAGCGGCGAGGAACTGGCCGCGCGCCTGCGCGCGCGGGGCGCCAGGGAAGACAAGGATTCCTCGGTCCAGGCCTGTGCCGACCCCGCGGCAGCCTTTGCGGCGGCGCGGGAAAGGATGGGCGAGGGTGATAGAATCCTGGTCTTCGGATCTTTCCTTACCGTGGCAGGCGTGTTGGCGTCGATGCGTACGGCCAGGCCCGCCCGCGCGGACTGAGCCGGGGCCCCCGCAGGGGGCGGCGCAGGACCCTGCCGCCTGTTTCAGCCGGACGTATCAATGGGATTGCTCGAGCGCAAGAAGAAGGACGCCACGGCCACGGCCAAATCCAGTCGCGCCGGCTATGCAGCCGGGGCCGAATCGCAGGATCCCGCCCAGGAAGCGCGCCGCCGCGCCAGGCGCCGCCTGGTAGGCGCCATTGCCCTGGTCCTGGCCGCGGTCGTCGTGTTGCCCATGGTGCTCGATTCCGAGCCGCCCATGCTGCCGGACGACATCCCCATCCAGATTCCCGATCGCAGCCTGGCAGCGCCCGAGCCGGTGGCCAGGCCGCCGGCGGTCGAGGCGCCGGCCACGCCGCCCGCAAGCGAAGCGCCGGCCACGCCGCCGGCCAGGCCCGAGCCCGCGACACCTCCGGTTACCCGGGCCGAGCCGCCCAAGCCCGAACCAGTGAAGCCGCCGCCGGCTCCGCCCGAGCCCGCCAGGCCCGCGCCGCCTCCGGCCAGGCCGGCGCCCAGCGATACATCCCGCGAGGATGCCGCGCGCGCCGAAGCGGCCCGGGCGCGTGCCCTGCTTGAAGGCGGCGCTTCGGCCCCGGCGGCGTCCAAGCCCGACAGCAAGGGCAGCTTCGCGGTGCAGATCGCGGCGTTTTCCACCGAAGATCGCGCCAATGACATGCGCGACCGGCTCAGCGCCGCGGGCATCAAGAGTTTCACCGAGCGTGTGAAGACCGGCAAGGGCGATGTGTTCCGCGTCAGGGTCGGTCCCTTCGCCTCGCGCGAGGCGGCCGATGCCGCCCGGGCGCGTGTCAGTTCGGCCGGTTTCAGTAGTTCCATCGTGCCGCTGTGACCAATTTCGACTATGGCGTCCTGCTGATCCTGGGCGCCTCGGTGGTGATCGGTCTGTTTCGCGGCCTGGTGAAGGAGGTCCTGTCGCTGATCGCCTATGTCGCCGCTTTCGCGGTGGCGGTCCGCTACGGGCCGTTGGCCTACGAATGGCTGGCGGCCTACATCGAGACGCCAGGCCTGCGTGCAATCGTGGCCTATGCGGGCGTGTTCATCGCCGTGCTGCTGGCGGTGGGGCTGGTCAACGTGGCGCTGGGGCTGGTGCTCAAGGCCACCGGCCTGTCGCTGGCGGATCGTGGCCTGGGCGCCATGTTCGGCCTGGTGCGGGGTGTGGTCATCGTGATGGTCCTGGTGGTGGCGGCGGGATTCACGCCCTTGCCCAAGGAACCGTGGTGGACCGGAGCCGTCCTGTCTCCCTACGCGGAAGAGGGCGTGCGGGCGGTCAAGCCGTATGTGCCGGAACAATTCGCGGACTGGATCCGCTATTAAGAAGTTTGTGCTGCTGATAAGAGGCTCTCATGTGTGGAATCGTCGGTGTCGTCTCGCACGCGCCGGTTAATCAGTTGCTCTACGACAGTCTGCTGCTGCTGCAGCACCGCGGTCAGGATGCGGCAGGCATCGCCACGTCGCAGGGCAATACGTTCAATATGTTCAAGGCGCATGGCCTGGTCCGCGACGTCTTCCGGACGCGCAACATGCGTTCGCTGCCCGGCAACTCGGGCATCGGCCAGGTCCGCTACCCCACCGCCGGTTCCAGCTCCAGCGCGGAAGAAGCCCAGCCGTTCTACGTCAATGCGCCGTTCGGCATCACCTTCGCCCACAACGGCAACCTGACCAACTGGGAGTCGCTGCGCGAGGAACTGTTCCGCGTCGACCGCCGCCACATGAACACCAATTCCGATTCGGAAGTGTTGCTGAATGTGCTGGCGCACGAACTGCAGCGTGCGTCCAACGGCGTGTCGCTGGACGAGGATGCCATCTTCAAGGCGGTGTCGGCGGTGCACAGGCGCGTGCGCGGCGCCTACGCGGTGGTGGCCGAGATCGCCGGCTATGGCATGCTGGCCTTCCGCGACCCCTACGGCATCCGGCCCTTGTGCCTGGGCAAGGTCGAGACCGAGAGCGGCGTCGAGTGGATGGTGGCATCGGAGTCGGTCACGCTCGAAGGCATGGGCTTCAGGTTCGAGCGCGACGTCGCGCCGGGCGAAGCCGTGTTCATCGATCTCGACGGCCGCTACGCCGCGCGCCAGTGCGCCGACAATCCGCAGCTCAGCCCCTGCATCTTCGAGTACGTCTATTTCGCGCGGCCCGATTCGCTGATGGACGGCGTGTCGGTGTACGGCGCGCGCCTGCGCATGGGCGAATACCTAGCGGACAAGGTCGCCCGCAACCTGCGCCTGGGCGAGGTCGACGTGGTCATGCCCATCCCCGACTCGGCCCGGCCGGCGGCGATGCAACTGGCCGCGCGGCTGAACCTCGACTACCGCGAGGGTTTCATCAAGAACCGCTACGTCGGCCGCACCTTCATCATGCCCGGGCAGGCGGTGCGCAAGAAGTCCGTGCGCCAGAAGCTCAACGCCATGAGCGAGGAGTTCAAGGGCAAGAACGTGCTGATCGTGGATGACTCCATCGTGCGCGGCACGACCAGCGGCGAGATCGTCGAGATGGCCCGCGCCGCGGGCGCCAACAAGGTGTTCTTCGCGTCGGCGGCGCCCCCGGTGCGCTTCCCGAACGTGTACGGCATCGACATGCCCACCCGCAGCGAGCTGATCGCCCATGGCCGCACCGACGAAGAAATCGCCCGGGTGATCGGCGCCGATGCGCTGATCTACCAGGACCTGGCCGCGATGCGCCAGGCGGTCACCGACATGAACCCCGCGCTGACTCAGCTGGAGGCCTCGTGCTTCGACGGCCACTACGTGACGGGCGACGTGACGCCGGAGTACCTGGACCACATCGAGCGCATGCGCAAGAGCCGTAGCGAGGACAGCGGCGCCGGCGGCCTGCGTGTCAACATGGGCTCCGCCGCGAACGAGGTGTGACCCACCCCGCCCCCTCAAGGGGGCGGCGCTGGCGGACCGGCAAAGCCGGATCCGCGGCGCCCTGGGTAGATGTATATAAGCGGAGGTTTTTGCCTCCGCTTTTTTTTAGATGTTTTTGAGTATATGCACATTACGAACCGGTCGTTTTATTCATAAGCCGGTCTTTGTAAGCTGCAAGCCTGGGTTCGCGCCCGCGCGGGATACGCATGCCCGCTCCGGCCCGGGGCGCCGGCGCGCTCCACCCACCGCCATCCGGCCACATCTAGAGGCTTGCCGCATGTACCAGTATCAACCTGTCGACCAGTTGCTGGTCGATCAACGCGTCGCGCAGTTCCGCGACCAGACCGGGCGTTTCCTCAACGGGCAACTGAGCGAGGACGATTTCCGCACGCTGCGCCTGCAGAACGGCCTGTACATCCAGCGCCACGCGCCCATGCTGCGCATCGCCGTGCCCTACGGCATGCTCGCCTCGCGCCAGCTCCGCACGCTGGCCTACATCGCGCGCAAGTGGGACCGCGGCTACGGACACTTCAGCACCCGGCAGAACATGCAGTTCAACTGGCCGAAGCTGGAGGACGTGCCCGACATCCTGGCCGAACTGGCCAAGGTGCAGATGCATTCCATCCAGACCAGCGGCAACGACATCCGCAACACCACCACCGACCAGTTCGCGGGCGTCGCGCCCGACGAGATCGTCAATCCCCTGGTCTGGTGCGAACTGATACGGCAGTGGTCCACTTTCCACCCCGAGTTCGCGTTCCTGCCCCGCAAGTTCAAGATCGCGGTCAGCGGCGCGGTCACGGACCGGGCCGCGGTGGGCGTGCACGACATCGGCCTGCAGGCGGTGGAGCAGGACGGCGGGATCGGCTTCCGCGTCTGGGCCGGCGGCGGCCTGGGCCGCACGCCGCTGGTGGGCCAGTTGATCAACCCCTACGTGCCCTGGCAGCACCTGTTGACCTACCTGCAGGCCATCCTGCGGGTCTACAACCTGCACGGCCGCCGGGACAACAAGTTCAAGGCGCGCATCAAGATCCTGGTCAAGGAATTGACGCCGCACGTGTTCGCCGAAGAGGTCGAGCGCGAGTGGCAGCATCTGAAGGATGGTCCCGAGACGGTGACCGAGGAACGGATCCAGGCCATCGCCAGCCGTTTCACGGCGACGCCCTACGCGGCGGACCCGGGACCCGACACCTCGGCCCAGCATGCGGGCAACGATCCGCGCTTCGCGCAGTGGCTGCGCCGCAATACCCACCCCCACAAGGTCCATGGCTATGCCGCCGTGACGCTGTCGCTCAAGCCCACGGGCGTGCCGCCTGGCGACATCACCGCCGACCAGATGGATGCGGTGGCCGACCTGGCCGACCGCTACAGCTTCGGCGAGATGCGTGTCTCGCACGAGCAGAACCTGGTGTTCGCCGACGTGGCGCGCGGCCAGCTCCATGCGCTGTGGAAGGAACTCGACAAGCTGGGGTTGGCGACGCCCAACATCGGTCTGCTGACCAACATCATCGCCTGCCCCGGCGGCGACTTCTGCGCGCTGGCCAACGCGGTGTCGATTCCGGTGGCCGAGGCCATCCAGCGCCGCTTCGACGACCTCGACTACCTGTACGAGATCGGCGAGCTGGACCTGAACATCTCGGGCTGCATCAACTCCTGTGGCCACCACCATGTGGGCCACATCGGGATCCTGGGCGTGGACAAGGCGGGCGAGGAGTGGTACCAGATCACGCTGGGCGGACGCCAGAGCGGGGCCGCCAGGCCCTTGCCCGACATCGAGTCCACCCGCGGGGGCGGGGCGGCGATCGGCCGCATCATCGGTCCGTCGTTCGCGCGCGGGGAAGTGGCCGACGTGGTCGCCAACCTGGTGGAGACCTATATCGACCTGCGCGACAGCGACGCCGAACGTTTCATCGACGTGGTCGAGCGCGTGGGTATCGATCCCTTCAAGACCCGGGTCTACGCCGAGCGCAAGCAGGCCAAGGCCGCCCTGGCGGAGGCTGCCCATGTCTGAGCCGCGGCAAGCCGCCACGCTGATCCGCCACCGCGACCTGGAAGTTGACACCTGGAAGCGTTTCGAGCCCACCGAGACCCGGCCGCTGCCGGCCGATGACGAGGACTGGCTGGTGCCATTGGCCGTTTGGCAGTCGGCGCGCGCCGAACTGCGCGGCCGCCGCCGGCCCGTGGGCGTCCTGCTCGGACCCGCCGACGATCCTGCCGAGCTGGCCGAGGATGGCAGGGTGGATCCGGCCGGCGTGGCGCTGATCGCCGTCGATTTCCCCATCTACACCGATGGCCGGGGCTATTCCATCGCCTACCTGCTGCGCACGCGGCTGGGCTGGCAGGGCGAGCTGCGGGCGGTGGGCGACGTGATGATCGACACCATCCACTACCAGGCGAGGTCGGGCTTCGACAGCTTCGCCGTCAAGCATGGACACGACCCCGAGCAGGCGCTCCGGGCCTTCGGCACCTTCACGGCCGCCTACCAGCAGAGCTATCCGGTTCTCGCGGCGCGGCAAGGCTGATCGATGGGCAAAGTCTATCTGGTGGGAGCGGGCCCGGGCGCGGCGGATCTGCTGACCGTGCGCGCGGCCCGGTTGCTGGGCCAGGCCGACGTGCTCTTCCACG
The DNA here is from genome assembly GCF_058793475.1 of Pigmentiphaga sp. MLSB6-MA01. Classification (NCBI taxonomy): domain Bacteria; kingdom Pseudomonadati; phylum Pseudomonadota; class Betaproteobacteria; order Burkholderiales; family Alcaligenaceae; genus Pigmentiphaga; species Pigmentiphaga sp. MLSB6-MA01. Next base: position 191,961 of record NZ_JBXAFV010000011.1, on the reverse strand, counting down.
ATGCGCTGGTGGACGACGAGGTGCTGGCGCTGGCGCCCCAGGCGCGTCACGTGGCCGTGGGCAAGCGCTGCGGGCAGTTGTCCACGGTGCAGCAGTTCATCAACCGTCAACTGATCGATGCCGCCCGCCGCTATTCTTGTGTCGTGCGGCTCAAGGGGGGCGACCCCATGTTGTTCGGGCGTGCGCAGGAAGAAATCGCGGCCCTGGCCGACGCCGGCATCGAGGTCGAGGCCGTGCCGGGCATCAGCGCGGCTTTTGGGGCGAGTTCGGCGCTGGGCCTGTCCCTGACGCGCCGCGGGCTGAGCCGCAGCGTCGTGTTCCTGACGCCGGCCGTGGGCAGCGGGGAGCGCCCCCATGCCTGGGCGGACGCCGCCCGGGGCGCCGATACCGTGGTGCTGTACATGGCCAGCCGGCAGGCGGAGGTGATCGCCCAGGGCCTGATGGCCACGGGCATGCCACCGGGGCGTCCGGCGGTGCTGGTCGAGAACGCCAGCCTGCCCGGCCAGCGGGTCCTGCCGACCACCCTGGGGCAACTGCCGGACACCGCGCGGGAGCTGGGCGGGGGGCCGGCGCTCATCATGGTGGGTGATATCTACGCCGGCCTGCTCGGGCAGGCCGCCGGCGGCCTGGACGAGGAATCGCTGCGGACCGCTGCGGCCTGACTTCATTTCTCTTACACTTCGATCATGTTGATCGAAGACTACGGACTCGCGCTGGGCAAGAGTTTCCTGTTTGCCCTGGCGACGCTGCTTCCCATCCTGAATCCGACGGCGACGGCACCGATTTTCCTGTCCCTGACCGAGGGCGCTTCCGCCGCCGTGCGGGAAGTGCTCGCGGCCAGGATCGCCCGCAATGTGTTCCTGCTGCTGTTCGCGGCGATGCTGACTGGCTCGGTCGTGCTCGATTTCTTCGGCATCTCGCTGGCCATCGTCCGCGTGGGCGGGGGGCTGCTGGTGGTGGCCAGCGCCTGGCGCCTGCTCAACTCCAGCGACGGCGGGGCCGAGCGTTCGGCCCGCCTGGCCGAGGGTTTCACGGCCGAAATGGCCAATCGCAGGGCCTTCTATCCCTTGACGTTTCCCATTGCCTGCGGTCCGGGTTCCATCGCCGCCGCCATCACCGTGGGCGCCAGCCTGCACGACCATGCCTCGCTGTTCGTCAGCGGTACGCGCATCGCCGGCGCGGTCCTGGGCCTGGCCCTGGTGGGGGCGTCGGTGCTGCTGTGCTTCCGTTATGCGCAGCAACTGCTGCGCCTGCTGGGCGACACGGGAACTGTCGTGTTCCTGCGGTTGTCAGCATTCATTCTGCTTTGCCTGGGGGTCCAGATCGTATGGGATGGGGCCTCCGAGCTGCTCCTGAGCGTGCTGCGCCAGGTCCCGTTGCCCCCACCTACCTGAGAGCCCTCGCGGCCTTTATCCATGAAAACCGTACTCGTTGACCGCCTGCTTGCATTCACCGCCATCGCCAGCCTGGGGGCCGTGGCGGTCGCGCTGGTATCGCAGCATGTCTTCGATATGCAGCCCTGCGCCTGGTGCGTGCTGCAACGCCTGATCTATCTCGTCATTGCGGTATTCGCAGTGCTGGGATTGATGCTGCGGCGGTTCGCGCCGGCGCAGAAGGCTTGCTCGGGCATCGTTGCGCTGCTGGCCCTGGCCGGCGTGGCCACCGCCATCTACCAGCACAATGTCGCGTCCCAGTTGATGAGCTGCGACCAGACCTTCGCCGATCGTTTCATGACCGGTTCCGGCCTGGACGGAACGCTGCCGTCGGTGTTCGGCATCTACGCGACCTGCGCCGACGCGGTGGTGGACCTGCTGGGCGTACGCTACGAAATATGGAGCGTGCTGCTGTTCGCGGTGCTGGCGGTGGCGGGCGTGGCGGCATTGCTGCTGCGCCGGCGCCCGCGATCCTTGTTTGCTGGGGCGGCGCACTAGGTCGGCAGCATCTCCTCCCGGAAAGCATTCCACTTGTCGCGCTGTTCGGGAGAATCGGGAAATCGCGTGGCGATATTCTGCGCCGAGAAAATTATTCGGTAGGTACCCAGCAGCGAAGAGCCGTCAAGCAGATGTCCAGGGGAGCCGAACAGTTCCCGCGCGCGATCATGGATGGCATTCTGGCTGTCGCGAGACAGGGGCCCGGATGCCAGGAACAGCTTGGAGACGGCCAGGCGGCGCTTGTCGAGAAAGGTATCCTCATTGCTGGTTTCGTGCAGCAGGGCCGCGCATATCCGGTCGCTGGCGAATGAAGGGATCCGGCCGAAAACAGGGCCGAGATCGATATGGTCGATCAAATACTGCGACGGCCGCGCGCAACGCTCCAGGAACGGTTCGTAGATGCCGGGGTCCTGCGATTGGCCGAGGTCGCCGAGTATCGCGACCAGGGTGTCGCCGCGCCGCTGTCGGGTGGCGGTGCTGGGCGGACGCGGATCCGTTGCGTCCGCTATCTGCAAGGCGCTCAGGCGGCCGCGTTCCATCATGGCGTGTATGGGGTCGTTGGGCCTGGCATGCCGTGTGGCGGGAGTCTGCGGGGCAGGATCCATCGCCTGCGCGACCCGCTCGGCATCGTGCTTGCCCCTGCCGCTGAGCAGCGGGCCGAGCAGCCAGGGGCGGGGGACCCGGTCACGGGGTTTCAGGCCCCATTGTGCAAGGGCCTGGACATCGTCGGTTGCCAGATGGGCCGAGCACGCCCGCAGTTCCTCGAGATAGGCCGGGTCGGGCAAGGGGGGCGGCGGGGTGGACATGAAGCGCTGGAGACGTGCCGCATGGGGATGGCTCTCGACCACGTCCCGCATCTGCTTCGAGGTCTGGGCAACCCTGGCCGTATCCTTGGCGGGGAGCTGGGACAGCACCGCGTGCTGCATCTCCAGCGGCAGCCCGGCAAACGTCGGCGACGGCCCGGACGAAGGCGGGATCAGCCCCGAGGGCCTGCGCCGCCCGGCCAGGTGGATGGCCGGCGGCTGGAAAGGGTCGCGGTGCGGCGCGGGCGGGGGCGATGTGCCGGCGGGCGGTGGGCCGCCCGCCGGGGCCAGGCCCTGAGCGGCGGTTCCGGCCAGGGCGGAGGGAGAGGAAAGCGGGCTGTTGACTGAAGGCATGATTTTCCTGTTTCGAGCAATGTCCGCTGGTGCCTAGGCCGCGATCGTGCTGTCGATCAAGGCGTTCCATTTCAGGCGCTGGTCCGGCCGATCCGGGAGTGCATCGCCTATCAGGCGCTCGCTGTACAGGATTTCCCTCAACCGCCTCTTGGCGCGGTCGTCGGGCAGCGGCCCCAGTTCCTGGAAGAGGTCCCGGGTCTTGTCGTAGACCAGGTCCTGGGCGTCGGAAGACAGGTGAGGCAACAGCCGGAACATTTCATGGGCGAGCAACTGCCGCTCCCTGGCGCCGCCGTCTCTGTCCAGCAGCGCCGCGCAGATGCGATCCCTGGCGGCGTCCGGCATGCGCTCGATATGCCGGTGCAGTTGTTGCAGCATGAAAGGCTTGATCGCATAGTCGTCTGACCTTGCCAGGCGTTCCATCAGCGGCTCGTAGACATCGCCGTGTTTCGGCCGGCCCATGTCGATGAGCGCCTGGACCAGCACCTGGCCGCGTGCGTCGCGATTGACCTGTTCAGGGGCGTCGCCCGCGTACAGGGGGGCATCCATCTTGTCCAGCGCCTGGGCGATTTGCTCCGCGTCATGCCGGGAGCTCTTGTTGAGCAAGGGGCCGAGCAGATCGGTGTGTTCGAACCCGGCCTCGGATTCCCGCAAGGCCATAGCCACGAGAAACTGAAACTGATCCTTCGAAAAATGCTCCACACAGGCGTGCAGTTCCACGAGGTCGGGGGCGAGCGGTCCGGCTCCTGCCGCCGACAGCGTGGACATGAAACGCGCGGCGCGGAATGTACCCGGCGTCGGTGGGTGGCCGTGCACCATCGCGTGCATGGCCTTCGACGTTCGCGCCAGCATGGCCAGGGACTCGGCATCGAGATGCGGCAATACCTGCTGCTGGAGTTCCGTGGGCAGTTGGCCGAGCGGAAACGGCGGATTGGCGGCGGCGAGGGAAGGGCGGAGGGCCAGGGCCGCGGGTGGACGGCGCCCCTGGGCGTGCGCGGCCGGCAGTTCGCCGGCGTCGCGATATCGCCGAGGGGAGGGCGTGCCCGCCGGCCGATCCCGCTCATGCGTGGAGTTCTGCGCCGTTGCGGGGGGGAGGGGGGGCAGAGGGCCGCCGGTACTGCCCGGTATCATGATTTTTCCAGAAGAGGAATCGATACCGATAAGTAACGATGGCCGGGGCATGGTTCCCGGCCGGCGTCCCCGCGGGCCGGGTGGGTTCCCCCGGGACATGGGTTATCGTCGCTACATTGGCGCCACGGAGAAATCGTGTGAGTGAGTCCGGGAAACAGCAGGGGGAAACCAGGCCGCCGGTCGGGTTTCGCGAAATGGCCACCCAGGGCGGGCATCGCCTGGGCGTGGCCACGCTCGATGCCCAGGCGACGCTGAACGCCTTGTCGCTGGAAATGGCGGACCTGCTCGCGGCTCGCCTGGATGCCTGGGCCGCCGATCCGGCCATCGCGCTGGTGGTGCTGGAGGGCGAGGGGCGGGCGCTATGCGCCGGCGGCGACCTGCGAAGCGTGTACCGCGAGATGCACGACCACCGGGGCGACGGCCCGCCGCGCCGCGTCGCGCGCTTCTTCGAGCGGGAATATGGCCTGAACCACGCCATCCACGTCTACCCCAAGCCCTTGCTGTGCTGGGGCGGCGGCATCGTCATGGGCGGGGGCATGGGTCTGATGATGGGGGCCAGCCACCGAGTCGTCACCGAAACTTCGCGCCTGGCCATGCCCGAGATCGTCATCGGCCTGTTTCCCGACGTGGGCATGTCGTGGGCCCTGAACCGCATGCCCGGCAAGTCGGGGCTGTTCCTGGGGCTGACCGGCGCCACGCTGCAAGCGGCCGACGCGTTGTTCGCCGGCTGGGCCGACTATCACATTCCGCAGAGCCGCAAGCAGCAGGTGCTGGATGCGCTGGCCCGGCAGGATTGGGCCGGCGAGCGGCGGACGGACGACCTGCTGCTGCACGACGTGCTCGATGCCTGCCATGTCGCGCCGGAACCCGCGCAGGGGCCGCTGCGGCGCAATCTGGATACCGTGGCGGCGCTGTGCAGGGCGCCGACGCTGGACGATGTCATCGGCGCCATTCTTCAATACGAGGGCGCGGATCCCTGGCTGGAAGGGGCGCGCGACGCGCTCGCCAAGGGCTCTCCCAGCACCGCGCGGCTGGCCTGGGAGTTGCAGCGGCGCACGCGCCACATGTCGCTGGCCCAGGTCTTCCAGCTGGAGTACCAGGTTGCCCTGTGGTGCTGCACCCGCGGCGATTTCCAGGAAGGCATCCGGGCCCTGCTGATCGACAAGGACCGCCAGCCCGCCTGGAAGGCTACCCATGGAACCGAGGTCGGGACAGCCTGGGCGGACAAGGCCTTCCGCGACATGGCCGCGGATTTTCCCGTGCCTGCCTCGCTGCGGACGCTGGCCGGATAGCGTCCGCGCCCAGCCGCCATGTCCCGGTCCGAACGGCTGTTTGCCTTGCTCCAGGCCCTGCGGCGCCGCAAGCGGCCGGTCAGCGGCAAGCTGCTGGCCGGGGAGCTGGGCGTGAGCCTGCGTACGCTCTATCGCGACATCGCCAGCCTGCAGGCCCTGGGCGCGCAGATCGAGGGCGAGCCCGGCCTGGGCTACGTGCTCAAGCCGGGTTTCCTGCTGCCGCCCATGATGTTCTCGGAAGAAGAGATCGAGGCCCTGGTGCTGGGATCGCGCTGGGTGGCCCGCCGCACCGACGAACCGCTGGCCTGGGCTGCCCGCAACGCGCTGGCCAAGATCGCGGCCGTGCTCCCCGACGACCTGCGCCACGGCCTGGACACCTCCGCGCTGCTGGTGGGCCCCGCGGCCCCGCAGGAACAGGTGGACCTGTCCGAGATCCGGCGCGCGATCCGCACCGAGCACAAGCTCGACATCGTCTATCGCGATGGCGGCGGCGCCGCCTCGCAGCGCCTCATCTGGCCATTCGGCCTGGGGTTCTTCGAGCAGTCGCGCGTGGTGCTGGGCTGGTGCGAGCTGCGGCAGGATTTCCGCCATTTCCGCACCGACCGCATCCAGGCCATGAGCGCCACCGGCCTGCGCTACCCGCGCCGGCGCCAGGCCTTGCTCAAGGCGTGGCGCGAGAAAGAGGGCATTCCCCCGCAAGAAGTTTAATGCTGACAGAAATTGGCAGTATGGATCGCTATCCTGGACACGCCTTTCAACCAGGAGCGGCATCATGAATCATCCGAACTTCGTCATTCTCTACGTCGATCAACCAGAGGCCAGCGGCCGCTTCTACGCGGACCTGCTGGGCGCCCGCCCGATCGAGTCCTCGCCCACCTTCGTGCTGTTCATGCTGGACACCGGCCTGATGCTCGGCCTGTGGTCCCGGCACACGGTGGAGCCGCCGGCCGGCGCACCGGCCGGCGGCAGCGAGATCGTCTTCCGCATGGAAAGCTACGACGCCGTCGATGCGCGCTGCGCGGACTGGACGGCGCGCGGCATTCCGCTGCTCATGCCGCCCGCGACCCTGGAGTTCGGCCGCTCCTTCGTCGCGCGGGATCCGGATGGGCATCGCCTGCGTGTGTTCGCCCCCGAAGCGGCACGATAGCCTTCAGTTACTGGCCGGGATGATGGGCAGGGTCAGATAGGATGCCTTTCCCGGCCCGCTGTACAGGGTGGTGCGGCCCTGGAAATCCTGGCCGCCGCGATCCGTGGGGTCGGTGTGGGTGAGCCGTCCCTTGATGCCTTCGAATTCGAAATCCTTGCCCTGTATCGTCAGGCGCAGGCGGTAGCCGCGCGGGATGACAATGGAGGTGGGCCAGATTTCGAGGTCCAGGGGATGGGCGGTACCGGGTTCGATCTTCTGGATGTCGTCGTGGGCATGGAAGATCCGGTAAGGCATGGACATCTGTTCGTCGACCTTGCGGTGCGATGCGCGCAGCCATCCCCGGGTCAGCGGCGTGGGTTCGTGGGCGCCGTCGAAGACGATTTCCTTGCCGTCGGGATCGAAGAGCCGGAGGACGGCGAAGAGGTCGGCATCCCGGGTAGAGGAGGAGACCCAGATGCGCAACGGGATGAAGCCGGTGATCTCGGTCGCGGCTTCGAAGGCGGGGGTCGTGAAGTCCAGGCGGTCCTGCTGGGCCTGGAAGCCGGCGTGGGTGTCTTGGGCGGGGGCGGCGGTGTCGAGGGTCGCATTGCCGGGATGCAGGTAGAACCTGGTCCACTGGGTGCGCGCGAGCGGGAACTCGTGTTCGGCGCGGCGGGTTTCGCCGTCTATGGTGCGGATGGACAGCAGGACGGGCGGGGTCTGGTCCCAGCCATTGGGCAGGCCTTTCAGGAAGTGGTCGAAGAACTGTTTTTGCAGCGCGATGTAGCGAGGCAGGTAGAAGCTCTCGTAGTGGGTGCCGATATGCATGGACAACCATTTCTGGGTAGAGCCGGCGCGCAGATAGCCTTCGATGTTGCCGCGCAAATGGTTGCCGGGGCCGCCCCAGTTGCCGGCGGACAGGACGGGGACGGCGATGCGGGAAAGGTCGGGCGTGCGTTCCTTGTGCCAGGCGTCGCACAAGCCGTGCCGCGCCATTTCCGCGGGGTAGTCGCTGCGGTTGGCGGCCAGCAAGGCTGCGTTCAGCGCGGGGCCGGTGGTGGGCTGGCCGTCGTCGCGGTCGCGGTAGGGGGTATCGCCGTTGCCGTGCTGGTTGGACAGCACCTGCTTGGGCCACCATGAGTTGAGGAAGCTGTTGCTGCGGATGCCGCCGTGGTAGCCATAGTCGCGGTAGTGATCGGATCGGCCCTCCCAGGGCACGATGGCGGCCAGGTGCCTGGGACGCAGCGCGGCGACACGCCATTGGGTGGCGGCGTAGTAAGAGATGCCGATCAGGCCGACCTTGCCGTTGCTCCACGATTGGGTGCCGGCCCATTCGATGGCGTCGCGGTAGTCCTGGATTTCGCGCGGCGACATGGGGTCGAGGTAGCCCGGCGACTTGCCGCTGCCGCGGGCGTCGACGTGGATGACCACGTAACCGTCGGGCACCCATCGCTCGGGGTCGACGGTTTCCCAACGCAGGTAGCGGCCGGTCGAGCCGTCCTGGCACAGGCCGGGATGCAGGCGTTGCAGTTTTTCCCATTGCGGCTTGAAGCCGTCGGCAAAATGAACGTCTTTGCCGTAGACCCCTTGCGCCATGACGACCGGGTAGCGCCCTGGTTCGGCGGGGCGAAAGACGTTCGCTTTCAGGATGGTGCCGTCGTCCATCGGGATGTCGACGTCTTTCTCGAAGACGAGCGTATGGGGGGCGGCAGGGTTCGGGGCTGGGGCGGGCGATGCGGTCACGGTCTGGTCTCCACGTTGTCTGGCTATTGTTTTTCGATCTTGGCGGCCTGCATGATGTCTGTGTAGGTCGCGGTTTCCTTGGCGAGGTAGTTCGCCATGTCCTGGGGCGAGCCGCCCGCCACGTCCAGCCCCATGGAGGCGAGGCGTTCCTTGAGGGCGGGCGAGGCCAGCGCATCGTTGAAGGCGCGGTTCAGCCGGGCCACGATCTCGGGCGGCGTGCCCGCCGGGGCCAGCGCGCCTTGCCAGCCGCCCTGGACTTCATAGCCGGCGACGCCGGCTTCTTCCACTGTCGGCACGTCGGGCAATTGCGGGAAGCGGGTCGAGCCGGTCACCGCGATCGCGCGCAGCGTTCCGCTCTTGACCTGTTCGATCGCCGAGACCGGGTTGAGGAAGGCCAGTTTCACCTCGCCCGACATGACCGCGTTCATGGCGGGGGCGGCGCCTTTGTAGGGAACGTGGACGAGATGCGTGCCCGCCTTGTAGTTGAAGTATTCGGCGACCAGATGCATGGTGTTGCCGATGCCGGCCGAGCCGTAGGGAATGTTGGAGGTCGCCGGCGCGGCGAGCCTGATCAGGTCCTGCACGCTCTTGACCGGCAGGGACGGCGTCACCACGAGTACCTGGCCGCGGGTCGATCCCACGAGCACGACGGGGACGAAATCCTTGGCGGTGTTGTAGGGCAGCGATTTGTACAGCAGCGGGTTGATGACGTGCGAGCCGGTCGTGTAGAGCAGGGTATGGCCATCGGCCGGTGCCTTGGCCACGAGGTCCGACGCGATGATGGAGTTGGCGCCCGCGCGGTTCTCCACGATGACGGGCTGCTTGAGCCGCTTGCCCATTTCCTGGGCAAGGATGCGCGACACGGTGTCGGGGTTGCCGCCCGGCGAAAAGGGCAGGATCAGTTTGATGGGGCGGTCGGGAAACGTATCGCCGTAGGCGGCGGGGGTGGCAGAGGTCAGGGCTGCGAGGCAGGCTGTGGAAAGTCCAACCAGAAAAACCGGGTTCTTCATGATGTGTTCCTCCTCCATGGCGGGTATTCCCGACGGGGTCGGGGCGCGCGTCTTATCGTGCCGTTCAGTGGGGTGACGAAAAAATCGATAAAGATATCAATGGAAATTTTTGTCGATAAAATTATATGGATAAAAATAATATCGACGATCAAGGAAAACCCCGAGCCGTGGCGCACGGCAAAATGCGCTTGTCACTAGAGGAAACCCGAGGTGGCAATTCCCTGGATAAAAGAATGTTTCCTTATATAAAGTAGTCTTATATAATGGGTCGTACGCAATTCATCCGGCATCCACGAGGAGACAAGCCATGAGCGCCAACCAGACAGCCGCCCAGTCCAACGACCAATCGCCCGTACTCGTCGATTTCGAAGACGGCATCGCATGGGTCACCTTGAACCGGCCCACGAAACGCAACGCCATCAACCCGGGCATCGTCTACAACATGGTCCGGGTGTTGGAGGAATTGGAGTCGGACGAACGTTGCAAGGTCCTGGTGCTGACCGGCGCGGGCGACGCGTTCTCGGCCGGGATGGACCTGCGTGAGTACTTCCGGGGCACCGACAACGATCCCAAGGAGCGCATCAAGCTGTACCGCGCCAACGCCCAGTGGCAATGGCGCCAGCTGCGCTTCTACGCCAAGCCCACCATCGCCATGGTCAACGGCTGGTGCTTCGGCGGCGCTTTCACGCCGCTGGTGTCCTGCGACCTGGCGATCGCCGCCGAGGAAGCCCAGTTCGGGCTTTCCGAGATCAACTGGGGCATCATCCCCGCCGGCGTCGTCAGCCGCGCGGTGGCCTCGCTGGTGCGCGAGCGCGAAGCCATGTACTACGTGATGACGGGCGAGACTTTCGATGGCCGCCGCGCCGCCGATATCGGCCTGGTCAACGAAGCCGTGCCGCGCGAGCGCCTGCGTGAGCGCACCCGCCAACTGGCCAAGGTCCTGATGGAGAAGAATCCCACCGTGCTGCGCACGGCCAAGATCGCCCATCGCATGGCGGCCGAGATGAGCTGGGAACAGGCGACGGACTACCTGATGGCCAAGGTCGACCAGTCCACCTTCCACGATCCGGAGCGTGGCCGCGACAACGCCATGAAGCAATTCCTCGACGACAAGTCGTTCAAGCCCGGCCTCGGCGCGTATCAGCGCTAAGACGGCACGAAGGGGTATCGCATGTCTTCATTCGCTCTGGACCGCCTGCTGCGGCCCAAGTCGATCGCCGTGGTCGGCGCTTCGCCCGAACCGGGTTCGGTCAGCGGCCTGCTGCTGGCCAACCTGCAGCGCTTCGGTTATGCCGGGCAACTGCATCTGGTCAGCCGCAGCCGGGACGAGGTCAACGGCATCCGTTGTTTCAAGTCCATCGATGAACTGCCGGAAGGCGTGGACGTGGCCGTGCTGGTGGTGCCGCAGGTGGCGGTGGCCGATTCGGTCGCGGCCTGCGGGCGCCGGGGCGTGGGCGCGGCGGTGGTGTTCGCCTCGGGCTTTGCCGAAATGGGCGACGAAGGCCGGGCCGCGCAAGAAACCATGGCCGCCATCGCGCAGCGCCATGGCGTGGCCGTCCTGGGGCCCAACTGCCTGGGTTTCATCAACTTCGCCGATGCCGTTCCGCTTACGTTCGAACCGGTGCAGCCGGCGCCGGTCCGCACCGGTCCGCGCATAGGCATCGTGGCCCAGAGCGGGGCGATGAACGGCAACTTGCGCCAGGCGTTCCTGGGACGCGGGCTGGGCGTCTCGTTCTCGATCTCGACCGGCAACGAAGCGGTGCTGGGCGCGGAGGACTTCCTGTCCGCGCTGGTCGACGCGCCCGACGTCGATGCCTTCGCGGTGTTCGTCGAAATGCTGCGCAAGCCGGCCGAATTCCTGCGCGTGGCGCGCCGCGCGCGCGAGCTGGGCAAGCCCATCGTGTTGATGCACCCGGGCCGCAGCCAGCGCGCCCGCGAGGCGGCCAAGTCGCACACGGGCGCGTTGGCGGGCGATCACCAGGTCATGCGCACGCTGGTCGAGCGCGAAGGCGTGGTGGTGGTCGACAGCATGGACGAAATGTTCGATGTGACGGCCATCCTGGCGCGCTACCCGCGGCCCGTGACCGAAGGCAGGGCGGCGGTGGCGTCGAACTCGGGCGCGCTGCGCGGACTGGCGCTGGATTTCTGCGAAGACATCGGCCTGCAACTGGCCGATTTCCAGCCCGCCACGATGCAGGCCTTGTCGCAGATCCTGCCGGACTTCATGGCGCCCGACAATCCGCTGGACCTGACGGCGATCGGCATGCAGAAGCCGGAGATCTTCGGGCTGTCGGCGCAGGCCATCCTGGACGATCCCGGCGTGGGCAGCCTGATCATGCCGCTGATGGGCGGCTCGCCCGCGCAGCAACTGGCCAAGGCGGATTCGCTGCTGCCGGTGATGCAGGCATCGCGCAAGCCGGTGTGCTTCGTCATCATGGGCGACAGCGGCCCGCTGGGCGGCGAATTCCTGGAGCGGGTCCATGCGAGCGGCATGCCGTTCCTGCGGTCGCCCGACCGCGCCATGCGCGCCATGGCCCATGTACACCGCTACGGACGCCTGCATGCCGAGGCGGCCGAGCGCAGCGGGGCGCAAGCCGGCCTGCGCCGCGACGATCTCCGGCCGGGGCCGCTGGCCGAGTTCAAAGGCAAGCAATGGCTGCGCGAACTGGGCATCTCCACGCCCAGGGGCGGGCTGGCCCGCACACCGGCCGAGGCCGAGGCGCTGGCGCGCGAGATCGGCTATCCGGTGGTGCTCAAGGCGCAGGCCGATACGCTCATGCACAAGAGCGACGTGGGCGGGGTGGCGGTCAACCTGCGCGATGCCCAGGCGCTGGGCGATGCGTGGCAGCGCATCCAGTCCTCGGTGGCCCGGCATTGCCCGGATATCGCGCTGGACGGCATGCTGGTCGAGGCCATGTCCAGCCCCGGCCTGGAGCTGGTGGTGGGCGGGCGCCGCGATCCCAATTGGGGCGTGGTGACGCTGGTGGGGCTGGGCGGGATATGGATCGAGGCCTTGCACGACGTGCGCCTCTTGCCGCCCGACCTGACCGAGGCGCAGATCGTGCGTGAACTGGAGCGGCTGAAGGGCGCCAGGCTATTGTCCGGCCTGCGCGGCGCGCCGCCGGTGGACGTGGCGGCGGTCGCGGCCGTGGTGCGGCGCCTGTCCGCCTTGATGCTGGCCAACCCCGGGATCGCGGAGATCGACATCAATCCGTTGATCGCCTTGCCGGCCGGCCAGGGCGTCGTGGCCCTGGACGCGCTGTTCATCATGGACGCGGCGCCGGCGCCCTGAGGGCGCCGTGCTTCCACGGAGAGCAATCTTATGTCGTCATTCGATAGCGAGACTTTTCCTCAGTTGATGGACACGGTCGAGCGCTTCATCCGCCAACGCCTGATGCCGCTGGAGCGGCAGGTGGAGGAAAAGGAGGAAGTGCCGCCCGAAGTCATCGAAGAGATGAAGGAAATGGGCCTGTTCGGCCTGGGGATTCCCGAAGCCTACGGGGGCTGCGAGCTGGACCTGATGCAGGAATTGCAGGTGCAGATGGCCTTCAGCTATACCTCGCCGGCCTTCCGGCTGGTGTTCTGGCCCAACGTGGGCATAGGCAGCAAGGGCCTGGTGCTGGCCGGCACCGAGGAGCAGAAGCAGAAGTATCTGCCGGGCCTGGCCAGCGGCGAGCTGCGCGCGGCATTCTGCCTGACCGAACCCGACGCCGGTTCGGACGCGGCCAGCCTGAGGACGCGTGCCGAGCGGGACGGCGACATGCTGGTCATCAACGGCACCAAGCGTTTCATCACCAACGCCACGCGTGCCCATGTCTTTACCGTCATGGCGCGCACCGACCCGTCCCGGCCGGGCGCGGCCGGCATCAGCGCCATTCTGGTCGATCGCGATACCCCGGGGCTGCACGTAGGCAAGTCCGAGAAGAAGCTGGGCCAGCGCGGCTCGCCCATCAGCGACGTGATCTTCGAGAACGTGCGGGTGCCGGTATCCAACGTGATAGGCGGCGAGTCCGCGCTGGGGCAGGGCTTCAGGACCGCCATGCAGGTGCTGGATCACGGCCGCATCAGCGTGGCGGCTTCGGGGCTGGGCATGGCGCGCCGGCTGATCGACGAAGCGGCGCGCTACGCCCTGCAGCGCAAGCAGTTCGGCCAGCCCATCGCCGAATTCCAACTGGTGCAGGCCATGCTGGCCGATTCCGAAACCGAATACCTGGCCGGACACGCGCTGGTGATGCAGGCGGGCCAGGCCCTGGCGCGCGGAGAAGATGTGCGCAACCAGGCCGCGGCCGCCAAGTATTTCTGCTCGGAGGCGCTGTCGCGCATCGCCGACCGCGCCCTGCAGATCCACGGCGGCTCCGGCTATGTGGCCGAATACAACGTCGAACGCCTGTACCGCGATGCCCGGGCGCTGCGCATCTACGAAGGTACCAGCCAGGTCCTGCAACTGGTGATCGCGCGTACCATGCTCAAGCGCTACCAGGATTGAGCGCCATTTTCGCGACTTATCGAAAATGTTTGTGAGACCATCGCAAACCCGTGTTTCAGCCTTTGCGAGGTTTCTTCTACAGTTAGCGGGGATCAGGCGGCGCGGTATGTCGCGGCCGCCCACGAGAATGACGGAGACAATGTGTACCCCCTGAGCTATGTGCGTCCGGCCACCTTGCAGGAAGCGCTGGACTGCCTGGCCCGCGAGCCCGAAGCCCGCCCCCTGTCGGGCGGCATGACCCTGGTGCCCACGCTCAAGCAGCGGCTGGCGGCGCCTTCGCACCTGGTGGACCTGACGCGCCTGCCGGAGTTGCAAGGCATCTCGCGCGACGGCGACATGCTGAAAATCGGTGCCGCCACGCGTCACGCGCAGGTGGCCGAATCGGCCCTGGTGGACGAGGCCATTCCGGGCCTGGCTGCCCTGGCAGGCCTGATCGCCGATCCGCAGGTGCGCAACCGCGGCACCATGGGCGGATCCGTGGCCAACAACGATCCCTCCGCCGACTATCCGGCCGCCGTGCTGGGGCTGGGGGCGACCGTGATAAGCAGCCAGCGGCGCATCGCCGCCGATGATTTCTTTACCGGCATGTTCGAAACCGCGCTGGCCCCGGGCGAGATCATCGTGGGCTTCGAATTTCCCATTCCCCGCCGCAGCGCTTATGCCAAGTATCGCCACAAGGCCACGGGCTATGCGGTAACGGGCGTGTTCGTCGCCGATACCGCGCAGGGCGTGCGGGTGGCGGTGACCGGGGCCGGGCCCTGTGTATTCCGCTGGCACGAGGCGGAGGCGGCGCTGGCCAGCGGCGACGCCGGGGCGCTGGCCACGGTTCCCCTGGATGCCGATGAACTGAACGAGGACCGCGCGGGCAGCGCCGCCTATCGCGCCAACCTGGTGCGGGTGATGGCGCGGCGCGCCTGGGCGCAATTATCTTGAATCGTGGACGGCCCGGAGCGAGGCCGAGCAAGGTGGAGAAGTCATGGAACTGAAAGGATCGCATACGCTGCGGGCGCCCCGTGAACGGGTGTGGGAATACCTGAACACCCCGGAAATCCTGCAGGCATGCGTGCCTGGCTGCGAGTCATTCAACGCCGGCGAGGCGCAGGATGAATACGCCGCCGTGGTGGTGGCCGCGATCGGCCCGGTGAAGGCACGCTTCAAGGGAACCCTGAGTATCGCGGACAAGCGCGCGCCGCAGGGCTATCGCATCATCGGCCAGGGCGACGGCGGCATTGCCGGCTTCGGGAAGATGGTGGCCGACGTCGAATTGGCCGAAGACGGGGAGGGCACGGTACTGACCTACGTGGCCCAGGCCCAGGTCGGCGGCAAGCTCGCGCAGATCGGCGCGCGGCTGGTGGGCTCGGTCGCCAACAAGATGGCGGCCCAGTTCTTCGAACGCTTCAGCGTCAAGGTGGAAGAGAAGGTCGCGCCATGAGTCGTGTGGAACTGCGCGTCAATGGCGTGGCGACGAGCCGCGAGGTGGATGACCGCACCCTGCTGGTGGAGCTGCTGCGCGGCGAACTGGGCCTGACCGGCACCCACGTCGGCTGCGATACCAGCCAGTGCGGCGCATGCACGGTCAAGCTCGACGGCGCCGCGGTCAAGTCGTGCACGGTGCTGGCCGCGCAGGCCAGCGGCGGCGAGGTGCTGACCGTGGAAGGGTTGTCGACGCCGCAGCAACTGGGCGAGGTGCCGGCGGCTTTCGTCGCCTGCCATGGCCTGCAATGCGGTTTCTGTACGCCGGGCATGATGATGGCGATCGACTACTACCTGGACACCGATGGTTCGCTGGACGATGAGCGGATCCATCGCGCCCTGGAAGGAAACATCTGCCGCTGCACCGGCTACGTCAACATCATCGAGGCGGTCAAGCACGCGGCCCATGCCCGTATCGAAGCGGGCAAGCCCGTCGGGAGGCAGCATGGATAGCCGATTGGTCGGCCAGCCGCGTCCGCGCGCCGAAGACCAGCGGCTGGTGCGGGGCCAGGGCCGCTATACCGACGACGTGAATCTGCCCGGCCAGGCCTACGGCGCGTTCGTGCGGTCCACCCATGCCCATGCCGTCATCCGTGGCATCGACATCGAGGCGGCATCGCAGGCGCCCGGGGTGATCGCCGTGCTGCGCGGCCAGGATTACCTGGACGACGGCTTGCGCGGCATGGACCACATTCCCAATCCCGCCGACGCCGTGGCCTTCAAGGAGCGTGCCTTTCAGCATTCGCTGACCGGCAGCATTTTCAACCAGCGGCATCTGCCCTTGGTGGTGGACCGCGTGCGCCACGTCGGCGAGCCGGTGGTGCTGGTGGTGGCCCGCAGCATGCGCGAGGCGCGCGACGCCTGCGAAATGGTGCTGATCGACTACGATCCCCTGCCGGCCGTGGTGGACGCGGTGCAGGCCATGGACGAAGGGGCGCCGCAATTGTGGGACGGCGCGCCGCGCAACCTGTGCTTCCAGGCCCGGGTGGGCGACGAGGCCGCGGTGCGCGAGGCGTTTGCCCGCGCCCATCGCGTCGTGCGTCGGGAGTTTCGCAACAGCCGCATCGTCAATTGCCAGATGGAACCGCGCTCGGCGCTGGGCAGCTTCGACGAAGGCTCAGGCGAATACCTGCTGATCTCGGGTAGCCAGGGCGTGACGCGCCAGCAGATGTGCATCGCCGATGCATTGGGGATATCCCCGGCGAAATTGCGGGTGGTGTCACCAGACGTGGGCGGCGGCTTCGGTCCGCGCAGCTGCGTGAATCCCGATCAGCTCGCGGTGCTCTGGGCCGCGCGCCGGGTCGGGCAGCCGGTGAAGTGGACCAGCGACCGCAACGAGGCTTTCCTGTCGGACTACCAGGGGCGCGACCAGGTCATACGGGCGGCCATCGCATTCGATGCGGAAGGGCGCATCCTGGGCATAGACAACGAGATCGTCGGCAACATCGGCGCCCATACCGTGTCGTATGTACCGCTGGCCAACGGCTCGCGCATCATGACCACGGTCTACCACGTGCCCGCGGCCACGGCGCTGCTGTCCGCGGTGCTGACGAACACGCCGCCCACCGGCCCTTATCGGGGCGCGGGCCGTCCGGAAGCCACGCACGTGATGGAACGGATGCTGGACGTGGCCGCCGACGAGATGGGCATGGACCGCATCGAACTGCGCCGGCGCAATCTCATCCAGCCGGCGCAGATGCCGTATCACAGTCCCATGGGGCTGACCTACGACAGCGGCGGCTTCGCGGCCAACATGGAGCGGGCCCTGGTGGTATCGCAGTGGAGCGAGGCCGGGCAGCGCAAGCGCGATGCGCGCGCGCGCGGCAAATTGCTGGGCACCGGGCTGGCCAATTATGTGGAGTCGCCGGTGGGTGCGCCGCGCGAGCGCATCGAGATCACGCTGGGCACCGATGGCCATGTCGATTTCGTGGTCGGCACGCAAAGCACGGGGCAAGGGCACGAGACCAGCTTCGTGCAGGTGCTGGCCGACGAACTGGGCGTGCCGTTCGAGGCCATCACCATGCGCACCGGCGATTCGTGCTTCGTCAAGGTGGGGGGCGGTTCGCATTCGGACCGTTCCATGCGCCTGGTGGGGCATCTGCTGTTGCAGGCCGGCGAGCGCCTGCGGTCCATGGCGCTGTCGGCCGCGGCATCGATGTGGGGCGTTCCGGTTCAGGACCTGCGTTACGAGGACGGCCGCGTGCGCGACCCGGCCGGGCAGCGCGTGGCCGGCCTGGGCGAGATCGCGGCCCATATCGGGCGCGAGGGCATTCCCGGTCATCCGGAAGAGCGCCGCTTTTACGTCGACGCCGAGTTCAATGGGCGCATCGCCGCCCATCCCACGGGCACGGCGGTCTGCGAACTGGAGATCGATCCCGAGACCGGCGACGTGGAGATCGTGCGCTATACGTCCATCGACGACGTCGGACGCCCGATCAATCCGCTCATCGTCGAAGGCCAGGTGCATGGCGGCCTGGCGCAGGGCATAGGGCAGGCCTTTCTCGAGGACTACCACGTCGATCCGGAAAGCGGACAGATCTTCAGCGGTTCGTACATGGACTACGGCGTGGCGCGCGCGGGAGCGATCCCGCGGCGCTTCGACGTGGAACTGACCGAGGACCGCACCCACGGCAACGCGCTGGGGGTCAAGGGCGGCGGCGAGAGCGGCATCACGCCGGCCACGGCCGCCATTTTCAACGCGCTGGCCGACGCGCTGCGCGGCATCACGCAAGAGGAACTGCCCATGCCGGCCACCCCCTCCGCGATCTGGTCGGCCATACAACGCGCACAGGGAGTACAGCCATGAGCGAACCGGTATTGGTCCGCAGCCATTCGGGCCTGCTGGACATCGTGTTGAACACCCCCGGGAACGGCAATCTCATGAGCGCCGAGATGGGGCAGTTGATCATCGATGCCGTCTCCAACCTGGACGAGCAGGTCCGCTTGATCCGGGTGTCGGGCGAGGGCGAGGATTTTTGCGCCGGGCGGGTCTCGCCCATGCCCAAGCCGGGCTCGACGCCGACCGGCGAGGCCCTGCGGCGCAATGTGGCGATGCCGGCGCTCGCGCTGTATGACGCGCTCAAGATGGCGCCGGTGCCCGTGCTGTCCGTCGTGCATGGCAAGGCCTATGGCGTCGGCTGCGCCCTGGCGGGCGTGTGCGACATCACGCTGGCCGCCGATGACGCAAGCTTCCAGATTCCCGAGATGGAGCGCGACATTCCTCCCGCCCTGGTGATGTCGGCGCTGATCGGCCGGGTGCCGATGAAGACGATCGCGCGCATGGTACTGACGCGGGACCTGGTGGGCGCCCGCGAGGCCTGGCAGGCCGGTCTGGCCAGCGAGGTCGTGCCGCGCGCCGAGCTGCGGTCGCGGGCTGACCGCATCGCGGCCACGATCCTGGAGTGCAGCCCGGTCACGGTGCGCGCGGTCAAACAATTCATGGAGCTGGCGCCGGGACTGCCGGTCGGCACCTCCAGCAGCCTCGCCGGGCACTTGTCCGGCACCGCGCTATCGGCCAAGTTCGAGCGGCCGGCGTGACGACACGCTTTACAGAGGAGACGAAGTCAATGAAGAAGTGCCTTGCCGCGTTTGCCGCGATCACCCTGCTGGCCGGCGCGCCGGCCCTGGCCGCCGACTACCCCGTGCGGCCCGTGCGCATGTTGCTGGGATATCCCGCGGGCAGCGGCATCGACAATGTCGCGCGCCAGGTGGCCGCGGGATTGGAAAAGGAACTCGGCCAGCCGGTGGTGGTGGAAAACAAGGCCGGCGCGCTCGGCAACCTGGCCGCCGACTTCGTGGCCAAGGCGCCCGCCGACGGCTACACCATCCTGTTCACGCCGAACTCCACCCATGCGGCCAACGTCCATCTGTTCAAGAAGCTGCCCTTCGATCCCATCAAGGATTTCGCGCCGGTGGGCACGGTGGCCAGCCTGGGGTTCGTGCTGCTGGTGGCGCCCGAACACACCAAGGTCGACAACGTCGCGCAGTTGACCAAGATGCTCAAGGACCAGCCCGGCAAGTATTCGTGGGCCAGCGGCAATGCCACGGGACAGGTGGCCGGAGAACTCTACAAGACGCTGGCCGGCGTCGATGCCGTCAACGTGCCCTACAAGGGCGTGCCGCCGGCCATGACCGATCTGATCGGGGGGCGGGTGAGCTTCCTGTTCGCCGACGCGACACTGGCCATTCCCCAGCTCAAGGGGGGCCGCGTGAAGGCGCTGGCGGTCACGGGCAGCAAGCGGCCCACGTCCTTGCCCGATGTGCCCACCATGGACGAAGCCGGCGTGAAAGGCTACGACCTGGGGGGATGGTTCGGCATCTTCCTGCCCGCCAATCCGCCCGAAGCCGTGCGCAAGACCTTGAGCGCCGCACTGCTCAAGGTCACCGGCAGCCCCGAGACGGCCCGCTTTCTGCGCAGCATCGGCGCCGAACCCCTGAGCGGCGGTCCGGACGATCTCGCGCGGGTGGTGGCGATCGACACCGAGAAGTGGGGGCGCATTATCCGCGCCGCGGGCATGACCGCCGAATGACAGGCAAGGGACGGGCCAAGCATGCGAAGCCTTGAGGATCGCGTCGCGATCGTGACGGGCGCCAGTTCCGGCATAGGCCGGGCCGTGGCGGTGGCGTTCGGCCAGGCCGGCGCGCGCGTGGTGCTGGCCGCGCGCGGCCGGGACGCCCTGGACGAGACGGCACGGATGGTGCGCGACGCGGGCGGCGAGGCGCTTGCCTGCGTCGCCGACGTCAGCCGTGAAGAAGACGTGGCGCAATTGTTCGCCGCCGCGCTTGCCGCCCATGGCCGCGTGGACGTGCTGGTCAACAACGCCGGCGTCACCACCAGCCAGCCTATCGAGGACATGAGCCTGGACACCTGGCGCAGCGTCGTCGATGTGAACCTGACCGGCGCTTTCCTTTGCAGCCGCGAGGCCTTTCGGGTCATGAAGCCGCGGCGCCAGGGACGCATCATCAACATCGGCAGCGTGGCGGCCAAGGTGCCGCGGCCGGACTCGGTGCCGTACACGACGACCAAGCACGGCTTGTCCGGCATGACCCATGCGCTGGCGCTGGACGGACGGGCGCACGGCATCGCGGTCAGCGTGCTGCACCCCGGTGTGACCGAGTCGGCGCTGGCCGCCAAGTCCGGCCGCAAGTTCGAACCCGGCGAGTTGATGAAGGCCGAGGACGTGGCCCGGGTCGTGCTGCTGATGGCCAGCCTGCCGCCCGAGGTCAACCTTTACGACAGCACGATGTTCCCCTTGTCCATGCCCTTGCTGGGTAGGGGCTAAAATCCCGGGGCATGAACGCCTCGTTTCCCCTCCGCAAGGAATGCCCGCCCGGCGCCTGTATCTGCGAACGCGACCATTTGCTGGCCGACCCGCAGGGCGATAGCCGCATCCTCCTGTTGACCAAGGAAGAAGAGAAGCGGCTGGTGGCCCGTCTCGAAACCCTGGCTACGCTGGAAGACCTGATGGCGATGCAGGCGCGCATGCGCGCGCAACTGGGCATCGTCTTGCATATCGAACCCAGCGCCAACGAAGTCCGCACGGTGCGAGGGATCACCATCGAACTGGCGGAGCAGCGGGGCCTGTGCCGCAAGACGCGCGAAGCCGTTCCCGCCGCGATCCGCCGCTGCTTCGAACGCACTCCCGAGATCGTCTACGCCCTGCTCGATTCGCGCGACCTGTTGGGAGGCGCGTAGCCTGCACGGCAGGCCGTGCCGCGCGGCGTCGCCGCTCAGTCGGTGGACGCCAGCGCCTGCCGTTCGGCCTCCATGGGCGCCAGCCCCTCGATGGCCAGGCGCAGCAGCGCGCGCAGCGAGGCCAGGCCGACGCCGGGGCGCGGCGTGGACTGGCTGAGCCAGCGCCGCACTTCGGCCAGGTAGATGGTGACGAACAACGAGGCGATCAGATCGGGGGTCGCGTTGCTGCCGATCTGCCCTTGTTCCTGTTTGCGCCGTACGACGTCGGCCAGCATGGCGTAGATGTTGGCGCGGCGGGCGTAGAAACGACGCGTTTCCTCGCCGCGGTCGCTGCTGTGGGCCAGGAAGTCCGAGGTGGCCTGCACCGCCGGCCGCGAGATCTGCGGATGCCTGGCCCAGTAGCGGTATCGCAGCTCGAAGAAAGCCATGAGCAATTCGATCAACGGACCGTCCCGCCGCAGCACCCTGGCGCTCTTGTCGTTCACGGCATCCAGGTCGTTGTTGACGATCATCATCAACAGATCGAGCTTGTCGTCGGCGTAGACGAAGATGGTTCCGATGGCCACTTCGGCGCGCTGCGCGATTTCGCGCGTGGTCGCCGCGTCGTAGCCCTTTTCCAGAAAGACGTCGCGCGCTGCCTGTTTGATACGCCGCAGCTTGTCGAGTTTGGCGCGCTCGCGCAGGCCCAGTTCCTGGTTCGGGGAAGACAAAGTGGATGGATTCTTCATGACATGAAAGAGCAGGGCGCGGAGGAATGAGAGTGGCGGTGGTGTCGTGGCTGCCTATTCTAGAAGAACTCGGCAAGCCTCCCCGCCGATGATGCAAGATTCTCTTGATAAGTAAAGAAACTTTATATAAGGTGTGATTATCATAAGCGCCGGACGAGACCGGACGCGAGAGAGACAAGGGTGTACGAAATGGTCGACACGCTCGGGCAGGCTGCCCGGATCCACACGACGGTTGACGATGGCCGGGCCGTAGTCTGGCGGCAATGGGGCGCGGGTCCACGGGTCGTCCTGCTGCACGGCAACAGCGGTTCGTGGACGCATTGGGTGCGCAACATCGCCGCGCTGGCCGAACGCTTCACGGTGCTCGTGCCCGATCTGCCCGGCCACGGCGATTCCGATCTGCCGGCCGGCGATGTGTCGTGCGCCGCTTTTGCCCGCCTGTTGTGGCTGGGCATCGACCAGATCGAGGGTCCTGACGCAAACGTGGCGCTCGCTGGATTTTCCCTGGGCTCGGTCCTGGTGGAGAGCATGGCGCGGCAACAGCCGCAGCGCGTCCGCCAGGTCCTGTTGCTGCGCGGCGCCTTCTCGCGCATGGTGCCGCGGCCGCCCGAATTGCTGCGTTGGCGCGGTATCGCCGATCCGGTCGAGGCGGCCCGTATCCACCGGCACAACCTCGAGGTCTCCATGTTCGGCAACGCCGCCCTGATCGATGACGAGGCCGTCCGGCTGCATGCCGACAACCTGGAGCGTTGCCGGCTCGACACCCGGCCGCTGCTGGCCAGCCGCGAGCTGGAGGCTTTCCTGGGCCTGCGTTGTCCGGTGCATGGCATCGCCGGCGAACGCGATGTCTACGGCGGCGGCGATGCATCCGCGCAAGGCCGCACCTTGCGCGAGGCGCTGCCGCAGGCGGCCTTCGACATGATTCCCGGCGCGGGTCACTGGGCGGCCTACGAGGCCGCGGATACGGTGAATGCCCTGATGGTGCGGTCGCTGGAAACGAATCATGATCAAATTTGATCACGTTCAAAAATAAGAAGGCCGCCACCGAGCGGCAGGACCCATATGGCTATGAAAAAGGAGACTGAAATGAAGAAGATGATCGTGACGGCCCTGGCGACCGCGACCGTACTGGCGTTGCCGGTGGCACAGGCGCAAGGGGATTTTCCCAATCGTCCGCTGAGGCTGGTGGTATCGTTCCCGCCGGGCGGCAGCACGGACCTCATCGCTCGCGTCATGGCACCCGTCATGTCCAAGCAACTGGGCCAGCAGGTGGTGGTCGAGAACAAGGGTGGAGCAGGGGGCAACATCGGCGTCGAGTCGGTGGTTCGATCGGCGCCCGATGGCTACACGATGGTATTCAGCGGGGCCGGCGCGCTGGGCATCAACAGTGTGCTGTATCGGACGATGCCTTTCGATCCGGTCAAGGATCTCATTCCGGTCAGCATGGTCGCGAGCTCGCCCTTCGTCGTGGTGGGGCCGGCGAATTCCCCGTACAAGGACGTCAAGGCCCTGCTTGCCGCGGCCAAGGCGGAGCCGGGCAAGCTGTCGATCGGCCATGGCGGCCTGGGCACGGTCATGCATCTGGCCAGCGAGCTTTTCAATCAGATTGGAGAGGTGAAGACCGTCCTGGTGCCCTACAAGGGCACGGGCCCGGCCACCACCGATGCGCTGGCCGGGCAGATTCCGGTGGCCATGAGCGATGTGCCCAGCGCCGTGGGGTATATCAAGGAGGGGCGCATGAAGGCCTTCGCCGTGACGACGCGCGAACGGTCGAGTTCGCTGCCTGACGTGCCTACGCTGGACGAGTCGGGCATGAAGGGCTACGAGGCCATGGGCTGGTTCGGGATCGCCGTGCCCGCCGGCACGCCCGAACCCGTCGTCAAGCGCCTGAACGCGGCGATTCGGGCGGCGCTGACCGACCCCGGCGTGATCGAGCGCGTGCGCGCGGCCGGCGCCGACCCCGCGCCGACCTCGCCCGAGGAGTTCCGCAAGATCATCGCTACCGATATCTCCAAGTGGGGCGACATCGTGCGCCGGACGGGGTTGAAGCTGGACTAGTTCCCCCCCTACGCCCTGACGGGCGCCCAGGATGGTGGGCCCCCAGCCGCTACGCGGCAGCCCCCCAAGGGGGCCGGGACCCGCCTTGGGGCGGCCCGGCGCCGGGTCCCGAGGGGCGATGCGGGTGGACCGGCAAAGCCGGATCCACCGCATCCTGGGTCTGGGGGGCGCACGGTTGGGGGAAAACTGAAATAATTGGCGCATGAATATTTCTTTGCGCCAATTACGGGCTTTTCTGGGCGTGGCGGCATCGGGCAATTTCACCCGTACCGCCCAGCGTCTGCACCTTAGCCAGGCGGGGCTGAGCGCGACCATTCGCGAACTCGAATCCCAGCTCAATACCCGGTTGTTCGAGCGCACCACCCGCGCGGTGGTGCTGACCGAGGCCGGCCGTGTCTTTCTGCCCGCGGCGGAGTTGGTCGAGCGCGAACTCAGCGCGGCGGCGGCCCGCCTGCGCGACATGGGGCGCCAGGAGGGCGCCGCCCTGCGCCTGGCGTTCACGCCCTTGATGGCCGCCAATGTCGTGCCGGAGACCATGCGGCGGTTCCTGGCGGCCCATCCGCAGGTCGAGGTCGAGATCATGGCCGGCAGTCCCCTCGAGATCCAGCAACTGGTCGAGACGGGCGAGGCCGACGCGGCTTTCGGCGCGTTCTTTTCGAAGGTGTCGGGGCTGGTGCGCAAGGCGCTGGCGCCATCGGGGCTGCTGGCGGTCTATGCGCCGGGGCGCTATGCGCCGACGCCGTCGGCGAAGGGACGCAAGGACACGACCTGGGAGATCCTGCGCGATCAGCCTTATGTGGCGCTGACCGAAGACAGCCCGATTCATCAATTGGCGGAAGATGCCTTGTTCAAGCACCAGGTCAACATCGGCCGCCGCATCGCCGTGCAGCACCTGGATACGGCCCTGGGGCTGGCCGAGCAGGGCTTCGGCATCGCGGTCATTCCGGAGTTTTCGCAGATCGCGTGCGCCCGCTACGCGGTGGAGCACCGGGTGATCAGTCCGGCGGTGGCGTTCGATTTCTGCTACGTGATGCGGGCGGGGGCGCCCTTGCCCGATACGTTGACCGAATTCGCCAGGGTATTCAAGGCCGTGATGGCCGCCGACGCGTAGGGGAAGGGTTCCCGTTCGGCCATGATGTCCACGGCCGCCCCGCGCGTGCGGGGCGGCTCCGATGTCCGGGGGGGATCAGATGGGTACGGTTTCGACGTCGTAGGTGAAGAGCCACTCGTAGCGTTCCTTCACCCGGTCCTCCTGCCATTCGCGGTTCACGTAGGCGGCCGCGCCCTCGGCGTGGGCCAGTTCGCGATTGTGGAATCGCTTGGCGTTGGCATTGGCGCCGAGGATGACATTGGCGGTGCGGTCCTTGCGCGCCTGCTCGTAGCGTTGCAGTGCCTGGGCCGGATCGGCGTACTGGCGCAATGCGCGCGCGAGGATGTAGCCGTCTTCCAGGGCCATGCCCGCGCCTTGCGCGAGGAAAGGCAGCATGGGATGGCAGGCGTCGCCCAGCAGGGTGACCCGGCCTTCGCTCCAGCGCGCCATGGGATCGCGAACCATCAGCGCCCATTTGTAGGGCACGTCGATGGCGCGCACCAGCGTATGCACGTCTTCGTTCCAGCCGCGCAAGTCGTGCAGGCACTCTTCGGTGGTGCCGCGCTCGGTCCAGGACTCGACCTGCCAATCGCTGCGTTCCACGGCCGCGACGAAGTTCACCAGCTTGTAGCCGTGCAGCGGATAGTGGATGACGTGGGCGCCGGGACCCACCCAGTTCACGCCCACCGGCCGGCTCAGGCGCTCGGGCAGCTTGTCGGCGTCGATCACGCCGCGCCAGGCGACCAGCCCGGAGAAGTCCGGCCGGTCGGCACCGAACAACTGGCCGCGCACCAGCGAGTGCACGCCGTCCGCGCCGACCAGCACGTCGCCCTGGAAGCTCCGGCCATCGGCCGTGTAGGCGATCACGCCATCACCGTTCTGCTCGAAGCGTTCGAACTTGGCGCCCAGCACCAGGGCGTCGGGATCGGCGCGCCGTACGCCGGCGGCGATGGCCTGGTGCAGGTCGGCGCGATGCACGGTCAGGTACGGGTAGCCGTAGAGTTCGCGCGAGACATCGCCCAGGTTGAACAGGTTCCAGGTCTGGCCGGTGTTCCACAGCCGTACGATCTTGCCTTCGGGCTCGCAGGCCTGCGCGGCCATGTCGCCTTCCAGGCCCAGCGCATACAACACGTGCACGGCGTTGGGCCCGAGTTGTATGCCCGCGCCGACTTCTTTCAATTGCGGGGCCTGTTCCAGGATGCGGACCTGGAAACCTTGTTGGAGCAGGGCGAGGCCGGCGGTCAATCCGCCCAGGCCGCCGCCGGCGATGATGATGCGCATGGATCAGTCCAGTGTGGTGTTGGTGCGTTTGATCAGTTCGGCCCAGCGCTTGGTGTCGCTCGCCAGGAAGCTGCGGAATTCGTCCGGCGTGGTCTTGATCACGTCCTGGCCGCCGGCCTTCATCTGGCCCATCAGCTCGGGGTCGTCCTGGGCCGCGCGCAGCGCGGCGTTGAGCTTTTGCACGACGGCTGCCGGCGTGCCGGCGGGTGCCACCAGGCCCGTCCAGGAATACGATTCGAAATCGCCGCCGAAGGCTTCGCGCACGGTGGGCACCTGCGGCATGTCGGCCGAGCGCGTGGCGCCGCCGGTGGCGAGGACCTTGGCCCGGCCGCTCTCCAGGTAGGGCCGCACGACGGTGATGGTCTCCAGCGTCATGTCGATCTGGCCGCCGATCATGTCCGCCAGCGCCGGCGCCCCGCCCTTATAAGGCACGTGCAGGATGTTCGCGCCGGATACTTCCTTGAACCATTCGCCGGTCAGGTGGTTGATCGAACCGTTGCCCGCGGAACCGTAGGACACCTTGTTCTTGGCGGCATAGGCGACCAGTTCCTGCAAGGTATTGGCGGGAAACGCATTGCGCACCACGAGCAGGATGGGGCTGCGCGCCACCAGGCCCACGTGCGCGAAGGATTCCATCGGCGAGTAGGCCAGGTTGCGGTACAGCCCCGGCGCCACGCCCAGGCTGCTGGTGCTGGCCCACAGCAGGGTGTGGCCGTCGGGCTTGGCGCGCGCGACCGAGGCAGAGCCGACCGTGCCGCCCGCGCCCGCGCGGTTCTCGATCACCACGGGTTGGCCGAGTTGTTTCGACAGCGTCCTGCCTACCAGCCGTGCGGTGGTGTCGGTGGGGCCTCCGGGCGGGAAAGGCACGACGATGGTGACAGGCCCGGCGGGAAATTCGGCGGCCGCGGCCGATGCGGTGCCGGCCAGGGCCAGCGTTGCCAAGGTGGCGAGGCACGCACGCCGCATCGGCGTTGCGCGCAAGACCAGTTTCTTCATCGATATCCCCTCATTGTCCATCATGTTGGGGGGACTATAAGATGAAGCGATGAGCGAGTTGAATCACATAATAATTATGGAATCACAAGGAATTTCGATCATCACGGTGCCCGCTAGGTGGCGCCGATATGCCGGCTGCGCAAATCGTCGATGACGGTACGCAGCAGTCCGCGAAAGGTCTTGAGTTCCTTGGGGCTGAGGCTGGAGAAAGCCTCCTGCTCGAAGCGGTTCAGCTCGCGCGTGCCGGCCTCGACCACTTCGCGTCCGGCCGGGGTCAGCGTGATGCGCAGGATGCGGCGATTGTTGGCGTCCTCCTTGCGCTCGAGCAGGCCCCGTTCTTCCAGGGTCGAGAGCAATTGGCCCATCGATTGGGGCGTGACGTAGAAGCGCCTGGACAGATCCGCGGAGGAGAGCTTTTCGCGGTGCGCGACCACCGACAGCACGGTGAACTGGATGCCTGTCACGCCATAGGGCTTGAGCAGGGCGTCGCTGAAGTTGCGGAGGGGATGGTGTACCTGCGAGACCAGGTAGGTGGTGCTGGGACCGCTGAAGGGCTCGGCGGGGTGGTCGGTAGACAAGAATGACTCCGGGAGCGAAGGATTCTTGCAGTGTAAGGCAGACTGATTCGGCGCGCACCGCCGCTATATGCGGAGGGCGCGCGTGGCGGCGACGCTTACTTGACGTCGACGGCGTCTTTCAGGACCTTGGCGGCGCTGAAAGCGGGTGCCTTGCGGGCAGCGATCTGGATCGCTTCGCCGGTACGGGGGTTGCGGCCCGTCTTGGCGGCTTTTTCTTTCACCGAGAACTTCCCGACGCCAGGCAGCACGACCTCGTCGCCCTTGGCCAGCGTGTCGCGCAGGGCATCGCCCAGCGCGTCGATGAAGGCTTCGGAGACATTCTTCGGTTGTTGGGTGCGCTCGGCGAGAGCGTCGATCAGTTCCTTCTTGGTGCGCATGCGTACTCCTTGAAAAATAGCGGCAGACCGGCCGGATGGCCCTCTGCCTGTGCACAGAGCCGGCATTCAAACAATCTTGGAGAAGAAATGCAAGTCCGGCGGCTGACGATGACCGTTGGCGCAGCACCGCGCGAGAGCGGCTACTGCGCGAGGGTTCCTCTCAACCTTAACCGAAAAATTCTGCGAAGTTGCAACAGGTGTAGGCGTCATGTTGGCCGCGGTTTGACTCAAAATCATGGCGTACGCGGCAATTTCGCCGATTTTTGATGCAAAAAACGGATTTTGAATATTTGATGCGGCCGCGCGGCTTGCTTACCATGTGCGCTGGCCGCGGTCCGCAGGCCGCGCCGTCCCTCGTGAAGGAGTTCCCATGCAAGCTGATTCCGCCGTCGCGAACGCGGCCGTCTCCGTTACATCTCGCCGCAATTGCACATCCTGGAACGTGGACGCGGTGATGGCGCTGTTCGAATTGCCGTTCGCGGATCTGCTCTATCAGGCGCAGCAGGTACACCGGCGCTTCTTCGATCCCAATGCCGTGCAACTGTCGACCTTGCTGTCGATCAAGACCGGCGGATGCCCCGAGGACTGCTCGTACTGCCCGCAATCCTCGCGCTACGACACCGGTGTCGAAGCCGAGAAGCTGATGCCCCTGGACGAGGTGCTGCAGGCGGCGCAGGCGGCCAAGGACAACGGCGCCACGCGATTCTGCATGGGGGCGGCCTGGCGCAGCCCGAAGCCGCACCAGGTCGACGCGGTGGCCGACATGGTCAAGGCGGTCAAGGGCCTGGGGCTGGAGACCTGCGTGACGCTCGGCATGCTGCGCGAGGGCCAGGCCGAACAACTGGGCGAGGCCGGGCTCGATTACTACAACCACAACCTGGATACCTCGCCCGAGTTCTACGGCCGCGTCATCACCACGCGCACCTACCAGGACCGGCTGGATACGCTGGGCCGGGTGCGCGAAGCCGGCATCAAGGTCTGTTGCGGCGGCATCGTGGGCCTGGGCGAATCGCGCCGCGAGCGGGCCGGGCTCATCGTGCAACTGGCCAACCTCGACCCATACCCCGAATCCGTGCCCATCAACAACCTGGTCCGGGTGCAGGGCACGCCGCTGGCGGACAACGCGTCGGTGGACCCGTTCGAGTTCGTGCGCACCATCGCGGTGGCGCGGATCACGATGCCCGGGGCCGTGGTCCGGCTGTCGGCGGGGCGCGAGCAGATGGACGAGGCGCTGCAGGCCTTGTGCTTCCTGGCCGGCGCCAATTCCATGTTCTACGGCGACAAGCTCCTGGTTACCGAGAACCCGCAGGCCGAGGCCGACCGCAACCTGTTGCGGCGGCTGGGCATGCGCGTGGACGCGGCCGCGCACTGAGGCCCGCATGCCCGTCCTGCATCTGGCTCCCGGCGTCGCGATAGATGAAGACGAGATCGTCTTCACGATGATCCGCGCGCAAGGGGCGGGCGGCCAGAACGTCAACAAGGTGTCGAGCGCGGTCCACCTGCGCTTCGACCTGGGCGCCTCCTCGCTGCCCCAGGCCTGGAAAGAGGCGCTGATGCAGAAGGCCGATCGGCGCATCACCAGCGCCGGCGTGGTGGTGATCAAGGCGCAGGCCTATCGCAGCCAGGAAAAGAACCGCGCCGACGCGCTCGAACGCCTGGGCGCGCTGCTGGTGTCGGTGGCCGAGCCGCCGAAGCCGCGCAAACCCACGCGGCCGACGAAGGGATCGCAGCAGCGCCGCTTGCAGCGCAAGGTGCGGCACGGCGAAGCCAAGCGGCTGCGCGGCCGCGTGAGCGAGGACTGAAGTCCGGACGCCGCAGCGTCCGTTCCGCCCGCCCTACAGTCCCAGTTTCTTCCAGCCTTCGTGGCCCAGCTCGCGCAAGGTCTCGATATTGCGCTCGTAGATGCTGTCGGCTTCGGGAAAGGCCTCCACCGCCTTGTCCACGCTGGCTTCGCGCAACAGATGCAGGGTGGGATAAGGGGAGCGATTGCTGTAGTTCTCGATATCGTCGGCGCCGGTGTCCGCGAACTGGTAATCGGGATGGAAGCTGGCCACCTGGATCTCTCCTTCCAGGCCCAGGACTTCCACGGCGGCGTCGGCCTCGTCCAGGAACTCGTTGTAGTCGTAGAAATCGGCCAGCGCCCAAGGGTGGATCAGCAGCACGGTGTCGACCTGCTCCGGGTCGGCCTGCGCCAGCGTGCGCAGGCATTCTCCCAGTTCCTCGAGCAGCGCGTCAGGGTCGCGCGCGTCGCTGACCACGTACTGGATCTGTCCCTTGGTGTGGACGGCCTTGGCGAAAGGACAGAGGTTCAGGCCGATGACGGCCTTCTCCAGCCAAGCGCGGGTGGCATCGACGATGGCCGGATGGGGGAGGGAGTCGGGCGGGGAAGTGAACATGGTGCGATGGGCTCAGCTGATGCGGACCTCGGGCGAGGCGACCGCTTGTTGTTCGGGTTCGATGTGGATGACGATGGAGCTGCCTTCGATGTAGCCATGGATGGCGGCTTCCAGCCGGTCGCAGATCGCGTGGGCGGCGCCCACGGGCATCGTGCCGGGCACGACGAGATTGAATTCGATGAAGACCCGGGGTCCCGAGCGGCGCGAGCGCAGGGTATTGGCCTGCAGCGCCCCGGCGGCGTGGTCGCGGATGATGCGCCGCACGCCGTCGACGATTTCCCGGGGCAGGGCCTCGTCCATCAGGCCGCCCACCGAGTCGCGCATCAATTGCCATCCGGACCACAGGATATGCAGCGCGACCAGGCCGGCGATGATGGAGTCCAGGCGGGTCCATCCGGTCAGCGCGACCAGCGCCACGCCGATCACGACACCGATCGACGAGATCACGTCGGTCCACAGGTGGTGGCCGTCGGCGACCAGGGCCGGCGAATGCCAGCGGCGGCCGTAGCGCATCAGCAGGGTGCCCCAGACGCCGTTGATCAGGGTGGCGGCCAGGCTGATCACCATGCCAAGGACCGGTGTATCGAGCGGGCGCGGGTTCATGAAGCCCTGGTAGGCTTCGCGCAGGATGGTCAGCGCGGCGAACACGATCAGCGTGCTTTCCAGGACCGCGGACAGGTACTCGGCCTTGTTGTGGCCGTAGGGATGGTTGGCGTCGGCCGGCATGGCGCTGACCGACAGCGCCACCACGGTGATGACGGCGGTGGCCACGTTGATGATGCTTTCCAGCGCATCGGAGTAAAGCGCGATGCTGCCGGTAAGCCGGTAGGCGAGGTACTTCAGGCCGAGGACGACGATCCCGACGACGATGGTGACCAGGCCGAGTCTCGAGGCGCGCGTCATGGGGAGGCCGTTTTCCCGCGGCGCGGGGCGGACAGGACGAGAAGGGGCATGGGCTCGGGCAGGCGTGCGGATCCTGGCATTCTAGCCGGGTCCGCGCGGTTTGCGTGCCTGGGGCTCAGCGGCCTCCCAGGCCGGGCAGGAGGCCCCGCAGATCGGGGATCTGGAACGAGCCGCCGGGTATTTCGAAGCGCGCGGGCGGAGGCGGGCGGTCGTCCAGGGCCTCCACCTTGAAGCGGTCGCCGAAACGCAGCAGGCCGAGCCGGTCCGCCTGGAGGCGCCGTGCCAGGTCGTCCGCGCCGGGGGGCAGCAGGGTGCCCGACAGCGAGGCCAGGCCGCGGCCCAGCTTCAGCGCCGCGGCGGTCAGCTCGCTGGCCGCGGGGGCCGACGTCAGGACCAGTTCCTCGGAGCGCCGCTGCCGGCGGCCATCCTCGTAGGTCAGCATGTAGACGGTGCCGCCCAGTCCGGCCACGGTTTCGCTGCGGGTGGTCGGTTGCAGGGACACGATGGCGCTGACCTGTTCGAGCGCGGCCGTCGGGCTGGGCATCAGGCCGCCCGCCATGCGCATCAGGTCCGCGGCCTCCATGACCACCTGCTGGCCGTTGACGCGGCTGACGGCATAGATCTTGTCGCCGCGGGCGAGCAGGTAGTTGTTCGGACTCTGGGGCGAAGCGGCCCGCAGGTTGCTGCCGGCGTATTCGACCGAGGCGGAGAAGGGTTGCCCCCGGTCGTCCAGTCCGGCCAGCCGAGCGGTGCCGGCGGCGTGGGCGAGCAGGGGGAGGGACAGGGACAACAGCGCCGTGGCGGCAATACGTAACATCATGGTCCAGGCTCCGTGCGCAGCGGCCGTGCGCGGTGCAAACCGCTTGGACCGCCGGCGCCCGATGACGTTGCGTAAGAATTGTTGCCCGGCGTGCTCAGTCCAGCGGGAGCGGGTTTTCCGTGACGGGACGGAACTCGCCGGTGGCCGGATCGCGCACCATCAGCACGCCCGTGGCGACGCCGAAGTACGCCCCGTGCAACTGCAACTGGCCCCGTTCCACCAGGATGCGTACGCAAGGGAAGGTCATCAGGTTGTTCAGGCTGTGTTCGACCGTGGCCAGTTCGAGCTGGCGGATGTACATGCCGGGGTTTTCGCCGGGCGGGACGGTACGTTCGACCACCGGAGCGATCTGTTGCATCCACTTGCCGATGAAGTCCCCGGGCGACAGCGGGTCGGCGCTGTTGGCGAAGGCCGAGACGCCGCCGCACAGAGCGTGCCCCAGCACGACGATGTGCTTGACGCGCAGCGACTGCACCGCGAACTCCAGCGCCGCGCTGGTGCCGTGGTAGTGCTGGGTGATGCCTTCGTAGGGGGGGACGAGGTTGGCGACGTTGCGGACCACGAAGAGCTCGCCGGCGCCGGCGTCGAAGATGACTTCCGGGGCCACGCGGGAATCGCAACAGCCTATGACCATGATTTCGGGCTTCTGGCCCTTTTCGGCAAGCGTCTCGTAGCGGGTGCGCTCGTCGTTGAAACGGCCGCCCAGGAAAGAGCGGTAGCCGTCTGTGAGTCGTGCTGGGAACATGCTTCACCTGTTGCTGGCCCGCCCTGGACGGGCGGGGGACATCATGATACCAGCCGGCGCTTTCCCGGCATGCTGGGGGATGCCCGAGGCGGTCAGCGCGCCGCGGCCTGGGCCGCGCGCAGGCTGACCACGGCCTGGGACAGCAGGTGCAGGGGGTCTTCGGAGGCCACGACGGGAAGATCGTTCAGCGTGAGCACGAGAACGCCCGCGGGCAGCTCGATCAGCTTCAGGGCGCCGGGCGGGATGGCCAGTCCCGCCTTGGGCGCGATGATCTTGAGCGTGGTCAGCAGCGCCGAGATTTCTTCGTGTTCGTAGATGGGGTGCCAGTGCGACAGCCGGTCCATCACTTCCAGGTACAGGGATTCCCCGGGGCTTTGCAGGGCCTGCTCGACGCCGAAGATCTGGGCGCTCCAGAGCCCTCGTTCGTCGGTTTCGATGGTGATGGCCCGGGCCGGGATGTCCGGGCGCAGCGGATGCACGGCCGCCCTGAGGTGGGCTTGCGCCGTATGCCGGGTCTCGCGCGTCGTGGGGGGAATGCGCATGGCGGAGTCCGTTCCGATTTGGCGCCAGCTTAGCCGGATGCCCGGCCGCCAGGGGTTACAGCTCCGTTGCGGTTCTTTCCGGGTTTAACAGCCTGGCCGCCCCGGCGCGGCGGTGTCGCGCGCAACGCAAAGCGGCGCGCGGCGTTGTGGAGTTCGCGGCTGCCCTTCGATATGCTTGCCGGAAGCCAGACAACGAAAAATTTACAAGGATTGCGGAATCCATGAGATCGGTGCTCGCGGGACTCGCGACCGCTGTGACGATGGGGTGCGCCATGAACGGTTCCGACCGGGCGGGCGCAACGACTTCGGGGCAGGAGGAATGCGTGACCAGTCGTGACGTGAAGGAAGTCGTCGTCCGGCTGCGGGATATGGGGTGGAGTGCGCAGCGCACGATCGATTCCGTGCTTTCCAATTCGCACATCGACGACGTGGAGACCCGGGCCTGGTTCGTCGGGCTGGTCTCGGGAATCTACGGCAGCCGGACTTCGCTGGCCGAGGTCGCCGCCGACTACGCGGCATGCATGAAGTCCCTGGCGCCCGAGGCGGTGCCCGTGCAGTCCGCCGCCGCCGGCGCGTCGCCGCCGGCCCGCGGACCGGGGGGCGACGCGCCGGGGTAGCGGCCGGCCTATTCGGGCTGGACGCCCGCGGCCTGGGCCACGGTGCGCCAGCGCGCGACCTCGCTGTTGACGAAGGCGGCGAACTGTTCCCGGGACATGGGCTTGGCGACTTCGCTGCCGGTCTGCTCGATGCGCGCGACGTAGTCGGGATCGGCGGCGGCCTTGGCGATCTCGGCATTCAGGCGGGATGCGATGTCGGCCGGCATGCCCGCGGGGCCGAACAGCCCGGTCCAGGTCGTGACGTCCAGGCCCTTCAGCCCGCTTTCCTTGAAGGTAGGCACGTCGGGCAGCGAGGCCGAGCGCTTGTCGCTGCTGATGGCCAGCGCGCGCAGCTTGCCCGCGCGGACCGACGACAAGGTGTTGGGGATGGTTTCCAGCATGAGCTGGACCTGTCCGCCCAACAGGTCAGGCATGGCGGCGCCGCCGCCCTTGTAGGGAACGTGGGTGATCTCCACCTTGGCTTCCGACTTGAACAGCTCGCCGCCCAGGTGGGAGATGGCGCCGATGCCCGCCGAGGCATACGAGAGCTTGTCCGGATGGGCGCGGGCGTAGTCGATCAGGCCGCGCAGGTTCTTGACTGGCAGCGAAGGGTTGACGACCAGGACCAGGGGGCCGTCCTGCAGGCGGCCAATGGCGGTGAAGCTCTTGGCGACGTCGAAGGGCAGGGTTTTCTTGAGCACCGGGTTGATGGCATGGGTGCCGATGGTGCCGAACAGCAGCGTATAGCCGTCCGGCTGGGCGCGCGCCACGTAATCGGAGGCGATGATGCCGCCGGCGCCGGGCTTGTTTTCAATGATGACCGGCTGCCCCAGGCTGGCCGCCAGCGAGGCGCCGAAGGCCCGCGCGAGGATGTCGGAGGAACCGCCGGCGGCGAAAGGCACGACCATGGTGACGGGGCGGGCCGGATAGCCCTGGGCGTGGGCCGCGCCCGCCAGTCCGAGGGATGCGAGGGTCGCGGCAACACAGGCTCGCAGCGCGTATTTTCTCAATACCATGGTGAATACTCTCTGGACGAAGAAAGGGAAGAAACCACCCGCCGGATCATGGGCGGATAAATGCCGATCATTCCGGCCCCGGAGGGCGGGAATATTATTGATGTCTCTTCCGTTGATAATTTGATTATTCATTCGCGCGGACCGATTCCGATTCGCGCAAACCATGATCCGAATACGGAAACCGATCTCGATATAAGGTGCTTAAACCGGATATCGTGTTTCGTGTATGGTTCAATGGTTAATGGATGACACACTATAAGCACGTGTCGAACACTGTCAAGACCTTCTTGCCAAATCGCCGCCTTGGCTGGAAGATAGCAACAAGCTATGCGAATATTGCATTTCTGTTAGATCGAAAACCATGGATTTCAAACAACTCGAATACTTCGTCCGCGTGGCCGAGCATGGCAGCTTCAGCCGGGCAGCGGCGGCGCTCGGCCTCGGCCAGCCTTTCCTGAGCCGACAGATCCGCCAGCTCGAGGTGGATTTGCGCAAGGCCCTGTTCCATCGCCATGGGCGCGGCATCGTCCTGACCGATGCGGGCGAGCAGTTCCTGTTGTTCGCCCGCAGCGTGCTGCAGCAGCTCGACGCCGCCACCCAGGTGCTGTCGCGATCGGAAACCGAAATCACCGGCAGGGTGGTGATCGGCATGCCGCCGTCGCTGGGCAGGGTGCTGACCGTGCCGCTGGTGCGCGCCTTCAGCGAGCGCTTCCCGCTGGCCCGGCTCACCATCGTCGAGGCGCTGAGCATGACGCTGTACGAACGCCTGATTTCCGACAAGCTGGACGCCGCGCTGATGTACGACCCGGCCGTCTCGACCCTGACCGAGATCGAGCCCCTGGTGCGCGAGCCGCTATGCCTGATCCTGCGCAAGACCGAGGCGGGCCAGGAGAGCCGCCCGCTGGCGTTCTCGCACCTGGCCGAGCACCGGCTGATCTTCCCGTCCGAGCCGCATCCGCTGCGCATGCTGGTCGAGGCCGAGGCCGCGCGGCAGGGCATCGTGCTGGACATCGCCTTCGAGATCGACGGCGTCGAGGCCATCGTGGCGCTGGTCGATAAAGGGTTCGGCGCGGCGGTGGTGCCGTACAACCTGGTGCGGGCGGGCATGCCGGGCACCGACCTGTGCATCTGTCCCTTGATCGAGCCCGTGGTGGGCGGCGTGATCGGGCTGGTCACGCACAGCCGCCGGCCGCCCACGCTGTTGACCGCCAAGACCGTGGACCTGTTGCGGCAAACGGCGGCGGAAACCCTGGTTGGCAGTGAGTCCGCCCCCTGAGTAATGCAAAAAATGCATAACAACTAGTCGACGCCAGGGCTAGCTGGATCCCGCTCCGCGGGGGATGATTCCGTCCATGCCCACCCGGTCGCCGGGGTCGCGGTAGTTTGTTTTTGCGGAATCAGGAAAACGCCATGAAATATGAATCCATAACGGTAAAACCCATATCCCCGCATATAGGCGCGGAAATCGGGAATATCGATCTGACCCGTCCGTTGACCGACCAGGAGGTCAAGGAACTGCGCGCCGCGTTCATCGAATACCAGGTTATTTTCTTCCGCGACCAGAAAATAAGTTTCGAAGACCAGATCCGCGCGGCGGAATACTTCGGATCGCTGGGCAAGCACGTCGGCGTCAACACCATCAGCAAGACCACCGATAACCCGCTGGTGCGCAAGTTCCACTACGACGAGACCTCCAAGCAGATCTCGGGCGAGAACTTCCACAGCGACCAGTCCTGTGCCGCGATTCCGCCGCTGGGCAGCATGCTGTACAACCACACGGTGCCCCCGCACGGCGGCGGCGACACCATGTTCGCCAGCATGTACGCGGCCTACGACGCGCTGTCGCCCCGGATGAAGGTCTATCTGGAAGGCCTGACCGCCACCCACGACGGCACGCGCGTCTTCGGTCCCGGCACGCCGATCTCGTCGCACCCGGTCATCGTGCGCCACCCGGAGAGCGGCAAGAAACTGATCTACGTCAATACCGATTTCACGTCGCACATCAACGAGCTGCCCAGGCTGGAAGGCGAGCGCGTGCTGAAATTCCTGGTCGATCACTGCAACAAGCCCGAATGGACCTGCCGCTTCCGCTGGGAGCCGCATTCGATCGCGTTCTGGGACAACCGCTGCTCGCATCACAAGGCCATCTGGGACTACTGGCCCAACGTGCGCTCGGGTTTCCGCGTCCAGGTCGAGGGCAGGGAAGCGCCGGTGGCGGGCTGATTCTTCTTTTTGTTGTCGTTGTCGTTTGTTGGGCGGCCTGCATCGCGGGCCGCTTTTTTATTCTGAGTTGCGCAAGGCCGATTCCGCCAGGATGCTTGCTATTTCCGCCCGGGCGTAGCCGATGAAGGCGGCGACCCGTTCGCTGTCGACAGGGCCCTCCTGTTCCCCTTCCAGGTAGGCGGCCCGCGCGGCCGCCAGGGTGGGGCGGTGCGGCTCGGGCAAGCGTTCCAGCGTCCACGTAGCCGCGACGTCCTTGGGCGCGATCTGGCCGGTGGCGGCGCTGTACCAGATGCGCGCCAGGGCGAGGAGGATGTTGCGCTCGTCGCCCTCCCAGTCCTCTTCGGTGTTCCACTGCGCCAGGGTATCGGCCAGTGCGGCGCGGAAGTCGCGCGGCGGCACCGCGTCGAGCAGGGACGCCGCCGGCGGGCCGGACAGGGCGACGCCGTGCTGCCGGGCCTTGGTCAACAGGATCGCGAGATCGTGGTCCGGGATCGGAGGTTCCACGACGCCGGCCAGCAGGTCCTGGCGCAGCCATTCGCCGAACTGCAGTTCGCGCGTGGCCGGATGGCGCCAGGGCACCACGTCCTCCAGCGCGACGACGGTCACTTCCAGCGCTCGCCATGGCCCGCCGCTGTCCACCGGCACCGAGACCGCCAGCAGGTCCCGCATCAGGTCGCGCCGCAGCGGCTCGGGCAGCCGGGCGCGCACGGTGACCAGCAGGTCGATGTCGCTATACCGCTTCAAGCCGCCATCCAGCGCCGAACCGTACAGGTGGATCGCCACCAGCGTATCGGCCAGGTGCCGTTCGATCACGGCCCGGGCGCGGTCCAGCTGGCCGGCGATGTCCATGGGGAATAGCGGGCTTTCCATGCGTCTTTTGGCCGAGGGGGTTGATGGTGCCGGAACCTCGCCAGTCTGACACGGATTAGGGTTTTTCCCGCTGCCGGCATGTCGTTTCCGCCGTTGACAGCCGCCGTCCGTATCGTCACTATTCACTAAATGGTGAATTAAGTGCAGACCGCACGCTCGACGACGGAGACACGCATGGCAACACAACGACTCGGCCTGATCATGCACGGGGTGACCGGCCGCATGGGCATGAACCAGCACCTGATCCGGTCCATCGTGGCCATCCGCAAGCAGGGCGGCGTCACGCTGTCCAATGGCGAAAAGGTCATGCCCGACCCCATCCTGGTCGGCCGCAACGCCGAGAAGATGGAAGCCCTGGCCAAGGCCCACGACATTCCGCGCTGGGGCACCGACCTGGACCAGGCCCTGGCCAACCCGGACGACTCGGTGTTCTTCGACGCCGGTACGACGCAGATGCGCCCCACGCTGCTGGCCAAGGCCATCCGCGCCGGCAAGCACGTGTATTGCGAGAAGCCCATCGCCACCAACCTGAACGAGGCCGTTGAGATCTGCCGGCTGGCCGAAGGCTCGGGCCTCAAGCACGGCGCCGTGCAGGACAAGCTGTTCCTGCCGGGCCTGCGCAAGCTGGACATGCTGAACAAGGCGGGCTTCTTCGGCAAGATCCTCTCGGTGCGCATCGAGTTCGGCTACTGGGTGTTCGAGGGCGACCTGCAGCCCATCCAGCGGCCGTCCTGGAACTACCGCACCGAAGACGGCGGCGGCATCATCCTGGACATGGTCTGCCACTGGCGCTACGTGCTGGACAACCTGTTCGGCGAAGTGCAGGCCGTCTCCTGCCTGGGCAAGACCCACATCCCCACGCGCTGGGACGAAGCCGGCAAGCCCTACCCGGCCACTGCCGACGACGCTTGCTACGCGACCTTCGAACTGGCCGACGGCGTCGTGGCGCAGGTCAACAGCTCGTGGACCACCCGCGTGCGCCGCGACGACCTGGTCACCTTCCACGTGGACGGCACGCACGGCTCGGCCGTGGCGGGGCTGACCGACTGCCGCACGCAGTCGCGCGTCAACACGCCCAAGCCGATCTGGAACCCGGACGTGAAACAGACCATGCCGTTCTTCGAACAATGGCAGGAAGTGCCCGACACCCAGGCCTACGACAACGGCTTCAAGATCCAGTGGGAACACTTCATCCGCCACGTGGTGGAGGACGCGCCGTACCGCTGGACGCTGCCCGAGGGCGCCAAGGGCGTGCAACTGGTCGAGGCCGCGCTGCAAAGTTGGAAGGAGAGGCGCTGGGTGGACGTGCCCCGGCTGGACGTCGGAGCCCGGCGATGAGTCTGTCGATCAACCTGCCTGCGGCCGGCGGCCTGCGGCGGTACACGCTGCGCGACCGCGCGCCGTTCCAGGCGCCGCCCGCCGGCGCGCGCTTCGACCGCATCGCCTATTCGGCGGCGCACGTGGTGGCCGATCCGCTGGCGGCCATCGACCCGTGGCTGCAATGCGCCGTGGACTGGGACGCCACCATCGCCTACCGCCAGCGCCTGTGGGCGCTGGGCCTGGGCGTGGCCGAGGCCATGGACACCGCGCAGCGCGGCATGGGGCTGGACTGGCCGACTTCTCTTGAGTTGATCCGCCGATCGCTGGACGCGGCCCGCGACGTGCCGGGGGCGCGCGTGGCCTCGGGCTGCGGCACCGACCACCTGGCGCCCGAGGACGCCCGGGGCGTCGACGACGTGATCCGCGCCTACGAAGAACAGATGGCCGCCATCGAAGCCCTGGGCGGCCGGCTCATCGTCATGGCCAGCCGCGCGCTGGCCCATGTGGCCCGCGGCCCCGCCGACTACGAACGCGTCTACGACCGCATCCTGGGCCAGGCCCAAGAGCCCGTCATCCTGCACTGGCTGGGCGACATGTTCGACCCGGCGTTGAAAGGCTACTGGGGCAGCGACGACGTGGATGCCGCCATGCGGACCGCGCTGGACGTGATCGCCGCACACCCCGACAGGGTCGACGGCATCAAGATCTCGCTGCTCGACAAGGACAAGGAAATCGCCATGCGCCGCCGCCTGCCCGCGGGTGTGCGCATGTACACCGGCGACGACTTCAACTACGCCGAACTGATCGCCGGCGACGGCCAGGGCGAACTGCCCAACCACCGCCAGAGCGACGCGCTGCTGGGCATCTTCGACGCCATCGCGCCCGCCGCCAGCGCGGCGTTGGCGGAACTGGCGGCCGGCAACGTGGACGCCTTCAACCGGATCCTGGCGCCCACCGTGCCGCTGTCGCGCCACATCTTCAGCGCGCCCACGCGCTTCTACAAGACCGGCGTCGTGTTCATGGCCTGGCTCAACGGCCACCAGGACCACTTCGCGATGGTGGGCGGGCAGCAGAGCGCGCGGTCGCTACAGCACTTCGCTGAGCTGTTCCGGCTGGCGGATGGGGCGGGGCTGCTGGAGCAGCCCGGGCTGGCGGTGGGGCGGATGAACACCTTGCTGGCCCTGCATGGCGTGGATGGACGATAGGACTGCTGGATAGGTTTCGACAAAGGAAAGCGCGTGAGAAAAATCGATAGCTATTCCCACCTGTTCCCGCCCGCGTACTTCGAGCGCATGAAGGCGCTTGCCAAGGACCAGGGCGCGATCAAGCGCTGGTTGACGGTGCCCGTCCTGTACGACCTGGACGCCCGCCTGAAGATGATGGAGGAGTTCCCGGGATACCAGCAGATCCTGACGCTGTCGTCGCCGCCCATCGAGTTCGTGGCGGGGCCGGAAGACTCGCCGGAACTGGCCCGGCTGGCCAACGACGGCATGGCCGAGATCGTCGCGCAGCATCCCGACAAATTCCCGGCCTTCGTCGCGTCGCTGCCCATGAACAACGTCGAGGCCGCGCTGCGGGAAATGGACCGAGCCATCGGCGAACTGGGCGCGCGGGGCATCCAGATCTTCACCAACGTCAACGGCCGGCCGCTGGACGATCCCGAGTTCTGGCCCATCTTCGAGAAAGCGGTGAACGAATACCAGGTGCCGATCTGGATGCACCCGGCGCGCGGCGCGAACTTCCCCGACTACCTGACCGAGAAGAAATCCAAGTTCGAGATCTGGTGGACCTTCGGCTGGCCCTACGAAACCAGCGCGGCGATGACTCGCATGGTGTTCTCCGGCTTCTTCGACAAGCTGCCGGAGATGAAACTGATCACCCACCACATGGGCGCCATGATCCCGTTCTTCGACGGCAGGGTGGGGCCGGGCCTGGACCAGTTCGGCAGCCGCACCTCGGACGAAGACTACGAAGGCCTGCTTGCGCGCATGCCCAAGCGGCCCATCGACTACTTCCGCATGTTCTATGCCGACACCGCGCTGGCCGGATCCAAGGCCGGCGTGGCCTGCGGCCTCGAATTCTTCGGCGCCGAAAAAGTCCTGTTCGCCACCGATTGCCCGTTCGATCCGGAAGGTGGACCGGCCTTCATCCGCAGCATTCCCGACGCCATCGACGCACTGGACCTGAGCGAGGCCGACCGCGAAGGCATTTACTTCGGCAACGCCTTGAAGCTGTTGAAAATGGGCTGCGACTGCTGAGCCGCCGCCCGCAACGGCGATGCCGGAAACATGGCCGGCACGCACCGAGGAGACATGCATGAAATCCTGGATAGGCAAGATCGTGCTGGGCGCAGGCGTGCTGGCCGCTACCGCGGCGGTCCAGGCACAAGGGTATCCATCGCGGCCCGTACGCATCATCGTTCCCTACGCCCCCGGCGGCACCGTGGACCTGGTCGCCCGCGTGGTGGCCGGCAGATTGTCGGAACAGACGGGCCAGTCCTTCGTCGTCGAGAACCGCGCCGGGGCCAGCGGCGCCATCGGCAGCGAAGCCGTGGCGCGCGCGCCGGTCGACGGCTACACCTTGCTGGTGCAGTCGCCCACCCTGATCGCCAACGCGCTGATGTCCGACACCGTGCCCTACGACACGGCCAAGGACTTCACGCCCATCTCGTTGCTGGGCTCCGTGCCCATGCTGCTGGCGGCCCACCCCAGCGTGCCGGCCGCCAACCTCAAGGAATTCATCGACCAGGCGCGCGCCAACCCCGCCAAATTCACCTTCGGCACCTCCGCCGTCGGATCGCCCATGCACGTGGCGGAAGAAGCCATCAAGCACGACGCCAAGCTCGACATCCTGGTCGTGCCGTACAAAGGCACCGCGCCGGCGCTGAACGACCTGCTGGGCGGACAAGTCAGCGCCATCATCGACGCCATTCCCTCCACCTACCCGCACGTGGCCAGCGGCAAACTCAAGGCACTGGCCGTCACCACCAGCGCGCGTCTGCCTTCCATGCCCAACGTGCCCACCGTCGCGGAGTCGGGGATACCCGGGTTCGACATGGTCACGTGGTACGGACTGTGGGGGCCGGCCAAACTGCCGGATGCCGTGCTCAAAGTCCTGTCCAAAGAACTGGCCGTAGCCATGAAGTCCCCCCTGGTGACCGAGCGCCTGGGCAACCAGGGCTTCATCGCCGACGGCGGCAGCCCCGCCTCGTTCGCCGCCTTCATCGACAAAGAGCGGGCCATGTACACGCGGGTCATCAAGGCCGCGAACATCCAGATCAAATGATTCTTCCACGGTAGCCGACCCATGCGCGATTTCTCCCAAGACCATCAATGGATGTCCATCAACACCGCCACCGTGCGCAAATCGCGCGGACAGGAAGTGCCGCTGCTGGACATCCTGGACGCCTGCGCGCGACTGGGCGTGCGGGCCATTTCCCCGTGGCGCGACCAGGTCGCGGCGGCGGGGCTGGAACAGGTGTCGCGCGTCGTGCGCAGCCATGGGCTGGCATTGTCTGGCTATTGCCGTGGGGGCATGTTCACCGCGTCGGACGATGCTGGGTTGATGCGGGCGCGGGATGACAACCGCCGGGCCGTGGACGAGGCTTG
The DNA here is from genome assembly GCF_058793475.1 of Pigmentiphaga sp. MLSB6-MA01. Taxonomy (NCBI): domain Bacteria; kingdom Pseudomonadati; phylum Pseudomonadota; class Betaproteobacteria; order Burkholderiales; family Alcaligenaceae; genus Pigmentiphaga; species Pigmentiphaga sp. MLSB6-MA01. The sequence continues at coordinate 148,773 of NZ_JBXAFV010000011.1, read as the reverse complement.
CGAACTGAACGCGGCGTGCCTGGTGCTGGTGGTGGGCGGGTTGCCTGGGGGTTTGCAGGGTAAGGCCGAGTACCACGACATCGGACGTGCACGGGCGCAGGTCACCGAAGGGATCGCGCAATTGTTGGAGTATGCGCGCGAACGCAAGATGCCTATTGCCATCGAGCCGCTGCATCCGATGTATGCGGCGGATCGGGCGTGTATCAATACGCTGGAGCAGGCGCTGGATGTGTGCGATCTGCTGGATCCGCCGCATAGCGGGGATATCGGCGTGGCTGTGGATCTGTACCACGTCTGGTGGGATCCGAAGTTGCAGGCGCAGATTGAGCGGGCAGGGCGGAAAAGGCTATTGGCTTTTCATGTTTGCGATTGGCTTACGCCGACTACCGATCTGTTGAACGATCGGGGCATGATGGGGGATGGCGTGATCGAGATTCCCAAGGCGCGGGGGTGGGTCGAGGGGCAGGGGTTCTCGGGGTTTAGTGAAGTGGAGATATTTTCGTATCGGTGGTGGGAGCTTGATACCGATACGATTTTGCGGACCTGCATCGAGCGGCATCGGTCGGTGGTGTAGGGGCGAGGGGAGGGCAGAGTCGGTGGCTCTGATATGCTTGAACACGTCACGTGCTCAAGTTTCCGGAGTGCCGTGTTGTCCAAATCCCCCGCCGACAACGTCATTTCCCTGTATCGGGAACATGCCGCTGCGTTCGAGAAAAGTAGAAACCATGAATTCATCGAACGCACGTGGTTGAACCGGTTCTTGGAGTTGCTTCCCGGCTCCCGACCGGATGTACTGGATATCGGCTGTGGCAGCGGTACGCCGATGGCGCGCTACCTTATTCAGAACGGATGCAGGGTAACCGGGGTGGATACGTCGCCGCCCTTGCTCGCGCGTGCGCGTGAGTCGTTTCCAGAGCAACGCTGGATTGCGGCGGATATGCGGCAGATGCCGGTCACAGGGCCGTTCCACGGTTTGCTGGCTTGGCATAGTTTTTTTCATCTCTCCCCTGAAGACCAACGGCCTATGTTCGCCACTTTTCGCCGGCTGGCGGCGCCAGGTGCGGTTCTGATGTTTACCAGTGGTACCCGTCTGGGCGAGGCTATTGGCCAGTTCGAGGGTAAGCCTCTTTATCACGGCAGTTTGGATACGAGTGAGTATCGAGAATTGCTGTGTGCCAATGGATTTACGATGGTGTGGCATGTCGAGGAGGATGTGACATGCGGGGGAGCGACGGTGTGGTTGGCGAAGCGGGATGGGGGAAGATTGCTTGGGGCGAAATCGGGTACCTGAAAAGGACCGCTCTCGGCCAGGAACGGTCGTTCATCGATGAACGCTTGCTGGCTCGCTAATCTGGCGGCGCTGAACCCGCTACTAGAGCCCTCAACGCCAATGGCGCAAGAGAACAGCCCGTGCTTGCGTTTATGAAGATGGAGCAATCTTGTCAACCAACAAGAACCAGCACTTCGTTCCTCGGGTTCACCTTCGTCCCTTCACAATCGACGGAGGAAACGCAGCGATCAATGTCTTCAACCTTGATCGTGAGAAGCTCATCCCGAATGCCCCGGTCAAGAATCAATGCTCCGGGGACTACTTCTACGGCCAGGACGAAAAGCTCGAATCCGCGATTCAATCCGTTGAGGGAGCATATGGCTCCGTTCTCAGTGACCTGAGGAAGCCCAGTCGGCCACTGGAGCTAAGTCATAAGATCGTCCTGCTTCGATTCTGGCTACTTCAGTATATGAGAACTGAAGCGGCATCTCGAAGATCCGTCGAGATGGCTGCCGACCTTCATGACTTCTCTGAAGCAATGGATCCTTTTGGATTTGGCATCAAAGAAGCCGTACAGATCGCGATGCACACCTACGCCGACATGATGTCAGTCACAAACGACCTTAAGTCTTGCATCATCCGCAACCGGACCGACATCCCATTCGTCACCTCAGATGACCCTGCTGTGTTGGCCAATCGTTGGTACTTGGAAGACAAGCGCATTCGCGGCCGCACGTTTGGCCTGCAATCAGCCGGCGCTCTGGCAATTCTTCCACTGACCCCAAGACTAGCGTTCATCGCCTACGACGGCGACGTCTACAGCATTCCCCACCAAAACGGGTGGGTTGAAGTAAAGCGAGAAGCCGATATTCGCGCGTTGAATCAGCACCAGCTTCTCAACTGCTTCGCTAACGTCTACCTGCACGACGTGCAACACAAGCAGCTTATAACTGACCAGTACCGAGTTGCCCGGCCAAATCGTTCGTCCGAGCGTCGCCGGTTTCACGTTGCGGTGCGCGACGTAACGGTTGGCGACCACACCAGATATCGCGTCGTCAGCACTGAGGAAGCGAAGGCCGCGAATGTGGAGACAATCTTTCACTCTGAGACTGTTCACTATCGACCTACTCATTGGCCGGCTTTCATTGGATGGAGGAAGCCAGGCGCTGTGTATACGAACGGTACGGGCCTAAAGTACATTCGAGCCATATTTGCAGAGACCATCTCAAGCCATAGAGACTTTTGGCGCGAGGCCGTGCTCAGGACCTAGCCCGTCTTTCCATCAGACTGTCTCCTGCGGGCGGTGAGTTCAAATGTTGACTAACAGCGTTCTCTGTCCGATTTCATCCCTAGCACTGACCGCATCGGGTCGGTTGCAGACCTTCGCCGCCGGCGGGCGTACTCACGCTGACTGGCACCAAACGGTCGTTGATCCCGGCGACAGGGGCTGGCCAGAACGGAACCCCCTCGCGCGTGAGACCGATCACCAAGTGGGCGTAGATCTTCGCACTCCCCCGGCGCAGCAGTTCAAGCCCGCTCGCTCGTGTCACGCGGCTTCTGGTACTGCTTTTACTGTTTATTCATACAGTTAATCATCAATTCGGCTTTTTCGTACCGGTATGGCAACCACTATATGTAGCGTTTCGACATCCGATTTGCACTACCTATGGTGTCCTGATACATTTCTGAGATGTGACGGCCGGTCCGGACGGACGTCGAAGGCTTCCCGCTCCGAAGGAGACGAAATGGCAAACAGCAGGTCAGTTTACAAACGAGAGGACGGCAGCTGGGTGAACAAGCGGGATGACGCCTCCCGCGCGGGCTCAGTTCACCAGACGCAGAAGGCCGCGGAGGACGCGGCTCGCCGGATGCTCCAAAACTCTGGAGGGGGTGAACTGAATACGCACGGTGTGGACGGCCGCATCCGAAGCAAGGACACCATCGCTCCGGGAAACGATCCGAATCCACCGAAGGACAAAGAGCACTAGCTCATGTGAACATCCGCAGACATTAGCATCACCATCGTCGAAGAGTTGGCTAGTCAGTCAGGTGATACTAGGTCGAATCCATCCAGACAAACGATTCCTAGAAATTATGGCTGAGCCCCGTGCGTTTATCAGTTTTGACGTTGACCATAACTCGGACCACAAGGTGCTTTTCGCCGGTCAAGCATGGCATTCCAGAACTCCCTTCTCCCATGAAGATTGGTCCGTAAAAGAACCGATGGCCCAGTCGCAGTGGGAGGCCTTGGTCAAGGCCAAGATCAACAAGACGCATTTTGTGATCGTGTTGGTAGGTCGACATATGGCGACAGCGACTGGCGTGGTCAAAGAGATCGCGATGGCCAAGGCTCAGAACGTTCCGACTTTCGGCGTCTATGTCGACGGAGCTAACACGATCAGCACCCTGCCTACCGGCTTGGCACGAAACCGCGTTATCAGTTGGACGTGGGATGGTGTTGCCGATGCCGTAGCTCAAATGATGCGCGAAGGGAAAAACGCGCGATGAAGAAAGCTTTGGTTGTCGGGATCAACTACTACCCCAAAGTTGGGCACCTGCATGGCTGCGTCAACGATGCGTATGCAGTCAGCCAAGTGCTCGCGCGCCACATGGACGGCCAGCTAAACTTTGACGTGAAGCAAGTGACAGCTGTCGATGCCGGTACGGCGGTGACTCGAAAGCAGCTCAAAGAAGATGTGGTAAGTCTCTTCGCGGACAATAGTGATGTTGCCGTTCTTTATTTCGCAGGACACGGTCACGTAGAGGAAGCTGGCGGCTATCTGGTGACCTCCGAATGCGAAGATGGGGATGACGGCTTACCACTCGAAGAAGTACTGAATTTTGCCAATGAATCAAAAGCGAAGAACAAGATTTTGATTCTAGATAGCTGTCATTCTGGAGCAGCCGGGACGCCGAAGTCATTGGGTGACAAGGCGTTCCTGAGCGAAGGCATGACGATCCTGACCGCATCGAGCAAGGATCAGTATGCGCAGGAGGTAAAAGGCTCAGGGGTATTTACGTCGTTGCTGGTAGACGCGCTGAACGGCGGGGCGGCAAATCTTTTGGGTGACATTACCCCTGGCAGCATCTATGCTCACATTGATCAGTCCCTAGGCGCGTGGGAGCAGCGTCCTATCTTCAAGACGAACGTCAAGGCATTTACATCGCTTCGTAGGGTGGCACCTCCGATTCAATTGAGCGACCTGAAGCAAATCACCGCTCTGTTTCCTACCGCAAGCGCGGACTTTGCCCTCGATCCCAGCTTCGAGCCTCAACCGCCTGCGCCGAATCACGGGATCGCTCCAGACCCCGAGCACAATCGTCAATTCGCCATCCTTCAGAAGTTGAATAGGCTGAATCTGGTCAAGCCGGTCGGTGAAGATCACATGTATTTCGCGGCGATGAACTCGAAGTCGTGCCGGCTAACCGTTCTCGGGGAGCACTATTGGAATTTGATAACAAAAGGGCGCATTTGACAGTTATGCGGAATCATCCTATTCCCCGTCTGTTGGACGAATCCACGTGCCGTAACAAGCGGCGTACCTCATGAAGATCTTTGTTTCCCACAAGAACAGTGATGCAGCTCTGGCGGCGAGGGTGTGTCATCGCCTTACAATCGTCCATAACATTCCCTGCTATCTGGATGTCGTGGATCCAGCGTTGGAGAAAAAAGGGGAGGATTTGGCGAGTTACCTCCGGGAGAGGATGGGCACATGTACGCAGTTGCTCGCAGTCATTTCTGCTGCTACGCAGGCCTCGCAGTGGGTGCCATGGGAGATCGGAGTTGCGACAGAGAAGGATTTTCCGCTTGCCACTTACTGCGATGGGACACGACCTCCGGAGTTTCTAGCAAAGTGGCCCTACATGACCAACTTTGCTCAGCTCGATACGTATGCTGAAGTATCCAAGGCGGCAGATGCGGTATTTGAGTTTCGGAGAAAAGCAACCACCGCGAGTACGGCGCGGGTGGAGGCTTCAAAGAGCTTCTACTCAACTTTGCGGAGCCGCTTGGGACAGTAGTCGAGTGGTTCCTAGCACGCCGAGTGACACGTTGAGTTTTTATCCGCACCCCCAAATCAACAATACCATGTTCTGCAGCATGTACCATGCTGATTACATAGGTGAATCTTGGGACTTCTGCGCTCCCTGTGTTACCGCCAGCTTCTCGAAGGCGACTATCAAGGACGGAACAAGCCGCTCACTTGCTCCAGCCGCAACGCACAGTGCCAGCATCAGGGCGAGGGGACTGCCTTGGAACGTCATGCCGCCCATGATGAGTCCCCCTTTGATGGCAAGTGCAACAAACAAGGCGCCGACTATCCCGACTCCGATGCGGCATAGTCCTTCAAATTGGTGAATGTTGCGCCCAGCGTTTGCGTCCATGACGAGCCGATTGGCTCTGCTTGTGGCCGACAGGAGTGCTCCCAGGGGCCCACAAAGTGCGCCCAAGATCACTTCAACCCCTGTATTCCCAAGATATTTGACAAACCACGGGCGGAATAGCCACATACCCAAAACCAACAGGATGGAGACTCCTGTGGTGATGTAGGCCGCTGTGAAGTACCACTGCCAAGATACCTCCTTGTTGCGCGCCTCGAGCTTTTGCTCCGCTTCGCGCAACAGGAGGCTTGAGGCTGCCCTAGGCTGGTTGTGCATGCATTGAGCGATAGCTTCTGCAACCAGCCGCCGTACGCCGCACAGACGTACCTTGTCTTTGATGAACGAGGATTGCGCTTCAAGGATTGTTGCCCGGCTGAGAACATCGCCACAGTGTTCAGGTGGCTCATATCCGTCCACCGAATGCCATTGAACGTCAATCTCGGAGTCGAGATACACCACAAAGTCATCGGTCGCGAGAATGACGTGTTCAACGGTCTTGTTGAGTTCGGGGTCATGAGATCCCTGCTTCAAGTTGTAGTGTGCGGGGCGGACTTTCCCGCTTTCCTTTGGACCCGCGAGTGCATCCCCCTCTGTCTCAGCCGCCGCCTCGCTCATGGCCGGATTGCGAGAATCAGTTGCTGCTGGATTAGGCACTTCGGCAGAACTGCATCGGGGTTTTGCCGGTAGCCTTCGCGGGCAGCGGTGGCAGCTGTTACCGGACAAGCTTGCTCATGTGCACTTTCCACTGTCTTGAACAACTGGTCAGGCGCGATGGCTGCTGCCGAGCTCAAAAGATGCCCAAGGTAAATGGCACCTTTTCCAAGGTCGTAAGCAGATTGCGACACTGAGCAAGCATAGAGCCTCACCTGCTGTGGGATGGCTTGCATGATTCGCGCGTCATATCGAGCACGAAGGTCATCGCGGCGAACATACGACTCAGTCACAAAGTCCCTTGCGAAGCTCTTCACTACCTCCTCTCCAATGAGGGCTCGGCAGCAGTCGTAGATGGTGATTTGACGCGGAGCAATGTTCCAAAGCTCCGACTCGTTGATAGTCTCGCCGTTGGCGTTGAGTTCCAGCACCGTTTGGTGAGCATGGCCACCATGGCCACTAAACAGGACGAACGCGTAGTCGATGGACTCGCTCTTCAGAAGCTTGATACGCCCAAGAAGCTCCTGGTGACTAGGGTTCCTCAGTTCAACAATTTCTGTAGGGAGCCAGTCCCCCCCGACGCGGCTTCCTAAAAAAGCACGAGTCTTTTGCATATCGGTTTGAACGCCCGGGAGACCACGAGTGTTACCAATAAGTAGGGCTTTTCTTTTCATTGCAACTCCTCTTTGCGTTAGCAGGCGTACTTCCTAGTACACATTCTGAGAAATGTATCCTGTAACAAAGCAGCTGCCAATGGCAGGTTCTGACCGCGGGACGAGATAGCGCCCTGATTCCCCGGCCCCGGCCTGTCACTCGCGACCAGAACACGACCGCGCCACCTTGAGTACCCGGTCTCGGGGCACAGCGGTCATACGAGCTGCTGCCCGTCGGAAGTCCGGTGATGATCGCAGCCGCCGCTTGGGCCGCCGGGCACGAATGACTCAAATCAGTCTGCACCTGTCGTTCGCGGCTGCGAGTCGACCGACTGCTGGTGGCCGAAAGCTGACGTTGACTAAATGACTTGGCCTGGAGGAGGGGATACCCATGACTGTGAACCTAGGCATCTGAGAACAAGCGTAGCGTTGGCCTGTTCGACTTGCTGACTCTACACCTTGTTACGAGCGTGCATGCTCTGTGACCACGTAGCCCACCCGCCTACCGTAGTCTGACAACTATCCGAATAGAAAAGGGGCAGACATGGACCTCCCCGTCTGGACCCAAATCTGGACCGCCGCCTCCAGCGAATTCTCCGACATCCCCGACATAGCCGAACTCACCCGAGTCTTCGTCCGCCTTCTAGTCGCCATGACCCTAGGCGGCCTACTAGGCCTGGAACGTGAACTACGCGGCACCTCCGCCGGCCTGCGCACCCACATGCTGGTCGCCCTGGGCGCCGCGCTATTCGTTCTCGTCCCCCTGCAAGGCGGCATGGAAGTAGCAGACATGAGCCGAGTCCTGCAAGGCGTGATCGCCGGCATAGGCTTCCTCGGCGCCGGCGCCATCCTCAAATCAAATGGCCGCGAGATCCACGGCCTGACCACGGCGGCCAGCATCTGGCTGACAGCCGCCATCGGCATCGCGGCGGGCATGGGGCGGGAGATGACCGCCATCGTCAGCACGCTGTTTGCGCTGGTCATCCTGGCGCTGCTGCGCAAGTTCACACATAACCGCAGCCGGCCGAAGCACGAAGACCATCAATAGGATTCAGGCGCGCGTGCCGGTATGCAAAAAGCCGATGTCGGTCGGCTTGAAGTTGACGACTTCGCAGGCGATGTCCAGGCAGGCGCCGACCAGGGGCCGCAGGTCGCGTTCGCGCGAGATCAGGAAGTAGTCCAGCGCGGCCAGCGGCGGGGTGCCGCGCAGGCGCACGAGCAGGCCGGCCTGGACGAGTTGATCGGCCCACGATTCCGGCAGCACGCCCAGTCCCAGTCCCTGTATCAGCAGTTGGGCGATGACGGCCCAGCTGTTGCAGTGCAGGCGCCGCGCCACGGTGGCGTCGATGGACTGGAGGGATTGTTCGATGATGAGGGCGGTGCCGCTGGAGGGCGGCAGGGAGATCAGCGCGCAGTCGGGCAATAGGGCGGGCAGCCGGCCTTCGCCCTGGCGGTGCAGGTCGGGGGAGCAGACCCAGGCGAAGCCGGCGCTGCCGAGGTATTCGGCCTTGATGCGGTTGTCGGACGGGCGGTTGGCGATGACGGCGAAGTCCAGGTCGCCTTCGGCCACGCGCCGGGCGAGGTTGCCGAGTGAGCTGCCGGCTTCGACCACGGGGTCCAGTTGCAGGTCGGGGTGGGCGGCGTGGAGGCGGGCGATGAAGGTGGGCAGCCAGGTCAGGGCGCTCAATTCCCCCACGCCGAAGTGGCAGCGGCCGCGCAGGATCTCGGCCTGTCGGCCCATGCCGGCGACGAGGTTGGCCTGTTTGAGCAGTTGTTCGACGTGCGGCAGCAGTTGGTCGCCTTCGCTGGTCAGGCGGGCGCGCAGGGAGCTGCGGTCGAACAGGATGCTGCGCAGGCTGTGTTCGAGGTCGGTGATGCGCTTGGACAGGGTCGAGACGGAGATGTGCAGGCGTTCGGCGGCGATCATGAAGTTGGGGCTGGTGGCCGCCAGGTAGAACGCTTCGAGCTGTTTCAGTGTCATGGCCGAAGGGGGGAGTGGGCCCAGGCCGCGGGGGAACTGCCCAGCGGACGGGGACCGGGGGTCGTCCCGTCGTCCAGGCCGGCGACGGCGGGCGCTACGTGGTGGGTGGTGCCGAACGGGCCGTGGCGGGTGACCAGCCATGGCGCCAGGGCGTCGAAGCTGTCGTTGCCCTGGTGCGCCGGGTCGGCCCAGGCCAGCAGGTACGTCGCCACTCGCGCCAATGATACCCGGACCTCCCAGCTGCCGCCGGACTGCTGGCGCTGGCGCTGGCGCAGCGCGGCCAGGGTGCCCAGGATGGCCAGTTGTCCGGTCAGGTAGTCGGTCAATAGGCGGGTGGGCGAGAGCCGGGGCTTGCCTTCGCGCGCATGCAGGGCGGCGATGCCGGTGGCGGCCTGCACCACCTGGTCGAAGGCCTTGCGTGTTCCCCAGGGGCCGTCGTGGCCGTAGGCGCTTACGCTGACGTGGACGAAGTCGCGGCCGGCGCGTGGCAGCAGGCCGGCGGCGTCCAGGCCGAAGCGGGCCAGCGCGCCGGGCCGCCACGAGTCGACGACGATGTCGGCGTCGGTGGCCAGCGTCCGCACGCGGGCGAGGTCGTCCGGGTCGTTGAAGTCGGCGAAGGCGTTGCGCTTGCCTATGCCGGTGTCCAGGATCTGCGGCAGCGGGTCGGGTTGAGCGGGTGACGAGATCCGCAGCACGTCGCCGCCAAGGAAGGCGAAATGGCGGGCGACTACGGGCCCGGCAATGACGTGGGACAGGTCCAGGACCCGCAATCCGGCCAGTCCGCCTACAGTCGGCGCGCCGGCGCGCAGCGGCCGTACCGTCAGCAGCGGCGCCGAGGCGATGGCGGCGCCCGCGTCGCTGGCCAGCCAGGCTTCGGGCGTGCGGGCCCAGGCGCCGGGCAGGCCTTGTCCGGCTACCGTGTCTTCCAGTTCCTGCGCCGGCCAGCGCCGGATGGCCGCGGCCAAGGCGGGCGCCGTATTGGCGCAGTCCAGCAAGGCCAGGGTGCCGTCACGCAGATGGGGATAGGAGCCGGAAGGCAGGAACCACCGGCCGTCTGCGGTGGGATAGAAGCCGGACTTCAGTTCCTTGCCGTGCGAGGACTGGGGAAAGCGGTGGTCGTGGATGCGCTGGAAGTGCGTGGGCTCCAGCCCGGCCAGCGCCTGCGCGGGCGACACTTCGTAGTGCGCGCGGGGCGTGCCTTCGGCGACCAGCGCGGTGGCGTGGGCCACCGCCAACTGGAAGGCCGAAGCGATGTCCGTCAGCGGCAGCGGCGTATCCAGCAACGGACGCGGGCCGGCCAGCGTGAACGCCGTCAGGCTGGGCAGGCCCGCGCCGGCAAGCAGGTCGTCGGCAATGGCGCGGACGCGCCGCTCCGGGGCGCCCGCGTGTTCACTTGCCACGGAACACCGGTATCCGCTTGCCCGTGAAGGCCTCGCGGCCTTCGACATAGTCGGCGCTGCGGAAGCAATCCAGGATCGCGTCCTTGCAGACCTGCCAGTCCCGCCCGTCCGGGGCGGTGGAGGTTTCGATGGCGAGCTTGGACGCACGGTGCGTCAGCGGCGCCAGACCGGCGATGGTGCGGGCGATGTCCAGCGTTTCCTCGCGCGTCTGGATACGGTTGATCAGGCCCATCTGGCGGGCTTCGTCGGCTGTGTAGCGGCGCGCGGTGAACATGATCTCCTTGGCGTGGGCCGGTCCCACCAGTTGCGCCAGCCGGTGCAGCCAGAGCTCGTGGTAGCCGACCCCCACCTTGCCGGCGGGGATGCAGAACTGCGCCTGTTCGTTGGCATAGCGCATGTCGCAATGCAGGGCGATGGCGACGCCGCCGCCGAAGCAATAGCCGTTGATGAAGGCCAGCGTGGGCTTGCGCACGGCGCCGATGCGGCCGATGGCGCGTTCGACGGTGGCGTTGTAGCGGCGCACGTTTTCCTCGGTGTCGCGCTGTTCGCCGAACTGCGAGATGTCCGAGCCGGAGGCGAAGGCGCGGTCGCCCGCGCCCTCGAACACGATGGCGCGCACGTCGTCGCGGCTTTCCAGTTCGTCCAGCAGTCCGGGCAGGGACTGCCACATGTCGAAGGTCAGCGCGTTGTGCTTGGCAGGGTGGTCGATCACGACCCGGCCCAGGTGCTGCTCGACGGCGGCGTGGATGCGGCCGGGCCGGGCTTCAGATGACATGTTCGCTCCTGAGTTGCCGCAGGGTGTCGCCCTGGATGCCGATCTCGGCAAGAATGGTTTCGTTGTCCTGGCCGGGCATGGGGGCGACGCGCCGCACGCCGGCCTGGTGGTTGCCCAGGCTGAAGGGCTGGCCGACCAGGTGGATGTCGCCCAGCTTCTCGTGCGCCACGGGCCAGGCGATGCCCAGGTGCCGCACCTGCGCGTCCTCGAAGGCCTGCTTGACGTTGTTGACGGCGCCGCAGGCCAGGCCGCTGGCGTTCAGGTGTTCGATCCAGTGCTCGTTGGTCTGCGTGGCGAACACGGCGGCGATTTCGTCGTTGAGTTCCCGGCGGTTGGCCGAGCGGTTCTTGTTGGTGGCGAAGCGCGGATCGTCCAGCCAGCGTTCCCGGCCCATGGCGTGGCAGAAGCGTTTCCACATCACGGTGCCCGACACGCAGATGTTGACCTGCCCGTCCTGCGTGTCGAATACGCCGGTGGGAATGATGGTGGGATGGTCGTTGCCGGCCTGCACGGGAATCTCGCCGGCCACCAGGTAGCGGGCGCACTGGAAGTCCATGGTGGCCAGTAGCGATTCCAGCAGCGAGGTCCGGACCCATTGGCCCTGTCCGGTCTTCTCGCGTTCGTACAGCGCGGTCAGGATGCCCACCGCGCCGAAGACGCCCGCCGTCGTGTCGGCGATGGCGATGCCGGCGCGCACCGGACCGTGGCCGGGCAGGCCGGTGATGGACATCATGCCGGTCATGCCCTGGATGATCTGGTCGTAGCCGGGGCGCCGCGCATAGGGGCCGTCCTGGCCGAAGCCGGAGATGCTGGCGTAGATCAGGCGCGGGTTGCGGGCGCGGAGCGTGTCGTAGTCGATGCCCAGTCTATCCTTGACGTCGGGGCGGTAGTTTTCGACGACGACGTCGGCCTGCGAGGCCAGATCCAGGAACAGCGCGCGGCCTTGGTCCGATTTCAGGTTGAGCGTGATGCTGCGCTTGTTGCGGTGCAGGTTCTGGTAGTCCGGCCCCAGGCGCATGCCGCCCATCTCGTTCTCGTGCTCGGGGTCGACCGGCTCCTCGATCTTGACCACGTCGGCGCCCCAGTCCGCCAGGACGCGCACGGCGGTCGGGCCGGCGCGCACGCGGGTCAGGTCGAGCACGCGTATGCCGGTCAAGGGCAAGCGGGCCTGTTGTTCAGACATCCTGATTCTCCTTTCTTTACTTCACCGAGAATTTCTCGAATTTCATCCGGGCGGTGGTGTCCGCCCACATCTGGCGCTCGCTGGCGACCTTGCCGGCGAAGTCGTCGGCCGAGCCGGCCGCCGCCGCGACGCCCTGGCGTTCGTACAGGCTGGCCACTTCGGACGAGGCCAGGGCCTTGTTCAGGGCGCGGTTCAGCGCCTGCACGCGCTCCTTGGGCATGCCGGCGGGGCCGACGATGCCGTACCAGGTGGGCTTGTTCAGTTCCGGCAGGCCCAGCTCGACATAGGTCGGCACGTCGGGCAGGCTGTCCAGCCGCGACGGCGCCTGGACGGCCAGGGCGCAGACCTTGCCGCTCTTGATGTGGGTCATGGCCGAGCTGACGTTGTCGAACACCGCGTGCACCTGTCCCGCGTACAGGTCGTTCATCGCGTTGGACAGGCCGCGGTAGGGCACGTGGAGCATGTTGGTGCCCGTCGCCTGCAGGAAGCGCGCGCCGTTCAGGTGCGACAGCGAGCCCGCGCCGGCCGAGCCATACGAATACTTGTCGGGGTTGGCCTTCAGGTTCTTCAGGAAGGCCTGCATGTCGCACTTGGGCGCGACCGACGGCGCCACCACCAGCACGCCGGGCGCCGTGATCAGCGCGCCGACGAAGCTGAAGTCCTTGACCGAGTCGTAGGGCGCTTCGGTATAGATGTTGGGCGCGATGGCATGCGTGGTGGCCGAGGCGACGCCCAGCGTGTAGCCGTCGGGCTTGGCGCGGCGCACGAAGTTCATGGCGATCAGCCCGGCCGCGCCGGCCTTGTTCTCGATGACCACCGATTGCCCCAGCGCCGTGCCCATGGCCTGCTGGATGGCGCGGGCCGCGGTATCCGTCGGGCCGCCCGCCGCCATCGGAACGACGATGGTGATGGGCGCGGCGGGAAACGAATCGGCCACGGCGGGGGCGGCCAGGCCGGCGCCCAGGGTGGCAAGCAGGGTGGTCAACAGGGTCTTGTTCACGGTTTTCTCCTCGTCATATCGGATCCTCTTCAGGATTCTTGTCATACCTGCAACAGGCAGTGCGGACCGAGCTCGTCCAGGCGGCTGGCACCCAGCATCGCCATGTTGCGATCGACCTCGGTTTGTAGAAGCTGGATGGCGTGGGCCACGCCGGCCTGGCCGCCCACGGCGGCGGCGCAGATGAACGGGCGGCCGGCGAACACGTAGAGGGCGCCCAGCGACAGGGCGATCAGCACGTCGCCGCCGCGCCGGATGCCGCCGTCCATCATCACGGCCAGGCGCTGTCCGACCGCGTCCGCGATGGCGGGCAGCACGCGCAGGGGCGAGGCGGCGCCGTCGAGCTGGCGTCCGCCGTGGTTGGACACGATGATGCCTTCGGCGCCGATCGCCAGCGCGCGGCGCGCGTCCGCCACCGACAGGATGCCCTTGACGACCAGATTGCCGCGCCACTGCCGGCGTATCGCGGCGATGTCGTCCCAGGTCAGATGGTCGCGGCCCGTGGTGTCGCGCACCGCCTTGGCGGAAAACGCCGGCGCGCCGCGTTCGGCGAACGAGTTCTCGAAATGCGGCATGCCGCGCGTGGCCAGTGTCCGCAGCAGCGTGCGGACCAGCCAGCCGGGATGCGTTATGCCTTCCCAGGCCAGCCGCGGGGTGGGGCGCAGGGGCAGGGAAAAGCCCGCGCGGATGTTGTTCTCGCGATTGGCCCACACGGGAATGTCCACGGTGACCACCAGCGTCTCGTAGCCGGCGCGCGCCACGCGTTCGACCAGGGCGGCGCGGCGCACCGGATCGCCGGGCAGGTAGGCCTGGAACCACGTGCCGGGGGCCCGTTCGTGGATCTCTTCCAGCCGCATCAGCGACGAGCCGCTCATGATCATGCACGCGCCTTCCTGCCGCGCCGCCAGGGCCATGGCCAGATCGCCCTGGTAGGCCAGCAGTGCGCTGATGCCCACCGGCGCGATGCCGAACGGCACGCGATAGGACTGGCCCAGCAGCGTGGTCTGCGTCGAGCGGCGGGAGACGTCCGCCAGCACCCGCGTGACGAACTCGTGGCGCTGGAACGCCGCGCGGTTGGCGGCTAGCGACCGGTTGTCCTCGGCCGCGCCCAGCACGTATTCGCCCAGCGGCCGGGGCAGATACCGGGCCGCGGCCTGTTCGAAATCATCCAGGTTCAGGACGTGGCGGATGCGGGCGGGAAGCCCGGTCGTGCGCGCTTCATAGGCGGCGTGAGTGGCCGGGGTGGGGTGGTGCGTCGTCGTCATGCGGCAAGACTACACATCCGCCGCTATTGAAAAAAGTGAAATTATTCGTGGGTAGTACTTCTAAGAAATCGAAATGAATGATGACGAAGCGAAGACGGCGCATCGATCATTCGATGTTGGCCCCGGATGCCTTCACCAGCGGGCCCGCGGCGTCGAAGTCTTTCCGCAGCAGACTGTCGAACGCTTCGACCGACATCTGCTCGGCGTCGATCCCCAGCCGGGTCAGGCGCGCCTGTACCGTGGCGTCGGCCAGCACTTTGTCCATCGCGGCGTGGATCTTGTCGATTTCTTCCCGCGGCATGCTCTTGGGGGCCAGGATGCCGAACCAAGTGTCGTACTTGTAGCCGGGGGCGCCTGCCTCGGCCGCCGTGGGCAGGTCCGGCAGCAGGGGCGAACGCTTGGCGCCGGTGTAGGCGAGCATCTTGATGCGCGCGTCGTTCTTGAAGCCGATGATGGCCGGCACGGCCGCGGCGGTGCCCTGGGTCCGGCCGGCCAGCACTTCGTTGATCGCGTCGCCGGTCGCCTTCATGGGAATGTGCTGCATCTTGCCGCCGACGTTGGCCAGGAACGATGCCATCGCCAGGTGGGTGGCGCCGCCGTTGCCGGCGGAGGAGTAGTTCAGTTCGCCCGGCTTGGCCTTGATGGCCTTGATGTAGTCCTGCAGTGAATCGACATTCAGGGTTCCGGGAACCGCGATCACGAATCCCGCGTTGCCGACGTAGGCCACGCCGGAGAAATCCTTGATCGGATCGTAGCCGGGGCTGCGATATAGGGACGGCGCGAGGTTGTGGCTGGCCGCGGTGAACAGCAGGGTGTTGTGGTCGGTCGAGCGGGCCACGAAGGTGGTGCCCATGGTGCCGCCGGCGCCGGCGCGGTTTTCCACGATGACCGTGGCGCCCAGGGCCTTGCCGAGATCGGCGTTGAAGTTGCGGGCCACGGTGTCCAGCGTCGCGCCGGGGCCATAGGGCACGATGAGCCGGATCACGCGCTCGGCCTGCGCCGGCGAGGCGGCCGCGGCCGCCAGGCACAGGCCCATGAACGCCCCGCGCAGCGTGGGGCGCCTTGTCTCCATCCGTATGGTTTTCATTTTGCGATGCTCCTAAGTCATCGGGAACGTCGGTACGGGGGGCTCCCCGTACCGTTTGCTAGCCGATGATCCGGTCGATGGCTTGTTCGAGTGCGCTTTCGGACACCGCCAGGCGTTGGCCAAGTCCGGCGAGCGTGCTTTCGTCAGCCGTGTATTGTTTCCTGGCCCGGGCGATGTCTTCCTCGACCCGTTCCGGGGCGGGGCCGCCGGTCAGCGTGCGTGCCTTGATGCATTCGATGGGCGTCAAGGCCTGGCGGAGCGATTCCTCGCTCAACCCCAGCGGCTTGCCCATGTACTCGACGGCCGCTTCATCGACGAGCGCGCTCGTCACGTCGGCCTGGGTCAGGCCGCGGGCAATGCCCAGGCGTACCAGGATGGCGACGATCTGGTGCGCGGTGCGGAACGGCAGGCCTTTGTCGAGGACGATGGCGTCCGCGATGTCGGTGGCGCAGATCCAGTTCAGGTTGGTGGCGTTGGCCAGCATCCGTTCCTTGTTCAGCGACAGCGTGGCGAGCACGCCGGTCATGATCTGGGTGGCTTCCAGCACGTCGTCCAGGGCCGGCGCGAGCTGCCGCGTGTAGCCCATGCAGGCATCGTGCATTTCGTACAGGTACGAGGCCAGGCGGCCATAGGTGCGCGCCGCGGCGCCGCGTATCCACATCAGGGTATAGGGGTTCTTCTTCTGCGGCATGATGCTGCTGGTGCCGCAGTACCGGTCGGCCAGTTCCACGTAAGAGAACTCGGTGTTGGACCACAGGTAGAGTTCGGAGGCGATGCCCGATACGTTCATCATGAGCAGGGCCGGCACGGTGTAGGCCTCGGCGGGCACGCCCAGCCAGCCGTCGAAGCCCAGCACGGCATAGCGCGTGTTGGTGATGACGCCGTCGAAGCCCAGCAGCTCCGCGGTCCGCTCGCGCTTGATGGGGTAGCGCGATCCGGTCATGATGGCGGCGCCCGCCGGGCTCATGTTGACGCGTTCGTAGAGCTGTTTGAGGCGCGAGAAATCGTTCTCCAGCGACAGCTCCCAGGACATCGCGTAGTGCGCGAAGGTCGTCGGTTGTGCGTGCTGCGACCAGGTCGAGGCCGGCATCACGGTATCGACGTTTTCGCTGGCAAGCTGCACCAGTTGCTTGCGCAGCGCGATGGATGCGCCCATCAGCTTCAGGATGAATTCGCGGATGAAGATCCGGCTGGTGACCGCCATGAAATCGCCCGAGCTGCGGCCGGCATGGATGCGGCCGCCCACGTCCTCGCCCAGCTCCGTGATCAGCCAGGCCTCGCCGGAATGTTCGCCGGCCTCGGTTTCCGCGCGGGTCTTCTCGATGCCGGCGTCTTCCATCCGGCGCAGTGCCCGCAGCATCCTGGCGGCGTCCTCGCGCTTGTGAAAGCCTTGTTCGGCCAGCATCACCAGATGCGCCTTGTCGAAGCGGTGATAGAACGCGTATTCGCGCATCTGCTGTTCGGGGTCGCCCAGCTTCGTGCGTTTCTGGACGTCCTCGGCGTCCTCCGTCAGGCGGGCGCCGGCCTTGCGGTACGGTTCGCCTTTGGCGACTTTGCCATAGATGCTGTCCTTGTTCATTGCTATCGGTCTCCTTGATCGATGTCGGGGGAAAAGAAAATCCCGGGTGCCGTCAGGCGAGGCAGTCGAGAAACAGGCTTGTCAGCGACGCGGATGAGGAGGCGTCGTCGGTCATCGCGGTCAGCCGATCGAGAATGCGGCTGCTGCGGTCGTATCCGATCAGCGGCGAGACGATGGCGAGGAACTTCCGGTCCACCCGCCGCGACTGCTCCGCCTTGTCCACCATGGGGGCCCCCACGCTGGCCGCGCGTTCGAACGAGCGGCCATCGGCCATGCGCAGGGCCACGACCGATTCGCTCAGCCCCATGCCGGGAACCAGTTCCACCCGCACCCGTTCGAGCGTCGCCTGCACGGCATCCTCGGTTACCCGGTCCCAGGTATCCAGCCGGCTCGTGTCCATGCCCAGCAGGGCGAACGCGGCCGCGGCGCGCAGGCTGAACTTGGCCTGCAGGCCGGTGACGGGAGACGGGATGTTGCAGATGGAGCAGGGCGTGCCTGCCGTGACGCGGATGCATTCCACCCGGGCCGGCGGCAGCTCATGATCGAGCCGGAGTGCCTGTACCGCTTCGATGGTCGCGTGGGTGCTGAAGCAGGCGGCGTGGAACTTGAAGAGGTTGCCCAGCAGGTGATAGCCGCCGGCCGGCTCCGACAGGGCATGTCGCACATGAAAATCCTTGCCGTGCGCCAGGGCGAAGCCCTGCGCGCACTCCAGCGCGTCCGGGCGGCTGGTGAAGCCTTGCCGCGCCCATAGGGCGGACCGTACGCCGGTCTGCGCGGCCATGCCGGCATGGAGCGGCTTGGCCATGCCGCCGAACATCGCTTTCAGGCCGGCCGCCTGGGTCGCCGCCACGCCGATGGCATGGCATGCCTCCGATTCCGTCAGCTTCAGCAAATGCGCGCACGCGGCCGCCGCGCCCAGGCTGCCGATGGTCGCGGTGGCATGGAACCCGTTCGCGTAGTGCGCCGGTTCGACCAGCGCGCCGATCCGGCAGGCGGTTTCATAGCCGGCGACGAAGGCCGCGACGAACTCGGACGAGGATGCCTGGCGATATTCCGCGAGCGCCAGCAGGGCAGGGAGGACGGCAACGCTGACGTGTCCCGGCAGCACCAGGTTCACATCGTCATAATCCAGGGCATGCGAGGCCGTGCCGTTGACCAGGGCCGCCTGCGAGGCGCTGACCTTGAACGGGCTGCCGACCAGGGTTGCCTGGGCGGCTCCGCCTTCCTCGCGCACGGCGTCGCGGACGATGCGGCAGGCCGGTTCCCGCTGGCCCGCATGGGCGCAGCCCAGCCAGTCCACCAGGCAATCCCGGGCGACCTGGCGCATGGCGCCGGGCAGGTCTTCGTACCGCACCGCCAGCGCCCGCCGCATCAACTCCCGCGTCAGGCCGGCGCCGTTCCGTATTGTCGTCTCCACCACCGCTTCCTTGCGATCGATGCTTCGATAGCCGCGATCTTGAAGTGCCGTGGTATTTCTTTCCAATGATTATTCTTTGGTACCCTATCATTCATAGTGATGCTATCGCCGCGAGGCAGTTCCATGAATCTGCGCCATCTCGAGGTCTTCCACGCGATCATGCAGGCCGGATCCGTGACCGGGGCCGCCCATCTGCTCAACGTCACCCAGCCCGCCATCAGCAACGTGCTGCGCCATGCGGAGCAGCAACTGAAGTTCAAGCTCTTCGAGCGCATGGGCGGGCGTCTGCAACCGACGCCCGAAGCCTGCGACCTGTTTCCCGATGTCCAGGCGATCTTCGGCCGCATCGATACCTTGAATCGAGCGGTGGACGAGATACGCGGCGGCCGCACGGGCCGGCTGGCCGTTGCCGCGTCTCCGACTTTCGTCAACGCCTATCTGCCCGAGGCGGTGTCGCGGCTGCACCGGCACAGTCCCGGGGCGCGCGTCACGATCCATGCCATGGCCACGGCCAACGCCATCGAAGAGCGCGTCGCACGGCGCGAAGTGGATATCGGCCTGGTCTACACGCCGGTCATGGACCCCAGCGTCGGCGTCGAGCAGGTGGGAAAGTCCAGCGTGGTGTGCGCCGTGCCGCGGCGGTCGCGCCTGGCAAGGAAAAAGGAGGTGACCGCGGAGGACCTCGCCAAGGGGATAGTCGTCGCCACCGGCCCCACGACCCGGATCGGCAAGGCGATCCAGGCCGCGTATGGGGCGCACGGGCTGTCCATGCCCGATGTGGCCGTGGAGGTCAATTCGTCGCAGGCCGCATGCCTGATGGTGGCAAAAGGCGTGGGCATCGGGCTGGTCGATCTGGCGACGGTGCATCAGTACCCGTTGCCCGACGTCGAGTTTCGTCCTTTCCGACCGCACATCGAATTGAGCCTTTGCCTGATTTTTCCGAAGGATCGTCCGCGTTCACGGCTTGCCCTGCGATTCGTCCAGGGATTGCGGGAGCAATTCCATCCGATCCGGGCGTCAATGGACATTCCGGCTCGACACGACCAGGCTGCCCAATAGCGGCGTCAGGTCCTCGGCGCGTTTTCTGTTTTCGCCAGTTTCAAAGTTGTCACCGTCATCGTGTTGTTTCTCGTTGGGACTGGTTTCGCTCTGGTTCTAGCATTGCGAAAAAGTTTGATGAACGTCGCTGGTGAGGTTCGGACATTGGCCGCAGTGTTAGCCATAGCGCGTTCAATTTCTCGAACGCGATCGGTGCTGTCCTAGGGGGCTGCTATCGGTCACTTGCGGTCCTTCGACTTAGTTCCCAGCAGGGGTCGCTCACCGGCACCGCCGCGTTTTCCTCTTGGAGTGCAACCTTCCGTCGATTGCTTTTTGTGCAGGGGCGTGCACCGCTGGATACAAAGCCTCACTGTTCAGCGGCCGAGGCGAGAAAGTTCGATCTGCAGAGCGTTGAACAATGCGTCCAGGGTTGCTTGCTGTAGCAAGAACCATAAATCTTCGACTCCTGCCGGCTCGCGCGCCTCAAGGTCTTGCTTTAAGAAGCGCTGTAGCGCCTCCTCGACGCCCGGATTTAGCTTGATATGCATGCGTTGATGCCTATAGACCCGCACGCGATGAAAAGCTTCATGAAGTGAAGGGTACGAGGCTCGTACATCGGACCAGAAGTAATCGGATCTTCGCTGATGCTTTCCAAATGCCTCGACCGACTCGACAAAGCAGCGATGGCAACAGTTGATGAATGCCTCAAAATCGGCTTCACTAGTTACGACAGTAAGGGCGGCAAAGCGGTGGCTCTCAGGGATAGAGTTCGGTCCGAACAGCGACGGCAGAGAGGCCGCCTCGGAAACTCGCTCAAGCTCAGAAAGATCTTCGAGGATCGCTGCTTTTCGGCGTTCAAGCCAATCGCCCCGTTCTTTAGAGGGAACAAGGCGAAGGATCGTCTTTCGGCCATCACGTCGAGCTTCCTCAAGGGCAACGTACCGGGCAACGACAGAGAGCGTCACACGCGGTGCCTCGCCAGTTTCGGCAGCAACGAGCCCATAGGCACGTAGATGCCGTATGTAGTCGGGGTAGCTCGCGAACTCAAGGTAATCAGCAGCGCGGCCAGCAGAAAGCCATTCAAGGAGCGTGTACTCGTCTGGATAAAAGTCCCTAAGTTCGGAGACGACGTGACGGCAGTAGAAGCTCAGGTCTCCATCGCGCTGATCTTCGGTGCTTGCAAGGTTAGTCGCAGTGACATTAAATGGCCTGATAAGTTTGGCGGCAACCGTGTGGCGATGAACATAGCTGGCAGCAAGACGGCTAAGAAGGGGGTGGCCTCCATATCGAAGGTACATGTATCGCGCTGCATCCTCGTCAAACACCAAGCCCATTCGCTTCCCCAAGACGCGGAGCATGCGACGAACCTCATCCGCAGAGAGGCCTGTTAGGAAGTTGTACGGAACGATGCCGAAGAGCGGATTCTGTGTATCTCCGATTCGATCAATTTCAACCACACTGGGATTTACTCCGGCGAGCAATACAGAAATTCGACGATGGACGCTCTGTGCTGCCCAAATAGTCTGCCAGAAACTTATGTACTCAGAGTGCCAATGCTTGTCCTCGGTGGCGAACGGTGAGATGTACTCAATCTCATCAAAGACAAGGAGGGTTCGTTGGTCGGGACGCGCGGTCGCGAGCAGATTGGTAAAGACTTCGGCGTATCTTCTAGGGTCGGCTGGTGTTTTGAAAGGTTGCCCGAGTGCCTTGCCGAGATCGTGGCCCACCTTTTCCAGAAGTTCGTGCCAATGAAGCTGGCGGACTGACGGCGATTTGCAATCGTAGTAGAGTGATTTTGATCCGTCTACAGAAAGGAAACGCGATAGTTTGAATAGAAAGGAGGTCTTGCCGGTCTTTCGCAAGCCAAACAGTCCTCTGTTCTCACCTCTGCGGGCCGCGTCACGGTAGTCGAGAAGTAAATCATCGCGACCGAAGAAGTAGGTATCGTGCTCGAGCGGAAGACGGAAATCGAATAGATCTCGGGCAAAAAGCTGCTCAGCGATCTTGTTACGGACGTACCATGCATTTCCGGCTGATGCACGTAACTCGCCCGCATTAATGGCTACGATGATACGAGACTCGTGATTCGACGCGAGGTAGTTTCGAATCCATTCCTCGGGATGTGACGTCTCAGAGACAAGAATTAGCGTTAGTTTTTCGACTCTTCCTCGAGCCGGATCATCCTCCAAGAATTGCTCGGCCGCCTGGAGCGTTCGGGGCTCAAGTTGCTGGTACGGGCTATAGACGAGCATGAGTTCCTGCGAGAATCCAAACATCTCTGACATGAAACGTTCTGGTCGCAGGAAGAAGACGGATAGTTCTGTATTGTGACCTACACGCTTGCGGCCCCAGGTGACGTCAAATCCGCTTAAGAACGGAGACAACAGCTTTTCTTCGGCGGGGTGTGATTTGAGGTGAAAATCGCGTACGTCGTCGTGGATGTGGCTCATTTGGAGGGCATGAGTGGTATTGTGAGGACTAACCTAACCAGTCCGCGGTAGAGTGGCAGGTGGGGCCGCAGGTAGGAGCATCTTGCCACAGGCGCTGAACTCTGCCCATCGCCATTCAGAATCGGGACGACTTCACCGCTAAGACGGGGGACGGCACACGCATGTAGCCCGCATGAACGAGCCCTCCGTGCCCGCTCCACAGATTGCCGAAAGACCGTTACGGGTCGGTTTGCGACAGAGTTGACCGGCCATGAGTAGACGCTAGACTAGCCTAACAATGACTACTTCTAACATTCTTCTCGTAAGCATCATTGCAGTTGCTTTGGTGGTATTTGCCAGAGACCGCTACAACCATCGACGAGCTCTAAAGGTTGAGACGTCTTGGATCTGCTTTAGATGTGGTGTCGAGCTTGGCCCCATGCAATCCGTTTTTATCAAAGTCGCCGGGTATACATTAGGAACCAAGGCTCGAGTCTGCGAGCGTTGTGCAAGGCGAGATGGTCGCATTTGGTGGGCTGTCGTAGCAGTATTGGCAGTGTTGTTCGGCGCTACCGTTTTCTTTTTGCTTGCTTAGAGTTCGCCGACTTCAGCTATGAGTCGAAAGCAGACCTCGACGCGCATACATTCGCCCAAGGCCCGCCGGAGCAATTCCCCCAACCTGGCTGTCAATGGAAATTTCGGCTCGAAACGACCAGACTCCCCAATAACGGCGTCAGATCCACCAACCGCTTGGCCAGCAGATGCCGCACGCCCTGATGCGACTGCCACGTGCCATACACCCCCAGCAGCGGCGCCCCCACCAGTTCCCGGCGCTGGCTTTCGACCAGCCCCGGCCAGACGATCACGTTGACCTGCCCGGTCTCGTCCTCCAGCGTGACGAAGACCGCGCCCTTGGCGGTGCCCGGGCGCTGGCGCACGGTGACGATGCCGCAGGCGCGCGCCAGGCGGCGGTCAGGGTAGGTGTGCAGGACTTCGGCGGAGGCGAAGCCGCGCCGCGCCAGGCGGTCGCGCAGCAGCGCCAAGGGATGGCGCCGCAAGGTCAGCTTCAGGGACTCGTAGTCGGCGCGGATGTCGTCGGCTTCGTTGGGTATGTCAAGCAGCGGCGCCTGCTCGTACACCATGGCGTCGCGCAGCAGATCGCGCTGGGGCACGCTGTCGGTGGCTTCCCAGAGCGCCGCGCGCCGGTGGCCGGACAGGCGGCGCAGCGCATCGGCCGCGGCCAGCGCCTGCAAGGCATGGCGATCGAGATCGGCGCGCCGGCCCAGGTCGGTGGCGTCGGCAAACGGCCGGTGTTCGCGCGCTGCCTGGATGCGCAGGCCGGCTGCTTCCGACAAGCCCTGCACCTGGTTCAGCCCAAGCCGCACGGCGGGGCGTTCGCAGCCGGTGTCTTCCAGGCTGGCTTCCCAGCCGCTGGCCAGCACGTCGGCGGGCAGGATGGCCACGCCATGGCGCTGGGCATCCTGGATCAACTGGTAGGGCGAATAGAAGCCCATGGGCTGGCTGTTGAGCAGGGCGGCCAGGAAGGCTTCGGGTTCGTGCCGCTTGAGCCAGGAGCTGGAATAGGCCAGTTGCGCGAAGCTGGCGGCGTGCGATTCGGGAAAGCCGTATTCGCCGAAGCCCTGGATCTGGCGGCAGATGGAGTCGGCGAAGGCGCGGTCGTAGCCGTGGATCAGCATGCCGTTGACGATGCGTTCGTAGTGCCGCGCCAGGTCGCCCTTGCGCCGCCAGGCCGCCATGGAGCGACGCAGTTCGTCGGCCTGGCCTTCGCTGTAGCCGGCGGCGTACATGGCGATCTGCATGACCTGTTCCTGGAAGATGGGCACGCCGTAGGTGCGGGCCAGCGCCTTGCGGACCTTGGGGCTGGGATACGGAATCCGGGCCGGGCCGTGCAGCCGTGCCTGTTCGCGCTGTTTCAGGAAGGGGTGGACCATGCCGCCCTGGATGGGGCCGGGCCGGACGATGGCGACCTGTATCGTCAGGTCGTACAGCGTGCGCGGCCGCAGGCGGGGCAGCATGCTCATCTGCGCGCGCGACTCGATCTGGAAGACGCCTATGGTGTCCGCTTGGCAGATCATGTCGTAGGTCTGGGCGTCGTCCGGGGGGATGCTGTAGAGATCGAGCAGTTTCCGCTGCCGCTGGCTGGCGAATTCCAGGGCGCGCCGCAGCGCCGTCAGCATGCCCAGCGCCAGCACGTCGACCTTGAGCAGGCCGACGGCATCCAGGTCGTCCTTGTCCCATTGCACGACGCTGCGGTCGGGCATGGCGGCGTTTTCGATGGGCACCAGGCGCGACAGCGGCCCGCGCGACATGACGAAGCCTCCCGGGTGCTGGGAGAGGTGGCGGGGGAAGTCCAGCAGTTGCTCGGTCAGCCGGGCCCACAATTGCGCTTCGGGGGAGTCGGCTGCCAGCCCGCATTCCGCGAACCGGTTCAGCAGGTTCTTCCTGCCGTCCCACCATTGGTGGGCCTTGGCGACGCGATCGACCAGGGCGAGGTCGATGCCCAGCGCGCGCCCTACGTCGCGCAGCGCGCTGCGCGAACGGTAGCTGATGACGACGGCGGTCAGCGCGGCGCGGCGCCGGCCGTATTTTTCGTAGATGTACTGGATGACCTCTTCGCGCCGCTGGTGTTCGAAGTCGATGTCGATGTCCGGTGGTTCGTTGCGTTCCTTGCTGATGAAGCGTCCGAACAGCGAGTTGTCGTCCGGCGGAACCACGGTGATGCCCAGGCAGAAGCAGACCGCGGAGTTGGCGGCCGATCCGCGTCCCTGGCAGAGGATGCGGCGGCTCTTGGCGAACCTGACCAGATCGTAGACGGTAAGGAAGTAGGCCTCGTACTGGAGTTCGCTGATCAGTTCGAGTTCTTTTTCGAGCTGTTCGCGTGTCTTGTCGGGGATGCCTTCGGGGAAACGCTGTCTGGCGCCGGCATAGGTCTCGTCGCGCAGGTAGGTGGCGGGCGTGGCGCCGGCCGGCACCAGTTCCTCGGGGTATTCGTACTGCAATTCGTCGAGGTCGAAGGTGCACAGCCGGGCCACGCGCAGGCTTTCCCGCATGAGTTCGGCGCCGTAGACCTTGGCCAGATGCACGCGCGCGCGCAGGTGCTGTTCGGCATTCGGCGCCAGCGCATAGCCGCATTCGGCCACGGACTGGCGCAGGCGGATGCCGCACAGCGTGTCGTGCAGGGGTTTGCGCGAGCGGACGTGCATTTCGACCTGGCCCAGGGGCACGATGGGCAGGTCCATCATGCGGGCGGCGTCTTCGACGGTCTGGCGGTGCGCGCCGTCGCCGGCGCGATTGAGCAGCGACAGGCCCATCCAGCTCCGCTCCGGAAAGGTCCGCGCCAGCCAACCGGCCTGCTGGGCAAGGACATCGCGGGCGACGCCGTGGGCGGGCGCGAGGATGGCCAGGCAATCCGGCACGCCGCGCAAATGCTCATGCCCGGCCTCGGGATGGGAAAGATCGCCGGGTAGCAGGCGATAGCTGCCCTTGGTGGCGCGCAGGCGGGCGTAGGTGATCAGTTCCGACAGGTTGCCATAGCCTTCCTTGTTGGTGGCCAACAGGATCAGGTCCATGGGCGGGATGCCGTCCTGGGCGTCGAGCCGGAACTGGCTGCCCAGGATCAGCCGCAGCTTGTGTTGTTTTGCCGCCGGGCCGCCCCAAGGCAAAAGCGCCCCCTCGGGGGGCAGCGCCGCCGCGTCAGCGGCAAGCGTGGGGGCTTTCTTCGCTTCTTCATGCGCGCGCACGACGCCGGCCAGCGAGCATTCGTCGGTGATGGCCAGGGCCGCGTAGCCCAGTTCGGCGGCGCGTTTGACCAGTTCCCCGGGCCAGGACGCGCCGCGCAGGAAGGTGAAGTTCGTCAGGCATTGCAGCTCGGCATAGCCGGGCAGGGAGGGGATCGAGGGTGGGGACGGTGACATGGCGATTCAGGCGTAGAGCCCGTGCAGGTACCAGCGCGGCTCGTCCAGCGCCTGGTCCAGGTAGAGCCAGTAGCGGATGCCGTCTTCGCTTTCGGCCACGAAGTAGTCGCGCGAGACGGGGGCGCCGTCCCACCAGCCGCTTTCCAGGCGTTCGGGGCCGCGCAGCAGGCGCAGCGGCGTGCCGTAGTACGGCCGGTTGCGGCGCAGGACCAGGGCGATGGGATGCGCGAGCAGCCACAGGGGGCGTTCGGCGTCGGGGGCGCTGTCCTGCGGCGCGGCGCGGGACGGGGGCAAGGCCGGCTGCCAGTGGTTGGCGGTTTCGGGCCGGTGGTCGGCGCGGGGCCGGGCGGCCAGCACGCGATCCGCGCCCAGCCGCGCCGTCAGCAGTTCCAGCAGGCGGTCGTGGTCGGCCGGGGTGCCGCCGGGGTCGGTGAACAAGGCCTCGGAGGGCGCGGCGCGGGAGACGAGCTGGTCGGCATGCAGGGCCACGGCGATGGCCGGCGCCTCCAGCGTCAGGCGTTCGAGATGTTCCTTGAGCAGGCGCAGCAGATGATCGGCCTGCCAGCCGGGCTGGGCCAGGGCCACGATGAGCCGGGTGGGCGGCCGGGCATGGCGGCCGCGTTCGTGCTCCAGCAGGAGGACGATGGCGCTGGCCGCCGTATGCGTGGCGCCGAGCCATCCCGCGAGCTGCTGGACGAGGCGCCGGGCCACGATCAGCACGGCGGCGGTGTGTTCGAGGCGGGCGATCGGTTCGAGGCGGGCGGAGAACTGGAGCGGCGCGCGGATCCAGTCGAACAATTCGGGCGCCTGGCCACAGGCCTGGTCGAGCATGTGGGGCAGGGCGTGGCCGCAGCGCCGCTGCAGGCCGGCGCGCGGCAGGCGCATCAGGGCGGCGAGGGTCCGGCACCCGATGCCGTCGAGCCAGGCCCGGTGCGGCCGCGCCGGCGGCAGCAGCAGGCAGGGCAGCCCGGCCATCCGGCGCAGCAGCCGGTCCTGCCGCAGCACGCGGCGCGGACCAGGCGTGGCCCGTGCCGCGAGCAGCCAGGCGCCATGGGCGGTCGGCGCCATGCCGACGCGGGCCCGGCAGCCCAGTTGTTCCAGCGTGCGCCGGACGCGCCGGCACAGCGCCAGGGGGCCGCCGAAGGCGCGCAGGCTGGCGCCGACGTCGAGCAGGACGCTGGTGTCGGGACCCGGCGCGACTTCCGGCGTGTATTGCAGCATGGCCAGCGCGGTGGCATCGAGCAGTTGCCGCTCCCGCCCGGCATCCCGCTGGATGAACACGGCATGCGGGGCGAGGGCGCCCGCGCCTTTCTTGCGCATGCCCGGCCGCACGCCCAACTGCGCGGCCGCGGGCGTCACGGCCACGACCGCCTCGCGTTCGAGGACCACCAGCGGGCCGGCCGCGTCATCCGGCCAGGACAGGCTCAGTGCGTCGAGGCTGGGGTGCGTCAGGTAGACGCTGATCCACAGGCGCATGGGAAGACTCGGAAAAGGCGGGCATCGAATCCGCGGCCGCCGTCGCGCGCGGCGGCGCGAGCGGCACCAGCAGGCTCGTGTCGTGGACGGGGCCACGGCGCTTGAGGATGTCCACGCGGAGTTGATCGCCGGCGGGGTGCAACAGCAGGCGCAGCGGCGCGGGCGATGCCGCATGGGCGGCCTCGGCATGGCGGAAGGCGAAGAAGGCGGTGTCGCCGGCCTGGGCAGCCAGGTGCAGCCTGCGCAGGGCGGTCGCGGGCGGACGGGAAGGCCAGTAGAGCAGGGCCGCGCAATGCCCCTGCTTGAGGATTTGTTCGGCGGCCCACAGGCCATCGGCCGCCTGCGCCGGGGCGATCCACAGCAACTGCCGGCTGGGAATGCCTTGGGCCTGCCAGGCCTGGATGGACGGCTGCTGGGGCGGGTGGAGCAGGACGATGCTGCGCTGGACGGGCAAGCGCCGCAGCGCCGGCAGCAGCAGGCGGATTTCGCCTATGCCCGGCCGCGGCAGCAGCAATTCGGTCAGGCTGCCCAGCGGCCATCCGCCGTCGGGCAACTGGCGGGAAAGCCCGACATGGCCGGTGTCCAGGCCGGGACGGCTGTTGCGGGCGAGCTGCGATCCCCGCCACAGGAGGGGATGGATCGCGGTGCTGGCGCGCGGCGTGGAGATTCCGGCAGAAGACATGGGACAGGATCGGCTTATGGCAGAGTACTGTATAAATATACAGTTGTTGAGTCAAGCCGTGGAAAGTCATCGCAACGCCGGCGCGTCCATCCCGCCTTTTGGGCATTTCGTGTTCTATGTTCTAGTATCTTGGCTTGGGAGCGCTGCTGCCCCACTCTACGGAAGACCGTGCATGAAACCCATCAGCAAATCGAACAAACTGGCTCACGTCCTGTACGACATCCGCGGCCCCATCATGGACCGCGCCAAGCAGATGGAGGACGAAGGCCAGAAGCTCATCAAGCTCAACATCGGCAACCTGGCCGTGTTCGGTTTCGATGCGCCCGAGGAAATCCAGCTGGACATGATCCGCAACCTGCCCAACTCGGCGGGCTACTCGGACAGCAAGGGGATCTTCGCCGCGCGCAAGGCGGTCATGCACTACACCCAGGCGCAGGGCGTGCAGGGGGTGACGCTGGAAGACATCTACCTGGGCAATGGCGCGTCCGACCTGATCGCGATGGCCACCAACGCGCTGCTCGACGACGGCGACGAGCTGCTGCTGCCCACGCCCGACTATCCGCTGTGGACGGCGGTCGCGAGCCTGTCGGGCGGCACGCCCGTGCACTATCTGTGCGACGAGGCCAACGGCTGGATTCCCGACCTGGACGACATCCGGGCCAAGATCACCCCGCGCACCAAGGGGATCGTGGTCATCAATCCGAACAACCCGACCGGCGTGATCTACCCCGATCACGTGCTGCGGGAAATCATCGCCATCGCGCGCGAGCACGGCCTGGTCATCCTGGCCGACGAGGTCTACGACAAGGTGCTGTACGACGACGCCCGCCACACCGCGCTGGCGAGCCTGTCCACCGACGTGCTGACGCTGACCTTCAATTCGCTGTCCAAGAGCTACCGCGCCTGCGGCTACCGCGCGGGCTGGCTGGTGGTCTCGGGCGACAAGCGCGCCGCCCGCGACTACATCGACGGCTTGAACATGCTCGCCAACATGCGGCTGTGCGCCAACGTGCCGGGCCAGTGGGCGATCCAGACCGCGCTGGGCGGCTACCAGAGCATCAACGACCTGGTCGCCGCCGGCGGCCGGCTGCGCCAGCAGCGCGACCTGGCCTACGAACTGATCACCGCCATCCCGGGCGTGACCTGCGTCAAGCCGCAGGCCGCGCTCTACATGTTCCCCCGGCTGGACCCCGAGGTCTATCCCATCGAGGACGACCGCGAGTTCTTCCTGCAACTGCTGGAGGCCACGCGTGTGATGCTGGTGCAGGGTACGGGGTTCAACTGGCCGCACCCGGACCACTTCCGCATCGTGTTCCTGCCGCACGAGGCGGACCTGCGCGAGGCCATCGGCCGCATTGCCAAGTTCCTCGAAGACTACCGCCTCAAGCATGCCAGGCAAGCGCCGGCGTCCGCCGATGCCGGGCCGGACGACCGTGCCGTCGTCGTACCGGGCAAGTTCGGGGCGAAGGCTGGATAGAGACCCGGCTTCAGTGCATCTCCGGGCTGAAGCGGTACTGGTTCCTGCCGGCCCGCTTGGCTTCGTACATGGCCATGTCGGCCGCGCGCAGCAGATGGATGGGGCGGGTGCCGGCCCCCGCGCGGTAGACCGCGATGCCCAGGCTGGCATGGACCTGCACCGAGCGTCCGGCAAGCTGCATGGGGGCGGCGATATCGGCCAGGATCCGCCGGGCCAGGGTTTCGCCCTGTACCGGGTCCGCGTCGTTCCGGACGATCACGACGAACTCGTCTCCCGACAGCCGCGCGACCAGTTCGGCCTGGGGTAGGCCGGCCTTCAGGCGTCGCGCCATTTCCTTCAGCAGCAGGTCGCCCTGATCGTGCCCCAGCGTGTCGTTGACCTGCTTGAAGCCGTCCAGGTCGAGGAACAGGACCTCGAGCGCGCCACCGCGCCGATCGGTCAGCGCCATGGCCCGGGGCAGGCGTTCCTGCACCGCGCGGCGGTTGGGCAGACCGGTCAGCGTGTCGCGGCGGGCTTCGAGCCGGATGGCCTGTTCGCGCGTGCGCCGTTCCGTGATGTCATGCACGATGCTGTGGAATCCCACGATCCTGTCCTCGATGCGGTCGGGGATCAGCGTGACCGCGCCGTAATGGACGGTGCCGTCGGGGAAGGTGAGCGGCATCTCGAACGAGACCCGCTGGCCGCGGCGAGCGGCCCGCTTCACATGCCGTTCGATCTCGCCGGCCTTCTCGGGACCGAAGGTCTCGGCCAGGGAATGGCCGACGATGCTGCGGGACGTCTTGCCCACGGCGACTCGATACGCCTCGTTGACGAAGCGGTAGCGAAGATCGAGGTCGAGGTACCCGATCATGGCCGGCAGGTGATCCGTCAGGGTCTGCAATTGTGCGTGCGCATGGCTCAGTTCGCGGGTGCGTTGTTCGACCTGTTTCTCCAGCGCGGCCATTCCCGCCGCGAGCGAGGATTCGGTGGTCGTGCGCACGCGCAGGGCGGCCTCGCGCCGGGTGATCTCGCGGCTGGCCAATTGCGCCGCATCGTTCAGCAGGTCGATCTGGTTGGCGCTCAATTGCCGTGGCACCGTATCCAGCACGCACAGGCTGCCCAGGGCCAGGCCGTCGATGCTGCGCAGGGGGATGCCGGCATAGAAGCGCACGCCGGTCGCGCCGTTGACCAGGGGGTTGTCGAAGAAGCGCTCGTCCCGGGCCGCATCGGGCACGAGCAGGAGCCCGTTGCCCAGGATGCAATGGGCGCAGAAGGCGTATTCGCGCGGAGTCTCGGAGATCTCTGTCCCCACCCGGGATTTGAACCACTGGCGCTCCCGGTCGATCAGGGATACCAGCGCGATCGGCGTGCCGATCGCGTTCGCGGTGATCCGCGTGATCAGGTCGAAGGCCGGTTCGGGAGGCGTGTCGAGCAGGTCGAGGGCCTGCAGCAGCGACAACCGTTGTTCTTCATCGGGAGCGAGCGGGGCGACTTGCATGGCGTGAACGTGCTGACGTCGACGCGACAAGGATAGAGCATGTCGGCCCGGCCGGGCTGCTTCCGGCGATACCGGTCCGGTGGCTATCCGCCGGCGCCGTGCTCGGCCACGATGCGCACCACCACTTCGCCCCTGCCGGTGCGCCTGGCGTGATCCAGGCCTTCGTTGGCCAGCGCGTCGGCGCGTTCGTTGCCGCGGTGTCCGCTGTGCCCGCGCACCCACCGGAAGGTCGCGCGGTGCCGGTCCGCTTCGGCGATCAGCGTCTTCCACAGCTCGACGTTCTTGACGTCTTTCCAGTTCTTGCGCACCCAGCCGTGGCGCCATTGCGTCATGCCGTTCACGACGTACTGCGAGTCGGTGTAGACGACGACCTCGCAGGCTTGCGGCAGCCAGCGCAGCGCCTCGATGGCGGCGGTCAGTTCCATGCGGTTGTTGGTGGTGTCCGGCGAACCGCCGAAGACTTCCACGGTGGCCTCGGTGGTGCGGATCCACGCGCCCCAGCCCCCGGGGCCGCCGGGGTTGCCGCGGCAGGCGCCGTCGCAATAGACGATGGCGCCGCCGGCGGGCGGGGTCTCGTCGCCCGTGGGCTGCGGTTGCGCGGCGGCCGGCTGCGCGGGCGCGTCGGCATCCAGCCAGCGCTGGAAGGGGGCCGCGTCGGCGCCTTCCTTGACGTACCACTTCTTCTGCGCCGGCGACCATCTGGCCCCGAGCGCCTTGGCTTCGTCTTTCTCGGCAAAGGGCACTTTCAGCCAGACAACCATGGAGTCACCAATTCGATGCAAGGGGCGAGACCTTAATCGGCCCGGCGAGCCGTTGTCAAGGCGGCGGGCCGGGAACAGGGCTTGCTCATTTCGTGGGCGGGGAACCTCGAAGCCTGCTGTGATGCGGGTCGGTTCGCCCTGTTTCGGGGCTGTCCCCAGCGTTGTCCACAGGATGCGGGGATAACTGGTTACACTTCGTCCGGCCGCGCGGCCGCCCCGGCCCAGGGGGCGCGATAGAGCGCGCGCGGCGCGGCCAGGTGCAGCGTCAGGCCACGCAGGGCGTTGAACGCGAGGAAGGACAGCCATAGCCCATGGTTGCCCAGGAGCGGCAGCAGGCCGAGCGACAGCGCCAGGAATGCCGCGCCGCAGATCAGCATGGCCCGCATCAGCACGCGGGTCTGGGTGGCGCCGATGAAGATGCCGTCGTACAGATAGGCGGCGACCGAAGCGATGGGCGCCAACGCCAGCCAGGGCAGGAAGCGGCCCGCGGTTTCGCGCAGCGCCGCCTGGTCGGTCAGCAGGCTCACGATCCATGGGCCCACGGCCAGGTAGGCCAGGGCATAGGCCAGCGCGCCGCCGAAGGCCCAGCCCATGCACAGCCGCACGGCGCGCCGCAGGCCGGGGCGGTCGCCGGCGCCCACGGCGGATCCCACCAGCGCCTCGGCCGCATGGGCGAAGCCGTCGAGGCCGAAGGCCATGAAGCTCAGGAAGTTCAGCAGCAGCGCATTGGCGGCCAGGACCATGTCGCCCTGGGTGGCGCCCAGGTGGGCGAACCATCCCATGCTGGCCAGCAGGCAGGCCGTGCGCACGAAGATGTGGGCATTGATGCCGACCAGGCGCCGCATCGCGGCGGCGTCGCGCAACACCGCCAGGCGCAGCCGCGGCCAGGCGGCGCGATGCGAGCGCCAGAGCAGGATGCCGCCTGCCAGCGCGCCGGCGCCGTCGGCCACCGCGGTCGCGGCGCCTATGCCGGCCACGCCCAGGCCGAAGCCGTGCACGAACAGCAGCACGGCGCCCAGGTTGGCCACGTTGATCAGGATCTGCAGGGCCAGCGCCAGCCGGACGCGCTGGCATCCCAGCAGCCAGCCCAGCACGACGTAGTTGACCAGGGCCAGCGGGGCGGCCCAGATCCGGCCCGAGCAGTACGCAATGGCCTGGCGCGTGGCCTCGGCGCTGCCGCCCAGCAGGTCCAGCACCAGCGCGATCAGCGGCCGCTGCAGCACGAGAAGCACGAGACCGATGGCCAGCGCGAGGGCCAGGGCCCGGACCACGCTGGCGGCCAGCGCCTGCTCGTCGCCCTTGCCCCAGGCCTGGGCGACGAGCCCCGTCGTGCCCATGCGCAGGAAGCCGAAGCCCCAGAAAAGAAAACTGAAGAGCAGGCCGCCCAGTGCCACGCCCGCCAGATATTCGGGGCCGGGCAGATGGCCCGCCACCGCGGTATCCACCGCCGACATCAGGGGCTGGGTCAGGTTGGCGAGCACGATGGGCAGGGCCATCGCAAGAACGCGCCGGTGGGTAAGGGGGGAGGAGTTGGCTGACACGGGTCGTCCATGGAATGGCCCGAACCGGGCTGCCCAAATGAAAACGGACGCCAGGGGCGTCCGTTTTCATTTGAATCTTGGCTCCCCGAACTGGGTTCGAACCAGTGACCTGCGGATTAACAGTCCGTCGCTCTACCGACTGAGCTATCGGGGAATCGAGCCAATAACTATAGCAGAAAAATGACTGCCGTCAAAGAAAGGCGCAAGGGGCGCGGTAAACTCGCCGCATGAGTTCTCTCTTCACGCTCGAGGCGCCTTGCAGCTACCGCGAGGAGGTTCGCAAGAGCCGGTTCGTCGCCCATGCGGCACCCGTGGCCGGCGCCGACGAGGCGCTGGCGTTCTTCGCGCGGCATGCCGATCCGACGGCCACCCATAATTGCTGGGCCTATCGCATCGGCGCCACGTATCGCTTCAACGACGACGGCGAACCGGGCGGGACGGCCGGCCGTCCCATCCTGCAAGCCATAGACGGGCAGTCCTGCGACCGGGTGGCGGTGCTGGTGGTGCGCTGGTTCGGCGGCACGCTGCTGGGCGCGGGCGGCCTGGTGCGCGCCTATGGCGGCTGCGCGGCCAATTGCCTGCGGCTGGGGCGGCGGGTGCCACTCCTGGACCTGGCCGAAGCCGAAGTCGCCTGCACCTTCGCCGAGCTGCCCCTGTTCAAGGCGCGGTTGAAGGAGCATGGCGCCGAGGTGATCCAGGAACGATTCGATGAACAGGGGGCGACGCTGGCCTTGAGCGTGCCGCGCCCCAGCCTGGAGGCGCTGCGCAAGGTGTTGTCCGACCTGAGTCGGGGGCGCGCCGTCCTGGCCGTGCGGGACGAGCTCTGAGCAGGCCCTAGAGTCCGGCCAGGCGGCACGCGCGCTGGGTCAGGATGCCTTCGGGCGAGGCCAGGTCGTTCAGGACGGTGAAATGGTTGCGATCGGGCAGCCGCAGCAATTCGCCGGGCAGGCCCGTGCGGGCGGCGGCGAAGGTGTCCGATTGGCGCTGGAGTTCGGGCAGTTCGGCGGCGCCGTAGGCCAGCACAAGTTCGCGCTGGCTGAGCGGGCGGAGCAGCGGGCTGAGCCGCCGCACATCGGGCGGACACAGGCGCAGCTTGTCGTTCAGGTAGCCGAGGCGGATGGGTTCGAGGTCATAGATGCCGCTGATGGCCAGTCCGCCACGGACTCCGGGCTCATCGAGCACCATGGCGGCCAGATGGGCGCCGGCGGACCAGCCGCTGACGATCATCCGTTCGGGATCCGTGCCCCATTGCGG
The DNA here is from genome assembly GCF_058793475.1 of Pigmentiphaga sp. MLSB6-MA01. Taxonomy (NCBI): domain Bacteria; kingdom Pseudomonadati; phylum Pseudomonadota; class Betaproteobacteria; order Burkholderiales; family Alcaligenaceae; genus Pigmentiphaga; species Pigmentiphaga sp. MLSB6-MA01. The sequence goes on along the minus strand of NZ_JBXAFV010000011.1, from coordinate 114,065 downwards.
GGCTTGCCGCCCCAGCCATCCCAGGGCGGCGCGGATTTCGCCGACGATGCCGTCCAGGGATTGTTCGGGGGCCGGGGTGTAGCTCACCAGCGCGACATGGAGCCCATGGGCCAGCGGGCCGGCCGCCAGGAAACTGAAGTTCTCTTTCGCGCGGGATTGCCAATAGTCGCCATGGATGAAGACCATGAGCGGGCCTGGCCGCACGGCGGGAAAGTAATCGATGCGGTTGCGGGGCGCGGGGCCGTAGCGCAGGTCCAGGTATTGGGGATGGGCGGCCCGCAGCTTGGCGCTGCGTTCATCGAATTCCGCCATCAGCACCGCGCTGTTGAGCACGGCGGCCGAGTTGTTGTAGGAAGCGTCCAGCGCTTCCCGAGTCATTCCGTTGTACAACGCAGTCATGCGGCAGTTCCGGTCCGGGCGCGGGGCAGGGCGATCATGGGCACGAGTTGCAACCAAAAGTGTCCGAAATAGAAGAATTCATCCTTTCTCGTCCAATTGCAAGACCCGTGCCGGCCTTCCCGGAACAGATCGCTGCATCAATGATGATGGCCGCCCGCGCCATGGCCTGTGGTGCCGGCGCCGGCCGCCTCGACCCTGAAGTCCACCTTCACCTCGCCGGCTTTCTCGAAGACCAGGGTGGCGGGGAAACTGGCGCCTTCCTTCAGGGGCGCCTTCAGGCGCATGAACATGATGTGGTAGCCGCCGGGCTTGAGCTCGACGGTCTGGCCCGCGGGCAGGGCGATGCCGTCGACCTGGCGCATGCGCATGATGTTGCCGTCCATCTGCATGGTGTGCAGCTCGGCGGTGGCCGAGACATCGGCGCGGACGGCGACCAGCTTGTCGTCGGCGCCGTTGTTGGTCAGCTTGACGAACCCGCCCCCGGCGGGCTGGCCCGTGACGGTGGCCCGGCTCCAGGGGTGGTCGATCTGGATGGCGCCGGCCGTATGGCCCTGGGCGACGGCCTGGCCGGCGGCCAGGAGGGAAAACAACAGTGACAGGGTGAGCGTTCGGATCTGCATGAGGGTCTCGTCTGGAATCGTGGCCGGCAATGCCTGCCGGCGTGGCGCATCGAATGGAGCGTGGACTCAGGCCGGCGGTGCGCGGGACGAGAAATGCAGATGGGACGGGGCGGGCGGGGACAGCATGGCCCGGATGGGCCGGTAGGCGGGGCCGAGGTCGCGCGCGAGCGCGATCTTCGCTTCGGCCGTGGGTGGGGGCAGGGCGGCATGCGAGCCGGCCAGGCAAAGCGGGCATTGCAGCGCGGCCAGCGCGTGCGAGCCGCCGTCGCGCGGATCCAGGGGCGCGGGTGCGTTGCCCCGCGCGGTGCACAGCACGGACAGCCATGGTGGCGGGCTGGCCGACGCGTGCGCCATGGGCAGGGCCGCGTGCCAGAGCACGCACAGCAGTGCCAGCCAGACGAAGCGTGGGGAAGCGTGAACGGCCATGGGCCGGATGATACCCCAGTCCCGCCGGGAGCCCGCCCGGGTTATTCGGGCTTGATGCCCGCCTTGCGCGCCACGTCGCCGAACAACTGCACCTCGCGTTCGATGCGGGCCTTCATCTGGGGCGGGGTCTCCCGCATCGGTTCGAATCCCGCGGCCCGCAGTCTGCCGGCGTACTCGGTATTGGCCACGACCTTGCCGACCGCCTCGGCCAGCCGGGCGCGGACGGCCGGCTCGACCTCCATCGGCAGCATGATGCCGAACCAGATGCTCATGATGACCTCGGGATAGCGCTCGGCCGCGGCCGGGACCTCGGGCAGCGCGGGCAGGCGCCGGGGCTCCATGACGGTCAGCGGCAGCAGCCGGTTGCCGCGTATGTATTCGGCCGACGGCGCGTAGGTGGCCGAGGCCAGGTTGATCTGCCCGCCGACGGCGTCGGCCACCACCGCGGCCGCCCCTTTGTAGGGCACGTGCACCAGATCGATGCCCGCGGCGGACTTCAGCAGTTCCACGGCGAAGTGTTGCGGCGTGCCGTTGCCCGAGCTGCCATAGGTCAGCTTTCCCGGATTGGACTTGGCGTACTTGACGAGCTCGTCCAGGGTCTTGACCGGCGCCTGGGGATGGGCAAGCAGCAGCAGGGGCGTACCGCCGATCAGGCCGATGGGGTCCAGGTCCCGCGCGATGTCGAACGGCAGGTCCTTCTGCATGGACGGCGCGATCGTGCGCGCGCTGTCGGCGAACAGGATCGTGTAGCCGTCGGCGGGACCCTTGGCCACCATGTTGGAGCCGATCACGCCGCCCGCGCCGGGGCGATTCTCGACCACTACCTGCTGGCCGAGTTCGGCCGACAGATAGGGGGCGATGAGCCGGGCGACGATGTCGGTGCCGCCGCCGGGGCCGAAGGGGACGACGAAGCGGATGGGGCGGGACGGGAACGTGTCGGCCCGGGCGGGCGCCGCGGCCGCGCAGGCCAGGCCGGCCAGCGCGGCCGACAGCAAGGCGCGTCTCTGCATGGTGTCTTCTCCGGTGGTGCGGGCGCGATGCGTGCTCGCCGCCTCGTCGTGGGAATGACCGCGGTCCCGGCATGCTGCGAAAACGGACGCCGGATCGGCCGTGCTGCGGCAAATTACCGGACGGCCTGGCGTTGATCAAGATTGAATGTTGAATGAAGTTTCGGGCGCAGATCGCGGCGGCCGAGGCAATGGCGAAGGCGGGCCCGGAATGAAAAACGGACGCCAGAGGCGTCCGTTTTTCATTTTCAATCTTGGCTCCCCGAACTGGGTTCGAACCAGTGACCTGCGGATTAACAGTCCGTCGCTCTACCGACTGAGCTATCGGGGAATCGAGCCCACGACTATAGCACGCCCAAAAGCTAGAGCGCAACCAGGGCACAGCGGATCCGGCTCCGCCGGTGCCGCCCCCTGGGGGGCGCCCGAAGCGCGTAGGGGGCTACTTCTAGGGCGCTATTTCAGCACAGCGGCGATGCCGTCGGCCACGGCATCGATGTTGCGGCTGTTGAGCGCGGCCACGCAGATGCGGCCGGTCGAGACGGCATAGATGCCGTGCTCTTCGCGCAGGCGGTCCACCTGGGCCGCGGTCAGGCCCGAGTACGAGAACATGCCGCGCTGCTGCATCACGAAGCCGAAGTCGCGGGCCACGCCGCGCTCCTTCAGCTTGGCCACCAGGGCGGTGCGCATGGCGCGGATGCGTTCGCGCATTTCGCCCAGCTCGGTTTCCCACTCGGCGCGCAGCTCGGGCGAGGTCAGCACCTGGGCGACCACCGTGCCGCCGTGGGTGGGCGGGTTGGAGTAGTTGGTGCGGATCACGCGCTTGAGCTGGCTCAGCACGCGGCCGCTTTCGTCCTTGTCGGCGGCGACCAGGGACAGGGCGCCCACGCGTTCGCCGTAGAGCGAGAAGGACTTGGAGAAAGACGAACTGATCAGGAAGGTCAGGCCGGCGTCGGCGAACTGGCGCACGGCCGTGGCGTCGGCGTCGATGCCGTCGCCGAAACCCTGGTAGGCGATGTCCAGGAAGGGGATGAGCTGGCGCGCCTTGACCACCTCGACCACCTTGGTCCACTGGTCGGCGGTCAGGTCCACGCCGGTGGGGTTGTGGCAGCAGGCATGCAGCACGACCACGGTGCCGGCGGGATAGTTTTCCAGCGCCGCGATCATGCCGGCGAAGTTCACCCCTTGCGTGGCCGCATCGTAATAGGGGTAGTTGACGACTTCGAAGCCGGCGTATTCGAACAGCGCACGGTGGTTTTCCCAGCTCGGGTCGCTGATGGCGACCTTGGCCTGGGGAACCAGCCGTTTCAGGAAGTCGGCACCGATCTTGAGCGCGCCCGTGCCGCCCAGGCTCTGGGCCGTCAGGACGCGGCCCGCGGCGATCAGCGGCGAACCGGCGCCCAGCAGCAGTTCCTGCACCGCGCGGTTATAGCCCGGCAGCCCTTCGATGGGCAGGTAGCCGCGCGCGGCGGCGGCGTCGATACGTGCCTGCTCGGCCTTGCGGACCGCTTTCAGGAGAGGGATCCGGCCTTCGTCGTTGTAGTACACGCCCACGCCGAGATTGACCTTGTTGCTGCGGGTATCGGCGTTGAATTGTTCGGTAAGGCCCAGAATGGGGTCGCGAGGGGCCAGTTCTACGGCGGCGAAGAGCGAAGTCATGAAAAGCGTCCGTTAAGCGCGCAGGGTTGAAGGAAGAAGGGGGGCAGGGGATAATGGCAGGTTGGTTTTTACAATGCGAAATCCATCGGGGGCCTGGAACTCTGGGACCCTTTTGCTGCCGAAGTTTTCCTGATGAAACAAGAGTCTAGCATGCAGACTACGCCTTCCGAAGGGGGCCAACCCGGGGTCCAACCCGGAGACCAGCCCGGCGTTCAAGACGGTGCCGGCCCGGTGGCGGCAGCGGCCGGCGTGCCGGGCTTCGAGCCCCGTTTCGTCTCGTACGATGGCAGTCCCTTCCAGCTCTACCAGCCTTATCCGCCCGCCGGGGACCAGCCGGCGGCCATCGGGCTGTTGTGCGAAGGCATCGAAGACGGCCTGCTGTACCAGACCCTGCTGGGCGTGACCGGCTCGGGCAAGACCTACACCATGGCCAACGTGATCGCCCGCATGGGCCGTCCGGCCATCGTGCTGGCGCCCAACAAGACGCTGGCCGCCCAGCTCTACGCCGAGATGCGGGAGTTCTTCCCGCGCAACGCCGTCGAGTACTTCGTCTCGTACTACGACTACTACCAGCCCGAAGCCTACGTGCCGACGCGCGATCTCTTCATCGAGAAGGATTCGTCCATCAACGAGCACATCGAGCAGATGCGCCTGTCGGCCACCAAGAGCCTGCTCGAACGCCGCGACACCATCATCGTGGCCAGTGTCTCGTGCATCTACGGTATCGGCAACCCCGACGACTATCACGACATGGTGATGATGCTGCGCACCGGCGACCGCGTGGGGCAGCGCGACGTCATCGCCCGCCTGGTGGCCATGCAGTACACGCGCAACGACACGGAGTTCATGCGCGGCACGTTCCGGGTCCGGGGCGAACAGATCGATGTCTTTCCGGCCGAGCATGCCGAACTGGCCTTGCGCATCACGTTGTTCGACGACGAGATCGAGACGCTGGAGCTGTTCGATCCGCTGACCGGCAAGGTGCGGCAGAAAATCCTGCGGTTCGCGGTCTACCCGGGATCGCACTACGTGACGCCGCGCGCCACCGTGCTGCGCGCGATCGACACCATCAAGGAAGAGCTGCGCGAGCGCTCCCGGCATTTCGTCGACAACGGCCAGCTGGTCGAGGCCCAGCGTCTGGAGCAGCGCACCCGCTTCGACCTCGAGATGTTGCAGGAGCTCGGGTTCTGCAAGGGGATCGAGAACTACTCGCGCCACCTGTCCGGCGCCAAGCCGGGCGATCCGCCGCCGACGCTGGTGGACTACCTGCCGCACGACGCCCTGATGATCATCGACGAAAGCCACGTCACGGTGGGGCAGGTCGGCGCCATGTACAAGGGCGACCGTTCGCGCAAGGAAACCCTGGTGAGCTACGGTTTCCGCCTGCCGTCCGCGCTGGACAACCGGCCGCTCAAGTTCGAGGAATTCGAGTCCAAGATGCGTCAGACCATTTTCGTGTCGGCCACCCCGGCGGACTACGAGAAGACGCATGCCGATGCCGTGGTCGAGCAGGTGGTGCGGCCGACCGGCCTGGTCGATCCGGTGGTGGAGATCCGGCCGGCGCTGAACCAGGTGGACGACGTGCTGGGCGAGATCCACGAGCGGGTGGCGCGCAACGACCGCGTGCTGATCACCACGCTGACCAAGCGCATGGCCGAGGACCTGACGGATTTCCTGAGCGACCACGGCGTGAAAGTGCGCTACCTGCATTCGGACATCGACACGGTCGAGCGCGTGGAAATCCTGCGCGACCTGCGCCTGGGCACCTTTGACGTGCTGGTCGGCATCAACCTGCTGCGGGAAGGACTGGACATCCCCGAAGTGTCGCTGGTGGCCATCCTGGACGCGGACAAGGAAGGGTTCCTGCGCTCCGAACGCAGCCTGATCCAGACCATCGGGCGGGCGGCGCGCAACCTGAACGGCAAGGCCATCCTCTATGCGGACAGGATGACCGACTCGATGCGGCGCGCGCTGGACGAAACGACTCGCCGCCGCGAGAAACAGTTGCGCTTCAACGAGGAACGCGGCATCGTCCCGCAAGGGGTCAAGAAGGAAGTGCGCGACCTGATCGACGGTGTCTACGCGCCTTCGGACGGACTGGACGGCGGCGAGTCGCTCGAGGCCGCCCGTTTCGAGGCCATGGGCGAGAAGCAGATCGCCAAGGAGATCAAGAAGCTGGAGAAGGCCATGCTGGAGTACGCGCGCAACCTGGAGTTCGAGAAGGCGGCGCGGGCCCGCGACCAACTGCTGGCGCTCAAGCAGAAAGTGTTCGGTGCCGGCGGGCAGCAGGCCGACGAGGATGCCCTGAACGCGGCGGGGTCGCCGTCGCGGTGAGCAGGCCCGCCGCCAGGGCGGAAAACTTGTGCATCGCGAGATAGTTGCGCACTCAAATGGTGCGGGCCGGGGGCCCGCCAGCGATCCGCCGATGGCACCGTTCTTGCGCACCGTATATTCCGATGGTGCCCATTCTCTAAAGGGTGGGTGATAACGCGATGATTCTAAAGAGATTTTTATAGCACCGCATTTTCATGTGCTTATAAAAAAAGCTTGAACTATCCGGGGTTTTCCCGCACACTTCTGGACATGATGACCAAGGTACTATTTGTGTGCATGGGCAACATCTGCCGCTCGCCGAGCGCAGAGGGCGTGTTTCGCCGCTTGGTGAAGGACGCCGGTCTTTCCGACGTTGTCCGTATAGAATCGGCCGGGACGCACGCCTTTCATATTGGCGAGCCGCCCGATGCCCGTATGCAGGCTGCCGCCCGCAAGCGTGGCTATGATATTAGCGAAATCCGCGCGCGTCAGATCCGCGTGGACGACTTCCGCGAATTCGACATGATCCTGGCAATGGACTGGGACAACCTGTCGTTGCTGCAACAGCAGGCGCCCAAGCAATACCAGCACAAGCTGATGTTGCTGATGCGCTTCGCCAACGAATACGAGGAAGCCACCGTGCCCGATCCGTACTACGGAGGGCCGGAAGGTTTCGCCAAGGTGCTCGACTACATCGAGGACGCCTGCCAGGGGCTGCTGGAGGTCGTGCGCAAGCGCGCTACCCAATACCAGGCGGCCTGACCGGTCGTTTCACGTTGTTCCCATTGCAGGCCCGGATCGCGTCCGGGCCTTGTTTTGCCGGCGGCGCCCCCGCCGCGGGGCGCCCAGTGGGCGCTTCCTGGCTCCTTGTTCTGCATCGCAACATTCCCCCCTCCGTAGTTTCCCGAACGAATCCCTAGAAAAACATTCGGGAATTGGCTATACTTGAGTAAATCGTTAAGGATTTGCTCCGGCCGGTTCATCTCAGGGGTTTCGAATGCGACTCACCACGAAAGGACGCTTTGCCGTCACTGCCATGATCGATCTGGCGCTGCGCCAGCACAGCGGGCCGGTCACCCTGTCCGCCATCAGCCAGCGCCAGAATATTTCGCTGTCCTATCTGGAACAGCTGTTCGGCAAGCTGCGCCGGCACGAGCTGGTCGACAGCATGCGCGGCCCGGGCGGCGGGTATTCGCTGGCCAAGCTGGCCCGGCACGTTACCGTGGCCGACATCATCTTCGCCGTGGACGAGCCGCTGGACGCCACCGATTGCGGTGGCAAGCAGGATTGCACCCGCGGCAACGACGGCAAGGCAGGCAAGTGCATGACGCACGAGCTGTGGTCCACGCTCAATCGCAAGATGGTCGAGTACCTGGATTCGGTGTCCCTGCAGGACCTGGTCGACCAGCAGCGCATGCGCGAGTTGCAGGAAGCCAACGCCGCCAAGTCGGTACTGGTGGACCGCCGCTCGGGCGCTCCCGAATCCACCGCGACGGCCTGAGCGCCGGCGCAGAACACAAAGGTTGGATGTCATGATCAAAACGCCGGTTTATCTCGATTATTCGGCGACCACGCCGGTGGACCCGCGGGTGGTCGACGCCATGGTTCCCTGGCTGTACGAACAGTTCGGCAACCCGGCCTCGCGCAGCCACGCCTACGGCTGGGATGCCGAGCGGGCCGTCGAAACCGCCCGCGAACAAGTGGCCGATCTGGTCAACGCCGATCCGCGCGAGATCGTCTGGACCTCGGGCGCCACCGAGTCCGACAACCTGGCGATCAAGGGCGCGGCGCATTTCTACGCCGAGCGCGGCAAGCACATCATCACGGTCAAGACCGAGCACAAGGCGGTGCTGGACACCTGCCGCGAGCTGGAACGGGAAGGCTTCGAGGTCACCTACCTCGACGTGCAGGAGAACGGCCTGCTCGACCTGGACGTATTCAAGGCGGCGATCCGTCCCGATACCATCCTGGCCTCGGTCATGTATGTCAACAACGAGATCGGCGTCATCCAGGACATCGAGAAACTGGGCGGGATCTGCCGCGAGAAAGGCGTGATCTTCCACGTCGACGCGGCCCAGGCCACCGGCAAGGTCGTCATCGACCTGGCCACGCTCAAGGTCGACCTGATGTCCTTCTGCGCGCACAAGATGTGCGGCCCCAAGGGCATCGGCGCCTTGTACGTGCGGCGCAAGCCCCGCGTGCGGATCGAGGCGCAGATGCACGGCGGCGGCCACGAGCGCGGCATGCGCTCGGGCACGCTGGCCACGCACCAGATCGTCGGCATGGGCGAAGCCTTCCGCCTCGCCAAGGAAGAGATGGCGACCGAGAACGAACGCGTGCGCATGCTGCGCGACCGCCTGTGGGCGGGCCTCTCCAACCTCGAAGAGGTCTACCTGAACGGCGACATGGAGCAGCGCATTCCGCACAACCTGAATGTCAGCTTCAACTATGTCGAGGGCGAGTCCCTGATCATGGCGGTGAAGGAACTGGCGGTGTCCAGCGGTTCGGCCTGCACCTCGGCCAGCCTGGAACCTTCGTACGTGCTGCGCGCCCTGGGCCGCAGCGACGAGCTGGCGCACAGCTCCATTCGTTTCACCCTCGGCCGTTTCACGACGGAAGAGGAAATCGACTTCACTGTCCAGCTGATACGCGGCAAGGTCGACAAGCTGCGCGAAATGTCCCCGTTGTGGGAAATGGTCAAGGACGGCATCGACATCAACACGGTGCAGTGGGCTGCACACTGAACCAGGAGAGAAAACATGGCCTATAGCGAAAAAGTCATCGATCACTACGAGAACCCCCGCAACGTCGGTTCCTTCGAAAAGGGCGACGATTCCGTGGGAACCGGCATGGTGGGCGCGCCCGCCTGTGGCGACGTCATGAAGCTGCAGATCAAGGTCAACGAGGAGGGCGTCATCGAGGACGCGCGCTTCAAGACCTACGGCTGCGGCTCGGCCATCGCGTCCAGCTCGCTCGTGACCGAATGGGTCAAGGGCAAGACCCTGGACCAGGCGCTCGATATCCGCAACACGCACATCGCCCAGGAACTGGCGCTGCCCCCGGTCAAGATCCACTGCTCGATCCTGGCCGAGGACGCCATCAAGGCGGCCGTGAACGATTATCGTGCCAAGCACGGAAACAGCTAAGAGGAAGCCATGTCGGTAACGTTGACCGAACGCGCCGCACGCCACGTCAGCCGCTACCTCCAGAAACGGGGGAAGGGCATAGGCCTGCGGCTGGGCGTGCGCACCACCGGGTGCTCGGGCCTGGCCTACAAGCTCGAGTACGTGGACGAGGCCCTGGCGGAAGACCAGGTCTTCGAGAGCCAGGGCGTGAAGGTGTTCGTCGATCCCAAGAGCCTGCCGTACCTGGCGGGCACCGAGCTCGACTATGCGCGCGAGGGGCTCAACGAGGGCTTCAGGTTCAACAATCCGAACGAAAAGGCATCCTGCGGCTGCGGTGAGTCTTTCACCGTCTGATGCAGCGCGATCCCGATCATTTCGAGCTGATGGGCCTCGCGCCCGGTTTCGCCATCGACCGCGATGCGCTGGACCGGGCCTGGCGCGAGGTCCAGGCGCGGGTCCACCCGGACCGCCATGCGGCGGGTTCGGCCCAGGAGCGGCGCGTGGCCATGCAGTGGGCCTCGCGCGCGAACGAGGCCTACCGGGTGCTGCGCGCGCCGCTGTCCCGCGCCCGCTACCTGTGCGAGCGCGCGGGCGTCGACCTGCAGGTCGAGACGAATACGGCCATGACCCCGGCTTTCCTGATGCAGCAGATGGAATGGCGGGAAGCGCTGGACGATGCCCGCTCGGCCAGGGACCCGGCCGCGCTGGAAGCGCTGGCGGGCGAACTGGCCGCCGCGCGGCGGAGCATGACGGCCGAGGTGGGCCGGCTGCTGGACGAGAAGCACGACTATGCCACTGCCGCCGCGCGCGTGCGGGAGTGGATGTTCATTGAAAAATTCTCCGAAGAGATCGACCTGGCCGTCGACGCTCTGGCGGAACAAGACTGAGAACAACAGGAACGCATGGCGCTTTTGCAGATAGCCGAACCCGGCATGTCCGAAGCCCCCCACCAGCGTCGTCTGGCGGTGGGCATCGATCTGGGCACGACCAACTCGCTGGTGGCCGCGGTACGCAGCGGCGCCGCCGAGGTCCTGCGCGACGAAGATGGCCATGCGCTGCTGCCCTCGGCCGTGCGCTACCTGCCGGGCGGCGACGTCCAGATCGGACGCAGGGCGCTGGCGGTGCAGGCGCAGGATCCCCACAACACCCTGGTGTCGGTCAAGCGCTTCATGGGCCGCGGGCTCGCCGACGCCGAGCGGCTCCATGTTCCCTACGAGTTCGTCGATGCCCCGGGCATGGTGCGCATCCGCACCGTGCAGGGCGACAAGAGTCCGGTCGAGGTCTCGGCGCAGATCCTGGCCAAGCTGCGCCAATTGGCCGAGGATGTCCTGGGCGACGACCTGGTCGGCGCGGTGATCACGGTGCCGGCGTATTTCGACGACGCCCAGCGGCAGGCGACCAAGGACGCTGCCCGGCTGGCCGGGCTGAACGTGCTGCGGCTGCTGAACGAACCGACGGCGGCGGCGATCGCCTACGGCCTGGACAATGCGGCCGAGGGCATCTATGCGGTCTATGACCTGGGCGGCGGCACGTTCGACATTTCCATCCTGCGCCTGGCCAAGGGCGTGTTCGAAGTCATCGCCACGGGCGGCGACACCGCGCTGGGCGGCGACGATTTCGACGCCGCCATCGTGGCCTGGGCGGCGAACGACCGCAAGCTCTCGGGATTGGGCCCGGAAGACCAGCGCGCCTTGCTGGTGGCGGCGCGCCAGGCGCGCGAGGCCCTGACCGACGCGGAGCAGGCCGAGCTGGCCGCGACGCTGTCCGGCGGACGCACGCTGGCGCTCGCGCTGACGCGGGAGCATTTCGAGACCCTGGCGCGTCCGCTGGTGGCCCGCACGCTGTCGAGCGCCCGCCGGGCGCTGCGCGACGCCAGCCTGGCGGCGGACGAAGTCAAGGGCGTGGTCATGGTGGGCGGCGCGACGCGCATGCCCATCGTCCGGCACATGGTGGCGGGCCTGTTCGGCTCCGAGCCGTTGACCAACCTAGATCCGGACCAGGTCGTGGCGCTGGGCGCGGCCATGCAGGCCAATCTCCTGGCTGGCAACCGCACGGCCGACGACGAGTGGCTGCTGCTGGACGTGATCCCGTTGTCGCTGGGCCTGGAAACCATGGGCGGGCTGGTCGAGCGGGTGATCGCGCGCAACAGCACCATCCCGGTGGCTCGCGCCCAGGACTTCACGACCTTCAAGGACGGCCAGACGGCCATGGCCATCCACGTGGTCCAGGGCGAACGCGAACTGGTGTCCGATTGCCGTTCGCTCGCCCGCTTCGAACTGCGGGGCATTCCGCCCATGGTGGCCGGCGCCGCCCGCATCCGCGTGACCTTCCAGGTCGACGCCGACGGCCTGCTGAGCGTGACGGCGCGCGAGCAGAGCTCGGGCGTGGAAGCCTCGATCTCGGTCAAGCCTTCGTACGGGCTGTCGGACGAGGAAGTGGCGGCCATGCTGGCGGACGGCATGCACAGCGCCGACGTGGACATGCAGTTGCGCGCGCTGCGCGAGCAGCAGGTCGAGGCCCGGCGCCTGGTCGAGTCGGTCGAGGCGGCGCTGCAGGCCGACGCCGACCTGCTGGACCCGGACGAACTGGCCGCGATCCGGACCCAGCTCGCGCGTACCGCCGGCGTGGCGGCCAGCGACGACGGCGAAGCGGTGCGGGCCGAGGTCGAGGCGCTGGCGCATGCGACCGAGGACTTCGCCGCGCGCCGGATGGATCGCAGCATACGCCAGGCGCTGTCGGGGCGCCGCGTCGACGAAATCGTGTAAGGAAGCGCAAGGCGCTTCTGTTCGCATCACTATCAGGTTGCCATCATGCCCAAACTCACGGTGCTTCCGCACGCCGAACTCTGCCCGGAAGGCGCTGTCATCGAGAACGCGCCTGCGGGCGTGTCCATCTGCCGGGTGCTGCTCGACAATCACATCGAGATCGAGCATGCCTGCGAACTGTCGTGCGCCTGCACGACCTGCCATGTCGTCGTGCGCGAGGGGTTTTCCTCGCTCGAGTCGGCCAGCGACAACGAAGAAGACCTGCTGGACAAGGCCTGGGGGCTGACCTCATCGTCGCGCCTGTCCTGCCAGGCGGTGATCGAGGATACCGACCTGACGATCGAGATCCCCAAGTACACCATCAACCACGCCGCCGAGAATCACTGACGGACGCCGGTACGGGCGAGGAGAATTCCGATGAAGTGGACAGACATCTACGAACTCGCCTCGGCCCTGGCCGACGCCCACCCAGGCGTGGATCCCGCGCAGGTGCGTTTTACCGACCTGCACAATTGGGTGCTGGAACTTCCGGGCTTCGACGATGATCCGAAACGTTCCGGGGAGAAAATTCTCGAAGCCATACAGATGGCGTGGATAGCCGAGATCTAGGGCCTGTTGGCACCAGGCCCGGCCGCGGGTCCTGGTGTTCGCCGCGCGAGCCGGGGGCCGATCGGGCCGGACCATGGCGAGACGGAGGAGCATGCGAGCAAGGTTTCTGCATTTTCTGACGCGGATTGCGCCCATGACGGGGCCGGTGGCGGTGCTGCTGGCGCTGGGCGGCTGCGCGCCCGCTGTTTCCCTGCATGAACCGGCCGCGGCGTCGGCCGTGCCCGAGGGGCCGCCGACGCGTCCGGAGCCGGCCCCGCCCGAGCCCGAACTGCCCTATACGCCGGTCACCATCATTTACGCCGTCACGGACGAAGGCACGGTCAGGGTGCCGACCGCGCCGGCCTGGAATCCGGGCGCGGACATGTCCGTGGACACCCGCACCGGCGCCCAGCCCTACGACCAGGCCAACCGCCAGCAGTCCAGCTTCGAGTTCGAGCAGAAGCTGGACGATACCTGGGTGGTCAGGCAGAACGTCCGCTACGGCCGGCCGGAGAACCAGCCCGGGGTGGATTGGATAGCCGGCTCGCCAGCGCCCCAGGATGCGCTGGGGCCGGGACTGGGTACCTTCAACGTCGGCTCGCAGGCGCAGGCACGGTTCACGACGCTGGGATTCCAGCATACCTTCAAGTTCGGCTTCGACTACGTCAAGTCGCGCGACATCTATGAAAGCCGGATCGCGCCGTCGCCGTCGCTGGATATCTTCGACGCGACCTATGGCTCCGCCATCGGACAGCCGCGCATCGCCGCGCGTTCATTCGCCGAAGAAAGCAAGCTGGGATTCTTCGTGCAGGACCAGGTGCAGTACCGGCGCTGGACGCTGTCCATGGTCGGGCGGCGCGACCAGAACACCCACCGCACCATCGACCTGAATGCCGTCCAGGACGACGGCACCGGCCTGCGCGAGGACGATGTCTACAGCGGCCGGCTGGGGCTGCGCTACCAGTTCGACATCGGTCTGGCGCCGTATGTGAACTATTCGCAAAGCCATGCCCCCCGGGCCGGGGCCGCCATGTCGGCCACCAGCCAGCAATACGAGACCGGCGTGCGCTACCAGCCGCCCGCGCTCGGCCAGTTGATGACCATCACCGCATTCAACCAGATCCAGAACAATGCCCAGGTCTCCGAGGCGCAGGAAGGCTGCGCCGTGGCCGGATGCAGCGCCTGGGCCGAGCTGCGCATACGCGGCGCCACGGTCGAGAGCAGGGTGCAGCCGCTGCAGGGCCTGAACCTCGTCGCCACCTATGCGGTCACCAGCTCTACCGTGACCGGTGCGAGCGAGGATGCCTATGCCGCGATGCTCAGCAACCGCTATGCGGACGTGTCGGAGCAGCGTGTATCCCTGGGGGCCAGGTACGCCGTCACACGAGGCAGTTTCGCGGGCTTGAGCCTGGACGGCCGGGTGGGACGCGCGGGCGCGGTCTACAGCAACGTGGCCCAGCCGGGGCTGGCCGTTTCCTATACCCTGGTGGACGCGGGAATCAACTACGACTTCGCCCGCCTGAGCCCCGACCTGAAGGGCCTGAAGCTGCGCGCCAGCGCGAACAACATGTTCGACACCAGCTACGCCTCGTACTGCTACACCGATTCGTGCACGGCGGGCGGCCGCCGTTCGGTGTCGGCCATCCTGAACTACCAGGTGCCCTGGCCCTGAAGCGGGGCCTGCGCTTCGTTCTCGTCCAGATGGATGGGGTTGGAGTACTTCAGCCCGAGCCCGCCGCCGCCGGCCGGATCGAACCAGGGCGCGGCGATCAGGATGAACCCGCGGAGGCTTTTCGTTGCAGTACGGCGTGGCCATGACTTCGGGCCACCCACGTGGTGATCTGCTCGGGACTGTTGCCCAGCCGGATCAAGGCATGGGCCAGTTCGGCGGTTTTTTCCAGGTTCCGGTGCCCGGTGGCATGCTCCGCGATGCGTACGATGTTGAACCTGAGGAAATCGAGTTCGCGAAGCCTGGGGGTCAACGCGCATACGCTTTCCAGATTCAGGTGCCCGTTTTTCTGCCCTGCGATGCGAACGATATCCTGCACGGTGTAGCCGAGATCGAAAAGCGCCCTGGCCAGCTCGACCGTTTTCTCGAGGTTGAGATGCCCCGTGGGGCGTGCCGCGATACGGACGATGTCGGGAGGCTTGAACCCGAGCGCGTCGAGTCGCGAAGCCGATTCAACGGTTTTCCGCAGGGGGAGATAGCCGGCTGGATGGGCGGCGATGTGAGCGATCTGGACCGGAGAGAAACCCAGGTCCTGGAGTTCGGGGGCCAGTACAGCGGTTTTCGCCAGCGTCCAATAGCCTTCGGAACAGGAGGCGATGCGGGCTATGTCTGCCGGGGAGAAATCAAGTTCGCGCAGGTCCGGCAGCCATTGGAGCATGCTTTCCAGGTTGAGGTGGCTGTCTGGCCTGGACACGATCCTGGCAATGATTTCGGCCGGAAAATCATGCGGACCAAGCGTCGGCATCCATTCGAGCATGCGCTCCAGGATGAGGTGGCCGTCCTCCTCCGCTGCGGCATCCGCGATGTCGGCAATCGACAACCCATGCCTGAGAAGGTCGCGGGCCAGCTCGGTCATCTTTTCGAGTGCGAGGCAGCCGTGCGGCTGCATCGCGACAATGGCCAGGTCATTCATGGGAAAACCCAGCGCGAGCAAGCCAGGGGCCAGCTCCCTCAGTTTCTCCAAGGTGTGGATGCCCGCTTCTTCCGCCACGATCCCGGTTTGCTCCAAGTCAAGCCCACATGCCTCCAGGTCCAAGGCCAACTGAACCGGCACCCTGGGAGGAAAATCGATGGGCAGTCCCCGCGACAGGACCTCCGCGTAGGCGCGATAGGCCTGGAGTTGCAGGTTGATGTGCTGGTCGTCGGGGCCCTGGATACCGTAGGGCTCGGGTTCCTGGTGGTAGGACTCCAATTGCTCCCACAAATCGTCGCATTCCTCCTGCGTGACGGGAGGATCGTCGAGCATCATCAGGCGGTCGAGCGCCTCGACGCAATAGGGACGTATCGCGGCGGCGTCCGTGGCGGCGATGGCCGCTTCCCGGTCAAATTCTTCCAGGCCGGTCTGCTCGACGATGGGTTCGGCAGGCATCTCGTTCGCTGTGATGGTGATGGGTCCAAGCAGGACTTGCGCCCGCAGACGGGCCAGGGCGGCGGGGGGCACGACAGAGGGGGGCGCCGCGCGGTCCGTGCCCAAGGCGTCGGCGGCTCGCTGCTGTTGGACTTGCATGGCATGCACGGCTCTTTCGCGGGCCTGGATGGCGCGTTGTCGTCTTGCCTGTGCCTGGTCAGGGGAAATCGGCGGAGGGGAAGGCGAGTCTGTCCGGTGCTGGTGTCGCACGGAGACGGCTTCCGGCACCGGCGTGTCGTGAACTGGACTCGGAGAGTGTGGGATGGAGTTGGGCACGAGTTTTTTCCAGAGGGCGAGAGCCGGGGGAGGGAGGTGCCCGGGCCTAGTTCGGCGGGTTGCGGGCCACGTTAGCCATGTTTGCCAGGATTTGGTGGCCGTTGAGGCGCGATGCGTACTGGGCTATTTCCGTCAGGGACAGGCCCAGGCTCCTGCGGATGTCCGGCGTGCATTGGGCCATGGCTTCCAGGTGGAGGTGGCCATCCTGTTTTGCCGCGGCCACGCCAATCAGATCGTCCGAAAAACCGAGCCTGCGAAGCTCCGGCGTCCACTGGGCCATGCCCTCCAGATTGCGGGCGTTGCCCGGGGACGAGGCGGCAGCGGTGATATGGTCGAACGGAAATCCCAATGCGCGAAGGGCCGGCGCCCAATCGTTCATGGCTTTCAGATTGAGGGGGCCGCCCGGGTGGACCGCGGCGAACGTAATGTAGTCGTCCGAAAACCCGTGCGCGCGAAGCGCCGGCGTCCAGGCGGCCATGGCTTCCAGGGCGATGCGGCCATTTGGGCGCGAGGCGGCCTCGGCAAGGTACTCGGTGTCGAATCCGTGCGAGGCAACGGCGGATATCTGTTCAGCCATGGCGCCGGCCCTTTCCAGGGGCAGGTCGTGCTCCCGAAGGTCCAGCGCCAGCCCGGCGGGTAACCCGCGAGGAAGGTGCATGGGTAGCCGCTGGGACAATGCCTCTGAGTAGGCGCGATACGCCTGCAATGGCAGGTCCGCGAGGTCGCCATCCGGGGTACGGATGCCGTAGGCCTCGGGCTGCTGGTGGTAGAGATCCAGTTGCTCCCTGAGTTGGTCGCATTCCTCTTGTGTGGCGGGAGGGGCGGCAAGTGCCATCAGGCGATCGCATGCCGCGATCAAATAAGGCTGCATCGCGCGGGCATTCCTGGCGGCGATGGCGGCTTCCTCGTCGAAATCAGGTACCCCGGTCTGTTCGCCGGCGGGTTCGGCTGGTGTCCTTTCCGCCGCGACCGTGATGGGTCCCAGCAGGACCAGCGCACGCATCCGGGCCAGCGCGGCGGGCGTCACGGCGGTAGGGGCTTCCGTGTGGCCCGCGCCGAAGGCCGCGTCGGCTTGCTGCTGTTGGAGCTGGATGGCGCGCAAGGCGTTTTCGCGGGCCTGGATGGCTCGCCGCCGTGTCGCCTGTGCCTGGTCAGGGGAAACCGGCGACGGGGCCCTGGACAAGGGCGGCAGGGAAGGCGAGTCCGTGCGAGGGCGCCGCTCCGCCGAGGCGGGTTCCGACCCTGGCATGTCATGGATGGGACTTGGCGAACGCGAGATCGTGTTTGTCATGGGCGCTTTCAGGGTGGCAAGGGGGGCCGGAACCAGCGGGGACGCATGGCCGGACGCACATGCGTGGCGCGGTGCTGGAGAAAAGTTTCGTCCTGGCGGGCCGCGGCGGTCCGCCGGGCCGGTCCGCGGCTCCGGGGATCCGCAAGGATTTCGGCTATCCTTGCCGGAATGCCATGTGGCGTGATTTTCGATGGAACCGGCCGATGGCTACCGACAAAGACAATGATCCCGACCTGCAAGCCCTGATCCAGTGGTGCACCGAAGTCGAGGAGCTCCTGGTGGCGGCGGGCGCCAGCCGCGAAGAAGCCCAGGACTACATCGAGCAGGAAGCCGAGTGGTTCACCGACCAGTTCTACGAGGGACTGACGCCGGAGGAAGCCGCCAAGGCCAGCCTGAACGACCAGTAGGCCCTGCGAGGGGCAGGGCCCTGCGTATCAGGGCCGGGCCGGCCGGATCAAGGCGATCAACTGGTCCGTGATCGGCTGCAGCGCCTGCCTGGGCCAGACCACGTGGATGGGGCGCTCGGGCAGGGGATGCACGACTTCCAGCATCTTCAGGATGCCGTTGCCGGCATGGCGCTGCGCGACCTGCCGCGGCATGACCGCCAGCATGGGAGTGCCCGGCAGGACGCTGGCGATGGCGTCGTAGGTCCGCGTCGCCACCCGGCAGGCGGGCGGCGGCACATCGTGGCGCTGCCAGTAGCGGTCGAACTCCAGGCGTGAAGGCGTACCGGGCGCCGGGGCGGCGAACGGATGCCGTGCCAGGACCTCGGGCGCGAGCGGCCCGTCCGGCATGCCCGGACCGGGCACGCCGCACACGAACACGTTGCGGTCCAGGTAGAGCTGGCGCGCGAGCAGATTCGGCGGCATTTCCCCGAACAGCGACAGGATCGCCAGGTCCAGTTCCCCCCGTGCCAGGGCGGCGATCAGGGTCAGGCTGTCGTCTTCCCGCAGATCAATCTCGACCTCGTCGGCCAGGGCGCCGGCGGGACGATGCAGCAGGCTGGGCACGACCAGATCGAGGGCGCGCGGGATGCAGCCGACACGCAGGTGCCAGCGGCCGTCATGCGCCATATCCTGCAGCCGCCGCACGTCGGCCGCGACGCGGCGCGCCACCTGCTCGGCCAGGGCGCCCGCCGCCGTGGCGCGGCTGCCCTGGGACGATCGCTCGAACAGGCGCACGCCCATCCGTTCCTCGGCCTCCCGCAGCAGCCGCGACAGCGCCGGCTGGGAGGTTTCCAGGGCGATCGCGGCCTGGTGCAGCGATCCGGTCTCGGCGGTTGCGAGCACGGCGCGCAAGTGGCGTAGTTCCAGGGATTTGCTCATGATGGGGCGAAGTGAAGGGATGCGAATCTGATATCGGTATATCTCATATCCATATCATTTTCAAATGATCCAGGCTTGCGTACGCTGATGGCATTCCAACCCATGCAAAGGGGCAAGTCGTGAAAGTCCGAAACGCGGAGTGCCTGGCCGTTCATCCCGGCTGGCGCAAGAACCTGATCTTCATCCGTCTGGAGCTGGAAGACGGCACCGTCGGCTGGGGCGAAAGCTACAGCCAGTACGACCGTGACGAAGCCGTGGCGTCCCAGGCGCGCGAGCTGCTGCGCTACCTGGTGGGGCGCGACGTCTTCAACATCCGGTATTTCTGCCAGGTGGCGTTCGACGACTACGCGCAGCGCCGTTCATCGCTGGAGTTCTGGAGCGCGCTGTCGGGCATCGAGATGGCCATGTGGGACGCCGTGGGCAAGCTGCTCGGCCAGCCCGTCCACCGGCTGCTGGGCGGCCGCTGCCGCGAACGCGTGCGGGTCTATGCCAACGGCTGGGGCTACAAGCTCAAGACCCCGGACGACCACGCGCGCGCGGCGGAGAAGGTGGTGGCCGAAGGCCATACCGCGCTGAAGTTCGATCCGCTGCCACGGCCGTGGCGCACCTATATCCCGCGCGAGCACATACTGCACGCCGTGGCGGTCGTGCGCGCGGTGCGCGACGCCGTCGGACCCGATACCGAGCTGCTGCTCGACCTGCACCGCCGGCTCGCGCCGGTGCATGCCATCGAACTGGCGAAGCAATTGGAGGAATTGAATCCGTACTGGATCGAGGAACCCTGCCAGAAGGAGAACATGGACGCCATCCAGGAGGTGCGCCAGGCCACGACCATACCGGTGGTGACGGGCGAGGCGCTGTACGGACGCGCGGATTTCCGCAGCGTCTTCCGCAGCCGCGCGGCCGACATCATCAATCCGGACGTGTCCAACTGCGGCGGCATCCTGGAGCTGCTGTTCATCGCGGCGCAGGCGGAAACGGAGATGATCGCGGTGTCTCCGCACAACTACAACTCGACGCTGCTGTCGCTGTCGGCCACCGTGCATGCGTCGGCCTGCATGCCCAATTTCACGATCACCGAATACTTCGTGCCTTTCGAGTCGTTTTCGCAACGTATCTCGCGCCAGGCGCTCAAGCCCGTGGATGGCTATATCCAGGTGCCGGAACTGCCCGGCCTGGGGCTGGACATCGACGAGGCCGCGCTGCGGTCCATGCCTTCGCAGCCTTATCCGACGCGCAGCCTGCGGCACAGCGAGGACGACCTCGAAGCCACGTTCTGACGGTCGGGCCCACGACGACAACCAAGGAGACAACCATGAAATACTCAGTCCGATGGTGGGGGGCATGCGCCCTGGCGGGGGCGCTGCTGGCGGCGCTGTCGCCGGCGCGGGCCGCCGAATGGCCCGAGCGACCGTTGCACTTCATCACGACGTCCGCCGCCGGCTCGCCGCTCGACACCATGATGCGCTCGCTGGGCAAGGAGCTCGGCGATGTCCTGGGGCAGACGGTGGTGGTGGAGAACCGCCCGGGCGGCACCGGGGCGGTGGGCATGAACATGGCCTTGAACGCGCCGGCCGATGGCTACACGGTCGTGTCGGCCACCGGGTCCACCTCGTTCCTGATGGCCGAGAAGGACAGCCGTTTCCAGCCGTCCGACTTCATCTTCCTGCGGGCCTTGCAGACCGAGCCGTCCAGCGTGGCCGTGCGCAAGGACAGCCCGTACCGCAGCCTGAAGGACCTGGTCGAGGCCTTGAAGCGCCAGCCCGACAAGGTCAACGTCGGCGGCTATGCCACCGCCGGCTTCCACCAGTACGTGCTGTACCGCCTGGAGCAGAAGGCGGGCTTCAAGTCGACCTGGATTCCCTACCAGGGCGGCAACCAGGCGCTGCTGGCGCTGTTGGGCGGGCATCTGCACGCCGCGGTGATCACGCCCAGCACGGCCATGGCCCAGATCCGCAGCGGCGACGTGCGCCTGCTGGGCATCAGCAGCGAGTCGCGCAACGAGTTCTTTCCCGACGTGCCGACCTTTCGCGAGCAGGGGTACGATGTGGTGGAGACGCTGTGGCGCGGCGTGATGGTGACCAAGGGCACGCCGCCCGCGGTCGCGGCGCGGTTGGTGCGGGGCATGGAGGAGGTCGAGAAGCGGCCGGCCTGGAAGACCTTCATGCGCGAGAACATGCAGGACAGCATGCCGATGTCGCAGCCGGACCTGCAGCGTTTCGTGGCCAACGAGGTCGCCGACCGGCGGCAGTTCCTGACATCGCTGCAGAAATAAGGCAATGAATATTCTTTGTTCGGAACGAGGCTCGCGGGAGCTGGCCGACGGGGGCATCCTGGCGCGGTGGCCCGGCCAGGTGGACCTGGTCGGCATCGAGCAGGCGGCGCGGGCGGACGTGGTATTCCTGACGCGCGATGTCGTCTGGCCGTCCACCGACGATTGGCTGGCGCCGGCTACCGCGGCGTTCTACGACGCGATGCTTGCCGCCCCCAGGCTGCGCTGGGTACACACCTATGCCTCGGGCGCCGACCGGCGCATCTATCACGATCTGCGCGCGCGCGGCGTCGAGGTCACCAACTCCGCCGGTGCCAATGCCGGCGCGGTGGCCCAGACGGCGCTGGCGGGATTCCTGTACTTCGCCCGCCAGCTGCACACGGCGCGCCGCCAGCAATTGGAGAAGCGCTGGCGGCCGATGGCGCACGACGAGGTCCGCGCCCTGCGCAGCACCGAGGCCATGGTGGTGGGGTGGGGCGAGATCGGCAGCCGCATCGGGCAGTACCTGTCCACGTTGGGGGTACCGTTGCGCGTACTGCGCCAGAGCGGCGAACCCGTGGCCGGCGCGGGCGCCACCGGCGGCTACGAACGCTTCCAGGAATGGGTGGGGCAGGTGGATTGGGTATTCTTCGCCTGCCCGCTGTCGCCGGCCACGCGGGGCCTGTTCAATATGCGCACGCTGGAGGCGCTGCGGCCCGAGCGGCCGCTGGGCATCGTCAACGTGGCGCGCGGGCCGCTGATCGACACGCAGGCGCTGCTGGCGGCCCACGGGCGCGGCCTGGTGCGCCATGCCCACCTGGACGTCTTCGATACCGAGCCGTTGCCGCCGGATCATCCGCTGTGGGATTGCGAGGATTTCCTCGTGACGCCCCACATGGCGGGGACCTCGGACGGCAACCGCGAGGAGGTCGTGGAGCGTTTCCTGGGGCTGTTTGCCCGCTTCGTGGAAGCGGGCTGAGCCGAGCGGGCCGCTTCGTTCAGGAAAAGAACTGCCGTCGTGCCTCGGCCGACAGGTCCACGCCAGCGGCGTGGGCGCGCCGCAGCACGTCCCAGTAGTAGCGGTAGCTGGCGCGGTCGTGCAGCCGGCCGGCCTGCGGGTCGCCGTCGCGGATGGGGCCCCAGTCGGCGCGCGCGGCGGCCAGCAGGATGCGCTCGGCGTCGGCGGCGTCGGCCGCGCTGGGCGACAGCGCTTCCACGATGGGGTCGATCTGCGAGGGGTGGATGCTCCACATGCGCGTGTAGCCGAACTCGCGTCCGGCGCGTCGGGCGGCGCGCGAGATGACGTCGGGCGCGTTCAGTTCGGTGACGACGTTGTGCGAGGGCACCTTGCCGTAGGCGTGGCAGGCGGCCGCTATCTCCAGCTTGGCGCGCGCGATCAGGGGATGGTCGAACTGGCCTTCGGCGGTCAGGGCGTGCGCGGGGATGGCGCCGTGGTGCGAGGAGACGAAGTCCATCAGTCCGAAGGACAGGCATTCGATGGCGGGGTGGGCGGCGATGCGGAAGACTTCGCGCAGCGCGCCGTGGGTCTCGATCAGGACGTGGACGGGGATCTTGCGGTCCAGGCCCATTTCCATGCCTATGCGTTCGATGGATTCGGCGGCGTTGAGGGCGTCGTTGGCGGAGTTGACCTTGGGGACGGTGATGTAGGCCAGCCTGGGGCCGGCGATGCCGATGAGGATGTCGAGGTCGTTGATGAAGGAGGGGTGGTTGACGTCGTGGACGCGGACGCCGACGCGGCCGTGGCGGTTGGCGTCGCTGGCGGCCAGGCGGGCGGCCATCTCTGCATGCTCGGCTTCGCGGCCGACGGTGGCGCCGTCTTCGCAGTCCAGGGTGACGTCGAACAGGGGGCCGGCCTGGGCCTGGCGTTCCAGGCTCTTCTGCATGAGTTTCTCGGAGCCGGCGTAGTGGTCGCAGACGGGGAGGACTGCGGGGGGCTTGGCGGACTGGTGCAGGACTTCGGAGGGGTGTTTCATGGGTTGGGTCTATCCGGTTCTTGAGACGGCCGTGTCCGGGGCGGCGGGCTTGCGGGGCGCAGCGACGCCGGTCCCGCTGCGCGGGACTTACCGGTTTTGTCAGGCTCGGCGGGGCGGGCGCAGAACTCGCGCGGGGACAGTCCCCCGGACTGTCCCTACTGCCGCGCTCAGACAGCTGCACCCTTGCTTCCCCGCCGAGCCTGACAAAACCGGCGGCGCCGAATGCGCCCCGCAAGCCCGCCGCCCCGGACACGGCCTGCGGCAGCGAATATTGTCACGCCGCAGGGGTGGGGGGCGAAAAAAAAGCACGCGAGACGATATCGTACTCGCGTGCTTCCGCTGCCGCAGCGCCCCTGGGGGCGTCAGCGCGCGGGGGGATTAGAGCAGATGCTTGACGCCGTCGCGCTCTTCGGTCAGTTCCTTCAGCGTCAGGTCCATGCGCTCACGCGAGAAAGCGTCGATCTCGAGGTCCTTGACGACCGCGTATTCGCCGTTCTTCGTGATGACGGGAACGCCGTAGATGATGCCTTCGGGGATGCCGTACGAGCCGTCCGAGGGAACGCCCATCGTGACCCACTTGCCGTTGCTGCCCAGGATCCAGTCGCGGACGTGGTCGATGGCGGCGTTGGCGGCGGAGGCGGCCGACGAGAGGCCGCGGGCGTCGATGATGGCGGCGCCGCGCTTGCCCACGGTCGGGATGAAGGTATTGCGGTTCCAGTCGTCGTCATTGACCACCGACAGGGCGGGCTTGCCGGCCAGGGTGGCGAAGCGGAAGTCGGGGTACATCGTGGGCGAGTGGTTGCCCCAGACGATCAGCTTTTCGATGTCGCCGACGGCGACACCGGCCTTGGCGGCCAGTTGCGACAGGGCGCGGTTGTGGTCCAGGCGCAGCATGGCGGTGAAGTTGCGGGCGGGCAGGTCCGGGGCCGACTTCATGGCGATGTAGGCGTTGGTGTTGGCGGGGTTGCCCACGACCAGCACCTTGACGTTGCGGCTGGCGACGGCGTTCAGGGCCTTGCCCTGGGCCGTGAAGATCTGGGCGTTGACCGTCAGCAGGTCCTTGCGCTCCATGCCGGGGCCGCGGGGGCGGGCGCCGACCAGCAGGGCCACGTCGGCATCCTTGAAGGCGGTCATGGGGTCGCTGTGGGCGGTGACTTCCTTGAGCAGCGGGAAGGCGCAATCCTCCAGCTCCATGATGACGCCCTTGAGCGCCTTCTGCGCCTTTTCATCGGGGATTTCCAGCAACTGCAGGATAACCGGCTGGTCCTTGCCGAGCATTTCGCCGGAAGCGATGCGGAACAACAGGGCGTAGCCGATCTGGCCGGCGGCGCCGGTGACGGCGACGCGCATTGCGGGCTTGGTCATATGAGTCTCCGAAGCGGATGGGGGTGAGTAGGAATGACGCGACGCGCAGTGTAACTCCGCCAGGGGCGGGGACGGCGCGGTGCAGGATGGGGAGCGGGGGATGGGGAATCGACGGCCACGGCCAGGGGAGGGAGGCTGGACGCCTGGGTGCTGCGGGCGGCGCGGCAAGCGTGGGTCGACATGATCGTGGGAGTGTAGAAAAATCGCCGTCGAGCGTCAATAAACATATCTTATGTTTTATATAAGACATAAGATTTTTTTACGGGTTGGGTTGGACATCGCGGGTTACGCTGTGACACAATCCCGGCCATGCCGTTCAAGCCTCATCCGCCCTGCCTGTCCGCTTCGACCGACGCGCCTGCGACGGCCGGCCCGGCCGTGGCTCCGGGGCCGGGGGCCCCGGGCGCCGCATTCAGTCCTTTATACAGGCAAATCAAGGGCCTGATCCTGCAAAGCCTGGACCGCGGCGAATGGAAGCCGGGCGAGGCCATTCCCAGCGAGCTGGACCTGGCCGCCCGTTTCAAGGTCAGCCAGGGCACGGTGCGCAAGGCCATCGACGAACTGGCCGCCGACAACATCCTGCTGCGCCGCCAGGGCAAGGGCACCTTCGTCGCCACCCACCATGAAGACCGCGTCCGGTTCCGCTTCCTGCGCCTGGCGCCCGACGACGGGCAGCACGCCCGCTCGCGCAGCCGCTTCCTGGAGTGCCGCCGCCTGCGTGCGCCGGCCGAGGTGGCCAAGGCGCTGGAGCTGCGCGCGGGAGACAGCGTGGTGCTGGTGCGCCGCGTGCTGTCGTTCGGCGAAATTCCCACGGTCATCGACGAGATCTGGCTGCCGGGCTCCCTGTTCCGGGGGCTGACGGCCGAGCGCCTGGCCGAATACAAGGGGCCGATGTATGGCCTGTTCGAAAGCGAGTTCGGCGTGCGCATGATCCGCGCCGACGAGAAGGTCCGCGCGGTCCCGGCCGGAGCGCCGGAGGCCGAGTTGCTGGATATCGAGGCGGGAACGCCTCTGCTGCAGGTGGAACGGATCTCGTTCACCTACGGCGATCGCCCGGTCGAGATGCGCCGCGGGCTGTATCTGACTTCGCGCTACCACTACCGGAACAGCCTCAATTGATGCCGTTTTGGGACACGATTTGATACGGTGGCGCTGAATGGGCGAAAATAACGGGGTTTGCCTTACTCGGCGGCTTTCGGGCGGCTCCATGACGCCGGCTCCTGGAGCCCCGACGAGAGCCTGGCCTGCCGGCCCGGTTTTCCAAGACGACTCCTGATGCCTAGCCGCTCAGCAATGTTTTTTTCATGGTTCGCTTACTTTACCCGAGGTCGTGATGTCCGACTCTGCCGCAAAACCCCGCCCACAGTTCAGAAATATCAATATCACCCAGCTCGCGGGATACCGCCTGCCGCTGGCTGGCAAGGTGTCGATCCTGCACCGCGTTTCCGGCTTCGCGCTGTTCCTGGCGCTGCCGCTGGTGCTGCTGCCGCTGTTCGAACGCAGCCTGATTTCTGAGATCGGCTTCGCGCAGTTCCACGATTTCGTTGCACATCCCTTGGTCAAGATCGTCCTGCTGGGCCTGATCTGGGCATACCTGCATCACTTCTGTGCGGGCATCCGGTTCCTGGCGCTGGATCTGCACAAGGGACTGGAAAAGCACACCGCCCAGCGCACCGCGGGCATCGTGCTGGTCGTCAGCCTGGCGCTGACCGTCGTCTTCGGTTTGAAACTGTTCGGAGTATTCTGATGTCGGCCCCGCAAAACATCGGTCCCAAGCGCCTGGTCGTCGGCGCCCACTACGGCGTGAAGGACTGGGTCCTCCAGCGTGTCACCGCCGTCATCCTGGTCATCTACACGCTGGTGCTGGGCATCGGCGCGCTGGTCACTCCGGAATTCACCTACGAAAACTGGGTGCGCCTGTTCAATTTCGAAGTGCTCAGCTTCCCCCTGGGCAAGCTGCTGGCCATGCTGGCCTTCATATCGCTTGCCTATCACGCCTGGATCGGCGTGCGTGACATCTGGATGGACTACGTCAAGCCGACGGGCATCCGCCTGGCGCTGCAAGTCCTGACCGTTCTGTGGCTGGTCGGCTCCGTCGTCTATGCCGCTCAAATTCTGTGGAGAATCTAAGTCGTGGCCGCCGTTAAATCTTCTCTTCCGCGCCGCCAGTTCGATGTGGTGGTGGTCGGCGCCGGTGGATCCGGCATGCGTTGCTCGCTCCAGCTGGCCCAGGCCGGCCTGAGCGTCGCCGTCTTCTCCAAGGTGTTCCCGACGCGCTCGCACACCGTCGCGGCGCAGGGCGGCATCGGCGCCTCGCTGGGCAACATGAGCGAGGACAACTGGTTCTGGCACATGTACGACACCGTCAAGGGGTCGGATTGGCTGGGCGACCAGGACGCCATCGAATTCATGTGCCGCGAGGCCACCAACGCGGTCTACGAGCTCGAGCATTTCGGCATGCCGTTCGACCGCAACCCCAACGGCACGATCTACCAGCGTCCGTTCGGCGGCCATACCGCCAACTTCGGCGAAAAGCCGGTGCAGCGCGCCTGTGCCGCCGCCGACCGGACCGGCCACGCGCTGTTGCACACGCTCTACCAGCGCAACGTCGCCGCCCGCACCCAGTTCTTCGTCGAGTGGATGACGCTGGACCTCATCCGTGACGCCGAAGGCGACGTGGTGGGCGTGACCGCGCTGGAAATGGAAACCGGCGAGATCTACATCTTCGAAGCCAAGACCACCGTGCTAGCCACGGGCGGCGCGGGCCGCATCTGGGCCGCCTCGACCAACGCCTTCATCAACACCGGCGACGGCCTGGGCATGGCGGCGCGCGCGGGCCTGCCGCTGGAAGACATGGAATTCTGGCAATTCCACCCCACCGGCGTGGCCGGTGCCGGCGTGCTGATCACCGAAGGCGTGCGCGGCGAAGGCGGCATCCTGCTGAACAAGGATGGCGAGCGCTTCATGGAGCGCTATGCCCCGACGCTCAAGGACCTGGCGCCGCGTGACTTCGTGTCGCGCTCGATGGACCAGGAAATCAAGGAAGGCCGCGGTGCGGGCCCCCATGGCGACTACGTGCTGCTCAAGCTCGACCACCTGGGCGCCGAGACCATCAACAAGCGCCTGCCGTCGATCCGCGAGATCGCGATCAAGTTCGCGAACGTCGATCCCATCAAGGAGCCGATCCCGGTCGTGCCGACCATCCACTACCAGATGGGCGGCATCCCGACCAACTACCACGGCCAGGTGGTCGTGCCCAAGGACGGCAACCCCAACACCGTGGTCAACGGCCTGTACGCGATCGGCGAATGCGCCTGCGTGTCGGTGCACGGCGCCAACCGCCTGGGCACGAACTCGCTGCTCGACCTGGTGGTGTTCGGCCGCGCGGCCGGCAACCACATCGTCGGCACCGAGCTCAAGCGCCGCAGCCACAAGGACCTGCCGGGCGATGCCGCGGACTTCACGCTGGGCCGTGTCGACGCGATGGAAAGCCGCAAGCAGGGCGAGCGCGTACAGAACGTCGCCAACGACATCCGCAACTCCATGCAGCGCCACTGCGGCGTGTTCCGCACCCAGACGCTGCTGGACGAAGGGGTGGGGCAGATCCTGGAACTGGCCGAGCGCGCCAAGAGCGTCGCGTTCCAGGACCATTCCAAGGTCTTCAACATGGCCCGCGTGGAAGCGCTGGAGCTGGAAAACCTGATCGAAGTGGCCAAGGCGACCATCGTGTCGGCCGCCGCCCGCAACGAGAGCCGCGGCGCCCATGCGCACAGCGACTTCCCCGAGCGCGACGACCAGAACTGGCTGCGCCACTCGCTGTGGTATTCCGAAGGCAACCGCCTGGACTACAAGCCCGTGACGATGAAGCCGCTGACCGTCGACAGTTTCCCGCCCAAAGCGAGAACGTTCTAACCGATATGACAACCCCTTCCCAGGGCGCCGCGGATCCGGCTCCGCCGGTCCGCCAGCGCCGCCCCCTGGGGGGCGCGCGAAGCGCGTAGGGGGGGGACCTCAACTTTTTTGGAGTACTCGCATGAGTGCTAAACGTGTTGTGAAGTTCGAGATCTACCGCTACGACCCGGACAAGGACCAGCGTCCCTACATGCAGAAGCTCGAGGTCGAGCTGGGCCCGAACGACAAGATGCTGCTCGATGCGCTGGTGCGCATCAAGAACGACGTCGACGACAGCCTGTCCTTCCGCCGCTCGTGCCGCGAGGGCGTGTGCGGGTCCGACGCCATGAACATCAACGGCAAGAACGGCCTGTCGTGCACGACCAACCTGCTCGACCTGAAGCAGCCCATCGTGCTCAAGCCGCTGCCCGGCCTGCCGGTCATCCGCGACCTGATCGTGGACATGACCCACTTCTTCAACCAGTACCACTCGGTCAAGCCGTTCCTGATCAACGACACGCCGCCTCCCGAGAAGGAGCGCCTGCAGTCGCCCGAGGCTCGCGAGGAACTCGACGGCCTGTATGAGTGTATTCTGTGTGCTTGCTGCTCGACGTCCTGCCCGTCGTTCTGGTGGAACCCCGACAAGTTCGTGGGGCCGGCCGGCCTGCTGCAGGCCTACCGCTTCCTCGCGGACAGCCGCGACGAAGCGACCGGGGAACGTTTGGATAACCTCGAGGATCCATATCGTTTGTTCCGTTGCCACACCATCATGAATTGCGTCGATGTCTGTCCCAAGGGGCTGAACCCCACCCGGGCAATAGGCAAGATCAAGGAAATGATGGCCCGGCGGGCGATCTGACGCCGTGGTGCCGGAGTTTTCCCTGCATGACCGGACGCGCCTGCGCTGGCGCGCCCGGCGTGGACTGCTCGAGAACGACCTGATACTGACGCGTTTTCTGGACGCGTACGAATCCGGGCTCACCGACGCCGACGTGGCGGAGCTGACCCGGCTGCTCGAGCTGTCCGACAACGAGCTGATGGACTATCTGTTGGCTCGCAAGGAACCCGAGGGAGACCTTGCCACGCCAGCCATGCGGGACTTGCTGAAGCGGCTGCGCTCCGTGTGAGCGGCCGAAGTCCATGTGAATTGATTTTGATGGAAGAGGAACATCCGATGAAACTGTCCGACAAGAAAGCGACCCTGACCTTCTCCGATGGGAGCCAGGGTGCCGAGTTTCCGGTTTATGAAGGCACGATCGGCCCGTCGGTCGTGGATATCCGCAAGCTGTACGCGCAAACCGGGATGTTCACCCTCGATCCTGGTTTCATGTCGACGGCTGCTTGCTCGTCCAGCATCACCTACATCGATGGCGACAAGGGCGAACTGCTGTATCGCGGCTATCCGATCGAGCAACTGGCGGTCAAGTGCGACTTCCTGGAAACCAGCTACCTGATCCTGAACGGCGAGTTGCCCAACGCCAAGCAGAAGGCTGACTTCGACCATCTGGTGACCCATCACACCATGGTCAACGAGCAGTTGCAGTTCTTCCTGCGCGGCTTCCGCCGCGACGCCCACCCGATGGCCGTGCTGACCGGCCTGGTCGGCGCGCTGTCGGCGTTCTACCACGACTCGATCGACATCACCCAGCCCAAGCACCGCGAGATCTCGGCCATCCGCCTGATCGCCAAGATGCCCACGCTGGTGGCCATGGCCTACAAGTACTCGGTCGGCCAGCCCTACGTCTATCCGAAGAACGACCTGTCCTACACCGGCAACTTCCTGCACATGATGTTCGCCACGCCGTGCGAGGAATACAAGGTGAACCCGGTCATCGAGCGCGCGCTCGACCGCATCTTCATCCTGCATGCCGACCACGAGCAGAACGCCTCGACCTCGACCGTGCGCCTGTGCGGTTCGTCGGGCACCAACCCGTTCGCGGCCATCGCGGCGGGCGTGGCTTGCCTGTGGGGCCCGGCCCACGGCGGCGCCAACGAAGCGGCGCTGCAGATGCTGGAAGACCTGCTGGCAGCCGGCGGCGTCGACAAGCTGGGCGAGTTCGTCGCCAAGGTCAAGGACAAGGACTCGGGCGTGCGCCTGATGGGCTTCGGCCACCGCGTCTACAAGAACTACGACCCGCGCGCCAAGCTGATGCAGGAAACCTGCCGCGAAGTGCTGGAAGCCATGGGCCTGCAGGACGATCCGCTGTTCAAGCTGGCCATGGCCCTGGAAAAGATCGCCCTGGAAGACGATTACTTCGTCCAGCGCAAGCTGTACCCGAACGTCGATTTCTACTCGGGTATCGTCCAGCGCGCCATCGGCATCCCGACCCAGCTGTTCACGGCCATCTTCGCGCTGGCCCGGACCGTGGGCTGGATCGCGCAGTGGGACGAAATGATCTCCGATCCCGACTACAAGATCGGCCGTCCCCGCCAGTTGTTCACCGGCTCGCCCGCGCGCGACGTGCTGGACCTGAACAAGCGTTGATCCATCGCCGGCGGCTCGCCGCCGGTTTGTGACGCTGTTCCCTGGAACCCGCCTGCTTGCAGGCGGGTTTTTTTCACCCTGATCGATGCGCGTTCCAGGGCAGCCTGGCCAGCACGCGGGCAAGGCCGCAAAAGCCGGACAGCCCGGCGAAGACCAGGCCACCGCCGACCAGTCCCGACAGCAGGTGGAACCAGGGGTTGACGGCCAGGCCCAGGATGACGCCCAGCGCGACCAGCGTGCCGGCGACGATCTGGACCTGGCGCTGGAGCTCCAGCGGCTGGGAGCGGTCTTTCACGACGGGCAGGCCGGCACGTTTCCAGGCATCGAGCCCGCCTTCCAGGATGCCGGCCTCGCCGGGGGCGCAGGCGGCAAGTGCCGCCGCGTTCTGGCGCGTGCGGTTGCCGGACCGGCAATGGAAGACGACAGGGGTGCCGGCGTCGGCCAGCGGCCCGGCGCCGGCCAGCCGGGCAAGGGGGATATGGCGTGCCCGCGGTATGCGCTCCCGCGCATGTTCGTCGGCATCGCGGATATCGATCAGGAGGGCGCCCTGGTCGAGCAGGGTGAAAACGTCCCGGGGGGGAATCTGGCGTAGCGTCATGATGGACTGTCCTGGGGCGAGGGGCAGAAGATCGCCTTGAGCGTGGCGATCAGCCGTTCCACGTCGGGGTTGGCGATGCGGTAGTGCAGGGTCTGGGCGGTCCTGCGGAACGAGACCAGGCCTTCGTCGCGCATCCTGGCCAGGTGCTGGGACAGCGCCGACTGGCTGAGCGGCACCTGCGCCAGCAGCTCGCCCACCGTGAGTTCGCCGTGTTCGATCAGCAGGCACAGCACCAGCAGCCGGGATTCGTTGCCCACCGAGCGCAGCAGCGCCGCGGCCTGGGTGGCACCTTCCTGCATGAAGCGCCGGGCGTCCGTAGGTGATGAGTGCATTTTTTTATTAGAAAATTCTAATTTAGATAATTCTAATAAATTGTCTGGCGCCTGTCCATCGCATGCCGCCAATTCTCGTATCTTGAAGCGCTCCCGCACATCGCAAAATCGCTCGAATCCAATCGCTGCTTCGCAAAAAAACCGGCTTTCATAGGCCGGTTTTTTGTTTCTCATCATGGAATTTTATTTTTAACATATTGTTTTTATTGAATAAAAAATAATTCTTATAGAAGAGTAAAAAGATTGATTGCGTTGCAGCATATCTATAGATTGTTCCTTACCCGGCACCGCGGCCGCCAGGATTTCCAACCGTCGTTTCCAACCTTGAGGAGACATTCATGTCCCAACGCAACGCCGAAGTCGAGAAGCTGGAGCAGGAGTGGCGCGAGCACCCGCGCTGGAAAGGCATACGCCGGGGCTACGACGCCGAACGGGTCGTGGCGCTGCGAGGCTCGGTCCAGCCCGAGCACACGCTGGCCCGCCGTGGCGCCGAGAAGCTCTGGAAGATGCTGAACGAGGAGCCCTTCGTCAATTCGCTGGGCGCGATGACGGGCAACCAGGCCATGCAGCAGGTGAAGGCCGGGCTGCGCGCGATCTACCTGTCGGGCTGGCAGGTCGCGGGCGACGCCAATCTGGCGGGCGAGATGTATCCGGACCAATCCCTGTATCCGGCCAATTCCGTTCCGTCGGTCGTGCGGCGCATCAACAACGCGTTGCAGCGCTGCGACCAGGTCCAGTGGATGGAGGGCGGCCGGCCGGGCGCGGCGGACTACATTGATTACTTCGCGCCCATCGTGGCCGATGCCGAGGCCGGATTCGGCGGCGTGCTGAACGCCTTCGAACTGATGAAGGCCATGATCGACGCGGGCGCCTCAGGCGTGCATTTCGAGGACCAGCTGGCATCGGTCAAGAAGTGCGGCCACATGGGCGGCAAGGTCCTGGTGCCCACGCGCGAGGCGGTTTCCAAGCTGGTCGCCGCGCGCCTGGCCGCCGATACGCTGGGCGTGCCGACGTTGCTGCTGGCCCGCACGGATGCCGACGCCGCCGACCTGATCACCAGCGACGTCGATGACAACGACCGGCCGTTCATCACCGGCGACCGTACTGTCGAAGGGTTCTTCCGCACGCGGGCGGGCATCGACCAGGCCATCTCCCGGGGGCTGGCCTATGCGCCGTATGCCGACCTGATCTGGTGCGAAACCTCGACCCCCAACCTGGACTACGCGCGCCGCTTCGCCGAGGCCGTCCATCGGCAGTTCCCAGGCAAGCTGTTGGCCTATAACTGCTCGCCTTCGTTCAACTGGAAGAAGAACCTGGACGACGCGACCATCGCCAAGTTCCAGCGTGAGCTGGGCGCCATGGGCTACAAGTTCCAGTTCATCACCCTGGCCGGCTTCCACGCCTTGAACTACGGCATGTTCGATCTTGCGTACGGCTATGCCCGTGAGCAGATGACGGCCTTCGTGGCCCTGCAGCAGAAGGAGTTCGCCGCGGCCGAGCGCGGCTTCACGGCGGTCAAGCACCAGCGCGAGGTCGGCACTGGCTATTTCGACGCGGTGACGCAGGCGGTGGAGGGAGGACGTTCGTCCACTACCGCGCTGCACGGCTCGACCGAGGCCGAGCAGTTCGAGGAGCACGCCGAGCAAAAGGTGGCGTAAGGCAAGGCCGCGGGCATCTGCCGCGGACTGCTTGTGGTGGCGCCGGGCCGGCGTGCGCGGGCCCGGCGCTCGATGCTACATAGGCATCATGTTCGCGTTCATGTTGTGCAGCACCCAGGCGGAGCCACCGACGATGATCGCGATGATGAGCACGGTGAAGACGAAGGACGACAGGTTTTCGCGCTGCTCGGGCGAAGTGCCCATGTGCAGGAAGAACACCAGCTGGACCAGCAGTTGCAGCACGCACAGCACGACGATGGCGGCCACGGCGGCAAAACCGGTCACGGCGCCGGTCATCACGACGCCGAACGACATCGCGGTCAGCACGATGCAGAGGACGAAGCCCACGAGATAGGACTTGACCGAGCCGTGGCTGGCGTGGGAGTCGTGGCCTTCGGCGGTGGAGGAGTGTTGCGCCATTACAGGGCTCCCATCAGATAGACGAAGGTGAACACGCAGATCCAGACCAGGTCCAGAAAGTGCCAGAACAGGCTCAGGCAGGCCATGCGCCGGCGGACGATCGGATCAAGGCCGTGGCGGCTGATCATGTGCATCATCACGGCCATCCAGATCAGGCCCGACGTCACGTGCAGGCCGTGGGTGCCGACCAGGGTGAAGAAGGCCGACAGATAGGCGCTGCGCTGCGGGCCGGCGCCCTCGGCGATCAGGTGATGGAATTCATAGATTTCCATGCCGATGAAACCGGCGCCGAACAGGAAGGTGACGGCCATCCAGGCCAGCACCTTGCCGCGCTGTCCGGCATGCAGGGCCAGCATGGCCATGCCGAAGGTCACGCTGCTGACCAGCAGCAGCATGGTTTCGGTCAGCACGAACGACAGGTCGAACAACTCGCTGCCATGCGGTCCGCCCGCGGTCGCGCCCGAGAGCACGGCGAACGTCGCGAACAGCACCGAGAAAATGAGCAAATCGCTCATCAGATAGATCCAGAACCCCAGAACGGTCTTGGACCCATCGTCGTGATGCTCATGCCCCCCATGGGCATGATGATCGCCGCCATCCTGGCGATGCGTGTGAAGAATTGCTGCGCTACTCATATCGATCTTTAAAAAACCGGCGCTTCGCACCGATACACTGCTACACGACCCAGGATGCGGTGGATCCGGCTTTGCCGGTCCACCCGCATCGCCCCCTGGGGGGCGCGCGTTAGCGCGTAGGGGGGGGGTTCTACGCGGCCTGCTTCAGCGACTCGTAGTGGGCGTTCTCGATGCGCGTCACCTCGTCGGCCTTGACGTAGTAGTCCACGTCGCGGTCGTAGGCGCGGGCGATGAAGGCGCCGATCATGCCGGCCAGGCCCAGGCCCGCCAGCCACCAGATGTGCCAGACCAGGGCGAAGCC
The DNA here is from genome assembly GCF_058793475.1 of Pigmentiphaga sp. MLSB6-MA01. Lineage (NCBI taxonomy): Bacteria > Pseudomonadati > Pseudomonadota > Betaproteobacteria > Burkholderiales > Alcaligenaceae > Pigmentiphaga > Pigmentiphaga sp. MLSB6-MA01. The sequence goes on along the minus strand of NZ_JBXAFV010000011.1, from coordinate 79,207 downwards.
GAGCAGGGTGCCCGCCACGCCGATGTAGACGCCGGCGCCGGTATTGCGCGGCATATGGATGTCTTCGTAGCGGGCGGGGCGCTGGTAGGCGACGCCGGTTTCCTTGTCATGCCAGAACTGATCGAGGTGGGACACTTGGGGCACCTTTGCGAAGTTGTAGAACGGCGGAGGAGAGGGAATGGACCATTCCAGCGTACGGCCACCCCAGGGGTCGCCGTCGAAGTCGACATTCTTCTTGCGGTCGCGGATGCTGACGAAGATCTGCAGCAGCAGGAAGAAGATGCCCAGCGCGATGATGACCGCGCCTACCCAGGCCACGATCAGGTACGGCTGCCAGGCCGGGTTGTCGTAGTGGTTCAGGCGGCGCGTCATGCCCATGAAGCCGAGGATGTACAGCGGCATGAAGGCCATGAAGAAGCCGATGAACCAGCACCAGAACGAGTACTTGCCCAGGCGCTCGTTCAGCTTGAAGCCGAAGGCCTTGGGGAACCAATACACCATGGCGGCGATACATCCGAACACGACGCCGCCGATGATGGTGTTGTGGAAGTGGGCGATCAGGAACAGGCTGTTGTGCAGCACGAACGAGACCCCGGGAATCGCCATCAGCACGCCGGTCATGCCGCCGATCACGAAGGTGATCATGAAGCCCAGCGTCCACAGCACGGGCGTGGTGATCTCGACGCGGCCGCGGTACATCGTGAACAGCCAGTTGAAGATCTTCACGCCCGTGGGCACCGAGATGATCATCGTCGCGATGCCGAAGAAGGCATTGACGTTGGCCCCCGAACCCATGGTGAAGAAGTGGTGCAGCCAGACCAGGAACGACAGCACGCCGATGGCGGCCGTGGCGTAGACCATGGACTTGTAGCCGAACAGCGGCTTGCGCGAGAAGGTGGCGATGATTTCCGAGAACGCGCCGAAGCAGGGCAGGATCAGGATGTAGACCTCGGGATGGCCCCAGATCCAGATCAGGTTCACGTACATCATCACGTTGCCGCCGAGCTCGTTCGTGAAGAAGTGCATGCCCAGGTAGCGGTCGGCGGTCAGCAGCGCCAGCGTGGCCGTCAGCACCGGGAAGGCGGCGACGATCAGGATGTTGGTGACCAGCGCGGTCCAGGTGAATACCGGCATCTTCATCATCGTCATGCCGGGCGCGCGCATGCGCAGGATGGTGACGATGAAGTTGATGCCGCTGAGCGTGGTTCCCAGCCCTGAGAGCTGCAAGGCCCAGATGTAGTAGTCCACCCCCACGCTCGGGCTGTAGTCCAGCCCCGACAGGGGCGGGTAGGCCAGCCAGCCGGTGGCGGCGAATTCGCCCACGAACAGCGAAATCATGATCAGCACGATGCCGCCGCCGAACAGCCAGAAGCTGAGCGAGTTCAGGAACGGGTAGGCCACGTCGCGGGCGCCGATCTGCAGCGGCACGACGATGTTCATCAGGCCGGTGATGAAAGGCATGGCCATGAAGAAGATCATGATCACGCCGTGGGCGGTGAAAATCTGGTCGTAGTGGTGCGGCGGCAGATAGCCGGCCGAGTCGCTCGAGGCGATGGCGAGCTGCGTGCGCATCATGATGGCATCGGCGAATCCGCGCAGCAGCATGATCAGCGCCACGATGATGTACATGATGCCGATGCGCTTGTGGTCCACCGTGGTCAGCCACTCTTTCCACAGGTAGGTCCACTTGCCGTAATAGGTGACGGCGCCAAACATGGCGGCACCAAGAATGACGACCGCGGCCAGCGTGACCATGACGATGGGTTCATGGTACGGGATGGCATCCAGGGTCAGTTTCCCGAACATCGATTTACTCCGACAAGGCTATCTTGGGGGTGTTGGCAGGCGTGCATATTCCGGTATCCATGCCTGCGGAGGCCATGTACTGGTAAATGATGCCGTCGAACATGGTGGGTTCGGCGCCCGAGTAATAGGCCACCGGCTCGTGCTCGCTGGGCGAGACCAGGGCCTGGTAGGCCTCGGCGGTCATCTTGCTGGGCGATGCCTGGGCATCGCGGACCCATTGCTGGAAGTCTTCCTGGCTGCTGGCGATGGCCTTGAAACGCATGCCCGAGAATCCCGCGCCGCTGTAGTTGGCCGAGATGCCCGCGTAGGTGCCGGCTTCGCGCGCGATGAGGTGGAGCTTGGTCTCCATGCCCGCCATGGAGTAGATCTGGCTACCCAGGCGCGGGATGAAGAAGGAGTTCATGACCGAGGCGGACGTGATGCGGAAGTTGACGGGCGTATCGACCGGGAACTGGATCTCGTTGACGGTGGCGATCTTGTACTCGGGGTAGATGAACAGCCACTTCCAGTCCAGCGACACGACGTCGATCTCGATGGGCTTGACCTCGGATTGCAGGGGACGGTAGGGGTCCAGCGCGTGCGAGCTCTTCCAGGTCAGGACCGCCAGGATGCCGACGATGATGCAGGGGATGGTCCAGACCACCACCTCGATGGCGGTGGAATGCGACCACTTGGGATCGTATTTGGCCTGGGTGTTGGAGGCGCGGTATTTCCAGGCGAACCACAGGGTCATGATGATGACCGGCACGACCACCAGCAGCATCAGCCCGGTCGCGGTCAGCAGCAGGGTTTTTTCCTGGGCGCCGATGTCGCCCTTGGGATCGAGGATGTCCATGTTGCAGCCAGCCAGCAGCAACATCAGGGCGCCGACGCACAAAGTGCGTCCCGCGTTCGCGAAGAAGGATTTACTCACGTCCAGCCTTGGTGTGTAGAAACGTTGGCGAAATCCGCCAGTTCCGCATCCTACTGAACGTGCCTAGAGGGAGCCTGCGACAAATAGTCGCGCGCGGCGGGAGCCGGGGGCGGCATCCCGGGGAGGCGCCCCCGGTCGTGCCTTGCATTGCACCATCTGTGGCGAATTGTGACCGGCCGCCCTAGGGATTAGCCCTGCGACAATATGTCGCACTGCGGGAAGAGTGGAGCGCTCCGGGCTAGGCTTCCAGCGCGCCAGGGTGCATCCGCCCGTCTGGATCCAGCGCGTGCTTGATCCGTGCCGCCAGTTGGCCGGCGCCATCTTCCAGCACCGACCGATAGGCGAAATAGCGCCCGATCTGAGCATGGACCGCGTCATGGGCGTCCATCGCGAGGCGGATGGCGTCCCGGGCTTGCCGGACCAGGGCCCTGGCCTGGACCGCATCGTGGCGGCCCGCGAAACGCTCCCGGTGCCTGTCCGACAGATAGTACAGGTGTAGCGGCGTCAAGGCATCGTTCCAGTAGAACATGGGTTCGATCGTGACGTAGGGCCCGGTGGAGGAGAGCGTCCAGGTGTAGCGGATGCCATGCGCGTCAAATTCGGCCGCCCGGTCCGCCAGCAGCCGCCGCAGCGCGGCCAGGCAGGACGGGGCCTGGGTCGGCGGCAGCACGCCGTGGACCGGCAGCCAGCGTTCTCCCTCCAGGCCGACGAAACCCCGGATCGAGAAGGGCCGGGCATGCAGGCGGCGGGGGACGTCGGCATCTATCTCGGTGGCCTGCCGCCCGCAGTCGGCGCGCACGGCGGCCAGCACGCTGTCGGCCGCGTCCTCGGTCGCGCCTTCCACCGTGACGTGCAGGGTCCATGCCGCCTCCGCCCCGGGCCCGTTGCCGGGGCCGTTGGCCACGACGCGCATGGCCAGGCCTGCCTGGAGCAGGCGCGTCATGATGTCGACGCTCGTCGCGCCGTCCGGGCAGGAGAAGGAGGCGAAGCGCAGCGGGCGCACTGGCACCAGCCGCAGGCAGATCTCGGTCTTGACGCCGTAGGCGCCGCAGTCCCCCAGGAACATGCCCGTCAGGTCCGGCCCCCAGTAACGCTGAAAGGCCGATCCCTGGCGGCGCGCGCCCGAGCCGGTGCGCGCAATGGTGCCGTCGGCCAGCACCACCGCCAGGCCGATGATGCCGTCCATGCCGCCGGGCATGCCCTGCGACGCGGCGCCGCCCACCGTGGTGTGGACTCCGGAGATGGGCATGGGCTGGGCCGGCTTGAGTCCGTGGGGCGCCAAGGCCCGGGCCAGGGCTTCCCAGGGTGTTCCCGCGCCGACCCGCGCATGGCGGTCATCGGCGTGGATGTCGATCGTGGCCAGGTTGGCGGTATCGACGATGATCGCCGCGCCGCCGGGCACGCCGCCTCCGGAATAGGACAGCCCCGCGCCACGGGCGATGAGCGGCAGTCCGTGCCGGGCGGCCACCCGTGCCAGGCGCGCGGTTTCCTCGGTGGAGCGGGGCTTGACCACGGCCGCTGCCGGCCGTTGCCACGGCCAGTCGATGAGGTCGGACGAGGCCAGGGCCAGCGCCCGCGGGTCGAGGATGACGTTCTCTTGCCCCGCGATGGCCACGAGCTGCGCCAGGCAGTCGCCGGGCAGGGGGGCAAGGGCGTCGTCCCGGGCGGGGGGCGTCATGGCTTGCCCGCCTTGCGGCCGGCTTCACCGCCCTTGGGCCTGGAGGCCGTCCTGGTGGCGGCCTTGGTCGGTGTCCTGGAGGCCGCCTTGGTGGGTGTCTTGGCCGGGCGTCCGGTCTTCACGCCGGCCTTCACCTTGGACGGGGGTGCGTCTTCGGCCTCGGGCGCAGGCTCCACGGGGGCGGGAATCATGTCCGGCGGGCAGTACAGGGCGCCCATCAGGAACCGGCTCATGCCGACGGCCACGTCGTTGACGCCCAGGCGGCCGTCGGCGCGGAACCATTTGGTGATCCAGTTGATGGACCCGAGCATGGAAAACCCCGCCAGCAGACTGTCGTCGCAGTGGAATTCGCCGGCCTTCATGCCTTCTTCGATGAGCTTGCGCACGCCGCGCTCGAACTCGTCCCGGCGCGCCACGTAGACATCGCGGTTTTCGGGCCGCAGGTTTTCCAGGTCGGTCAGCAGCACGCTGCCCAATCCGTCCTTCAGGATGCCGACGATGTGGCCGGCCAGCAGCTGCTGCAGCCGTTCGCCGGGCGAGCCCTTGGCCTGGCGCGCGCGGCGCAGCGCCTCCAGGCTCGCATCCATCGCGCGCATGTGGCACTGGTAGAGGATGTCCTGCTTGTCGGTGAAGTAGTAGTAGAGGTTGCCTTTGGTGATGCCGAGCTCGTCGGCGATGTCCTGCATCGTGAGCGTCGACAGCCGGCCGCTGCTCAGCACGCTGGCAACGCTGTTGAGGATGGCGTCACGGCGTGTCGCCTTGCCGACGCGCCGTCCGTCCCAGCGCGTGGCCGGGGTCGTGGTGGAGGTGTCTTCTGGCATAAGAAATTTTGTATTTGACTTTTGGTTCAAATCGAAGATAGAGTGCCGACGTTGGTTTTTGACTTTATGTTCAAAAACTATATTCCGCATCGCGAGATGCGTCAACTCGGAGTCTTTGCTCATGCCCGGCAGCGCAGCATTGTCCGGTGGCTCGGCCATGGAATACCTGGCCAGACCACTGTCCGAAGGAATGGCTTTCCACGGACCTTCCAAAACCCTGACCGACGCGCACTTCCTGCTGTTTTCCGGCATTACCGGGGACGTGCACCGCAGTCACTACGACGTCGAGTACGCAAAGAATACGCGGTTCGGCAAGCCGCTGGCCCATGGCCTGCTGCTTGCTTCCCTGACGGCGCTCGGCGCCTCGGAGCTGCGCGATCACATCGAAGGCTTCGTGCTGGTCGAGCAGGGGTGCCGCTATCTGCATCCGGCAGCGGTGGGGGATACGGTCCGCCCCTGCTTCGTGATCGAGAAGATCTGGGAAGAGGGCCACCGCAAATACTGCCGCGTGGCCACCCGCCTGGAGAACCAGCACGGCAGGCACTTGCTGGAAGGATTCCATTGCTATCGCATCATCGTCCCCGGACAGGAGCAGACCGATGACTGAACGGATCTCCGTCGCCATCGTCGGTGCCGGCATAGGCGGGCTCGCGGCCGCGGCCCTGTTGCGGCAGGCCGGGATCGACGTCCGCGTCTACGAGCAGGCGCCACGGTTCGCCCGGGTCGGCGCCGGCATACAGATGGCACCGAATGCGTGCAAGGTGCTGCGCAGGATCGGTGCGGAAGACCGCCTGCGCGCGCATGCGCTGGTTCCGGAGTCCAGCCTGAACCGCGACTACGATACCGGCGCCGTCACCAATGAGTTTCCCATCGCCGGCCACGTCGAAGCCCGCTATGGCGCGCCCTTCCTGTGCCTGCATCGCGGAGACCTGCACGCCGCGCTGGAGTCGGCGGTGCCCGCCGAGGACATATCGCTGGGCAAGAAGCTGGAAGCGCTGAGCCAGGACGGCCGGGGCGTGACGCTGTCTTTCGCCGATGGCACGCAGGCGAGCGCCGACATCGTGGTCGGCGCCGACGGTGTCCATTCCCGGGTGCGCGAGATCATCCTCGGGCCCGAGCAGCCCGTGTTCACCGGACGCATCGCCTACCGCGCGACCTTTCCGGCCGAGCGCCTGGGCGAGCACCGCATCGAGCGTTCGCGCATCAAGTGGTGGGGCAAGGATCGCCATATCGTCATGTACTACACGACCGAGGCCGCCGACGAGGTGTACTTCACCACCAGCGTGCCGGATGACGGCAAGTGGGCCACCAGCGAATCCTGGTCCACCAAGGGCGACCTGGGCGAGCTGCGCGCGGCCTTCGCGGAATTCCACCCGCAGGTGAGGGCGGTCCTGGATGCGTGCCCGGAGGTCTACAAGTGGGCGCTGCTGGCGCGCGACCCGCTGCCTCGCTGGACGGAGGGGCGTGTCGCGCTGCTGGGGGACGCCTGCCATCCGATGCCGCCGTACATGGCGCAGGGCGCCAGCGCCGCGCTGGAGGACGCCGCCATCCTGGCCCGCTGCGTGGTCGAGGCCACGCCCTCGACCGCGGCCGCGGCCCTGCGGCGCTATGCCGACACAAGGTTGCCGCGCACCTCGAAGCTCCAGCTCTCGGCCAAGGCCAACAACTGGATGCGCAACGATACCAATCCGGACTGGGTATACGGCTACGACGCCTGGACCGAGCCCCTGGCGGCCGTCCGCTGAGCGGAGCCTTCTTGCAGGGAAGCGCCATCCCTTGCGAGGCGGCAAGGGATCTCTTGCTGGTAGTCAACCATTCGGGAGCATCACATGAAACGATTTGCCATTTCGATCTTGTCCGCCGTTGTCGCCGCCACGCTGCCGGCTGCTGGTTCCGCGGCCGACCCGGGCTATCCCAACCGGCCCATACGCCTGATCAATCCCCAGGCCGCCGGCGGGACCTCCGACGCCATCTCGCGCCTGTTCGCCGAGAAACTGGCCATCGAGCTGGGCCAGCCGGTCGTGGTCGAGAACAAGGTGGGCGCCAGCACGATGATAGGCGCGGATGCGGTGGCCAAGGCCGCCCCCGACGGCTATACGCTGCTGACCGCGTCGGTCACGACGCTGGCGATCAACCCCAGCCTTTTCGCGAAAATGCCCTATGACCCCATCAAGGATTTCGAACCGATCTCGGTCATGGCGGAGAATCCCTATTACCTGATGGCAAGCCCGATGCTGCCGGCCAACAATGTCCAGGAACTGATCAAGCTGGCCAGGTCGCAGCCGGGCAAGCTCAACTACGCATCGCCGGGAACCGGCACCTCGCCCCAACTGGTCGGCGCGCTGCTGGCGTCGATGGCGGGCATCGACGTGGTGCATGTCCCGTACAAGGGGACCAGCACGGCCGAAGTGGACATGGCGGCGGGGCGCGTGCAATTCATGTTCAGCGGCAGCGGCCTTCCGACCATCAAGGCGGGACGGGCCAAGGCGTTGGGGTACACCGGCACGAAGCGTTCGGCGGAAATGCCCGATCTGCCCACGGTGGCGGAGCAGGGGTTGCCCGGCTTCGAGGCCGCGGTCTGGAACGGCCTGGTGGCGCCGGCCGGCACGCCGCCCGCGATCATCGACAGGCTGGCCAAGGCCGTAGCGAGGATCGCCAGGATGCCAGACGTGCAGGAGCGCATGGCCTCGTATTCGGCGGTGGCGGTGGGCAGCACGCCCCAGGAGTTCGCCGCGCTCATCCGGCGGGATACCCAGAAGTGGGGCGACATCGTCCGCAAGACCGGCGTGCGCCTGGACTGACGCCGGATTCCCCCGGGGCGGCGGCGACGCCGCGCCATGTTCCATCCTTTCTTGAAGATCCGACAATGCTAGACCGCAAACCCGCCACAGACAGACAGGCCAAGGCGACGGGGCCGCTGCAGGGCATCCGCGTCATCGATCTGACCACGACCATCCTGGGGCCGCTGGCGACCCAGACCCTGGGCGACATGGGCGCCGACATCATCAAGATAGAGTCGCCCATCGGCGACCTCAACCGCCAGATAGGGCCGGCGCCCCATCCCGGCATGGCCGCTTTTTTCGCCAACGTGAACCGGAACAAGCGCAGCGTGGTGCTGGACCTGAAGCAGCCCGCCGCGCTGGACGCGCTGATGCGGCTGATCGATACCGCGGATGTGTTCGTGCACGGCATGCGCCCCAAGGCGGCCGAGCGGCTGGGCATCGACTACGCGGCGGTCTCCCGGCGCAATCCGGCCATCGTCTACGGGTCGGCGTCGGGATACCGGCACGACGGCCCGCGCGCCAACCTGCCGGCCTACGACGACATCATCCAGGGCGAGTGCGGCCTGGCCGGACTGGTGGGCCGGACGGCCGACGAGCCGCGCTACATCCCGACCGTGATCGCCGACAAGTTCACGGGGCACATGCTGGCGTCGGCGATCGCCATGGCGCTGTTGAGCCGGGAACGGACGGGGAAGGGCCAGGAAGTGCATGTCCCCATGTTCGAGACGATGCTGTCGTTCCTGCTGGTGGAGCATCTGTGGACGCGCGCCTTCGACGATGGGCAGGGCACGCTCGGCTATACGCGCCTGCTGACCCGGCATCGCCGGCCCTATGCCACGCGCGACGGCTACATCTGCATCATGGCCAACACCGACGCGCACTGGAAAGCCCTGCTGGCGGCCCTGGACATACCGGAAGCCAGTACCGACCCCCGGTTCTCGACGCTGGAGGCCCGGTCGCGCAACGTCGACGAGATCTATTCGATCATCGCCGCGCGCATCGCCCACTACGGCACCGCCGAGCTGCGCGCCCGGCTCGATGCCGGCGATGTCCCGGCCGGGGCGATGAATACGCTGGAGGAGCTGATGGACGATCCGTACCTGAAGGACACCGGTTTTTTCCATCGATACGAGCATCCCGGCGTCGGCCCCATGATGACCACCGCCGTCCCGGTCTATTTCTCGGAGACGCCCGCCACCATCCGTACGCCGCCGCCCACGCTGGGCCAGCACACGCGGGAAGTTCTGGCCGAGGCGGGACTGAGCGCGGGCGATATCGACGCGGCAACCACTGATTCCTGGAGAACACGATGAACGCATCCGCGCCGGAAAACCGGAGTACGTCCAGCCACTTCCTCGATGGCCTGCTGGAAGTGGGGATCGACTATCTGTTCTGCAACATGGGGACCGACCACGCCCCCATCATCGAAGAGCTGGCCGAGCGCCGTAAGCAGGGCCGCCGATCGCCCACGGTCTTCCTGTGTCCGCACGAGAGTACCGCCGCGCACATGGCCGGCGGCTACGCGGCGGTCACGGGCCGCGGCCAGGGGGTGCTGGTCCACGTCGACGTGGGAACCGCCAACGCATCGATGGCCATGCACAACCTGCTGCGCAGCCGCATCCCCGTGCTGCTGATGGCGGGCAAGGCGCCTTTCACGACCTCGGGCGAGCTGGTGGGCAGCCGCGATACCTACGTGCACTTCATCCAGGAGCCGTTCGACCAGGGCGCGCTGGTACGGCCGTACGTGAAATGGGAATGGACGCTGCCGTCGGGCGTGGTCGTCAAGGAGACGCTGCGCCGGGCGCACAGCGTGATGCATTCCGAGCCCAAGGGGCCGGTCTATCTCATGTTGCCGCGCGAGACGCTGACCGAGAACTGGCCCGACGACCGGATGCGCGCGTATCCGGCCGAACAGTTCGGCCCCCTGCAGGCGGGAGGCGCCGATCCCGAGGTGATCGGGCGCATCGTCGATGCGTTGCTGGGCGCCGAGCATCCCATCCTGGTGACGGCCTATGCCGGCCGCAGCCCCCGGGCGTCCGCGGCCATCGAGGCCCTGGCCTTGCGCGCCGGCATCCGGGTGTTCGAATCGAACATGGTGAACAACATGTCGCACGAAGGGCCGTGCTTCTGCGGCGGCCAGCCCGGGCCGCACCTGGCGCGGGCCGACGTCGCCCTCATGGTGGACGTGGACGTGCCCTGGTTCCCGAGGGACGTCCGGTTCAACGAGCAGACCTTCTGGGTCCAGATTGACGTGGACGTGCTCAAGCAGGATTCGCCCATGTGGACCTTTCCCGCGAACCTGCGGGTGCAGGCAGACAGCGCCCGCGTGCTGGAGCAGGTGCTCGAGGAAATCGACCGGCGCGGCCCGGCGGATCTGGAGGCCGCCGCGCGCGCCCGCTGTGTCCGGATCGCCGAAGAGCGCCGCCGTGTCCGCGATGACGCGGCCAGGAAGGCGGCCGATCCCGGCGTCCCCGGACGGATCAATCCGCATTTCCTGTTCGCCGAGCTGGCGCGCCACATCGACGACCACGACATCATCATGAACGAGGCGGTCCGCAACGCGCCGGCCTTGGCGGCGCAGATTCCGAGGCCGATCCCCGGGACCATGGTGCGCGTGGGCGGCGGGGGACTGGGCGCTTCCGGCGGCATGGCACTGGGGGCGAAGCTGGCCAGGCCCGACCGGATGGTGATCCAGGTCGTGGGCGACGGCAGTTTCTATTTCAACAACCCGAGTTCGGTGTTCGCGGTGTCGCGCCGCTACCAATTGCCGCTGCTGACCATCGTCCTGGACAACGGCGGCTGGTCGGCGGTCAAGCAATCCACGCTGCGCGTCTATCCCGACGGCGAAGCGCAGGCCCAGGACGCGTTCGAGGCGTCGCTGCCGGAGGGCGTGGAATACGCCAGGATCGGGGAAGCCTTCGGCGCCTATGGCGCCAAGGTTTCCGACCCGGAGCGTCTGGCCGGCGCCATCGGCGACTGCGTCGCCGCGGTCAAGTCGGGCCGGTCCGCGGTCTTGCATGTGCAGATCACGGCGTTCTGATTCCCCAACCCTCTTTCAGCAACCGAGCCGATATGTCCAACTCACCGTACACCACACTCCAGCTGTACATCGACGGCCAATGGCTGGACGGCGGCGGCAGGCTGACCGAAGCCGTGATCGATCCCTCGACCGAGGCGGTCATCGGCCATCTGCCGCACGCCTCATCCGCCGACCTGGACCGGGCGCTGGCGGCCGCCGCGCGCGCCATGCCTGCCTGGGCCGCCACACCGGCGTTCGAGCGGGGGCGCCTGCTCAAGCGGACGGCCGACCTGATCCGCGAGCGGCTCGAGCACATCGCGCGGATCTTGACGATCGAGCAGGGCAAGCCGCTGCGCGAGTCCCGGATCGAGGTCGCCCTGACCGCGGACATATTCGAGTGGATGGCCGAGGAGGGCCGGCGGGCCTACGGCCGCATCGTGCCGGCGCGCCATCCCGATCTGTGCTGGAGCGTGCACCAGGAACCGGTCGGCGTGGTCGCGGCGTTCGCGCCCTGGAATTTTCCCGGGACCACGCCTTCGCGCAAGATGGCCGGGCCCTTGGCCGCCGGCTGCGCCTGCATCCTGAAGGCGTCCGAAGAAACCCCGGGTACCGCCATCGAGCTGACGCGCGCGCTGCATGACGCGGGCGTCCCGCCGGGAGTCTTCAACCTGGTCTTCGGCGTGCCCGCCGAGGTGTCCGATCATCTGATCGGATCGCCCGTCGTGCGCAAGCTGACCTTCACCGGTTCCACGGCCGTGGGCAAGCATCTGGCGGGCCTGGCCGCGAAGGGACTGAAGTCGACCACGATGGAGCTGGGTGGCCATGCGCCGGTGCTGGTCTACGACGATGTCGATCCGGCGGCCGTCGCGCGGCAGGCCGTTGCCTCCAAGTTCCGGAATGCCGGGCAGGTCTGCGTGTCGCCGAGCCGCATCTTCGTGCAGGACGGCATCTATGAGGAGTTCGTGGCGCATTTCATCGACCAGACCCGCGCCATGCACATCGGCTCGGGTCTGGACGAGCGCAACGCGATGGGGCCGCTGGCCAATGCGCGGCGGCTGGCCGCCATGGGCGAATACGTGGCGGACGCGCGAGAGAAGGGCGCGGCGATACGCACGGGCGGTGCCCGGCGTGAAGGTTCCGGGTTCTACTGGGAGCCGACCGTCGTGACCGACATACCGGCCACAGCCCGCATCCTGCACGAAGAGCCCTTCGGGCCGATCGCCTCGCTGATCCGGTTCCGGGACGAAGCCGAGGTGCTGGGACAGGCCAACGCGTTGCGCTATGGCCTGGCATCCTACGTCTTCACCTCGGACCTGGATCGGGCAACCCGTGCGTCGCAGGCTCTCAAGGCCGGCCTCGTGGGCATCAACACGTTTACGATCAGCGGCCCGGAAACGCCGTGGGGCGGAGTGGGAGACAGCGGCTACGGCAAGGAGGGCGGCATCGAGGGATTGCAGGGGTACATGAGCGTGAAGTTCGTCTCCCAGGGCCCGGCGGCACGGCGCCCCCGCTGAATTCCTCGTTCGAGACAGGCCCCGGATCGGGGGTGCGGCCAGGGCCGCACCCCCGATCCGCCGTGGGGCCGCGTATCAGGCCGCGGGGGCCGAGCCGATGACCGCCATCGCCGAGATTTCGATCAGGGCGTCCTTGCGCAGCAACCCGGCGACCTTGACGCCGCTGGAGGTCGGGCGCGCCGTGGTGAAGAACTCGCGCCGCACGTCGGCCGTGCCGGCATAGTTCTCGGTGGTGACGAAGAAGTCGTGGGTCTGGACGATGTCGTTGCAGGAGCCGCCGGCAGCCTTGAGCAGGGCGTCGAACTTGCGGAAGATCTGGCGCGTCTGTTCGACGATGTCGCCGGGCGCGGTGATGGTGCCGGCCTCGTCGGTGCCCGTGGTGCCCGACAGCCAGACCATGTTGCCTATGCGCAGCGCGGGAACGTAGGTGTATCGGTCGGGCCAGGACTTGCCTTGGGTGAGGATCTCGCGGGCTTCCTGCATGTCGGTCGTCTCCAGAATCCAGGTGTGGGAGGGGGCGTCTTTGATCAATTTGACTTTGCGTTCAAAACCATACATGCTTGGTTTCATCGAGTCAATTGGAATGCGCATCGCCATGTCTTGTGCCCCCACGCGATTCTTCGAGGACTTCGAGGTCGGAGCCCGCTATCCCACGCGCACGCGCCTGATCACCGAGGCGGACCACGATGCCTTCTGCCGCCTGGTCGGCTACGAAGTACCTTTGTTCCTGGATGACGGCCATGCGCGCGACCGGGGGTTGCCCGGGCGCATCTGCCCCAGTCATCTGGTGATGTCGTTTTCCACCGCGATGACGGGCGACTTGCTCGAAGGCTGCGTGATCGCGCTGGTGGGCGTGGACGAGGCACGCTTCCTCAAGCATGTGCGGCCGGGGGACACGCTGCGCACCGAGGTGGAAATCGTTTCCAGACGGCCGACGTCCAAGCCCGATCGTGGCCTGATCGTCATGCGCGACCACGTGTACAACCAGCACGGCGAAGAGGTGTTCCACAACGACAAGTCCGTGCTGGTCAGGCGCAGGGCCTGACCCGCCGGCATCGCGTTTTCCGGCGTGGCGGGCGAGGCCGCCGACCGGCGTCCTATTCGGGTTCGGGGCCCCGCTCGGGGCCGGGCCGCTTGGCCAGCTTGCGCTGCAGCGAGCGCCGGTGCATGTTGAGCAGGCGGGCGGCGGCGGAGACGTTGCCGCCGGTTTCATGCAGTGCCTGCTGGATGTGTTCCCACTCCAGGCGGTGGAGGGGAATCATGGTCGATTCCACCGTGACGGCCTCGGCCTTCTCCAGGCCCAGCGCGCGCAGGATCATGTCGGCGGTGGCGGGCTTGGGCAGGTAGTCGTCGGCGCCGCGCTTGATGGCGTCGACGGCGGTCGCCACGCTGGCGTAGCCGGTCACGAGCAGGATGCGCATGTCGGCGCGCAGGGCACGCAGCGGCTTGATCAGCGTAAGCCCCGAGTCGTCGCTGCTGAGCTTGAGGTCGACCAGCGCGAAGCCGGGGCGGATCTCGTCGGCGATGCGCAGCGCTTCGGCGATGGTGGTGGCGGTGCGGGTTTCGAGTCCGCGCCGGGCCAGGCTGCGCTGCAGGGTGCGCAGGTAGAGTTCGTCGTCGTCGACCAGCAGGCCGGTATCCAGGTCAGTCATCATGAGGTCACAGTGGTTTCCACGGGGAGTTGGAACTGGATGCGCACGCCGCCGCCCTCGGCGGCGGTCATGGTCATGTCTCCGCCCAGGCGTTCGACCGTGGCGTGCGACAGCGCCAGGCCCACGCCCAGGCCGCCGGGCTTGCCGCTGCGGAACAGCGTGGCGGGCAAGAGCGGCTGGTCGGGGTTCAGGCCGCGTCCGTAGTCGCGCACCACGCCACGCACCATGCCGCCCTTGCATTCCAGGTGCAGGTCCACGTAGGGGGCGCCGGCCTGGACGCCGGCATCGGCGGCATTGTTCAGCAAGGCCTGGAGCAGGTGGGCGACCGAGGGTTCGACGCGCAGGCCGCGGGGCAGGACACCCGTGCGGTGCAGTTCGACCGTGGGGCGGACCAGCTTCCACTGCTCCACCACACGTTCCAGTTCCACTTCGGTTGGGACCGCCAGATTGCGCACGCGTTCCCGGCACAGGCCCAGCAGTTCGGTCAGCATCTCGGTGTCGGCGCGCAGGTCGTCGGTGTCGGCCTGGGCGGCGATCTCGTCGGCCAGCAGCGTCATGGTGGCCAGCGGGGTGTTCAGTTCATGCGCCATCGAGGCGGCGTGGGTGGCCAGCGCCACGATGCCCTCGTTGCGCGCGAAGCGTTCGCGCAGGTCGGCCAGTTCGCGCTCGCGGTTGCGCAGGTCGGCCGCCAGCCGGGTCGAGAAGATCAGGATCACGCTGACCGAGATCAGGAAGCTGGCGGCGATACCCCACAGCAGCAGTTCGTAGGCGTCGCCAGGAGCGTGCAACGGGTGGCCGAAAATGGCCGCCGCGGCATAGCCGATCACGCCCGCGCCGGCGGTGGCGTAGGCCCAGCGGTTGGGCAGGGCCATCGCCGCCAGGGCGATCAGGACCAGGAACAGCAGGCCGAAGGGGTTGCTGATGCCGCCGCTCCAGGCGACCATCCAGGCCAGCACGACGATGTCGACCAGCATGTGCAGGAAGGCGGTGGCATGCGAGGGTTCGTCGCCGGTGCGCAGGCGCCAGCCGGCGTAGAGGTTGAACAGGATAAGGGTGGCGACGCCGCTCCACAGCATGCCCAGGGGCAGGTCCACGCCCAGTGGACCGCTGGCGATGAAAATGGTGGCGGCCTGGCCGCCTATGGCAAGCCAGCGCAGGCTGGAAAGCGTGCGTAGGAAAGAGATTTCTGTGCGGTTCATACGATGGAAGACGGCCGGCGGCGGGCGCGCCGGCAGGCTCCATTATGGCGCACGCGGCAAGGGTGCCGCCGACCGGCGGCCCGTGCTCAGGCGTGGGAGGCGGGCGGCTGTCCCCGGCGCAGGGCCAGGCCCAGCATGACGAGTGTGATGCCCTGGAACAGCAGGTCCAGGGACAGCAGCAGGCCCAGGATCCACAGGCTGTTCTCGGGCCAGCCCATGGCCACCAGCAGTCCGGCCAGCAGCGTGACGGCGCCCGACAGCGCCAGCCAGCCCCAGCCCTGCTGGCCGCGGTGCTGGAACCAGATCCACAGGCGCAGCGCGCCCGAGGCAATCAGGAACGCGCCCAGCAGCAGCGTCAGCACCGCCGCGCCGGCCAGCGGGTTGTACAGGGCGACGCCCCCGGCGATGGCATAGAGCAGGCCGCCCAGGGTCCAGAACAGGAAGCCTCGCCAGTCCTTGACGCGCCAGGCCTGCACCAGTTGGCCGATGCCCGCCACCAGCATCATCGCGCCGACGAACAGGACGCTGGCGACGGTGGCGGCCAGGACGTAGGCCCCGGCCACGAAGCCGAGGACCAGCATCAGCACGCCCAGGGCGACGAACCAGCCCCATCGCGCGCCCAGCGTTTTCAAGGTTTCCGTCAGATCGACGCCGCCCGGCACGGGCGTGGGATTCGGAGCATCTGCCATGTCTGTTCCCTCCTTGGTGTGGTACGCCGCATCCCCATATGCGGTGTATCCACCGCATACGGTACCAGCGTCCAGCCGGGCGCGTGCGGCAAATCTTGTAACCGCCCGGGCGGGAGGTGTCGCGCCTCATCGTGTGCTATTGGCCAGGTCCGGGCGCGCCCTGGCGTCCGGATGGCGCCGCTCAGGGCTGGCCCGCGCCGGCGGGAGGGGACGCGCGGCGCATATCGGCGCAGGCGAGACCGAAAATGGCCAGGCCGCCCACGGCCAGCAGCAAGCCGACCCAGCCGGTGGAGGCCCAGCCCAGGCCGGCCGATATGGTCAGGCCGCCCAGCCACGCGCCCAGCGCGTTGGCGAGGTTGAAGGCCGAGTGGTTCAGGGCCGCGGCCAGCGTCTGCGCGTCGCCGGCGACGTCCATCAAGCGGATCTGGAGGGCCGGCCCGATGGCGACGACGGTGCCGATCAGGAAGACGTTGAACGCGCCCAGCCAGATGTTGGACGCGGTCAGGCAGAACAGCCCGAGCACCAGCCCCGACCAGACCAGCAGTCCGCCTATGGTGGGCATCAGCGCCTTGTCCGCGAGCCGCGAACCGGCCAGGTTGCCGGTCACCATGCCCACGCCGAACAGCGCGAGGACGAAGGGAACCCCATGCACCGGCAGGCCGGCGAGTTCCATCAACGTGGGCTTGATGTAGCTGAATACCGCGAACATGCCGCCGAAGCCGATCGCGCCTATGCCCAGCGTCAGCCAGACCTGCTTGCGGCGCAGCGCGCCGAGTTCGCGCCAGGGGCTGGCGCCTTCGCTGGCGGGGATGTCCGGGATCCAGCGCCAGACCAGGAGCGAGGCCAGGATGCCGATGACACCCACCAGCGCGAAGGCGGCGCGCCACCCCAGCCACTGGCCGAGGCCGGTGGCCAGCGGAACGCCGATCAGCGTGGCCACGGTCAGGCCCAGCATGACGTAGCCGACGGCCCGGGCGCGCTGGCCCGCGGGCGCCAGGTGCGCGGCCACCAGGGCAGCCACGCCGAAGTAGGTGCCGTGGGGCAGGCCCGTCATCAGCCGCATCAGGATCATGGACAGGTAGCCCGGCGCCGCCGCGCTGGCGAAATTGCCCAGGGCGAAGAAGATCATCAGGGCCACGAGCAGCGCGCGGCGCGGCATGCGGGCGCCCAGTACCGCCAGCACCGGCGCCCCGACGACGACACCCAGGGCATAGGCGCTGATCAGGTGTCCGGCGGCGGGGATGGAGATGCCGAGGTCCTGGGCCGCGTCGGGCAGCAGTCCCATGATGACGAACTCGCCGGTGCCGATGCCGAATCCTCCCAGCCCGAGCGCGAGCAGGGCGCGGCCGAAGGAGGGCGGCTGGACGGAAGCGGCGGGCGAATCCGGCTGGGAGGATGGCGGCGAGGAGGGGGCGTGCATGGAGGAGAACGGGGCCGCGGGAGCGGGAAATGCGGGTGCGATAGCTTAGCAGGTGCAGGTTGCAGTGCACAAAAACACGGGGGCGCGGCGCGGTGGGGCGGCGCCGGCCTCGGGCTATGATGCGGGGCTCATGCGCGGTCAGCTCCCGGATCGCCGCGCCGGATTTCCACGAAGGAGGCCCCATGAGCGACATCACCATCTACCACAATCCCGCCTGCGGCACATCGCGCAAGGTCCTGGCCCTGTTGCAGGAACGCGGATTCGAACCCACGGTCGTCGAGTACCTGAAGACGCCCCCCAGCCGCGACACGCTCAAGGGCTTGATCGCCGCGACCGGATTGCCGATGCGCGAAGCGATGCGGGTCAAGGGCAGTCCCTACGAGGAACTCGGACTGGGCGACCCGAAGTGGAGCGACGACGATCTGCTCGATTTCATGATGCAGCATCCCATCCTGATCAACCGCCCCATCGTCGTGGCGCCGCGAGGCACCCGGCTGTGCCGGCCGATGGAGGTCGTGCTGGACATCCTGCCCTAAGGCCTCGCCGCCGCGTCCGCGCCGAGGCTGCCGCGTTCGACGCGGTTGCGGCCAAGCTTCTTGGCCGTGTACAGCGCCGCATCGGCCGCCGCCAGCGTGCGTTCGTAGTCCGGGTGGTCGGTGTGCATGGCGAGCCCCAGGCTGATGGTGGCCTGCAGCGGGACGTCGCCGGGCAGCATGATGCGTTCGGCCGCCACCTGCTGGCGCAGCCTTTCAGCGATGTGCCAGGCCTGTTCTTCGCTGGTCTCCACCAGTACCAGCAGGAACTCTTCGCCGCCGTAGCGGAAGGCATAGTCGCTGCTGCGCATGCCATTGAGCAGGACGGTGGCGACGCTGCGCAGCGCCAGGTCTCCCGCGTGATGGCCATAGCGGTCATTGATGGATTTGAAGTGGTCGACGTCCACCATGATCAGTGCGAACGAGGACCGCGCACGCAGGGTCAGGGCGACCTCGCGCCTGAGCACGGTGGGCAGGAAGCGCCGGTTCATCAACTGTGTCAGGGCGTCCCGGCCGCTTTCGAGTTCCGACATCTGCTCGAACAGGACTCCCAGCAACTGCTTGACCTGGGATACGTTCTCGCGGACGCCACGCAGCAGTTGCGTGCGGGGCGCGGGTTGCCCGCCGGCGGCGCGGGCGTCCCGGAGCCGCGCGTCGATCGCGGCGATCAAGCCGCTGATCGCCTGGATTTCGGGCGTTTCGCCGAAGCTGGGCTGGCCCTTGTGCGTGAACCACAGCCCGAACGTGGACGCCGACAGGTCCTGCACGTCGGCCAGCGGTCCGTCGGTCGCGATCTGGTAGACCAGGCCGTTTTCCCAGTCCAGCAAGGACGCCCGCTGGCGCTCGCGCTCGGTGCCCAGGTTCTGCATCAGCGAGAACAGGCGGTAGGCCTCGTCGCTGCGCGCGGACCGTTCGTGCGAGCGCGAATACGAGGCGGTCATCGCCTCCATCGACAGGTCCAGCACCTGCGAGACGTAGAGCATGGCGGTTTGCCGGTCGCGTTCCCCGGGGCCCTCGCCGCACAGGCGTTCCAGCAGGCGCAGCTTCAGCCGCCGGGCGCCCCGGGCAACCAGCGTGACGGGAATACCCAGGCGGGCATGCACATCGCCTATCACCCGCTGCGTGGCGATCAGGCCTTCGATGCCCGCCGGATCGGCGGTGGTCAGGACATCCCGCAGCCATTTCTGCAGCGAGGCGTGCAGGCGTTCGTGCACCTGCTGGCTGGACAGGAAGACCGAGGCTTGTTCGTCGGCCAGCATGTGGTCGTAGAAGTCGTCGGCCAGTTCGCGCACGTTGCCGTGCACGATGCCGGACAGCAGGTCGCGGCCGGGTGGTGAGAGGCGGGCCATCAGGTCGCGCCATTCTTCGGCAAGCAGGGTCTCGGAGAAATGATTGTCTTGAGGCATGGAGCGGGGAACGGAAGGCGGATGCGGTCGGACCGGATTAGAGCAGGATCCTGCCTTCGATGCAGTCGGCCACGTCGCCGCCCACCCAGATGCCGTCCGTTTCACGGCTGACGTGGACCCGCCCGGCCCGGCCCAGGGCGGTACCCTGGCTGGCGACGTAGCGGTCGGGGGCGCGCCCCGAACCGATCAGCCATTGCGCGATGCCGGCGTTCAGGCTGCCGGTCACGGGGTCTTCCGGCACGCCCAGGCCCGGCGCGAAGGCGCGCACCTCGAACCGGGCCTCGGTGCCGTCCACGGCGGGATCCCAGGGCGCGACCACGCCGATCTTGAGCATGCCCATGGCCGCGTGGTCCGGCTCCAGCGCCAGGACCTGCGCGCGCGAGGCGAGCATGACCGCCATCCAGGCCGGCCCGTTGTCCACCCAGTTGGCGTCGAGGATGGCCGCGGGCGGGATGCCCAGGCCGCGCGCCGCCTGCGCGAGCGTGGCCGGGTCGACGTCGCCCGCGCGGCGCAGGGGCGGTGCCGCGAACGCGAGGCGTCCCTGCGAGCGCCGTATCCGGACCAGCCCGACGCCGCATTCCTGCACGATGTCCGGGCCGCCCGGCTGGCCGCCCGCCCGCAGCCAGGCGTGGCAACTGCCCAGCGTGGGGTGCCCGGCGAAGGGTAGTTCGCCGGCCGGCGTGAAGATGCGTACGCGGTAGTCGGCGCCGGCCTGGGTGGGGCGCAGCAGGAAGGTGGTCTCGCTCAGCCCGGTCCATCGGGCGAGCGCGGCCATGCGGGTTTCATCGAGTCCATCGGCGCCGTGCACGACGGCCAGGGGATTGCCCCGCAGCGGAACCGCGGTGAACACGTCCACCTGGCTGAAGCCGTGGGGGGAGGGGACGGGTGTCGTCGTCATGGGCGCATCAACTCAAACGTAGCTGGACAGCAGGATGTTGGTTTCGGTGTTCGCGATGCCGGGGATCAATCGTATGCGTTCGAGCGCGCGGTCGAAATCCTCGAGACTCGCGGCCCGCAGCTCGGCCACGATGTCCCACCGGCCGTTGGTGGTGTGCAAGGCCTGGATGGCCGGTTCGCCGCGCAGGGACTGCAGGACGCGGCGGGCCGTGTTGCCTTCGATTTCTATGCTCATCCAGGCGCGGATGCCCCGGGGCTCGGCATCGGGCCGCAGGCGCACGGTATAGCCGACGATGATTCCCTGTTCCTCGAGGCGGGCCAGGCGGTTCTGGACCGTGCCGCGCGAAACCTGGAGCTTCTGGGCAAGGGTGGAGACCGGCGTGCGCGCGTTGTCGCGCAGCAGGGCGATCAAGCGATGGTCGACGTCGTCCATGGCGGTATCCCCGGCGCGTGAGAGCGATGGCAAAACGATAGCAGAGTCTGGCGTTATGGCAATCCATGGGAAGAAATGCCCAGTTTCTTGCACTCCATCTTGGCGTCACGGACGAGCAGAATGATGGGGAGGCCAGTCCGGCCGCGCATGTCGCAAGGAGCTAGCGTGAAGACCCAAGCCAGGATCCTGATGGTCGAGCCCCGGTATTTCGATGTCAGCTATCGCATCAATCCGTGGATGCAGCCCGATGCGTGGGCGCGCGACCCCGACGGGTGCGCGGCCGCCGCGAACGGCGCGTCGCGCGCCCTGCGCCGCGCGTTGGCGCGCGCGGGCTGCGAGGTGGTCCTGCGCGCGGGCAGTCCCGGTCTCCCCGACATGGTCTTTCCCGCGAATGCGGCCATCGTGCTGGATGGCCGGGCCCTGCTGGCCCGCTTCCGCTATCCCCAGCGCCAGGGCGAGGAAGCCGCCTTCCTGGAGATGTTCCGCGCGCTGCGCGACGAGGGCTTGCTGGCCGAAGTGGCGCAGTTGCCCGGCGGATGCTTCCAGGAAGGGGCGGGCGACGCCATTTGGGACGCCAACCGGCAATGGTTCTGGGCGGCCTACGGCCCCCGGTCGTCGCGCGAGTCGCTGGCTCGCATCGGCGAGTTCTTCGGCAAGGAAACCGTGGCGATGGAACTGGTCTCCGATCGTTGCTACCACCTGGACGTGTGCTTCTGCCCGCTTGCCGGCGGCGAGATCCTGGTTTTTCCGCCCGCGCTGACCGCCCGGGCCCTGCGCAACCTGCATGGGCGCGTGCCCGCGGACAGGCTGATCGTGGCCACGGAAGAAGACCTGGCCCGCTTCAGCGTGAACGCGGTCAGCGTGGGCAGGGAGATCGTCATGGCCACGCCCACGGCGCGGCTGCGCGCTGTGTTGCAAGAACGGGGATACCGGGTGACACCGGTCGATCTCGCGCCCTTCATGATGTCCGGCGGGGGCGCCTACTGCATGACCTTGCGCCTGGACCGGGCGAGTCTGGCCGATTGCGCCGCGCCCGCTTCCGCCAGGGAGGCCGCGACGGCCTGAGGAGGGCATATGAAGACGCGCTATCTGGATGCGGCCACGGTGGCCCGCATGATCGGCGAACATGGGACGATACGCGTCATCGAGGAACTGGCGCGGCATATCCGCGACGATTACCTGCGCTGGCCGGAGTTCGAGAAATGCGCGCGGGTGGCGAATCATTCCAGCATGGGGGTGATCGAGCTGATGCCGGTATCCGACGGCAGGCGCTATGCATTCAAGTATGTCAACGGCCATCCGGGCAACGCGCTGAGCGGCCTGCCTACCGTCCTGGCATTCGGCGTCCTGGCCGACGTCGCGACCGGCTACCCCCTGCTGCTGGCCGACCTGACCCTGGCGACGGCGCTGCGTACCGCCGCGACCTCGGCGCTGGCCGCGCGCGCCATGGCGCGCGCGGACGCCTGTTCCATGGCGTTGATCGGCAACGGCGCGCAAAGCGAATTCCAGGCGCTCGCCTTCCATGCCCTGTTGGGCATCGACGAGATCCGCGCCTACGATATCGACCGCCGCGCCACGGACAAGCTCATGGCGAACCTGGCCGGGATCGACAGGCTGCGGGTGACGGCGGCCCAATCGGCCGAGGAAGCGGTGCGGGGCGCGGACATCGTCACCACCGCGACCGCGGACAAGCGCCGCGCGTCGGTGCTGCGGACGCAGTGGGTGGCGCCCGGCATGCACGTGAACGCGGTCGGCGGCGACTGCCCCGGCAAGACCGAGCTGCATCCGGCCATCCTGCGGCAGGCCCGCGTCGTGGTGGAGTACGAGGCCCAGACCCGGGTCGAAGGCGAGATCCAGCAACTGCCGGCGAACTCGCCGGTGGTGCCGTTGTGGCAGGTTCTGTCTGGCGCGCAGCCGGGGCGGGAGTCGCCGGAGCAGGTGACGGTGTTCGATTCGGTGGGCTTCGCGCTGGAGGATTTCTCGGCGCTGCGCTATCTGCTGGGCCTGGCGCAGGCCAGCGCGTCGGGACAGGACGTGCAGCTCGTGCCCGACCTGGCGGACCCGAGGGATCTGTATTCGCTGCTGGCGGGCCAGCGACGGGCCGTAGCGCCCGCGGTCACATCCTGACCCAGCCGCGCGCGATCATCAGGTGCAGGGCCAGGCCCAGCAGGAATCCGGCCGCGACGTTCCACATGCACAGGGCGGCGGTGGCCAGGACCACCAGGCGCTGGTTCCTGTCCGTCGGCAGCACGCTGCTGCCGAGCGCGAGCTGGGCGCCGGTCAGGAACAAGACCACGCCCAGGATGGACAGCGGAAACAGCTTGAACAGCAGCGCGACTCCCGCGCTGAAGAACAGCGCGAGCGCCAGCAGGATGACCCCCAGGATGACCAGCGCGCCGCCCGTGCGGGCGCCGAAGGCCACATGGCCGGCCATGCCGCCCGCGCCGTGGCACATGGGCACTCCGCCGACCACCGAGCTGAAGACGTTCATGATGCCGGTCGAGGTCGCCAGGCCAGTCTCGGACACCGGGCGCTGAGGAAACAGACGGTTGTTCTCTTCCTTGACCGCGATGACGGCGTTGCCCAGCGTGAGCGGAAGCTGGGGCAGGGCCAGCAGCGCCGCGCCGATCGCCAGCTCGTGCAGGCTCACCTCCGACAGCGCGAACGAAGGCGAGGGCAGGCCCAGCGGGATCTGCGCCAGTTCATGCAACAGCGCGGGCTGGCGCCAGGCGCCCACCGCGGCGCCGAAGATGAGCAGCGCGAACATCGCGGGCAGGGTGCGGTTACCCATCAACAGCAGCGTGCCCACGCCGGCCAGCGCCGCGATGGGCCAGTCGGTCTGCATCATTTTCACGCCTTCGAGCATGAAGCCGAATCCCAGTCCCAGCATGATGCCCAGGACCACGGCGGGGGGGACCAGGCGCGTCACCCGGGTGGCCATGCCGCTCAGCCCCAGGAACAGCCAGGCGAGGCCGGTGGCGAGCGCGGCGCCGTAGACCGCGCCCGGAGTGACCACGGCGGTCTGGGCCGCCTGGGTGATCGCCACCGCGCCGATGGCCTTCATCGGCTGCACCGGGATGGGGGTCTTGTAGTGGAGGCCGCAGGCCAGCATGCACAGGCCGAAGGCGAACAACACGCCGAACGGATCGAGCTTGAGCACGCCGATATAGGCGGCAACGAAAGGAATCAGGGTGCCGAGATCGCCGAAGGCGCCTGCCCATTCCATGCGATCGTAGCGATTGCCCGTGGCGGCCGGTTGCGGCGCGGAGCGGCTGGCGGGTTCGCGCACCCGTATCCCCTTTCAATGCGGACGAACCAAAGGACGATTGTCGGCCACCCGGCGGGGTCTGTAAACAAGACAGGCCGCTCGGCGGTCCCGGGGGGCGTTTCAGGCGCAGGCCCGCGCGCGCAGTGTCCGGGACATGGCGTCCAGCATGCGTGCCCAGTCCCGGCGGACGCGTTCGGCCTCGGCCGCCCGGTCGACATCAAGCTGTTGGGTGACCTTGATCTTGCAGCCGGGTTCGGCGTCGATCAGCGCCACGGTGACCAGGTCTGGCCGCGGGGCGTCCGCCGCCTGCCATTCGAAGGCCAGGCAATAAGGCCGGTCCATGATCAGATAGTCGTCCCGGCACCCGGTTTCGCCGTCGGTCCGCCGCTGGGACAAGGCGGCCATGCAGGCATCGAAGACCGATTCGGCGGGCACGGGGAGATGCCGGACAGTGCAGACGTCTATCGTTCGGCTCATGCTGGCGTTTTCCTGACAAACGGGACATCCGGCGGATGCCGCCGGACAGGAGAGACGCAGCGTAGCGAATTTTGTGTACAGTGTCCACAATTCCCCGGACGGGGTGTCGGGATAGCCGGTGGACGTCAGCCCCAGGCGGCGCCCAGTTCGCGCGTCATCTGGGCCGCCGGCAGTTCGCGGCACGCGCCGGGGTTCTGGCCGCACCAGAGCGGGGAGAAATCGCCCGAGCCTTGCGCCTCGGCCTTGGCGCGCAAGGGCGCGATCGCCGAGGTGGCGAGGGGAAAGGCCGGCGCCGCCGGCGACATGGGCCCCAGTTCGCGCATGACCCGGTTCACGATGCCGCGCGCCGGACGGCCGGAAAACACGTTGGTGAGCGCGGTATGGGCGGCGGGATGCTTGAGCGCGGCACGGTGGATGGCGCTGATCGTGGACTCCGGGCAGAGCAGGTAGGCCGTGCCGGCCTGTACGCCGGCCGCGCCCAGCGTCCGCGCCGCCGCGACCGTGCGCGCATCGGCGATCCCACCCGCCGCCACCACCGGCACGCGCACCGCTGCCACGATCTGCGGCAGCAGCGCGAAGGTCCCCGACTGGATGTCCAGGTCGTCGGACAGGAAGAGGCCCCGGTGGCCGCCGGCCTCGTTGCCCTGCGCGATGATGACGTCGGCGCCGTGGTCTTCCAGCCAGCGCGCTTCGGCGACGGAGGTGGCCGACGACAGCACCCGGGATCCCCACGACTTCACACGGGCCAGCAAATCCGCCGATGGCAGGCCGAAATGGAAACTGACCACGGGAGGCCGGCAGGGTTCGACCAGGTCGGCGATCTCGGCCGTGAACGGCGCGCGCCCCGGGCCGGGCGGAATGCCGGCGGGATCGATGCCGAATTCCGCGTAGTACGGGCCGAGGGCCTGGCGCCATCGTGCTTCGCGCGCGGCGTCGGGTACGGGGGGCGTATGGCAGAAAAAGTTGATGTTGTAGGGCCGGTCGGTGCCCGCTCGCAGCGTGTCGAGTTCGGCGCGCAGCGCATCGGGTCCCAGCATCGCGCAGGGCAGTGACCCCAGGCCGCCCGCGTTGGACACGGCGATCGCGAGCGCGCTGCCCTGCGAGCCGGCCATGGGAGCCTGGATGACGGGAAAGGCGATGCCCAGCAGTTCGTGCAGATTCATGACGCAGCCTTGATGGGAAACGGAGGAAAGAGGGAAGGGGTGCCGGCGGGCAGGAGGTCGGCGAGCGTGTAGTGGTCCAGGTGTTGCAGGAAACGCTGCAGGGCGGCATCGAGGATGCCCGTCAGGCGGCAGTGGCCCGTCAGCACGCAGGTGCTGCCGGTGGCGTGGCATTCGACCAGGTGGAAATCCGGCTCCAGGTCGCGCAGCACGTCGCCCAGGCCTATCCGTTCGGGCGGCCGGGCCAGGCGCATGCCGCCGCCCCTGCCGCGCACCGTCTCCAGGTAGCCCAGTTGGCCCAGGCGATGGGTCACCTTCATCAGGTGGGCGGCGGAAATGCCGTGGGTCTGGGCGACCTCGGCGATCGTGCACAGCCTGTCGGCATGTGCGCCAACGTACATCAGCAGCCGCAGCGCATAGTCGCTCTGGACGGTCAGGCGCATGGCAGCTCGCGCGCCAGGCGGTCGGGATGGCGATGCATCTGGTAGCCCAGCCACAGGCTTTGCGCGATGCGGCGGGCCATGACCTGGGCTCGCCCGGCCATGGCCTGGTTCTCCTGTTCCCGGGCCGTCAGGTCGAACAGTTCCAGCCAGCGCGCGAACAGGGCCTCGTGCAGGTCGGGCAGGGCGGCGTGCCGCGTCATCGGTGTGCCGCCATAGCGCCGCGTACCGCGCAGGATGGAGGACCAGAAATCGGTGAGTTTGGAAAGATGGCTGTCCCAGTCGTCGACATGGGCCTCGAAGATGGGGCCCAGCGCGGCATCCTGCCGTACCCGGGCGTAGAAGGCCGAGACGAGGCGAGCGATTTCTTCGTCGGTGCAGGAGTTGAGGTCGAGCATGGGAGCCGTCCATAAAGATGTATGTTGAATATATCTTATCAGAAGCCCGCGCGGCCGAGCCAGCCCGGGCCAGCCTGGTGCTACAGTATGCGCAGCCTCGAACCCGATACCGATTTCCCATGTCTTACCTGGCATCGCTCTGGACCCAGCTGATCGCCTGGGTCAGCAACCATTTCGTCGAACCGGCCGTCGTCTTTCTGCACATCGCCGATACCGCGGGCAATCCGCTGGAGATCTCCGAGGCGCTGCTGATCGCGCTGTTGCAGCTGTTCATCATCGGCTTCATCTTCCGCCCGCTGGAAACCCTGGCTCCGGCCGAGCGCTGGGAGGACCGGGGCCTCACGCGCATCGACCGTCTTTATACGCTGCTGATGCTGCTGGGCCTGTTCCCGCTGTTCAGCTACCTGATCCTGACGCCGTTCGCCAACATGCTGGGCGGGCTGGGAGGCGAGGCCGACGCCGGGCCGGCCATGTCGTCGGGGCTCAAGCATTGGGTGCCGTGGTTCGAGAACCATCCCTATCTGCTGTTCCTGGTCTATTACCTTGTGTACGACTGCGTCTATTACTGGATGCATCGGGCCCAGCATGCCATTCCCTGGTGGTGGGCGTTGCACAGCATGCACCACAGCCAGCGCCAGATGAGCTGCTGGACCAACGACCGCGGCAGCTACATCGACGGGGTGCTGCAATCCTTCATCCTGGCCACCGTCGGCCTGGCCATGGGCGTGGAGCCCTCTGAGTTCGCGCTGCTGGGCCTGTTGAGCGAGCTGGTGCAGAACCTGTCCCACACCAATGTACGCTTCGGCTTCGGCCGCATCGGCGAACGCGTGCTGGTCGACCCCAAGTTCCATCGCCTGCATCACATGGTGCGGGACCCGGAGCGTCCGTCGCTGCACAATTGCAACTTCGGGCAGGTCCTGCCCATCTGGGACATCCTGTTCGGCACGTCGCTGTACGGCGAGAAGGTCCGCCCGACCGGGGTCAGCGATCCCATGGTCGACGCCGACAACGACCGCGGCCTGGTCGGTCAGCAGTGGCAGGCCGCCCGGCGCTTCTGGGGGGCCGTGCGACGGCCCGCCGGGTGGAGGCTGGGCGAGGTGTCGTTCGGTCCGGACTATGCCCCGGTCCCCAGCGACGAGGCCGAGCACTTGCCCACGCGTACCGGCACGGGGCCGGCCGGCGGGGCGCCGGCGGCCTGAGGCGGGTCCGTCCGGCAACGCCGGCGGGCTTGGCCGTACGGTGCATGCGCCATAATGGCTGAGTGCCAACTCTGTCGCCAAACATGAAAAGCGAATCCACTTTCGAATGGCTGGGGGCTATGCTGGGCGAGGTCATCCGCACCATCGTCGCCGCGTTGAAAGCCGTGTTCGGCGGCTTCGGCGAAGCCGTCGGCGCGTTTTCCTCGGGGCTGGCCGGTGCGCTGGGCATGAGCCCGACCCTGTTCAATTTCGGGTTGCTGGTCCTGGGGCTGTTGCTGCTTTACGCCGGCATACGCGCGTTGATGAATCGCTCGGTGCTGGGCGCGATCTTCTGGTTCCTGCTGGCGGTGCTGCTGCTGGGCGGGCTGATCGGCGAAACCGGCCCGGCCGCCTGAGGTTGCCGCGGCACGGGAAATGAGGTGTCATGGAACGATTTCCATGGCCGAGGTACTACGTCAGATGCTTCCCATCCTCATTCTTCAGACCGGGGCGCCGCCGCATGCGGTCGGCGCGGCCTATGGCGGCTTCGACCGCATGGTCGGAGAGGTGGCGGGACTGAGTTCCGCGCGCCTGGCCCGTGTGGCCGCCTACAAGGGCGAGAAGCCCGAGGCGCCGTCCCGCTATGCGGCCGCGCTGATCACCGGTTCGCGGGCCAACGTGACCGATCATGCCTCGTGGAGCGAGGCTTGCGCGGGCTGGGTGCGCGACGCGATGGATGTGTCGCTGCCCCTGTTCGGCATTTGTTATGGCCATCAGTTGATGAGCCACGCGCTGGGCGGGCGCGTGGACTACCTGGACGGTGGGCGGGAAATCGGCACCCAGCAGGTCGAGCTGACGCGGGCGGCAGCCGGCGACGCGCTGCTGGAGGGCATGCCGACGGTCTTCGCCGCCCATTTCATCCACGAGCAGACCGTGGCCGAACCGCCCGCAGGCGCGGCGGTGCTGGCCCGCAACGGCAAGGACAGCCATCAGATGCTGCGCTATGGCCCGCAAGCGGTGTCGGTGCAGTTCCATCCGGAATTCACCGTGCCTGTGATGCGGGCGTATTTCGACGTGATGCAGGCCGGGCTCGCCGGTGAAGGTCTGGATGTCCGGGCCTTGCGGGCGGGCGTGGCCGAGACGCCGGTGTCCCATGCCATCATGCGGCGGTTCTTCGCCCGCATCGCCGCCGCGCCGTCGACGCCGGCATCCGCGGATACGCGATGACCGCTGCGCCGATTCCTGTCCCGACCAAGGAGACCGCTATTTCCAAACCGTTTCTTTCCCGCGCCAGGCTGCTGGCCGGAGGCCTGGCGGTGCTGGCCGCCGCGCAGGCCCATGCCCAGCTCGATACCGGCGCCTGCCTGGCCAGGTTGAGACCGGCGGCCTCCGCCAACGGCATCCAGGTTGCCGATTTCGATACCTATACGCAAGGCGCGACCTTGCTGGCATCGACGGTGGCGTCGGCCCGGGCCCAGCCCGAGGGCAGGGAAACGTGGTGGGACTACCTGGCCAAGACCGTCGATGAGGAGCGGGTGGCCGACGGGCGCAAGCTGATGGCGGCCGAGGCCGTGCCGCTGTCGAGCATCGCCGCGCGCTATGACGTGGATGGCGAGGTGATGGTGGCGATCTTCGGCATCGAGACGAACTTCGGCCGGGTGTTGGGCAAGACCCGTGTATTGGACGCCTGGCTGACCCGCGCGTGCACCGAGGGCAAGACCCTGTGGATCAAGAACGTCTACGCCTCGGTACGGATGCTGCGCGACGGGCTGGTGCAGCCGGACACCTTCGTGGGGTCGTGGAGCGGCGCCTTCGGCATGACCCAGTTCATTCCCACCTCGTACTATGAACTCGCGGCCGACGGCGATGGAGATGGAAGGATAGACCTGTACGGATCGCTGCCCGATGCGCTGGCTTCGACGGCCAACCACCTGCGCAAGCGGCGCGCGCAGTGGACGCGGGGGCTCTTGCCGGTCATCGAGGTCAAGCTGCCGGCCGGCGTGGCGGCAGGCGTGCCCGCCGGCGAAGAATTCGCGGGCTCGGAGCGCCGCACGCTGGCGGACTGGACCGCGCGCGGCGTCACGCGCGTGGACGGCGGCCGCCCGGACCGGCTGCGCGGCGGCGAACCGGCCCCGGAGTCGCCCGCGTATCTGTTCGCGCCCACCGGCGCGGGCGGTCCGGTGTTCCTGGCCACGCGGAACTTCGACGCCATCCTGAGCTACAACAGCTCGCGCAAGTACGCGCTGGCCGTCAGCCTGTTGATCGACCGGCTGCGTGGCGAGCCGCCCATCGTCACGCCCTGGCCGACCGACGATCCCGGCCTGTCGCGCGCCGAGATCCGGGAACTGCAGGCGCTGCTGCTGGCGCGCGGCCATGACATCGGCACGCCGGACGGCATCCCGGGCAGCCGTACGCGCGACGCGGTGGCGGCGGAGCAGCAGCGGGCGGGCCTGGCTGTCGATGGCAGGGTGGGCCAGCGGATCCTGCAGACGCTGCGGCAGGATCCGCTGCCGCGCAACGGGCCGCCGCCCGCGCCGGCGCAGGGGGGCGGCGCATGAAGGCTGCGCCGGGGCCGGGCATCCTGGCGGTCGACATCGGTGGCACGGGACTGAAAGCCGCCGTCATCGACGAGGCGGGCCGGCTGCTGGGCGCGCACCTGCGGGTGCCGACACCCCGGCCGTGTCCGCCGGACCGATTGCTGGAGGAGATCGCGAGCATGGCCGCTTCGCTGGGAGCCTATGACCGGATCTCCATCGGTTTTCCCGGGGTGGTGCGGCGGCAGCGCGTCCTGACCGCGGTCAATCTCGGTTCGCCGTCGTGGGTGGGCTTTCCGCTGGCGCAGGCGTTGGGCGACCGGCTGGGCTGCCCCGCGCGGATGGTGAACGATGCCGACATGCAGGGCTACGGCCTGGCCCAGGGCGAGGGCCTGGAATTCGTCATGACGCTGGGCACTGGCGTGGGGACGGCGCTCTTTCGCGACGGCCGGTTGATGCCGCACCTGGAGCTCGCGCACCATCCCATGATGGACGGCAAGACCTACGAGGAATGCCTGGGTGACGCGGCGCTGCGGGCCGAGGGCCGGCGGCGCTGGAACCGGCTCCTGTCGCGCGCGCTGGCGCTGATCGACATCCTGCTGACGCCGGATCGCATCCACCTGGGCGGCGGCAATGCCCGGGAGGTGGATGCGGGCTTGCCGCCCCACGTAAGCGTGGGCTCGAACGACGCCGGGCTGATGGGCGGGGCGGCTTTGTGGAGGAGCTGGGATCCAGCCCACGCCTGAGGCGAGGGGACGGATCCTAGGGCAGCTCGGCCGGATAGCTGTCCAGCGCCAGGGAGATCTGGCGCCTGATGTCCCAATCCGCCAGGGTCGCCTGCACGGCACCGTAGTAGACCCCGTTCTTGACCACGAACATCGAGGGCAGGTGGAACACCTCGTAGCGTTCGACCAGCCCCCGGTTGTGGCCGGCGTCGATCCAGCAGATGCGGGCCACCGGCATGCTCATGTCGGGCAGCCGGGCGCGTGCCAGCCGGCAGTTGGGGCAGGTATCGCTGGTGAAGACCAGCAGCGAGGTGCCGGGCGCATCCAGCAGGAAGCGGTCGGCCGTGCCGTCGTCGAGATCGATCTGTTCCATGATGGAAAAAAAGCGGCGGCCGGTAGGCGCCGCGCAGTGTTCATGGGCGAGAATATATCGGATTTCCCCTTTTCGGCCTCATGCCATGCACGCCAACGAACCCGATGATCCGCCGCGCCGCTGCGCGTGGGCCGGCAACGATGCCCTGTACGTCGCCTACCATGACGAGGAATGGGGCCGCCCGCTGGACGGCGAGGCGGCGCTGTTCGAACGCCTCAGCCTGGAGGGTTTCCAGGCCGGCCTGAGCTGGCTCACCATCCTGCGTAAGCGGCCGGCATTCCGCCAGGCTTTCGCCGGATTCGAAATCGACGAGGTGGCGGCCTTCGGCGCCCGCGACGTCGAACGCCTGCTGGCCGACGCGAGCATCGTGCGGCACCGGGGCAAGATCGAGGCGGTCGTCAACAATGCGCGCCGGGCGCTCGAACTGCGTACCGAGGAAGGCTCGCTCGCGGCCTTCCTGTGGCGGTATGAGCCCGCCAGCGCCTACGCTGGCCCCCCGCGCGCCGAGTCCCCGGAGTCGAAGGCCCTGTCCAGGGAGCTCAAGCGCCGCGGCTGGCGCTTCGTGGGCCCGACCACGATGTACTCGCTGATGCAGGCCGTCGGCATGGTCAACGACCACGGGCCGGATTGCGCATGCAGGAAGGAGGTCGAGGCCCTGCGCGCGTCCTTTCCCCGGCCGGGAGGCCCGGGCCGGGGAAAGCGGGCCTGAATGGGGCTCTCCCTATGAAACAGCGTGCACAGGTAGCACGTTGCGATGACTTCGTATAGAGTATCCACGCTGGATGCAGTGCCTTGTCGCGTTACCGGTTGGTTTCCCTGTCCGATCCCCGGTGTCACGAGTGCCGCGGGTGATGGACCGAAGCATTCGTACGGGGGCAGGTCATGACGTGGGTACATGAGGCCATCAGGCAGTCGCCGGAGATCCTGCTGTTTCTCTCATTGGCGATCGGTTTCTGGATAGGCAAGTTCCAGTTCGGCAGATTCCAGCTCGGGGGCGTGGCGGGCTCGCTGCTCGTGGCCGTGCTGTTCAGCCAGCTCGGGGTGTCCATCGACAACGGCGTCAAGGCGGTGCTCTTCGCGCTGTTCATCTATGCCGTCGGTTTCGAGAGCGGTCCCCAATTCTTCAAGTCCCTCGGGCGCCAATCCCTGAAAGAAATCGCCATGGCGGCGGTGCTTGCCATCACCGGTCTCGTGACCGTGATCGTGCTGGCGCGGATGTTCGACCTGGACAAGGGGCTGGCCGCCGGCGTGGCGGCGGGAGGGCTGACGCAGTCGGCCATCATCGGCACCGCCGGCTCGGCGCTGGCCAAGCTGGGCCTGCCGCCCGACGAACTCCAGCGCCTGCAGGCCAACGTGGCCATCGGCTATGCCGTGACCTATATCTTCGGTTCGTTCGGCGCCATCATCATCTGCGTCAATGTGCTGCCGAAGTTCATGGGCCGCGACATCCGCGAGGACGCCGTGAAGGCCGAGACGTCCATGAGCGCAGGCATGATCGTGCCCGGAGCGGGCGAGCAGCTTGCCGCGCCCGAGGTGGTGGGGCGGCTCTACCGGGCCGGCCCGGCCGCGGGCAGCACCGTGCGCGAGATCGAAGCGCTGGCGCCCGACGGCATGGCGGTCACCGTCGAGCGCATCAAGCGCGACGGCCAGATCATTCCCGCTCAGGCTGATCTCAAGCTGCACGCCGGCGATATCGTGCTGCTGGCGGGCAGGCGGGCGGCGGTGGTGGCGGCGCGCCAGGCGCTCGGGGACGAGGTGTTGTCGTCCAGCGGCATGGACATGGTCATGCTGACGCGCGATGTCCTGATCACTGGCGCTGATTACCTGGGCAAGACCGTTGCTCAGATACGGGCGGGTATCGCCGCCGACATCCGCCATGGCATCGTGGTGCTGGGACTGAAGCGGGACGGCCGGCCGCTGCCGATGGAGCCGGACACGGTGATCCGCGCGGGCGACGTGGCGGTGCTGTTCGGCACGGGCAACGACATCCAGCGGGCGGCCCACAGCGTGGGCACCGTCATCGTGCCCAGCGACAAGACCGACTGGGTCTACCACGGCCTGGGCCTGGCGCTGGGGCTGATCATCGGGCTGGCCGTGCTGCGCATCGGCTCGATTCCCCTGACGCTGGGCAGCGGAGGCGGGGCGCTGCTGTCCGGGCTGCTGTTCGGCTGGTACCGCACGCGGCGGATGAGCCTGGGCAACATGCCTACCGGCGCCTCGACGCTGCTGCGCGACCTGGGCCTGGCGGGCTTCGTTGCCGTAGTCGGCCTGCAGTCGGGGCTCCAGGCCGTCGAGACCATACGCGCCAGCGGGCTCTCCATCTTCCTGATCGGCGTGGCCGTCACCATCGTGCCGCTGCTGGTGACCATGCTGTTCGGCCGCTATGTGCTGCGCTACGACAACGCGGCGGTCTTCGCCGGCGCGTTGTCCGGATCCCGCAGCGCCAATCCCGCTTTCGGCGAAGTGCTGGACAAGGCGGGCAATTCCGTGCCGACCGTGCCTTTTGCCGTGACCTACGCCCTGGCCAATGTGTTCCTGACCCTGCTTGGCCCGCTGGTCGTCGCTTTTGCCTAGGGTCATCGCAAGCCATCCAACCACGGAGGCCGTCATGTCGACAGCGGATTACAGCCGGTACGCGAAACTGAGTCCTTTCGAACTGAAGGACGCACTCATCGAACTGGCTTCGAGCAAGCAGAACCGCCTCATGCTCAATGCCGGGCGGGGCAATCCCAACTTCCTGGCGACCGTGCCGCGGCGCGCATTCTTCCGGCTGGGGCTGTTCGCGGTCATCGAGGCCGAGCTGTCCTTCTCGTACATGCCGCACGGCATAGGCGGGCTGCCCCGGATCGAGGGCATCGAAAACCGTTTCAACGCCTACATCGCCGAGAACAGCGACAAGGAGGGCGTGGTATTCCTGGGACGCGTGCTGAGCTATGTGCGCGACCAGATGGGGTTGCCCGCATCCGAGTTCCTGCACGAAATGGTCGAAGGCGTGCTGGGCGACAACTACCCGGTGCCGCCACGCATGCTGCGGATCACCGAGGAAATCGTCCGGACCTATCTGGTCAAGGAAATGATCGGCGGGTTCCTGAGCAATCGGCGCATCGACGTTTTCGCCACGGAAGGCGGCACGGCCGCGATGACCTACGTCTTCAACACCATGAAGCAGAACGGACTGGTCAAGGCGGGGGACAAGGTGGCGATAGGCATGCCGGCGTTCACGCCCTACATCGAGATCCCGCGCCTGAACGACTATCGGCTCGAACCGGTGTACATCAATGCCGATCCCGAGCGGGGATGGCAGTACCCCGACGCGGAGATCGACAAACTGCTGGATCCGGCGGTGAAGGTCTTCTTTTGCATCAACCCGAGCAATCCGCCGTCCTACAAGATCAACGAGCATGGGCTGCAGCGCATACGCGAAATCATCGAGACCCGGAGACGCGATCTGATCGTGCTGACCGACGACGTCTACGGGACGTTCGCCGACGACTTCCAGTCGCTGTTCGCCAAATGCCCGCGCAACACCATCCTGGTCTATTCGTACTCCAAGTATTTCGGCGCGACGGGCTGGCGCCTGGGCGCCATCGCCGTCCACGACGACAACGTCATGGACGAGGCCTTGCGCGGCCTGCCCGCCTCGATGAAGAAGGCCCTGAACGAACGCTATGCCTCGCTCACGCCGGACGTGCCCGGGCTGAAGTTCATCGACCGGCTGGTGGCCGACAGCCGGTCCGTGGCCCTGAACCACACCGCGGGGCTGTCCACGCCGCAGCAGGTGCAAATGGCCTTGTTTTCGCTGTTCGCCCTGATGGACGAGCACGACGGCTACAAGGCCGAGCTCAAGAAGCTGATACGCCGGCGGCAGGCAGCGCTGTACCGCGAACTGGGCATCGCCCAGCCTCACGACGAGAATGCGGTGGACTATTACACGCTGCTCGACCTGGGCGCCATCGCGAGGGACCTGCACGGCCCGGATTTCGCGGCCTGGGTGCAGAAGAACGTGGCGCCCACCGACCTGCTGTTCCGCATCGCGGACGAAACGGGCATCGTGATGCTGCCGGGAAGTGGCTTCGGTACATTGCGGCCGGCCGGGCGCGTGTCGCTGGCCAACCTGAACGAATACGAATACGCGGCGATCGGCCGGGCCTTGCGGCAGATGGCCGAGCAGTTCTATGAGGATTACCGCAAGGGCCGGCCCGGGCCCGTGGCCAAGCGCGCCGAAGGCAAGGGCAAGGCGAAGAAGAGCGGCAAGAAGTAGCCCGGGACTATTCCCAGCCGCCGCCCAATGCCAGGAACAGCGCGGCCTGGTCGGCGGCCAGTTGCCCCTGGGCGGCGGTCAACGCGCTTTCCGAACCGGCCAGGGTACGGTCGGCATCCAGCGCCGTCAGGAAGTCGGTGCGTCCCAGGCGGTACAGCGTGCGCGCCTGCTCGGCGGCGTCGCGGTTGTTGTCGCGGGCGGCGCGCAGCGCATCCGTCCGGTCCAGGTCCCGCGCATACACGGTCAGCGCGCTGGAGGTTTCGCGCAGCGCGTTCAGCACGGCGGCGTCGAAGCGGGCCAGCGCCGCCGCGCTGCCGGCCTCGGCCTGCGCGATGTGGCTGCGCGCCAGGCCGGTGTCGGGAAGACTCCAGGAAATGAGCGGCCCCAGGCTCCAGCGGAAGGCGTTGTCGGCGCCGAGCCGGGACAGCGTGCCGGTGCTGCCGGCCGACAAGCCCAGCGAGATGCTGGGATACAGCTCGGCCGTGGCGACGCCTATGCGGGCGGTGGCCGAGGCCAGTGAGCGTTCGGCCTGGCGGATGTCGGGCCGCCGGCGCAGCAGCGCCGCGCCGTCGCCGACAGGGACGGGGTCGCGCAGGGCAGGCGGGGCATGGCAGGCAGCCAGGGAGACGGGCAGCGTGCCCGGTACTTTGCCGACCAGCACGGCCAGCCGGTAGAGCGAGGTGGCGCGTTGCGCTTCCAGCGGCGGCACGGCCGCCCGCAATTGCTCGAGCTGGCCTTGCGCGCGGCTGACGTCCAGCGACGTGCCCCGGCCCATGCCGGCGCGTTTGCGGGTGAGTTCGGCGAACTGTTCCTGCAGCGCGATCGAGTGCTGGGCAACCTCCAGTTGCTGGCCCGCCGCGCAGGCCTCGGCGTAGGCCCGCACGGTGCCGGCGGCGACATTGACCCGGGCCAGGTCGTAGGCGGCCTGGGCCGCCTCGGCATCGGCATTCGCGGCTTCCAGTCCGCGCGAAATCTTGCCGAACAGATCAACCTGGTAGGACACCGCGGCGCCCGCGTCGTAGGTGCCGATGTCGGGCAGCGCGTAGGGCACGCCTTTGGCGGCGCCCGAGGCGCGTCCATAGGCGGGGGAGGCGTTGACCGAGACGCTCGGACGCCGGCCGGCGCCGGCTTCGTCGACGACGGCTGCGGCGCGTTGCAGGTTGGCGGCGGCCACGCGTAGATCGGCATTGGCGGCGAACGCCTGGCCGACCAGATCATCCAGTACCGGATCGTCGTACAGGCGCCACCAGTGGGCCGGCAGCGGCACGGACAGGGCGGAGGCCGTTTCCCGTCCGGCCAGCGGACCGTTGGCGGCCTCCAATCTGGCCGCGGCCTGCCCGGGAAGATGGTAGTCGGGGCCCACGGTCGAGCAAGCGGCCATCGTCGCCAGCAGCGCGGCGGCCAGGTACCGGGGGGCGCGGGTCTTCATGAGGCCGCTCCTTCGGAACGAGGCGCGGCCTGTTCGCGAACCTCGACCGTGGCCGTCTGGCCCGCCACCAGCCTGACCGAATCCGGAACGCGGTCGATGACGACGCGCACGGGGATGCGCTGGGCCAGCCGGACCCAGTTGAAGGTCGGGTTGACGTTGGGAAGCAGGTTGGCGGCCGTGCTGCGATCGCGGTCGGCGATACCTTCCGAGAAACTCTCGACGTGGCCTTCCAGAGGCTCGCCGGCTCCCATCAACAGCACCGAGGCCTGGTCGCCGACGTGTATGCGCGGCAGCTTGTTTTCCTCGAAATAGCCTTCGACGTAGAACGAATCGCGATCGACCAGCGCCATGACGGCGTGGCCGGCGGTGACGTAGGCGCCGCCTTGCAGGTCCAGGTTGGTCACGTAGCCGTTGACGGGCGAGCGCACCGTGCTGCGGGTCAGGTTGAGCCGGGCCAGATCGAGATTGGCCTGTGCCTGGGCCAGGGCGGCGCCCAATTGCTCGGCGCGCGACTGTGCCTGCTCGCGGCTTTCCTGGGCGACCAATTCGCCCAGTTCGCCATTGCGGCGGGTTTCGCGCATGGCCTGGGCCAGCGCGGCGCGCTGCGACCGCACGGCGGCCTCGGACTGGCGCACGGCGAGCTCGTAGCGGGCCTTGTCGATCTGGAACAGGATCTGGCCGGCCTGGACGGCCTGGTTGTCGCGCACCAGCACCTGGGTGACGGGACCGGTGACATCGGGGGCGACCTGCACGACATAGGCCTTGACGCGGCCGTCGCGAGTCCAGGGGCGGACCTCGTAGCGCTGCCACAGCGTCCAGCCGGCGGCGATGGCGATGGCCAGGACCAGCAGGGTCAATGCGAACCGGCCCAGCGCCGGCAATGAAAGCTTGGGTATCACTTTAGAACTCGCGGGTGAACAGGAACGACAGGCAAGCCAGGACGATGACGAACAGGCAGGCGTCGAACAGCGGGGGGTGCCAGACCAGGCGATAGAGCCCGAGGCGGGCCAGCCCATGTCCGAGCAGCCGCGACACGGCAAGGGCCGCGAAAGTCAGCAACAACAGGGCGGGCACGTACAGGCCATAGACATTGATTTCAGCGAACACGGTCGGACTCCGGCGGGGAGGACGCCGGCTGATAATCGTCGGCATCGGGATACAGGTCGCGGCGGATGCCGCACAGCGCGGCGACGGCGTCGCGTTGTCCGGGCGAGGGGGGAAGCGCGCACACGGCGCGCAACAGGCCGTCGACCCGGCAGAGGAGGGAGGGCGCCGGGCGCCGCGCGGGCAGGCGCCGGCCGGCAAAGAACGACGACATCGCGGCCAGCAACGGGCGTACGGACACGTGCTCGCGGTCCAGCTCGGGCTGCAGGCGCAGCAACTGCGTCATGTTCAGGCCCAGGCGCAGGTCCGCCAGCACATCGGCGTCCTGCAGGTCCGCGTTGGCGCGGGCCACCGCCATGCGGGGCGAGAGCAGCGCCAGGCGGTCCAGCATGCGGGCGGAGATTTCGGTCACGGCGATGTTTCGGGCCGAGTCGGCGCGTCCCAGTTCGGCCAATTCCCTCCAGTTCGCGCGCAGCAGCCTGAGCGCGCCGTAGTCGGCACTGATGGTCCGGAACAGCCGTGTACAGACGGCGGCGGCCACGATGCCCGCGACCTGCGCCAGCATGCTGTTGGCGAAGGAGACGAGATCGGCCGTCTGGGTGTCGTGCATCGCCAGCGCCGACGTCACGCCGAACAGGAAAGCCATCGCGCGGCCG
Organism: Pigmentiphaga sp. MLSB6-MA01; assembly: GCF_058793475.1. Lineage (NCBI taxonomy): Bacteria > Pseudomonadati > Pseudomonadota > Betaproteobacteria > Burkholderiales > Alcaligenaceae > Pigmentiphaga > Pigmentiphaga sp. MLSB6-MA01. Next base: position 40,441 of record NZ_JBXAFV010000011.1, on the reverse strand, counting down.
GTGGTGGGCGGCCGTGCGACCAGGATGCCCAGGAGCAGGAACAACGGCGCGGTGGTCAGCACCAGCATCTCGAAGCTGTGCACGGCCGGCAGCACGACCAGCAGGTAGAAGGCCGAGCAGGGGATCGACAACAGCGTGAATTTCAGGAACACCCGTATCGCCGGCACCGGGTTGTCCATGGTGGCGAACAGGCAGCAGAAGATGGCCGCCATCAGGGCAGCGCCCGAACCCGCCTGCCACGCGGTGGCGATCCAGAACAGGCAGCAGGCCAGGATGGCCACGGTGGCCGCGAAGGCCGACAACAGGGCCAGCCCGCGGTCGGTGTGCAGCACGCGGGGCGAGTTGGGATGCTCGCGGATGAGTTCCGAGCGGGCATCGTGCAGGCCGGCCTCGATGTGCGTGCGCAGCGCGCTGGAGTCGGCGTAGGCGTTGATCAGTGCCTTCAGGCGCGAGCCCAGGCTGAGTTCGACCATGTCGCGCCAGTTCATGTCCCGCGAGATCGCGGGGTGGTTCGCGTCGATGTCCCGCACCAGCCCGGCCAGCCGCGCCGGGTCCCGGGATCGGGGATCGCGGGTCCACGCGGCCACGTCCCGCATCACCGTTTCCCAGCCGCGGGCGAGGCCGGCGGGCATCGCCCGCAGCACGGCCAGGCGGTCCTCGATGGCGGACAGCAGCGGCATCATCAACGAGATGCGGTCCTGCACGGCATGGATGGCGTTCGAGGTCCAGCGCAGGTGCGAGGTGTCGAAGGGCAGGTGGGTCGCCATCAACCGCAGATCGGTGACATCGGCGGCCAGTTTGCGGCGGTCCAGTTGGCCGGCGTCGGGTTTCCCGCCTAGCGTGTCGGCGATCCACCGCTGGGCATCGTCATAGGCCCGCTGCACGCGGGAGACGAGGACGGGACCGATGCCCTGCGGCATTGCCAGGCTGTGTATCAGCGTGGCGCAGGTGATGCCGAGCAGGATTTCCTCCACGCGCGCCAGCGAGGTGTCGAAGATCTGCTCGGGCTGCGCGACGGCGGGAAAGCCGATCAGCGCGGCGGTGTAGCCCGCCAGCATGAAGAGGTAGGACCTGGGCGTGCGGTCGAGCAGCGAAATGTACAGGCACAGCCCCACCCAGAGCGCGAATGCGAGCGACAGCAGTTCCGGCGCATTGGCCAGGAGCGGCACGGCGGCCAGGGCCATCGCCGTCCCCAGCGTGGTGCCGGTGATGCGGTAGACCGCCTTGGAGCGTACCGCGCCGGCCAGCGGGCTGCTGACCACGTAGGCGGTGGTCATGGCCCAGAACGGACGCGGCAGGCCCATGCGCATCGCGAGGTAGAGGGCGAGGACCGCGGCGATGTAGCTCTTGAGCGAGAACAGCGTCTCTGAAAGAGTAGGGAGCTTCATGGGGACGAAGCGGGGCCGGATTCCTGTGCGAGTTGTTCGATCGCGGCCTGCAAGCCTTCGAGCGTGCGCAGGCAGGCTTCGATATCGTCCGTGCTCTTGCCCGCGAACAGGGAGCGCCGGAAGGGGATGAGGGCGGCTTCGATCCGGTCGGCGCATTGCCGGCCGGCGGCCGTGAGATACAGGGACTTGGCGCGGCGGTCGGAAGCATCTTCGCGGCGCTCCACGAGGCCCAGCTCGACCACGCGATCGATGACACGGACCACCGAGGAGGGCTCGATGCCCAGCGCGTCGGCGACGGCGCCAGGGCGGGCGCCGTCGCCCAGGCGGCCGATCATGACCACGGGCCAGGCGGTAGCCTGGGACAGGCCGAAATCGGCGGTCATTTTGTCGGCGGCCGACTTGTAGGCGCGGGCCGTGCGGCCCAGGGCCATGGTCAGGGTGGCCAGCTGTTTGTCAATTCTTTCCATGGAAAGATATTAGCATGCAAACTATTTGTATGCTAACAATTTGCCGGTTCGACAAAAATTCGACAAAAATTCGACGTTTCTTCGATGACGGTTCCGATAGGCTGGCCGGCATTGCTTCATGGGAGCACCAGTTTGTCTTCCGCACTACACGAACGCCGCTCGGGGGCGTTCATTTGGGGGTTGGTCGCGGCCGGCCGGGACCGGGGTTGGGGACTCCGCAACAGCACGCGCCTGTCGCTCGCCATTGCCGCCGCGCTGATGCTTTTCTACAACCTCGCGGTCTGGCGCGATATCCTGCGCATCGTCCCCTGGAACGGTGCCAGTTCCGCCGCCTTCTATCTCTCGTTCGCCATCCTGATGTGGTCGGTGTTCGGGCTGCTGCTGACGCTGTTTTCGTTCAAGACGGTGTTCAAGCCGTTGCTGACGGTGCTGCTGCCGGTCTCCGCCTTGGCGGCCTATTTCATGTCCACCTACGGCATCGCGATCGACAACGTGATGGTGCAGAACCTGGTCGAGACCGACGCGCGCGAGGCCGGGGCCTTGCTGAGTCCCGGGTTGCTGGGCTACCTGCTTGTGCTGGGGGTCCTGCCGGTGGTGGGTTTGTGGCGTCTGCGCGTCGAGTACGCGGCAGGTGTGCGGGGCGTGGCGACCCGACTGCTGGTAGCCGTGGCCTGCCTGGTCACCGGCCTGGCGATGCTGGGTGGGTTCTACTCGGTGTATGCGCCGCTGTTCCGCGAGCACAGGCAGGTGACCCAGAAGATCAATCCGACGAGCTATGTGTATGCGCTGGGCAAGTATGCGCGCCAGCGCTGGGGCGCCAAGGAGGCCGCCCTGGTCGTGGCCCCGATCGGCCTGGACGCCGTCCGTGGGGCCGCCGCCACGGCGCGGCCCCGCAAGTCCCTGGTGGTATTCGTGGTGGGCGAGACCGCGCGCGCGGATCATTTCGGGCTGAACGGCTATGCGCGCGATACGACGCCGGAGCTGTCGCGCCTGGGCGTGCTCAATTTTTCCAACGTTTCTTCGTGCGGCACGTCCACCGCGGTGTCGGTGCCCTGCATGTTTTCGAACCTCGGCCGGGCGGATTATTCAGACCGCGCGGCCAAGACGCGCGAGGGCCTGCTGGACGTGCTCCAGCGGGCGGGCGTGGCGGTCTACTGGCGCGAGAACAACAGCGATTGCAAGGGTACCTGCCTGCGCGTGCCCAACGACAGCGTCATGGGCGATCCCCGGCATCCGCATTGCGATGCCGACGGCTGCCGCGACGAGGCGCTGCTCGAAGGCCTGCCCGCCTACATGGATGCCCATCCGGGCGACGCTTTCATCGTGCTGCACACCATGGGCAGCCACGGGCCGGCGTACTACCGGCGCTATCCGCCCGAATTCGAGCGATTCAAGCCCGTTTGCCGGACCAACCAATTGGGGGATTGTCCGCAAGGGGCGCTGGTCAATGCCTACGACAACTCCATCCTCTACACGGACCACTTCCTGGCGCAGGTCGTCGCTCTTTTGCAGAAGCAGGCCGCCACGCGGGATACCGCCATGGTCTACGTGTCCGACCATGGGGAGTCGCTGGGCGAGAATGGCCTCTACCTGCACGCGGCGCCGTATGCGATCGCACCGCGCGCCCAGACCCACGTGCCCATGGTGATGTGGATGTCACCCGGCGCGGCCCAAGGCTGGGGCGTGGACACGGCCTGCCTGGCCGCCCGCCGCGACGAACCCTATAGTCACGACAACTTGTTCCATTCGTTCCTGGGGATGTTCGAGGTCCGGACGGACGTGTACAAGGAGCAACTGGACCTGCTCGCTCCGTGCCGCGCGGCGGTCGAGGCCCGGGCGGGCAAGAGCCGCGTCCGGGGTTAGGGCGACAGGCCCTGGCGAGGGCGTCAGAAGACGCTTTCGGCCAGGTTGTGCTGTTCGATGACGGACCGGACCGTATGGCCGGTGGGTTCGCAGGCGAACTCGCACTCCTGCGGCATCTCGCCCGCGTGGCATTCGCCGCCGAGCAGCGGGCAACGGCCGAACAGTTCGGTCACCCAGTCCACGAAGGCACGGACCTTGGGGGACAGGTGCCGGTTGTGCAGGTAGACCACCGAGATCGGCATGGGAGAGGGTTTCCAGCCGGTCAGGACCTCGCGCAGTTGTCCGGACTCCAGGTGGGGCCGCACCATATAGCGCGCGGGCTGGATGAGACCGAAGCCCTGCAGGCCGCAGGCCACGTAGGCGTCCGAGTCGTTGACCGCGACGATGCTCTTGACCTTGACTTCGGTGGCCACGCCGTCGACGACGAAATCCCAGTCGATGGTGCGGCCGGTGCGCGCGGAGAAATAGTGGACCGCATGATGGCGTTCCAGGTCCTTGATCGTGCGCGGCTCGCCATAGGCTTCGAGATACGAAGGCGCGGCGCAGGTCAGGCTTTCGAACGTACCGATGCGCCGTGCCACCATGGACGAATCCTGGAGTTCGCCGACACGGATGGCGCAATCCACGGCCTCCTGGACCAGGTCGACGGGGCGGTCGCCCATGCCGATCACCAGCTCGATGTCCGGGTAGCGTTCGTGGAATTCGCACAGCGAGGGGATCAGGATCGAGCGGCCGATCGAGGCCGGCGTGTCGATCCGCAGCCGGCCCCGGGGCCGGCGCGCGACATCGCGGAAGGAGGTCTCTGCCTCCTCCAGGTCAGCCAATAGCCGTATGCAGCGCTCGTAGTACGAGGCGCCGTCGGGCGTGAGGCTGATCTTGCGCGTGGTCCGGTTGAGCAGCCGGACCTGCAGCGCGCGTTCGAGGTTGCGGATGGTCGTGCTGACGGTGGCGCGCGGCAGTCCGAGGTTGTCGGCGGCCATGGTGAAGCTGTTGGCTTCCACCACGCGCGTGAACACCTGCATGGCCTGGAATTTGTCCACGGGAGGCTCCTGCCGCCTTATGGGCGGCGATTGTTCGTTCTGGATGAATAGTGTTTGTAAAAACGCAGGATTTATCGGAAACAAGATAACACTCAAAATCGGGCATCGCTGTATTCACCCATACGAGCCCGAGGTTTTTCATGTTTCGTTTTCGCAAACACGCGCTGGCGGTCACGCTGGGCGTTGCCGTGCTTGGCGTTGCCGGCGGCATCGCCGTGCAGCGGATGCCGGCCCTGGCCAGCCAGGAGGCCCCGGCCGCGCCGGCCCCCGCGGCGGCCGTGGATGTCGCCGAGGTCGTCAGCCGCAGCATCACGGACTGGCGCGGCTATTCCGGACGGCTGGAGGCGGTGGACCGCGTCGAGATCCGGCCCCTGGTGTCCGGAACGCTGACCGCCGTGCATTTCCAGGACGGTGCCCTGGTCAAGAAGGGCGAGGTGTTGTTCACCATCGACCCGCGCCCCTACGCGGCCGAGGTCGCCCGCGTCCAGGGCCAGCTCGCCGCGGCCGAGGCGCGCGACGCCTACGCGGCCTCCGACCTGGCCCGCGGCCAGCGGCTGCTTGCGGACAACGCGATCGCCAAGCGCGATTTCGAGGAAAAGCAGAACGCGGCGCGCGAGGCGGTGGCCAATCTGCAGGCCGCGCGGGCCGCGCTCGAGGCTGCCCGGCTGAACCTGGAGTACACGCGCATCACGGCACCGGTCAGCGGCCGCATCTCGCGCGCGCAGGTGACGGTGGGCAACGTCGTGGCCGCTGGCGCCGCGTCGGCGCCGTTGACCACCCTGGTGTCGACGGCGCGGATGTACGCGGCCTTCGACGTGGACGAGCCCACCTATCTGAAGATGGCGCAGGCCAGCCGCGCGGGTTCGGGGACCATCCCGGTCTACCTGGGCCTGGCCAACGAGGACGGCCATCCGCGCAAGGGCACGGTCAGCTTCATCGACAACCGGCTGGACGTGGCCTCGGGCACCATCCGCGTGCGCGCGGTGTTCGACAATCCCGACGGCCAACTGATTCCCGGGCTGTACGCGCGCGTGCAACTGGGCGGCGGCAAGCCGCGCGATGCGCTGCTGATCGATGAACGCGCCGTCGGCACCGACCAGGACAAGCGTTTCGTGCTGGTGCTGGAAGAAGGCAATCGGACGAGCTATCGCGAAGTGCGCCTGGGCACGGCCAGCGATGGCCTGCGCGTGGTCGACGCCGGCCTGAAGGCGGGCGAGCGCATCGTGGTCAACGGGCTCCAGCGCGTGCGGCCGGGCGAGCCGGTGGCGCCGCGCGAAGTCCCCATGGCGGGGCAGCCGGGCCGGTTCGCGGACGATCACCCGCCGGCCGACGGCGCGCCGCCGCGCGCGCAGGCCGGCCGCCAGCCGAAGCAGGTTTGAGGCGCTCCGGACACGATCATGAATATTTCCAAGTTTTTCATCGACCGGCCCATTTTCGCGGGCGTGCTATCGGTCCTGATCCTGCTGGCGGGCGCGCTGGCGATGTTCCAGTTGCCCATCTCGGAGTATCCGGAAGTCGTCCCGCCCTCGGTCGTGGTGCGGGCGCAGTATCCCGGCGCCAATCCGAAGGTGATCGCCGAGACGGTGGCTTCGCCGCTGGAGGAGTCCATCAACGGCGTCGAGGACATGCTGTACATGCAGTCCCAGGCCAACAGCGACGGCAACCTGGCCGTCACGGTGACCTTCCGCCTGGGCATGGACCCGGACAAGGCGCAGCAACTGGTGCAGAACCGGGTGTCGCAGGCGCTGCCGCGCCTGCCCGAGGACGTGCAGCGGCTGGGCGTCACGACCATCAAGAGTTCGCCCACGCTGACGATGGTGACGCATCTGATCTCGCCTGACGATCGTTATGACATCACCTACCTGCGCAACTATGCGCTGATCAACGTCAAGGACCGCCTGGCGCGCATTCCCGGCGTGGGCGAAGTGCAGCTGTGGGGGGCCGGCAACTATTCGATGCGTGTCTGGCTGGATCCCCAGAGGGTCGCGCAGCGGGGGCTGACGGCCTCGGACGTGGTGGCGGCGATACGCGAGCAGAACGTGCAGGTGGCGGCCGGCGTGATCGGCGCTTCGCCCAGCGCGTCCGACGTGTCCCTGCAATTGTCGGTGAATACGCAGGGCCGTCTGCAGACCGAGTCGGATTTCGCCAACATCGTCCTGAAGACTTCGCCCGACGGCGGCGTGACGCGCCTGTCGGATGTGGCGCGCATCGAGCTGGCCGCGGCCGAGTACGGCCTGCGTTCATTGCTGGACAACAAGCCGGCGGTGGCGCTGGCCATCATGCAGTCGCCTGGCGCCAACGCGCTGGCGGTGTCGGATCAGGTGCGGGCGGCCATGAAGGAGATGGCCAAGGACTTCCCGCCGTCGGTGGACTATCGCATCGTCTACGACCCGACGCAGTTCGTGCGCGCCAGCATCAAGGCGGTGGTGGTCACGCTGCTGGAGGCCGTGGCCCTGGTGGTGCTGGTGGTCATCGTATTCCTGCAGACCTGGCGGGCGTCCATCATTCCGCTCCTGGCGGTGCCGGTCTCCATCATCGGAACATTTTCGCTGATGCTGGGCTTCGGCTATTCGATCAACGCGCTGTCGCTGTTCGGCATGGTGCTCGCCATAGGCATCGTGGTGGACGATGCGATCGTGGTGGTCGAGAACGTGGAGCGCAACATCGCCGCCGGGCTTACGCCGCGCGAGGCTACCTATCGCGCGATGCGCGAGGTCAGCGGTCCCATCATCGCCATCGCGCTGACGCTGGTCGCGGTATTCGTGCCGCTGGCCTTCATGACCGGCCTGAGCGGCCAGTTCTACAAGCAGTTCGCGATGACCATCGCCATTTCCACGGTGATCTCGGCGTTCAATTCGCTGACGCTGTCGCCGGCGCTGGCGGCCCTGCTGCTGAAGTCCCACGATGCCCGGCCCGATGCCTTGACGCGCGTGATGAACCGCTTGTTCGGGGGCTTCTTCCGCCGCTTCAACGATCTGTTCGGCAGGGCGTCCGACCGCTATGGCGACGGGGTATCGGGTGTCATTTCGCGCAAGGCCGTGGTCATGGGCGTATACGGCGTGTTGCTGGCGCTGACGCTCGGCGTCTCGTCCATCGTGCCGGGAGGCTTCGTGCCCGCGCAGGACAAGCAGTATCTGGTCGCCTTCGCGCAATTGCCCAACGGGGCATCGCTCGACCGTACGGAAGACGTCATCCGGCGCATGTCCGACATCGCGCTCAAGCAGCCGGGCGTGGAAAGCGCCATCGCATTTCCCGGACTGTCGATCAACGGCTTCACCAACAGCTCGAGCGCGGGCATCGTGTTCGTGTCGCTGAAGGACTTCCACGAACGCAAGGGCCGGGACGTCTCGGCCGAGGCGATCTCGAACGCACTCAACCAGCAGTTCTCGGCCATCAAGGAGTCCTTCATCGCGGTATTCCCGCCGCCGCCCGTCATGGGCCTGGGCACGTTGGGCGGGTTCAAGCTGCAGATCGAGGACCGGGCCGCGCTGGGCTACGCCGAACTGGATGCGGCCGCGCAGGCCTTCGTGGCCGCGGCGCAGAAGGCGCCCGAGCTCGGGCCGACGTTCAGCAGCTACCAGATCAACGTGCCGCAGCTGGACGTGCAACTGGATCGGGTCAAGGCCAAGCAGCTGGGCGTTGCCGTCACGGACGTGTTCGACACCATGCAGATCTACCTGGGTTCGCTGTACGTGAACGACTTCAACCGCTTCGGGCGGGTGTACCAGGTCCGCGCGCAGGCCGACGCGCCGTTTCGCGCGCATCCTGACGACATCCTGGCGTTGAAGACCCGCAATGCCGCGGGCGAGATGGTGCCGCTGTCGTCGCTGGTGGATGTGCGGCCGACATTCGGACCGGAAATGGTGGTGCGCTACAACGGCTACACCGCCGCCGACATCAACGGCGGGCCGGCGCCGGGGTACTCCTCGGACCAGGCACAGGCCGCCGCCGAGCGCATCGCGGCGGAAGTCCTGCCGCGGGGCATGAAACTGGCCTGGACGGACCTGACCTACCAGCAGATCCTGGCGGGCAATGCCGGCATCTGGGTGTTTCCGATCAGCGTGCTGCTGGTGTTCCTGGTGCTGGCGGCCCTGTACGAGAGCCTGACACTGCCGCTGGCGGTGATCCTGATCGTGCCGATGAGCATCCTGGCCGCGCTCACGGGCGTCTGGCTGACGCGGGGAGACAACAACATCTTTACCCAGATCGGTCTGATGGTACTGGTGGGCCTGGCCTCGAAGAACGCCATCCTGATCGTCGAGTTCGCGCGCGAGCTGGAGCTGCAGGGCAGGTCGGTGATCGAGGCGGCCGTCGAGGCCAGCCGTCTGCGCCTGCGTCCCATCCTGATGACATCCATCGCGTTCATCATGGGGGTGGTGCCGCTGGTGACGTCCTCCGGCGCCGGCTCCGAGATGCGGCATGCCATGGGCGTGGCGGTGTTCTTCGGGATGCTGGGCGTGACCTTGTTCGGCCTGTTCCTGACCCCCGTCTTCTATGTACTGCTGCGGCTGGCCAGCGGTGCGCGCAAGCTGCACTCGGCCGCCCAGCACGAGGCGCCCATCGTGGCGGCGCACCACGCGGAGCCACTGAAGTGAAAGAGAATCCCATGAAGAAATATCTGCGGCGAGCGGCATCGATGGCCTTGCTCGTGCTGGCGGGCTGCTCGGTGGCGCCCGTCTATGATCCGCCCCGGCCCGACGTGCCGGTGGCGTTCAAGGAAGCGGCCGCTGGCAACTGGAAGGCCGCCCGGCCGGCCGAGGATGCCCACCGTGGACACTGGTGGACGGTATTCGGCGATCCGGTGCTGGATCAGTTGCAGGCGCGCGCGGCGGACGCGAACCAGAATCTCAAGGCAGCGGTGGCACGGCTGGCACAAGCCAGGGCGCGGCTGGGCGAGGCGCGGGCCGACCTGTACCCGCGCGTGGACGCGGGCGCCGGCCCCACGCGGCAGCGGCCGTCGCCGGCCTCGAAGGGATTGCCCGCCGAGGCGAATACGTCCCCGTCCACGCTGTGGCGTGCCCAGGCCAGCGTGGCCTACGAGGTGGACCTGTTCGGCCGGGTCGCGGCCAGCGTCGATGCGGCGTCGGCCCGGGCCGGGCAAGGCGAGGCATTGCTGCGCTCGGTGCTGCTGGCCGTGCAGGCCGACGTCGCGCAGGCGTATTTCCTGGTGCGGGAGCTGGATGCGGGACAGGAACTCTACGGCGGTACCGTGGCCTTGCGCGAACGGACGCTGGCGCTGATCCAGCGCCGCTACGACGAAGGCGACATCAGCGAACTGGACCTGGCGCGGGCGCGCACGGAGCTGGCATCGGCCAGGTCCGAGGCGCTGGACATCGCCCGCCAGCGCGCGGCGGCGGAACATGCGTTGGCGATCCTGCTGGGCGAGGCGCCGGCCAACTTCAGCCTGCCGGCACGTCCCCTGGCCAGGCTGGCGGTGCCGGTCCCGCCCGGCCTGCCGTCCGAGCTGCTGGAACGCCGACCCGACATCGCCGCGGCCGAGCGGGCGATGGCGGCCGCCAACGCCGAGGTCGGCGTTGCGCGCACGGCCTTCTTTCCCAGGCTGGCGCTGACCGGCGCGCTGGGTTACGAGTCGGCGCAGCTGGGCGACCTGTTCAACTGGTCGAGCCGCACCTTCCTGCTGGGTCCGCTGGTGGGGACCATGCTGACGCTGCCCATCTTCGACGGCGGACGGCGCGAAGCCGGGCTCCAGGCCGCGCGGGCGGCCTACGAAGAAGAAGCCGCCAACTATCGGCAGACAGTGCTGACGGCCTTCAAGGAGGTGGAGGACAACCTGGCCAACCTGCGCATCCTGGCCGATCAGTACCGCGCGCAGGACGAGGCGGTGGCGTCGGGCGCGCGCGCGGCCCGGCTGTCGCATATCTCGTCCCACGAGGGCTCGGTCAGCTGC
>NZ_JBXAFV010000011.1:0-29769 GCF_058793475.1 Pigmentiphaga sp. MLSB6-MA01 | reverse complement strand
TACGCCCCCCCCCCCCCCCCCCCCCCCCCCCCCCCCCCCCCCCCCCCCCCCCCCCCCCCCCCCCCCCCCGGCCCGGCTGTCGCAGATCCAGTACCGCGAGGGCTCGGTAAGCTACCTGGACGTGATCGATGCCGACCGCAGCGTATTGCAGCAGCGCCGGGTGGCCACCCGGTTGGACGGGGAACTGGCGCGCTCGACCGTCAACCTGATACGCGCGCTGGGCGGTGGCTGGGAACGGCAAGCCCCGGCACCCGAGTCGGCCCCGTTGCTGGCGCGCCAGCCTTCGTAACAAGCCGTGGCCGCGATCCCGCGGCCACGGGGGCCGTTGCCTATGCTGTACGGACCGCTTACATAGTCGCGCCCCCCGGCGCGTCGCGGCCATCCTTGCCAGGCCTACACTGGACCGACGCGCCGGCCCCGCGCGGCGGGGCCTTTCCTGCGTGTAAGGAGTCAGGCATGAACACGAAAGCCAAGCGTGGCGCCCTGGGACTGGCCGCGGTCGCCCTGGGAGCCGTTCTGTTTACCTCGGCGCAGGCCGCCTCCGGCGCCGATACCGCCTATCGGGACGACATGGCTCGCTGCAACAGTGGCCGGTCGGGGGAAGATGCCGCGACGTGCCGCCGGGAAGCCGGCGCGGCCTTGCAGGAGGCGCGGCGGGGCGACCTGCGCGGCGCCAGTGATGCCACCTATGAGCGCAACCGTATCCAACGCTGCAATGCCTTGCCGGAAGCCGACCGCGCCGCCTGCGTGGCGCGGATGGACGGGCGCGGAACGGTCAGCGGCAGCGTCGAGGGCGGCGGCTTGCTGCGGGAGTACCAGGAGGTGGTGACGCCGGCGCCCGCTTCCCCGGCCATGCCGTCCAATTCGCCCGGACCCGCGATGCCGCGGCCGGACAGCGGACCCGGCATGCGCTGAGACCTTCTCGCGTTCCCCTTGATCTGGCGCCGGATTCCACCGAAAGTGGCGTTTTCCGGGCGTCGCGGCGCGCCCCGTTATAAAATGCGCTGGCTTTACACCGATCTTTGGGGGGCCAGGTGCGTATTGCCATACTGGAAGACGACCCGGCGCATGCCCGGATCATAGAAAAGACGCTGCTGCAGGCGGGGCACGACTGCCATCTGTTCGAGGACGGCAGGGCGATGTTGCGCGACCTCCATCGCGAAAGCTACGACATGTTCGTGCTGGATTGGCACGTGCCGCATATCGATGGCCCAGAGATCCTGGGGTGGATCCGCCGCAATCTGCCGCCGCACCTGCCCGTGCTTTTCGTCACCAGCCGCGACGAAGAACAGGACGTGGTCGACGGGCTGCAGGCGGGCGCCGACGACTACATGACCAAACCCATCCGGCCGTTCGAACTGCAGGCCAGGGTGGCCGCGCTGCTGCGCCGCGCCTATCCCGAGGCCACGCGCCCGACCCAGCCGGGCTTCGGCGCCTACACCTTCGACTTGCACCGCCGCGAGGTCCGGCTCAAGGGTGAAGCGGTCGAACTCAAGCCCAAGGAATACGAACTGGCCTTGTACCTGTTCCGCAACCTGGGGAGGCTGCTGACGCACGAGCATCTGCTCGAGGAGTTGTGGGGCACGAGCGCCATCGATACCCGCACCGTCACCACGCACATGTCGCAGTTGCGCCGCAAGCTCGACCTGCGGCCCCATAACGGCGTGCGGCTGGTGCCGGTCTACGGCCTGGGCTACCGCTTCGAGATACTGGCCGACCAGCAGGCAACGAACGAATCCAACGACGATCACCCATGAAGACAATACCCAGCATGGACGCCGGCAGCCGGCTGTCCGCGTGGGCCATCGCCGCCGCCTGTGCGTTCGGCCCGATGGCGGCCCATGCCCAGCAGGCCGAACCGGTGCGCCATCTGGTGCGTGACGGCGACACCCTGTACGACCTGGCCCAGGCCTATCTGGAAGATCCCGGCCAGTGGCCGGCCCTGGCGCGCGAGAACGGCAATCCCAATCCGCTCAGGCTCAAGCCCGGCTCCACCATCCTGGTGCCCGACGAGCTGCTGCGCAAGAAGCCCGGCGGCGCGCGCGTGGTGCACGTATCGGGGGGCGTTCGCTATACGACGCGCAGCGGCTCGTCGGGCGCGCTGGAGCGCGACATGCGGCTGATCGATGGCGACAGCCTGCGTACCGACGCGGGGGGCTTTGCGACACTGGAGATGGCCGACGGCTCGGTGGTCCGCGTGGCGGGAGACTCCGAGCTGCGCCTGGAGCGCCTGAAGTACAGCCTGACGAAGAAGCGCGCCGATACGTCGCTGGCCCTGGACAAGGGCCGCGTCGAGTCGCGGGTGCCGCCGCAACGGCCGTCGGGCAGCCGCTTCCAGATCGATACGCCGCTGATGGCCGCCGGCGTGCGGGGCACCGAATTCGGCGTGTCGATGCGCGACGGCAGCGCGGCCACCAGCGACGTCCTCGAGGGCGAGGTCGAGCTGCGTGTCCTGCGTTCGGGCGCCGCGGCGCGGGTCGGAGCCGGCACGGGCGGGGCGGTCGCCGCCAATGCCCAGGCGGCCACGCTGGCGCCGCTGCTGGCGGCGCCCGACCTGACCGGTGTCCAGTCCCTGCAACAACGCCCGATCATCGATCTGGCATTCCCGGCGCTCCAGGGGGCCGCGTCCTACCGCGCTTTCATCTGGCCCGCGGGTACCGCCGAGCAGGTGGCCGGCAACCTCGTGACCGCGACGCCGCGTGTGCGTTTCGCCGGACTGGAGGATGGCGACTACGTGGTCCGGATCAACGGCGTCGACCCCCAGGGGATAGAGGGGCGGCCGATCACCCGATCCATCAAGCTCAAGGCCCGGCCCGAACCTCCGGTCACCATCGCCCCGCCCGACGGCGGCGTGGTGGAGCAGGCCGAGGCCGTGCTTCGCTGGACGGGTGCCGATGGCGTGGTCGGCTACCGCCTGCAAGTGGCCCGCGACGAGGCCTTCGCCAATCCGTTCGTCGACGAAAGCGTGTCGTCCGAGACCTCCCGCGCCGTGGGCGGACTCGCCTCCGGCAACTACTACTGGCGCGTGGGCAGCGTGGTCCGGGGCAAGGATGGCAAGCCGGACGCCGGGCCCTATGGAGATCCGCGCCGTTTCATGGTGCGCTTGCCCGTGGGCGGGAAGCTCGGCATGAGCCAGCAGGGTGACGAAGTGGTGCTGAGCTGGGATGGCGAGGCGGGCCAGAACTATCTGGTCCAGGTCGCGCGCGACACGGGCTTTGCCGGACTGGCGGCCGAGCGCCGGACCGCGGATCGGAAATGGGCGCTCGAGGCATTGCCCGCCGGCGAGTATTTCGTCCGTATCCAGGCGACCGACAGCGACGGCTACGTGCGCGATTTCACGCGCCCGCAACACTTCCGCGTCAATCGCACGGTCCGCAGCGGAGACGGCGCGCTGCATTCGGGCGACGGTCAGGAAATCCAGCTTCCGTAGCGCAGTCTCCCGCGCATGGACAGCCAGGACGTATCGCAGGCATCCGCCACACGGCCTTCGGGGCCAAGGCGGCCACGCGCCCTGGTGCGCGGCATCGCGGTCGTCGCTGGCTTGCTGCTGGCCGCCTTGCTCGCCTGGCAGAACGGCCTGGGGCGCCTGGACGCGGCCCTGTACGATTTCTTCAGCAGGCTGGCGCCCACCGCTCCCAGCCAGGACATCGTGGTGGTGGCCATCGACGAGAGCAGCCTGGCCAAGGTGGGCCGCTGGCCCTGGAGCCGGGACCAGCAGATCGACTTGATCGAGCGGATCGCCCAGCAGGCGCCGGCTGCCCTGGGCCTGGACCTGTTGCTTTCCGAGCCGTCGGCCGACGCATCGGTCGACCAGCGGATGGCCGAAGCGATCCGCCGCAGCGGCAACGTCGTGCTGCCCGTTTTCACCGCTGAAACGGCGGGCAGGGTGCAGGCCATGCTGCCGGTGCCGCCGCTGGCGTCCGCGGCCCGGGCGCTGGGGCATGTCTCGGTCGAGCCCGATGCCGATGGCGTGGTGCGCAGCGTCTTCCTGCGAGAGGGCACTCAAGAGCGTCAATGGAACCATTTCGCACTGGCGCTGCTGCGGGTCGCGGGCAGGCCGGTCGCCGATCCTCTGCCCGGGAACCGGGCGCCCGCCGCCGCGGAGGCGGCACCGGGCGCCTGGTTGCGGGACTTCTGGATGCATATCGCCTACGCCGGGCCGGCCGGCACCTATCGCACGATTCCCGCCGCCCAGGTGCTGGCGGGCGATTTGCCCGACGGCGCGCTGGCTGGACGCATCGTGCTGGTCGGATCCACGGCGGCAGGCCTGGGCGACGTCTATCCGACGCCGCTCTCGGCGCGGCAGCGCTTCACGCCGGGGGTCGAGATATCCGCCAATGTGATCGACAACCTGATGTCCGGCACGGCGCGCCGCATCGTCGAACCCTGGGCGGGCGCGGTGCTGACGGTGCTGCTGGTGGCCGTGGTCCTGCCGACGCTGTGGCTGTTCGCGCCGGGGTGGGCGCTGGCGGCGTCCGTGGCGGGCATCGGCACGGCGGCGGGGGCAAGCGGCGTCCTGCTGCTCGGCCAGGGCGTGTGGTGGCCTCCCGGCGCGGCCGTGCTGGCCCTGGCGGCGTTCTATCTCGCCTGGAACTGGCGGCGCCTGGAGCGCGCGGCCAGCTACCTCGTCGATGAACTGGGAAGATTGAAACGCCACGGAGCCGTCCTGCCGGGCGACGCGGCCGCGCCGGCCGGCGACCTCATCGACCGGCGCATCCACGATCTTGCCCGGGCCACGGGGCGCTTGCTGGATGTCCAGGCCTTCATGTCGTCCGTGATAGAAAGCCTGCCCGAGGCAGCGCTGGCCGTGGCCGCGGACGGCCGCATCCTGCTTGCCAATCGCGAAGCGGTACGGCAATTCGGCGAGGCCGCCGCCGAAGGCAGGGACATGGCTCGCCTGCTGGCGGGCTTCACGCTGGTTTCCGGCGGTGCGCTGAGCTGGCCCGCGGCGGTCGCGCCAGGGCATTTCGCCGAATGTCGCGATGCCGCCGGCCGCGCCTTCCTGTTCGAGTACGCGCAGTGCGCAGGGCAGGAAGCCGCCGATACCGCCTGGATCGCCACCCTGGTGGACATCAATCCGCTGCGCGAGGCCGAACGCAAGCGCGACCAGGCCTTGCGCTTCCTGTCGCACGACATCCGTTCACCGCAAGGCGCGATCCTGGCCTTGTTGGACCTGCACCGAAGCGACCCCACCGAACTCCCGCAGGAGGAATTGCTGGACCGCATCAGGCGCTATGTGCTGCGCACGCAGGCCTTGGCGGAGTCTTTCGTCGAACTGGCGCGGCTGGCGACAGCGCCGGCCCGGGACGAGCCGGTCGACGGCGCGGACCTGGTCCTGGACGCCGCCGACGAGTGCTGGAGCCTGGCTCAGGCCAAGCAGATCGCGCTTGGCACCCACATCCCCGATCACGGTGTTCCGCTGCGCGGCGATCGTTCGCAACTGACTCGTGCGCTGGTCAATCTGATCGGCAACGCCATCAAATACAGCCCGGCCGGTACCCGGGTGGACTGCCGCCTGGATCGCGAAGGGAGGTGGTGGCGGATTGCCGTGCGAGACCAGGGCAGGGGCATCGCGGCCGAGGATCAGGCCCGCCTGTTCCAGGAGTTTTCGCGCGTCGGCGCCGCCGCGGAAAGCGGCGAGCCGGGTTTCGGCCTGGGCCTGGCCTTCGTCAAGGCGGTGGTCGAAAGGCATGGCGGCCGGATCGAGTGCGACAGCGTGGTGGGGCAGGGGAGCGAGTTCCGCCTGTTCCTGCCCGCCACGGTAAACAAGCCTGAACCCCAGGCGGGATGAAGCCCCGGGAGCGCGTAGACTACAGGTTGTCTACGAGGCCCAGTGGTACGAATGACGGAACGGATATTGGTGATACTCATCCTGTGCGCGGCCATGGCCGCGCCGTTCTGCCTGGTATGGCTGAACGCCCGGGAGATCTGGACGGATTTCGTCGTGGTCTATCCCCCCCAGGCCGCGGCCCGGCAAGGGTCCCTGGCGGCGACCGAATGGTATGATGCCGCCCTGTCTTCCTGCCTGTAGTCGCAAGCGTTAACGTCGTCCAACGCGCACGACGTCGCGCCCGCCCGCCGGGCCCGTGCGCGACGCTTATCGACGTCCGCCGATGAACAACGCTTCCTCTTCCCCTTCCCATGCATCCGCGTTGCGCCTGCTGCCACTGGTCGCCGTCGTCTTTTCTGGCTTCCTGGCCGTCGGCCTGCCGCTGCCCGCGCTGCCGCTCTATGTGAATGGCCAGCTCGGTTTCAGTCCGCTGGTGGTGGGCTGGATCATCGGCCTGCAGCCGCTGACCACGATTCTTACCCGCAAGTTCGCAGGCGGTTATGTCGACCGCCATGGGCCGCGGCAGTCCGTGATGATGGGTTTGCCCATGGCCGCCATGGCGGGTTTGCTGTATGTGGCCTCGGCACTGATTCCGCATCCGCCGGCGGCGCTGGCGGTGCTGGTTGCCGGCCGCCTGCTGATGGGGCCGGCCGAGAGCCTGTTCCTGACGGGCACCATGACCTGGGGCATAGGCCGGGTAGGGCCGCAACGCACCGGCATCGTGATGTCCTGGCAGGGGATCGCGATGTTCGCGGCGCTCGGGCTTGGCGCGCCGGTGGGCGTCTGGGTCATGCAGCATGTGAACTTCCTGGCGGTCGGGCTGGCCACGGTGGCCTTTCCGATCGTGGGCCTGGCGATCGCTTCGTGCGTGCCGCCGGTACCCGTGACCGGCGGGGGCAGGAAGCAGGTGCCGTTCCTGCGCGTGATCGGCATGATCTGGCGCCAGGGCGCCGCGCTGTCGCTGGCTTCCGCGCCCTTCGCCGTGCTGACCGCCTTCGTCGTGTTGTATTTCGCGAGCCGGGGATGGGAAGACGCCGGTCTGGCGCTGACGGGTTTCGCGGCGGGCTACATCCTGGTGCGGCTGTTCTTCGGCCGGCTGCCCGATCGACTGGGCGGGAGCAAGGTCGCGCTGATCTCGCTGGCGATCGAGGCCCTGGGCCAGTTCCTGCTGTGGATGGCGCCCAGTTCCGGCTTCGCGCTGGCGGGCGCGACGCTGACGGGCGTGGGATTCTCGCTGGTGTTTCCGGCCATGGGCGTGGAAGCCATGCGCCGGGTTCCGCCGGAGAACCGAGGCGTGGCGGTGGGCGGATTCCTGGTTTTCGTGGATATCACGTCGGGCGTGACCGGACCGCTGGCGGGCCTGCTGATCGGTGCCTACGGCTATCGGGCGGCCTTCCTGGCGGGCCTGGCGGCCTGCCTCGTTTCCATCGCCGTCATCCTGTTCGGAATGGGCAAGGAAACAAGTCAGGGCGCCTGAACCCGGCTCCCTGGCAGGCGCTGCCTACTCCAGTACGCGCGACACTTCGTAGATGGCGGTCGTGCCGCTGACCTCGTTGCCGACGAGCAGCAGCGGCTGGCCGGTGGGCGACTTGGCGGCGGGCACGAACTTCAGGCCTTCAGGTCCGAGATCGCCCATCTTGGCGAGGTTCTCGTTCGACGGCGCTTCCGTCCAGTTGGCGCGGGTATTGAAGTAGTCCATGAACACCGGCGCCTTGGGATCGGTGATGTCATAGACCATTACGCCGCCCATGCGCTCCAGGCCGATGAAGGCGAAGGTCTTGTCACCCAGCACGCCGATTTCCACGCCTTCGGGTTCGGGGCCCTTCGAGGCGCTGCGGCTGTCGAAAGTGGCTTTCTGGTCGTGGCCGGTGTTGAAGTAGGCGGCGCAGGGCACGTCGCGGTCGGGGCCGATCTTGCACGAATCGCTGGCCAGCATGCGCTCGAACTGCGCGCCCGAGTCCCACACCAGCTTGCCGTCCTGGTCCCAGATCGAGAACGAGCGGCCGCCGTAGGCATACAGGTGGTCGTACATGATGCGGTCGCCATTGGGGTCCTCGATGCCCTGGGCGTTGAACTTGACCGGCTTGCCGGTGGCGTCCTGGCGATAGCCCATGGTCCACGAGATCTTCAGGCGGCCCAGGATGTCATCGTCGCGGCACGTGCCCGGTTTGCCGGCGGTGGCGCCGCAATAGGCGAAGGTCGCGGGGTTCAGCAGGGCGCCGGCGGCCAGCGCGTCGAGCTGCGGCGGCAGGTCGTCGCCCCGGCGGCGGGCAAAGCCGCTGGTATGGACCAGGTGCTTGACGCGGAATTCCTCGACGAATCCCTTGTTGGCGTCGCCCTTCCAGTAGGCGTCGTCGTCTTCGCCCCACGCCCGCGCGTCGCCTTCGTTGGCGGTCACGAGATAAGTCTTGCCGCCCGCGGTGTAGGACGCGATGGCATCAGGCAGGTACATGCCGCGCACGCCGGGGAAGGTGCGGATGTCCAGCTTGGCCGGATCGTCGCTGGCGTCCAGTGCATTGCTTTCCAGGCCATGGTCCTTGTAGCCCAGCGGCAGGATGTCGGTCACGGTAGCCGTGGCGATGTCGATGCGCGCCAGGGCGTTGTTCTCCTGCAGCGTGGCCCACGCGGTCTTGCCGTCGGCGGACACGGCGATGTATTCGGGCTCGAAATCCTGGGACGCGCTGGCCTTGGGCCCGAAGATGCGAACGCCCTTGGCGCGCAGTTCGGCTTCCTTGCCGTTCCAGGCGGTGAAGCCGGCCACCCTGGCCGACGGCGCGGCGGGGTTCGACACGTCGATGACGCTGATCGAGCCGACCGGGTCGATCTGGTAGTCGTCGCTGGGTTCCCCTTCGTTGGCGACCAGCAGCGTCTTGCCGTCCGGCGTGAAGGTCAGCATGTCGGGCAGGGCGCCCACGCCGGCCTTGCCCAGCAGGGCCAGCGTGTCGGCCTTGTACAGCGCGGCGAAGCCCGGATCCGTCTTCCTGGCGGCCTGGATGGCGACTGCGACGATGCCGCCGTGGACGGCAACGCTGTTGATCTGGGCGCCGGTCGAGATGGTCGAAGCGTCGATCGTGCCGATGTGCTTGGGGCTGGCGGGTGTGCTCAGATCCAGCACGTCGACCACGCCGTTGAGGGCGTTGACGACGAAGCCGCGCTTGCTGGCGGCGTCGAAGGCGGGGATTTCAGCGGCGCTGACACCGAACTGGCCGGCGGAGTAGCGGCCCAGCATTTTCAGGCTGATGCTCTTGGGCGTCGGCTCGGCGACGGGCGGCGGGGTGACGGGCGGCGTGGTGGGAGCCGCATCGTCGCCGCCGTCGCTCAGGCAGGCCGCCAGGGGAATGGCGACCGCCAGGGCGCACAGGCTGCGGGCAAGTATCGTCATGCGCGAGGGCTGGGTGGCGAGTGTCATGGTTCGGTCGGGTGGGTTGGACAAGCGCCGCATCATGACGGAGTAACATGACAGTCATATGTAAGGATTCCAGGCGCCCGGACGGTGTCCGGACCCGAACGAAGCCGCCTCGCGCGGTAGAATGCCGCGGTTCATTCCTTCCCTTCCATGTCCGACTCTCCCGATGTCATCCTGATGCGGCGCGCGCTGGCGCTGGCCGAACAAGCCTGGCGCGACGGCGAGGTGCCGGTCGGCGCCGTGGTCTGCGACGCTTCTGGCCGCATCCTGGGCGAGGGCGCCAACCGCCCCGTCGGCAGCCACGACCCCACGGCCCATGCCGAGATCCAGGCCCTGCGCGCGGCCTGCCTGGCCGCGGACAACTACCGTCTGCCCGGCGCCACGCTCTACGTCACCCTCGAGCCGTGCGCCATGTGCATGGGCGCCATGCTGCATGCGCGGCTGGCGCGCGTGGTGTATGGCGCTTCCGACCCCAAGACCGGAGCCTGCGGCGGTGTCCTCGACCTGCCGTCCATCGCCGTGCTGAATCACCAGACGCAGGTCGAGGGCGGTGTGCTCGCGGCCGAATGCGGCGAGCTGCTCCGGGCTTTCTTCCGCCAGAAACGCGAGGCCGCCCGCGGCGGCCCGCCCCTTCCTTCCGAGTCCGCATGAACCGACGCCGCTCTTCCTCCGCCGACGCCCACCACGACCACGACCACGACGCGCGCCACGAGCACCATCACGGCGATGGCGGCCACGACCATCTCCATGACCAGGGTTCCGGACCGGGTTTCCCGCCCCTGGGAACCCGGCCCGGCGTCTATCTCGTATCGCCCTCGGGCGCGGTGCCGGATCCCGAGGTCCTTGCCCGCGCGCGCGGGAATCTGAAGGCGCAGGGCTTTCATCCCGTGGCTGACCGGGGCGCGCTGCTGCGCCAGGAACGCTTCGCCGGGACGGACGACCAGCGGCTGGCGGCGCTGGCCCGCGCGGCCGCCCAGAAGCATCCCATCGTGATGGCGACGCGCGGCGGCTATGGCCTGTCGCGCATTCTTCCGCGCATCGACTGGAAAGCCATGGCCGACAGCGGCAAGCGCTTCGTCGGGCACAGCGATTTCACCTTCTTCCAGCTCGCGCTGCTCGCCAGGACCGGCGCGGTCAGCTACGCCGGACCGATGGCGGCTTTCGACTTCGGTGGCAAGCGCGTGGACGACCTGACCGCGGCGATGTTCGGCGAGACCCTGCGCGGCGAACTGGAGATCCTGAGCTTCGAATCCGAGGATTCCGACGCGGTCGACTGTCGGGGCGTGCTGTGGGGCGGCAACCTGGCGGTGCTGGCCTCGCTGCTGGGCACGCCGTATTTCCCGCGCACCCGGGGCATCCTGTTCCTGGAAGACATCAACGAACACCCTTATCGGGTCGAGCGCATGCTGGTGCAACTGGCCCAGGCCGGTGTGCTGGCCCGCCAGAAAGCCATCGTGCTGGGCAGTTTTACCGACTACAAGCTCACGCCGCACGATGCCGGCTACGACCTGCGTTCGGTGGTGGAGTGGCTGCGCCGCGAGGTGAAGGTGCCGGTCGTGACCGGCTTGCCGTTCGGCCATGTGAAGACCAAGGCGACGCTGCCCGTGGGCGCGAAGATCGGCCTGGCGACGGAAGCAGGCATGGCCTACCTGGTTTTTCCGCACGGGCATTGAGAAGAATGCCGGGGCGCCGCGCGGCCCGAAGACGGGCGGCAGCCCCCGGGGTGGCCGCCGCCCGGCGGCCGGGGGCGCCTTGACGTGCCGGGCGCCCGTCAGGACGCAGGGGGCGGCCCCCGCTTTTCGTCCGCGGGGTAGTAGTGCTCGTCATCCAGCGTGTCCGTCCGGAACCGCGCAGACGTAGCGGCCCCGTCCGGAAGCGGCACATCCTTGCCCGCCCGCCGATGCCGGTAGAGCGCCGCGCGGGCCAGCATCAGCGTCGTCGCCGGCACGGTCAGCGTCAGGAAAACCGCGATCAGCACCTCGTGCAGCGCCGGCCCCTCGTCGGTCATCGAGAAGTACAGCATCGAGGCCAGCACGATGAACACCATGCCCATCGTCGCGCCCAGCGTGGGGCCGTGCATGCGCTGATAGAAACTGTGGAAGCGCCACAGCCCCAGGCAGCCGAGCAGGGTCAGCAGGCCGCCCGCCACCAGCAGCAGCGAAGCCAGGATCTCGGCCCACAACGGCAGAAGCATGTCGCCGCTCATTCGATCACCTCGCCGCGAAGCAGGAATTTGGCCAGGGCGACCGAGCTGACGAAGCCCAGCAGCGCGATGGTCACCGCGGCTTCGAAGTACTCGGTGCTGCCGGTCCGTATGCCCAGCACCAGCAGCATCAGCATGGCGCAGATATACATGGTGTCCAGCGCCAGCACCCGGTCCTGCGCGGCCGGTCCCTTGAGCAGGCGCAGCGTGGCCAGCAGCATGGCGATGGCGATGCACAGCAACGAGAACAGGCTGGCCCAATCGAGCATGCCATTCATTCGAAGATCTCCATCAGCGGTTGTTCGTAGCGGGACCGGATCGTGTCGATCCAGTACTGCTCGTCGTTCAGGTCCAGCACGTGGATGAGCAGCCAGCTCTTGTCATCGGACAGTTCGATGCAGACCGTCCCCGGGATCGCGGTCAGGATGAGCGCGAGGGTGGTCAGGCCGTGGGCGTCCTGAAGGGTAAGCGGCATCCGGATGAAGCCGGAGTTGTCGCGGCGGGCCTTGGAGCCCAGGATGACGCGCGCGACATCGAAGTTGGACTTGATGCTGTCCAGGATGACGACGCCCAGCAGCTTCAGCGCGACGCCGGGCCGGCGCAGGCGGGCTCTGACCGGCCGCAGCGGCGCGGTCCACAGCGGCACGGCGATGGCCAGCAACGCGCCCAGCAGGATGTGGCCCAGCGAGAGCGTCTGGTTGAGAAGCAGCCACATCGCCAGCAGGAACAGCGAGGTGAGCGGCCAGGGAACGATGCGTCTGATCATGGGGTGGCGCCTCCTGGGCCGGCCTGCCGGGTCGACATGATGCCGCGCACGTAGTCTTCGGGGTGATGCAGGGCACGGGCCGTGTCGTTGAAATAGCGCATGGCGGGCTGGGCCTGGACCATCAGCACGATGCCGAGCACCAGCATGGCGGCGATGGGGAAGACCTCGATCAGGCGCAGGCGGGGCTGGGCGCGGCCGGAAGGCACCCAGAAGGCGCGTATGCCGATGCGGGTGAGGGACACGATGGTCGTCAGGCCGGAGACCACCAGCAGGGCCAGCAGCACCCAGGCCAGCACGGGTTCGGGATTGCCGACCTCGGGCGTGAGCCCGTCAGGGTTCAGGATGGTGGTCAGCAGCGCGAACTTGGCCACGAAGCCCGACAGCGGCGGCAGTCCGGACAGCACCAGCGCGCAGGCGATGAAACTGAGCCCGAGGAAGGCCATGGCGGCGGGGATGGCCACGCCGATGTCGGTCGTGCTCATGTCTTCTTCGGCGTCGGCGGAGCGGTCCAGGCCGAAGGCCTCGAGCGTGACCGCCAGCAGGTCGGCGCCGAAGGTCCGGCTGCGTTCCATCAGTTCCTGCAGCAGGAAGAAGGCGCCCAGCGCCAGCGTCGAGCTGACCAGGTAGAACAGGGCGGCGGCCGTCACGCTGTCGCGGCCGAAGCCTATGGCCGACAGCAGGGTGCCGGAGGAGATGATGACCGCGAAGCCCGCCAGCCGTCCGGTGTTCTGCGAGGCCAGCATGCCCAGCGTGCCGAAGGTCAGCGTCGCCAGTCCGATGTACAGGATCCATTGCTGGACGAAGCCGCTGGACTCGCCGGCCTGTTCCCCGAACATCAGCAGCGAGAGCCGCAGGATCACATACACGCCCACCTTGGTCATGATGGAGAACAGGGCGGCGGCTGGCGGCGAGGCGGCGGCATAGGAGGTCGGCAGCCAGAAGTTCAGCGGCCAGGCGCCCGCCTTGGTCAGGAAGGCCACGCCCAGGATGGCGGCGCCGGCTTCCATCAGCATGCGGTCGGAGGCCTCGACCTGGCCGATGCGCACGGCCACGTCCGCCATGTTGAGCGTACCGGTCACGCCGTAGATCAGCGCCACGCCGATCAGGAACAGCGAGGATCCGACCAGGTTGACGGCGATGTAGTGCAGGCCGGCCTTGACCCGCTGCGGCCCGGATCCGTGCAGCAGCAGCCCATACGAGGCGGCCAGCAGGATTTCGAAGAAGACGAACAGGTTGAAGAGATCGGCCGTCAGGAACGCGCCGTTGAGCCCCATGAGCTGGAGCTGGAACAACGGGTGGAAATGGACGCCCGCGCGGTGCCATCTGGCCAGCGAGTACAGCAGCGAGCCCAGCGCCATGATGGCGGTCAGCAGCAGCATGAGGGCCGACAGCCGGTCCAGCGCCAGCGCGATGCCGAATGGCGCGGGCCAGTTGGCGGCCAGGTAGACCGCGACCCGCAACGGGCCGGTGTCCGCCTGCCGCAGCAGCGCGATGGCCACGATCAGCAGGGCGAGCGTGGCCACCACGTTGACCACGGCTTTCGCCGTCGCGCGCCCCTCGCCCAGCAGCAGCATGAAGCCGGCCACCAGCATGGGCAGGACGATGGGAACGATCATGAGATGGTCGTGCCAGGACAGCATCATTCACCCTCCCGGCCGTCGACGTGGTCGGTGCCGCTCAGGCCGCGGGAGGCGAGCATGAGGACCAGGAAGAGCGCGGTCATCGCGAAGCCGATGACGATGGCGGTCAGCACCAGCGCCTGGGGCAGCGGGTCGGCATAGTCGGCGACCTCGCTGGCGCGGCTGGCCCGCAGGATGGGGATCTGGTCCAGTGACAGCTTGCCCATCGAGAAGATGAACAGGTTCACGGCATAGGACACCAGCGAGATGCCCATGATGACCTGGAAGGTCCGCGGCCGCAGTAGCAGCCAGATCCCGGATCCGCCCAGCGCGCCGATGGCGATGGCGATGATCACTTCCATCGGGCGCCTCCCCGGGGAAGCTCGGCTTCGGCCTGCTGCGCGGCGCGGTGGCTGCGGATGGACTGGTGGCCCAGGGCCGTAAGGATAAGCATCGTGGCTCCGACGACCAGGCTGAACACGCCCAGATCGAATAGAAAGGCGCTGGGCACGTGGATCTCGCCCACCAGGGGCAGGTGCAGGTGCGCGCTGTGCGACGTCAGGAAGGGGTAGCCGAACAGCCAGGCCCCCATGCCGGTCAGCACGGCGAACAGCAGGCCCAGGCCTATCCAGCGCTGCGGATGCAGGCGCATCTTGGACTCGACCCAGGCGGTGCCTCCCACCATGTACTGGAGAATGAAAGCCACCGACAGCGTCAGTCCGGCGACGAAACCGCCGCCGGGAAGGTTGTGCCCGCGCATGAACAGGAAGACGGCGAACAGCGCGATGATGGGCAGCGCGAGCCGGATCAGCACCGAGGGCATCAGCAAGTAGCCTGTCGCCGGATCGTCGCCGGCGCGCGCGGCGGCGTCGGTCTTGCCCTGGTCGATCTGCTGATGCGGCAGGGCGATGCTTTCGGGCGCGGGACGGAAGCGCCGCAGCAGGGCATAGACGGTGAGCGCCACGATGCCCAGCACGGATATTTCGCCCAGCGTGTCAAAGCCGCGGAAGTCGACCAGCAACACGTTGACGACGTTGGTGCCGCCCCCTTCGCTCAGCGCCCGCTCCAGGAAGTAGTTGGAGATGGTGTCGGGATAGGGGCGCGTCAGGACGGCATAGGCCAGCAGCGCCATGCCGGCGCCGCCCGCCACGGCGATCGCCAGGTCGCGCGCCCGGTGCAGCCAGGCGATGGCGGGCACGCGTATGCCGAGTTCCGCCGGTTCCTTGCGCCGCGGCAGCCAGCGCAGGCCGAGCAGCAGCAGGATGGTGGTCACGACTTCGACCAGCAACTGCGTCAGCGCCAGATCGGGGGCGGAAAACCAGACGAAAGTGATGCAGGTGACCAGCCCGGCGCCGCCCATCATGATCAGCGAGGCCAGCCGGTGGTACTTGGCCTGGTAGGCGGTGCCGATGGCGCAGGCGATGCCGATCAGCCACAGGATGGCGAAAGTGGGGTCGACCGGGGATATCGGCACGGCGGCCAGCAACAGCGGCCGGCCGTACAGCGTGACGGCGGCCACCAGGATGGCGAAGGCGACGATGCCCAGCAACTGGGATTGCAGGCCGCGCGCGCCCAGGCTGTTGGTCAGGCGGTCGGCCAGCGCGGTGGTGACGCTCATGACGCGCTCGAAAGCCCGTTTGCCGTTGAACCGGTAGAACAGCGGAAGGCGTTCGACCGTGCTCAGGCGCAGGGTCTTCTGCAGGATCAGGTACAGCGCCGATCCGCCCACCAGCGCCACGAAACTCATGACCAGCGGCAGGTTGAAGCCGTGCCAGATGGCCAGGCTGTAGCTGGGCACCGCGTCGCCCAGGATGGCGCGCACGGCGGTGGCCAGGAGCGGGGCGATGGTATAGCCCGGCGCCACGCCCACGGCCAGGCACAGGAAGGCCAGGACCTCGGCGGGGAAGCGCATCCAGCGAGGGGCTTCGTGCGGGGTGCGGGGCAGGTCGTGCGGCGGGGGTCCGAAGAACACGTCGTGCAGGAAGCGCCACGAATAGGCCACGCTGAAGGCGCCGGCCACGGTGGCCGCGATGGGCAGCGCATGGCTCATGCCCACGGCATTGCCGACCACCACGGCCTCGGTGAAGAACATTTCCTTCGAGATGAAGCCGTTCAGCAGCGGCACACCTGCCATCGCGGCCCCCGCCACCATGGCCAGCGTGGCGGTGATGGGCATGACCTGCGCCAGGCCGCTGAGCCGGCGGATGTCGCGGGTGCCGCATTCGTGGTCGATGATGCCGGCCGCCATGAACAGCGACGCCTTGAAGGTCGCGTGGTTCATGATGTGGAAGATGGCGGCCACCAGCGCGAGCGGGCTGCCCAGCCCCAGCAGCAGCGTGATCAGGCCCAGGTGGCTGATGGTGGAATAGGCCAGCAGCCCCTTCAGGTCCTGCTGGAAGATGGCCGTATAGGCGCCCAGCAGCAGCGTGCAGAGGCCCGCGCCCCCGATGATCCAGAACCATTCCTCGGTGCCGGCCAGTACCGGCCACAGCCGGGCGAGCAGGAAGACGCCGGCCTTGACCATGGTGGCCGAGTGCAGATAGGCGGACACCGGGGTCGGCGCCGCCATGGCGTGCGGCAGCCAGAAGTGGAAGGGGAACTGCGCGCTCTTGGTCAGCGCGCCCAGCGCGATCAGGATCAGCGCGACCTCGTAGACGGGATGCGAACGGATCAGGTCGCCGGAGGACAGGACCGCGTCCAGGTCATAGCTGCCAACGATGTGCCCCAGCACCAGGATGCCCGCGAACAGGCACAGGCCGCCGGCGGCGGTGACCGTGAGGGCCATGCGGGCCCCGCGGCGGGCGTCGGGCCGGTGGTGCCAGTAGCCGATCAGCAGGAATGACACCAGGCTGGTCAGTTCCCAGAACAGCGCCAGCTGGATCAGGTTGCCCGACAGGACCACGCCCAGCATGGCCCCCATGAAGGCGAGGAAGAAGGAGAAGAAGCGCGGCACCGGATCTTCCGGCGACATGTAGTAGCGCGCGTACAGCACCACGAGCAGGCCGATGCCGGTGATCATCAGGCTGAATATCCAGGCCAGCCCGTCCATGCGCAGGACGAAATTCAGGCCCAGCGAAGGCAGCCACGCAAACTCGTACCGGACCGCGCCGCCATCCGAGATTTCAGGGTAGAGCAGGGCGGCCTGTACCGTTCCCGCCAATGCGATCAAACCGGCAAGCCAGGCTTCTCGGTTTCGCGCATTGGCGGGCAGCAAGGCCGCCACGACACTGCCGGCGAAAGGCAGCGCTAGGAGGATCAGCAAGGGCATGGATGGCGGTCACTCTTTGATATTGGTATGGGTGGGGCAACGCAGGAGCGAGCTACAAAGAACGCACCTAGCCGGGCCACGCGGGCGGGAGCAGTCCCACGCCAGGTCTTGCGCCATCGTGTCCAGGAGAGGCATGCGCACGTCGCCGGTCGCAGTCCCGGCTTCATGGCTATGTGCTCAATGGTAACAAACGGCGGTGCCATGCTGCGCGGGCGCGTCGGGCTCCGGGCCGTTCATGTCCATTGTGTAAATATTCGGGTCAACCCGCATGAGGGCTGTTACAATACTAGGTTGATCTTTGCGCTTCCGCCCTGGCTGCGCGACGTTTCTTTTCTTCTTGCGAGCCCGTTTCCGCCGTGATTTCCACCGCCAACCTCACCATCCAGTTCGGCCCCAAACCGCTATTCGAGAATGTCTCGGTCAAGTTCGGGGAAGGCAACCGCTATGGCCTCATCGGTGCGAACGGCAGCGGCAAGTCGACGCTGATGAAAATCATCGGCGGCGACCTGGAGCCGTCGGCCGGCAACGTCTCGCTCGAACCCAATACCCGCCTGGGCAAGCTGCGCCAGGACCAGTTCGCCTTCGAAGAGGTGCGCGTGCTGGACGTCGTGCTGATGGGCCATGCGGAAATGTGGCAGGCCATGAGCGACCGGGACGCGATCTACGCCAATCCCGACGCCACCGACGAAGACTACATGCGGGCGGCCGACCTCGAGGCCAAGTTCGCCGAGTACGACGGCTACACCGCGGAGGCGCGCGCCGGCGAACTGCTGCTGGGCCTGGAAATCCCGGTCGAACAGCACCAGCAGCCGATGCGCGAGATCGCGCCGGGCTGGAAACTGCGGGTGCTGCTGGCGCAGGCGCTGTTCTCGAACCCGGACGTGCTGCTGCTGGACGAACCGACCAACAACCTCGACATCAATACCATCCGCTGGCTGGAAACGGTCCTGAACCAGTACCAGTCGACGATGATCATCATCAGCCACGACCGCCACTTCCTGAACCAGGTCTGCACCCACATGGCCGACCTGGACTACCGCGAAGTGCGCATCTACCCGGGCAACTACGACGACTACATGCTGGCCTCGGCCCAGGCGCGCGAGCGCCTGATGAGTTCCAATGCCAAGGCCAAGGAGCGCATCACCGAACTGCAGGACTTCGTGCGCCGGTTCTCGGCCAACAAGTCCAAGGCCCGCCAGGCCACGTCGCGCCTGAAGCAGATCGACAAGCTCAAGGCCGACGCCGTCGAGGTCAAGCCGTCGTCGCGCCAGAACCCCTACATCCGCTTCGAGCAGGCCAAGGTCATGCACCGCCAGGCGGTCGAGATCGAGGGCATCGCCAAGGCCTACGACAAGCCCGTCATCCCGAAATATTCCGCCATGGTCGAAGCCGGCGAGAAAGTCGCCATCATCGGCGCCAACGGGGTGGGCAAGACGACGCTGCTGCGGATGCTGGCCGGGGTCCTGGCGCCCGACCAGGGCGCGATCAAGTGGTCCGAGAATGCCAACCAGGGCTACATGGCGCAGGACGTGTCCGACAACTTCGAGTCCGAGGACAACGTCTTCGACTGGATGGGCCAGTGGCGCCAGCCGGGCGACGAGGACCAGGCGATCCGCTCGGTGCTGGGACGCCTGCTGTTTTCCAGCGATGACATCGGCAAGACCGTGGGGGTGTTGTCCGGCGGCGAAAAGAACCGCATGATGTTCGGCAAGCTCATGCTCCGCCGGCACAACGTGCTCCTGCTGGACGAGCCGACCAACCACCTGGACATGGAGTCGATCGAGTCGCTGCAACTGGCGCTGGAGAAATTCCAGGGTACGCTGTTCTTCGTGTCGCACGACCGCGAGTTCGTGTCGGGGCTGGCCAGCCGTATCATTGAAATCCTGCCGGACGGCCAGCTCATCGACTACAAGGGCACCTACGACGAGTACCTGGCCTCGCGCGGCATCGAGGACTGACCGGAGCAAGACGGCACGAAGATTGCTTGGTCCGCGTCGAGTCCGGTGGAGTTCCTTCCGCCGCCAAGGAGAAGACGATGCGGGAATCTTTGTCTATCGCCATCATCATGGCGCCGGGGGCTCCCGGCGCGGCGGGCTGAACCATGCGCATCAAGGTTTTGCTCTTCGGTTCGCCCGGCTACGGCAGCTTCAACCAGTGCGGCGTGGCGGGCGTGGAAGCCGCCCGGCGCGCAGGGCGCCAGGTCGAGTTGATCTGGATCGAGTCGACCGGCCCCGCCATCCGCGCGGCGCGCGTGATCGACGTCTGCCATCGGGGCGCCGACCTCGTGGTGGCCTACGGCAGCGCCGGCGACTACCCGGTCGCCATGGCCGCCGAACGCTTTCCCCACATTCATTTCGTCGTGATCCAGGGCTCGTACGTCGCCGAGAACTGCGCCGTCTATGGCGTCGTTCAGGAACAATCGGCCTTCCTGGCGGGGGTCCTGGCGGCCGCCGAGAGCCGCACCGGCGGCCTGGGCCATCTGTCGGCGGTCAAGACCGAGGCGGCGCTGTTGGCCCGGGCGGCCTATGTCGACGGGGCGATGCGGCACTCGCCGGGCATGGGCATGATGACGTCCTTCTGCGGCAGCCAGGATGACGAAGGGCTTGCCTTCGAAACCTGCGAGGCCATGGCCAAGCGCGGCGTGGACGTGGTGTTCGCGGCCATCGACGGAGGGCGGCCCGGCGCGATGCTGGCCTGCCGGAAGTTCCGGTTGCGCCAGATTGGTGCGATCGTCGATTGGACCGAGACCGATCCGCGGCTGTTCGTCGGCTCGGCCATCTCGGATACGGGCCGGTGCATCGCGGCCGCCATCCAGGATCATGCCGATGGCAACGTCCCGTTTGGCACTTGCACCTACTATGGCGTGGAACGCCCTGAATTCGTTCGGCTGGCGCTGAGCCCCCTGGCCGCGCCGTCGACGCGGCAGGCCGTGGAAGAGTGGACCCAGGCCCTGCTGCGCGGCGAAGCCACCCCGAGCAGCGAGTACTCGGGGCGCGAGTTCGACCTGAGCGGGCTGCTCAGCCGGCTATAGCCCGCGGCTTGACCGTCGACGAGACGCGCTTGGCCTTGGTCCGGGCCTCGTCGGCGGTGGCCGCGCAGGCCAGTGCGACACCCATGCGGCGCTTGACGAAAGACTCCGGCTTGCCGAACAGGCGCAGGTCGGTGCCGGGTTCGGCCAGCGCCTGGGCCACGCCGTCGAAGGCTACCGCGCCCGCCTCGATGCCCCCATAGATGACGCTGCTTGCACCGGGTTGGCGCAGCGAGGTGTCCACGGGCAGGCCCAGGACGGCCCGGGCGTGCAGTTCGAACTCGTTCTGGACCTGCGAGATCATCGTGACCATGCCGGTGTCGTGCGGACGAGGGCTGACCTCGGAGAACCAGACGTCGTCCCCGGCCACGAACAACTCGACGCCGAAAATGCCGTAGCCACCCAGCTCGCCGGTGACCTTGGCGGCGATCTCGCGCGAGCGCGCCAGGGCGGTGGGCGACATGGGATGCGGCTGCCAGCTCTCGACATAGTCGCCATCCACTTGCACGTGCCCGATCGGTTCGCAGAAATCGGTGCGATCCTGGCCGTCGGCGCCGCGCGAACGGACGGTCAGCAGGGTGATCTCGTAGTCGAAGCGTACAAAGCCTTCGACGATGACACGGCCGGCGCCCACGCGGCCGCCTTCCTGCGCATAACGCCAGGCATGCTCCACGTCCTGCGGGCCGTCGAGCCTGGATTGGCCCTTGCCCGAGGAGGACATGACGGGCTTGACGATGCACGGATAGCCGATGTGCTGGTCGATGGCCGCCTGCAATTCTTCCCGGGTCGCGGCGAAACGGTAGGGCGACGTGGGCAGGCCCAGGGTTTCCGCCGCGAGGCGCCGGATGCCTTCGCGGTTCATCGTCAACTGGGCCGCGCGGGCAGTGGGCGTGACGCGCGCCACGCCGGCTGCTTCCAGCTCGACCAGCAGGTCCGTGGCGATGGCTTCGATCTCGGGGACGATGATGTCCGGCCGCTCGGCCTCGATCAGCGCCTTGAGCGCGTTCCGGTCGGTCATGGCGACGGTGCGGGCGTGGTGCGCGACCTGGTGGCCCGGCGCGTCGGCATAGCGGTCGACGGCGATGACTTCCACGCCCAGCCGCTGGAGGGCGATGATGACCTCCTTGCCGAGCTCGCCGGAGCCCAGGAGCATGACGCGCACGGCTGCGGGGGAGAGCGGGGTGCCCAGGGTGGGGAAACGGGTGGCGGTCATCGCGGGGTCGTCCAGAAGCAAAACCCGAAATGTAGCGCGAACCGGGCGGTTTTGCTGCGCGCGGGAACCCCGCCTGGCGGCTGCCCGCGGCGATCTTGCGCCGCCGGATTTGCCCGCGACCTTCGCGGCAGGTGCCCGCAAGGCGTTCGACTACAGATGCCTGGAGGTCAACGCGGGGGCATGCGCAGCGCGCCGTCCAGGCGGATCACCTCGCCGTTCAGGTAGGCGTTCTCGACGATGTGCGCCACCAGGGCGGCGAATTCCGCGGGCTGGCCCAACCGCTTGGGGAAGGGGACCGAACCGCCCAGTCCGGTCTGGACCTCTGGCGGCAGCTCGTCCAGCAGCGGGGTCTGGAACAGTCCGGGGGCGATCGCCATGACGCGTACGCCGAACTGCGCCAGGTCGCGGGCCGCGGGCAAGGTCAGCGCCGCGATGCCGCCTTTGGAGGCCGAGTAGGCGGTCTGGCCCATCTGGCCGTCGTAGGCGGCGATGGAGGTGGTGTTGACCATGACCCCGCGCTCGCCATCGTCCAGGGGATCGAGGCCGGTCATCTCGGCCGCGGCCAGCCGCATGACGTTGAAGGTGCCGATGAGGTTGATCTGTACGATGCGGCTGAAATCGGCCAGCGGCATGGGGCCTTGCCTGCCCGTGATCCGGTGCGCGCCCCCGACGCCAGCGCAGTTGACCAGGACGCGTGCGGGACCATGTTCCCGGCGTGCCGCATCCAGCGCCTGTCGCACGCTGTCTGGATCGGTGACGTCGCAGGGCAGCGCGAGGCCCCCCGTTTCGGCGGCGATGGCCTGGGCCGGCGCGGCATTGCGGTCCAGTACCGCGACCCTGGCGCCGCGCGCGGCCAGCAGGCGCGCGGTCTGCGCTCCCAGTCCGGAGGCGCCGCCGGTCACCAGTGCGGCCAATCCTTCGATCTTCATGATGCGCTCCTGGAGGAGGGGTCGGGAAGGATGACGCGGGGACCGACGCCAGCGTACATTGGTCCTGTCAGTATGAACGATTTTTTCGAGTGAAACGCTGGGGCTCATGTCCACCGGGCCGACACCTCAAAAGGTTCAGCGCGCGCCGGTCGGCCCGGTGTGCGTGATGACGGCGCCTTCGGGCAAGGGGCGCACGACCTGCTCGTACACTGACAACCAGCCGCGCACGCGCCCCGCGGCGGGCGGCACGAAAGCGGCGCGGCGCCGGCCCAGCTCCTGTTCTTCCACCCGCAGGTCTACGGTGCGCGCGTCGATATCGATGGCGATGGGATCGCCGTCGCGGACGAGCCCCAGCGGGCCGCCGGCCGCCGCCTCGGGCGAGACCTCGCCCACGACCAGCCCTTTGTTGACGAGGCCCGAAAGCTGTCCGTCCGTGACGACGGCGACATGTTCGCCCAGGCCCGCGCCGTCCAGGACGAACACGAAGCGCGAGGCCATGCCCATGCCCGGTCCTCCGCGTACCCCCAACCCGCGCATCACGACCACGGTGCCGCGTGCGATCTCGCCACGCTGCAAGGCCGCGATGGCCTCTTCCTGCGACTCGAACACCCGCGCCGGCCCCTCGAAGCGCATGGCCTTGCCGGTGGCCAGGCCCAGCTTGACGATGCCGCCGTCAGGCGCCAGCGAGCCGCGCAGGATGACGATGGAGGGGCGGGTGGACAGCGGCTGGTCGGCGCGGCGCAGGATGGCTTCGTCGCCCACCTGGACCTCGTCCACGGCCTCTCCCATGGGCCGCCCGGACACGGTCGGCGCGTCAGGGTGGTAGAGGCCGGCCAGGCGCTTGAACACCGCCAGCGTGCCGCCGGCGC
This sequence comes from Pigmentiphaga sp. MLSB6-MA01, assembly GCF_058793475.1. Classification (NCBI taxonomy): domain Bacteria; kingdom Pseudomonadati; phylum Pseudomonadota; class Betaproteobacteria; order Burkholderiales; family Alcaligenaceae; genus Pigmentiphaga; species Pigmentiphaga sp. MLSB6-MA01. Next base: position 6,638 of record NZ_JBXAFV010000011.1, on the reverse strand, counting down.
GCTCCAGGTCCTCGATGGAGTCGTCGCCATTGGGCCGGATGGCGGCAATCAGGGGCGTGGAATCCGCCAGCCGCTCGAACAGTCCGTAGACGTCCACGCCGGCTTGTGCCTCGTTGGCGATGGCCTGCAGATGCTTGATGGTGTTGATGGATCCGCCCAGCGCGAGCACCACGCGGGCCGCATTGGCGAAGGCTTCGGGGGTCAGGATGGCGCGCGGCCGCAGGTCGTCCCAGATCATCTGGACGATGCGGGCGCCGGCCTGTTCGACCATGGCCATCATGCGCGGGCTGTTGGCGGCCACGGGGGCGCTGCCAGGAAGCGCCATGCCCAGCGCTTCGCACACCATGTGCATGGAGTTGGCGGTGCCGATGCCGGCACAGACGCCCGGGCCGCGCACGGCCTGCTCGCTCATCGCGGCCAATTCCGCTGGATCCATGCGGCCGGCGGCGACGTGGCCCGCGGCCAGGAACACTTCTTCGATGTCGACGTGCTGCTGCTTGTAGTGCCCGCTGCGCTGGTAGCCGCACACCACGACCAGCGTGGGAAGGTCGAGGCGGGCGGCCGCCATGAGCTGGCCGGGCGTGGTCTTGTCGCACGAGGCGAGGCAGATCATGCCATCCAGCAGGGCGCCCTCTACCGCTACCTCGATGTCGTTGGCGACGAGGTCGCGGCTGGGAAGGATGTAGCCGCCGCGGGCGCCGGCGCTGGTGATGAAGTCGCTGGGCGCGGCGGTGCGCACCTCGAACGGCAGGCCGCCGGCATCCCGTATGGACTGCTTGACGGCAGCCGCCACGCCATCCAGGTGGCTGAAGCAGCTCGACAGTTCCGACGAGGTATTGACCACGGCGATCTTGGGTTTTTCCATGTCGGCATCGGTCAGCCCAAGGGCGCGCCATTGCGCCCGCCTGACCGCCCAGCGCGAGGTGCCGGGTTCGAAGTTGCTGCGCAGAGGACGGCGCGGCGCCGCCTGGCCGCTTTCGGACGATGACATGGGAATGGCTCCATAAAATTGAAACGTTATTTCAATTTATCATCCAAGAACCATTGCGGGCAACGCCGATCAGTGCTTAAAATTAAAATGAAACATTATTTCGAAAAAAATAATCCGGATCTGAAGCACCGGGCATCATTGCCGCATCAAGGAGAATTCTCATGGCGAATCAAGTACGAACCGTCCGGCGAACGGAACACCGGCCCTGGCACGTCGATGCCGATCTGTGCGTGGTCGGCGCCGGCATCTCGGGAGTCTCGGCCGCGCTCGAAGCCGCCGCGCTGGGCCGCCGGGTCGTGCTTGTCGATAGCCTGCCCATGCTGGGCGGCCAGGCGGTGGGCTCGATCATCGGGACCTTCTGCGGCCTGTTCTCGAATGGGCCGAACCGCATTCAGCTTACCCATGGCATCGCGGATGGCATCCTCGAAGATCTGGGCCGGGCGGGTTCGCTCCACCACAACGTCGGACCGCTGACGACGGTGGTGTACTACGATGAAGTGGCGCTGGGCCGCTGGATCGAACAGAAGATCAGCGACGCCGGCATCACCGTGGTGCTGGGCGCGGTGCTGCGCGAGGTACGCCGGGAAGGCGGCCGGCTGCAGCGGCTGGAGCTGGCCACCCGCTATGGCGACGTGCACGTGGATGCGCGTGGTTATGTGGACGCCAGCGGCGACGCGGCGCTGGCCTGGCTGTCTGGCCTGGACTGCCGGGAGCCGGACGTGCCGATTTTCGGCACGCAGATGTTCGTGCTCGAAAACCTGGATGAAGCCCACCTGCCCACGCGCGAGGCCTTCACCGCGCGCATCAAGGAAAAAGCGGCGCGGTACGGCATATCGCGCGACGACGGGCTCTTCTTTCGCTTCCCCGGCCGGGGCACCGCGGCTATGAACATGACCCACATGGAAACGCCGCTCGACCCGATTGCCGCCTCGGCCACGGCCCTGGCCGGCCGCGAGCAGGTGGACCGCGTCATCGACTTCCTGAAGGCGGAGTATCCGCTGGCTTTCGGCGCATCCCGGATCCGGGCCTATGCCTTGCCCGGCATCCGGCAGACGCGCTGGATCGCCGGACTGCACCAATTGACGACGAACGAGGTGCGCGCGGCCACGCGCTTCCCGGACACCGTCGCACGGACCTCGTGGCCGGTGGAGCTGCATGACCAGCCTGAAGGCTACCTGTGGGAGCCCTTCGGCGAGGACCACGTGCATACGGTGCCGCTGCGCAGCCTGATCCCGGCCGGCAGCGACAATCTCGTCGCTGCCGGCCGCTGCATCGACGCCGATGCGGCGGCCCTGTCCAGCGTGCGGGTCATGGGGCCGTGCATCGCCATGGGGGCGGCAGCCGCCCATGCCCTGGACCTGACCCTGGGAGGAAAGATCCAGGACGTGGATGTGGCGGCCCTGCAGGAACGCATCCGCGCCAATATCTGAACATCGACGGGGACGCGCGCCGTCCCCGCGCCATTCCCCAAGGAGACACCATGAAAATCCTGTCCGCGTCCCTGTTCGGCGCCGCTTGCGCGGTAACCGCCCCTCATGTCCTGGCGGCTTCCGGTCCTGCCTATCCGTCCCGGGCCGTCACGCTCATCGTGCCGAACGCCCCCGGCGGCGCCATCGACATCCTGGGCCGCCTCTTGTCCGAGCGCCTGCAGAAGAGCTGGGGGCAACCGGTGGTGGTGATGTACAAGCCGGGCGCCAACACCGTGGTCGGCACCGATCACGTCGCCAAGTCGGCGCCGGACGGCTACACCCTGGGCCTGGTCGTGACTTCGCACGTCATCAATCCGACGCTGCGCAAGACCATGCCGTTTGATACGGTCAAGGACCTGGCGGGTGTCTCGATGCTGGTGACCTCGCAGATCGTCATCACCGCGACGCCGTCGCTGCCGGCCAACGACCTGGCCGGCGTGATCGCGATGGCGAAGAAGGAGCCGGGCAAGATGAGCTATGCCTCGCCGGGCAGCGGGAGTTCCATGCACCTGACGGGCGAGTTGCTCAAGAGCATGACCGGCGTGGATATGCTGCACATCCCGTACAAGGGCAGCGGCCCGGCCTACACGGAGGTGATGGCCGGCCGTGTGCCGCTGCTGATCGATCCGCTGTTCTCGTCCATGCCCTACATCAAGTCCGGCAAGCTCAAGCCGATCGCCGTCACGGGCAAGACACGGGACCCCAGCGCGCCGGATATCCCTGCCGTGGCCGAGACCATCCCGGGCTTCAACGTACAGAGCATCTTCGGCCTGGTGGCGCCGGCGGCCACGCCGCGCGACGTGATCAACAAGATCAGCGCCGACGTAGGCGCCATCCTGCGCAGCGCGGATTTCAAGGTCCGGCTGGCCGAAGTGGGCCTGACCTCCGCGCCCAGCACGCCCGAGGAGTTCGACGCCTTCGTCAAGGCCGAGATCGAGAAGTGGGCGCCGGTGGTGAAGGCCTCGGGCGCCACCGCCGATTGAGCCAAGCCCATGGAAACCTGTCCGCTTCTCTATAAAATGGGCGGTCCCTTTTCCGGGCAGGCGGCTCCATCGATCGCGCTGTCCGTTTTCCTGCCGCATCCGGAGTCCCGCCATGCCACGAAGCGCCCCCCGAGCCCAGCCCGCCGCCAAGACCCGGCGGACGTCCACCGCGGCCGAGCCGAGCGGCACCGTGTCCGCGCTGGAGCGGGGGATCGCGGTGCTGCGCTGCTTCCGCGAGGACCTGCGCGTGCTGAGCAATGCCGAGCTTGCCGCGATGACCGGGATTCCCAAGCCCACGGTCACGCGGCTGGCCGCCACGCTGGTTTCCCTGGGCCTGATGAAGCAGGAGCCCGATACCGAGCGGTTCTCGCTGGCCGCCGGCGTGGTGTCGCTGGCCCAGGCCTTCCTGGGCGGGGTCGACGCGCGCTCGATCGCCCGTCCGCACATGCTGGCGTTGGCCAACGAGACCGAAGGTTCGGTCTACCTGGCGATACGCGACGAGCTGCATATCGTGCTGATCGAGACGGCTTCGCCGCAATCGGCGTTGCTGCTGGCCCGGCTGAGGGTGGGATCGCGCTTCTCGGTGGCCAGTTCGGCGCTGGGGCGAGCCTACCTGAGCGCGATGACCGATCAGTACGAAAAGGACCGGCTGCTGCAAAACATACGCAAGGCCTGCGGCGAAGCGGAGTGGGCACGGCTGGAGAAAGGACTGGAGCGTTCGCAGCGGGACGCGCGCCTGCACGGCTACTGCCTGTCGCTGGGCGAGTTCCATCGCGACATCAATTCGGTGTCCGTGCCCCTGGTCGTGCCGGGCGGCGAGATCATGGCGCTGAACTGCGGCGGGCCGGCCTTCTCGTTCACCGAGAAGCGCCTGCGCAACGAGGTGGCGCCGCGCCTGATCGACACCGCGCAGGCCATCGCGCGCGACACGGGCGGCAAGGTGCCGCTGCCGGACAAATTGCTCAAGGTTTCCTGACCCGCGCGGCGTCGCGGGCCGGCTGCCAGGAAGGAGGGCGGCGATGCGACTGACGGATCACGAGAAGGCCATGCTCGACGGCGCGCATGGCGCGGCCAGGCAGAAGGCCATGGACCTGTTGCTGCGCTACGGCAACGCGCTGGGCGCCGAGCGCCTGGTCGAAACCCGCAACGTGGCGGGCACCATCGGCGCCACCACGCCGTTCATGCGCAAATTCGCCGACGAGCGGGGCGGCCTGGACGCGGTGTTCTCCGAGTTCAACCTGGACAGCGCCGAGGTGGTCGCGATTCCGCCCGTCGAGGTCTACAGCAGCCACCTGCAACAGGGTATCGACCCCGAGCACGCCGCCCGGCAGGGGGTGGGCGAGGACGTCGTGCGTATCTTCCGCAAGGGCGACGCCTACAGCGCGGGGCTGGGCGTGCAGCTCCTGAACACCTGCACGCCCTACCAGGTCGGCAACCTGCCGGCGCGGGGCGAGCACTGCGCGTGGATGGAGTCCTCGGCCGTGATCTACATCAACGCCGTGCTGGGCGCCCGATCGAACGCGGAAGGGCGCGAGAGCACGGGCGCGGCCATGCTGACCGGCCGTATTCCGTACTGGGGCTATCACATCGAGTCGGAACGGCGCGGCACCCACCTGGTGGAGCTGGACATGCCCGTCGAATCGATGTCGGACTGGGGCATGCTGGGCTACTACGTGGGCGACAAGGTGCAAGACAAGGTGCCGGTCATCGTCGGCGCCGGACTCGCGCCCAGCACCCTCAAGCTCAAGCACTTCGGTGCCGCGGCGGCATCGTCGGGGGGCGTGGAGATGTATCACATCCCCGGTTTCACGCCCGAGGCGCCGACGGCCGAGGCGGCCTTCGGCGGCAACCGCCCGCGCGAGGTGTTCCGGTTCGGCCCCAGGGAGCTGCGGGAGACCTACGAGAATCTCAATGCCACGGCGCGCGACCCCGACGTCGATTTCGTCATGCTGGGCTGCCCCCACTACAGCATCGAGCAGATCTGGGAGGTGTGCCGGCTGCTGCAAGGCAAGCGCGTGCACGAGAACACGGAACTCTGGATCTTCACGCCTCGGGCCACCAGGCAGATCGCCGACCAGAACGGCTACACGCGCATCATCGAGGAAGCCGGCGGCCACCTGATGTCGGACACCTGTTCGGCGCTGGGGCGCGTCATTCCCCGGGGGACCAAGGTGGCGGCGGTGGATTCGGCCAAGCAGGTCCATTACCTGCCGGCCATCATGGGCATCCAGGCCTGGTTCGGCAGTACCGCCGATTGCGTCGAGGCCGCGGTGACGGGCCGTTGGAAAGGAGGTTTGCGATGAGCGGTCAGGACAGTTCCACGGCTGTTTCCGGGGTCATCGTGCTGCAGGGCCGGGGCATCGTGGGCGGACGCGCCGAAGGCGAGGCCCTGGTCACGCGGGACCGGATCTCGGGCTGGGGCGGCATCGATCCTCGCACCGGCACCGTCATCGAGACCCGCCACGAGCTGCGCGGGGTCAGTTTCGCCGGCAAGGTGCTGGTATTCCCGGGCGCGAAGGGGTCGTCGGGCTGGTCCGGCCAGTTCCACATCGCCCGCATCTCCGGCATGGCGCCCGCCGCGATGCTGTTCAACGAAATGACGACCAAGATCGCGCTCGGGGCGGTGGTGACGCACGCGCCGTCGGTCACCGACTTCGACGTCGACCCCCTGTCGGTGATCGAAACCGGCGACTGGGTCAGCGTGGATGGCGACCTGGGGCGGGTCGAGGTGACCAGGCGGGGCAGGGGCTAGGCATTTTCCGGGTCGGGCACGATAATGCACTGCCGCCCGGCCATCATCGCCGCCGGCCGGAGTATCCGCAAACCCAAGGTTCGGAGTTCACGATGAAAAAAACGCTAGCTGTGTCCCTGACCGCCGTGCTCATGGCCCTGACGGGCCCCGTCCTGGCCGCCGAAAACGCCCAGCAGAACAAGATGGCCACCTGCAACAAAGACGCAGGCGACCGCAAAGGCGACGACCGCAAGGCCTTCATGAAGTCCTGCCTTTCGACCAAGAAAATGACCCAGCAGGAAAAAATGACCGCTTGCAACAAAGACGCCACGGGCAAGAAAGGCGACGACCGCAAGGCCTTCATGAAGCAATGCTTGAGTAGTTGATCCCCCCTACGCGCTGACGCGCGCCCCCCAGGGGGCGAAACCGGCGGACTGGCAAAGCCAGATCCGCGGTTTCCTGGG
>NZ_JBXAFV010000010.1:0-247387 GCF_058793475.1 Pigmentiphaga sp. MLSB6-MA01 | reverse complement strand
CCCTGGATCAAGGCAAGCATGCGGTGCTCCGCACCGAGATAACCCCACCAGACCCAGGATGCGGTGGATCCGGCTCCGCCGGTCCGCCAGTGCCGCCCCTGGGGGGGCGCGTGAGCGCGTAGGGGGGTTATCTATTCATCAGGAAGTCTACCAATGCAGCGGCGGGGGCCGAGAGGCCTTCGCGCTGCCGGAAGACCACGAAGAGTTCGCGCGCGGCCCAGGGTTCCTCGATGGGGACGAGCGCCAGGTCCAGCGTGCCCACGTAGAGTTCGCCGCTGTGCTGTGGCACCACCGCGACGCCCAGGCCGACGTGGACCATGCGGCACAGCGCATCCAGGCTGCTGACGCTGATCTTGACGTGCAGCGTCGCGCCCAGCCGCCCCGCTTCCTTGACCAGCAATTGCGTCAGCGAGGTTCCCTGCCCCATGCCGACGATGTTCTCGTCCATGAAGTCGCGCAGGCGCACCACGGGCGCCTTGGCCAGGCGGTGGCGGCGCGGCACGGCCAGCACCAGGCGGTCGCTGCGGTAGGGCAGGTGTTCGAGCCGCTCGATGCCCGGGACCCTGTTGGAGAAGCCCAGGTCGAAATCGCTTTCGGTCAGGCGGCGCAGCACCTCGCTGCTGGTCTGTTCGTCGATCAGGATGTCCACGTCGGGGAACACGCGCTTGAAGGCGGCGATGTCCTCGGGCAGGAACTGCACGATGGACGACATGTTGCCGACGATGCGTATCGTGCCCTTGGCGCCGCTGGCGTACTGGGACAGCTCGGCTTCCATGCGTTCGATGTTGGCCAGGACTTCCCGCGCATGGCGGTACACGGCCTCGCCTATCGGGGTGACCGAGATGCCGCGCGATTCGCGGTGGATGACCGGCTGCCCGACCACGCCTTCGATCTCGGCGATGCGGCGGCTGACGGCCGAGGGCGCGATGGCCTCGCGTTCGGCCGCGCGCGCGATGTTGCGTTCCTGGCAGACGGCGACGAACAGGCGCAGCGAGGTCAGGTCGAGTTTACGGACGAGATTGCTCATGGTCTTGCCTTCCTGTCGCTGCGCCGATTGTGGCACGGCGGGCGACAGGGGGCAACGCGCGTTCAGGCGCTCCGGCGCGCGGGCGACAGCCAGGGATACGCCCGCAGGTGTGTATCCTCGAAGGCGCGGATCTGGTCGGCCTTGCGCAGCGTCAGGCCGATGTCGTCCAGCCCGTTCAGCAGGCAGTACTTGCGGAAAGGCGCGATGTCGAAGCCGAACGACGGCGCGCCGTCCGGACCGGACACGGTCTGCGCCTCGAGGTCGACCAAGAGTCGTACCGGCTTTTCCTGCGTGGCCAGCGCGAACAGCGCATCCACTTCTTCCTCGCGCAGCACCACCGGCAAGAGGCCGTTCTGCATCGCGTTGTTGTAGAAGATGTCGCCGAAGCTGGGAGCGATCACCGCGCGAAAGCCGTATTGCTGCAAGGCCCATGGCGCGTGTTCGCGTGACGAGCCACAGCCGAAGTTGGCGCGGGCCAGCAGGATGGTCGCGCCCTGGTAGCGCGCCTCGTTCAGCACGAAATCCGGGTTCAGCGGCCGGCCGCTGCAATCCTGGCCGGGCTCGCCCTGGTCCAGGTAGCGCCATTCGTCGAACAGGTTGGGGCCGAAGCCGGTGCGGCGGATGGACTTTAGGAACTGCTTGGGAATGATGGCGTCGGTGTCGACGTTGCCGCGGTCCAGCGGCACGACCAGGCCTTGCAGGCGATCGAATTTTTCCATGGTGGATTCCTTACAGGGCGCGCACGTCGACGAAGCGGCCGGCGATGGCCGCCGCCGCGGCCATCGCCGGGCTGACGAGGTGCGTGCGTCCGCCGGCGCCTTGCCGGCCTTCGAAATTGCGGTTGGAGGTCGAGGCGCAGCGTTCGCCCGGCGAGAGCCGGTCGGCGTTCATGGCCATGCACATGGAGCAGCCGGATTCGCGCCATTCGAAACCGGCGTCGATGAAGACGCGGTCCAGGCCTTCCTGTTCCGCCTGCGCCTTTACCAGTCCGGAACCGGGCACCACCATGGCGAGCCGGATGTTCGCCGCCTTGCGGCGGCCCCTGATCACGGCGGCGGCGGCGCGCAGGTCCTCGATGCGCGAGTTGGTGCACGAGCCGATGAACACCTTGTCCAGGGGGATGTCGGCGATGGGCGTATTGGCCGCCAGCCCCATGTAGGCCAGCGCCTTGCGCATGCCTTCGCGGCGGACCGGATCGGTTTCGGCGTCGGGGTCCGGCACCTTGCCGTCCACGGCCACGACCATCTCGGGCGAGGTACCCCAGGTGACCTGCGGCAGGATGGATGCCGCATCGATCTCCACCACCGTGTCGAACACCGCGCCCTCGTCCGAGCACAGCGTGCGCCACCAGGCCACGGCCTGGTCCCACTGCGCGCCCGACGGCGAGAACGGACGGCCGCGCAGGTAGTCGATGGTGGTGTCGTCCACCGCGATCATGCCGGCCCGCGCGCCGGCCTCGATGGACATGTTGCAGATGGTCATGCGGCCCTCCATCGACAGCGCGCGTATGGTCGAGCCCGCGTACTCGATGGCGTGGCCGGTGGCGCCGGCCGCGCCTATTCGGCCGATCAGCGCCAGCACGATGTCCTTGGCCACCACGCCGGGCTGCAGCGTGCCTTCCACGCGCACCAGCATGGATTTCATCTTGCGCGCGATCAGCGTCTGCGTCGCCAGCACGTGTTCGACTTCCGAGGTGCCGATGCCGTGCGCCAGACAGCCGAAGGCACCGTGCGTGCTGGTGTGGGAATCGCCGCACACCACCGTCATGCCGGGCAGCGTCGCGCCTTGTTCCGGGCCGACCACGTGTTCTATGCCCTGGCGCCGGTCCTGCATGCCGAAGAAGGTCAGGCCGAAGGTGCGGGCATTGTCTTCCAGCGCGCCCACCTGGGCGCGCGAAAACGGGTCGTCGATGCCCTGGCTGCGATCGGTGGTGGGCACGTTGTGGTCGGCGATCGCCAGACAGGAGTCGGCCCGCCACGGCGCGCGGCCGGCCAGCCGCAGGCCCTCGAAGGCCTGCGGGCTCGACACCTCGTTGATCAGGTGCCGGTCGATGTACAGAAGGCTCGTGCCGTCGGGTTCGGCGGCGAAGGCGTGCGTGTCCCAGAGTTTGTCGTAGAGCGTGCGCGGCATGCTTGGTCATCCATCATCGCGGGCCGGCCCAGGGCCGGCGGGCTTTCATGATAGGAGCGCCGGATGGGGCGTGGGATGACGATTGGAGAGGGCTGCCGTCGCCGATGGCGGGGGTTACTGCGTCATGCGTATGGCTTCGGTGCGCGCCATGCGCGGCGGATAGCCGTACCGCGCCCGGAACTGGCGGCTGAAATGCGGAATGTCGTTGAAGCCCTGGCGCAGCGCGATCTCGGTAATGGATATGTGGTCGAATCGCGGGTCCACCAGCATCGCGTTGGCCCGCGTCAGCCGTTCTTCCCGGACCCAGGTGCCGAAGGTGGTGTCGGCGGTCGAGAACAGTTTGTGCAGGTAGCGCTTGGAAATGTTCATGGCCTTGGCGACCGTGGCCGGATCCATGTTGGGATCGTCCAGGTTGCAGCGCAGGTAGGCCTTGGCGCGCGACAGCAGGATGGCTGCGCTCTGGGGCGGCGCGCCGCCCTCGGGGTCGGGCGCCGTCTCGCCGCCCTGGAACGCCAGCCCCACCAGGTCCAGCGCCATGTCGATGGCCTGGATGCGCGTATGGTTGTTCAGCAGCAGGCCTTCCTGCGCCAGCAGGCCCAGCTGGTGGGCCGCCAGCCGCCCGATGCCGTTGCGGATGCTGGGTGTGACCGACAGGAAATGGCTGGGGTCGGGCAGCCGGCTCTCCAGCAGGCGGCGCGGGACGGACACCAGCAGGCGTGCCGTGGTGTCGTGGTGGGTGGACCGGTAGGGAATGGCCTTGTCCAGCAGGAACAGGCTTTCGGCGTCCACCACCGTCCGCTGGTGCGGATGGCTGACGACGGCGTTGCCCACCAGGTTGATCCCGACCAGGTATTCGTTCTGGTTGTCGCGCTCTATGCACCGGGCCGTGCGATGGATCTCGAGCGGATCGGAGCGGATGTAGATGAAGTTGAGCGGGCCGACGCTGGTGCGCGCGATCTGGTGCTGGAAGCGGTTGCGGCTGGAGGTGCCGATCTCGACCCGGGCGATCTGGCTGCTGACCAGCCGGGTGTACTGCTCGACGTTGTCCGAGCTGACGACATCCTGGCTACCGAACGGCCCGCCCGGCATGGCGCCCCACATGTCCTGCGGCGGGTGTCCGATATGCGTACCCATTGAATGGCGTTCCTCCAGGTTCCCGCCCGGCTGCGACGGGCGCATCGGACCATGCTCGTCCAACGTAACACAGACTGCATGCCGGCGGCCGCCGGGCGGGGCCTCGTATTCCCGGGTTGCCAAGCGGGGGATCAGACACCGAGGTAGCGGTCGCGGACCTCCTCGGCGGCCTGGAGGGCTTCGGGCGTGGACTCGAACACGATGCGCCCCTTGTTCACCAGCAACACGCGGTCGGCCAGCGCCATGGCGAACTTCAGGCGCTGCTCGATCAGCAGCAGGGTCGAGCCCCGCCGCTTGACCTCGACCAGCACGGCGTGGAGTTCCTTGACCAGCAGCGGCGACAGCCCCTCGGTCGGCTCGTCCAGCAGCACGACGCGCGGATAGCCTACCAGGGCGCGTCCTACCGCCAGCATCTGCTGCTCGCCACCCGACAGGCCGCCGGCCCGGTTGTGGCGGCGCTCGGCCAGGCGCGGAAAGGCGGCGTAGACCTCGTCCTTCGTCCACGACACCCCTTCCCGGTCGTAGCGGCGCAGGTTGGCGCCCAGTTCCAGGGTTTCGTGCACCGTCAGCGAGCGGAAGATGCGCCGCCCCTGCGGGACCAGCGCGATGCCTTGCCGGCTGATGCGCTCCGGGGCGGTGCCCGTGATATCGATGCCGCCGATACTTATCTTTCCCTGCCGTGGCGCCACGAAGCCCGCCAGCGTGCTGACCAGGGTGGTCTTGCCGACGCCGTTGCGTCCCAGGATGGCGACCACCTCGCCCCGGGCGGCGCCCAGGGTCACGCCCTGGAGGATGTAGCTCGGACCGTAGTAGGTATGGACGTCCGCGACGTCGAGCAAGCGGGGATGCGTCGTGGTCATTCGCCTTCACCGAAATAGATGCGCCGGATCTCGGCGTTGTTGCGCACTTCCTCGGCCGTGCCGGTCAGGACCATCTGACCGTTCTGCAGGATGGTGAAGCGATCGGCCACCTCGAACGCCACGTCCATGTCGTGTTCGACCACGATCACGGTGACGTCGGACGGCAGTTCCTTGATCAGCGTCACGACGCTTTCGGTCTCCATCGCGGACAGGCCCGAAGTCGGCTCGTCCAGCAGCAGCACCCGGGGCTCGCCGGCCACCGCCATGGCCAGTTCGAGCTTGCGCTGGTCGCCGTAGGACAGGTCGCAGACGCGCGTGCGGCGATCGGAGGTGAAGCGCCAGTCGTCCAGCAGCGCGCGCACGCGTTCCCAGATCGGCCCGGGCGCCGCCGCGTCGCGCATCATCCCGTAGCGGGTGGACGAGAGCGCCCGCACCGCCAGGTGGACGTTCTCCTCGACGCTGGCATCCTGGAACAGCGACGTGATCTGGAAGGTGCGCGCCAGGCCCTTGTGCGCGCGCCGGTGCGGCGGCAGGGCGGTCACGTCCTCGCCGAACAGCCGCACCTTGCCGTGGGTCGGCGTCAACTGCCCGCCTATCATGTTGAACAGGGTGGTCTTGCCCGCGCCATTCGGTCCCAGCAGCACGCGGCGCTCGCCCACCGCGATGTCGATCGAGACGTCGGACACGGCGCGCAGGCCGCCGAAAGAAATGCCTATGCCATCGAGCTGCACGGCCGCGGATCTCATGAGGCCCTCCGGGTGCGCACGAGGTCGTGGGCCAGGGCGACGATGCCGCGCGGCGCGAACAGCACGGCCGCCACGTACAGCAGGCCGAGCCAGGTGATCCAGCGGTCGGTGAAGCCGCTGACCAGGTGGCTGAGCAGCATGACGATGAAGGCGCCCAGGACCGGGCCGGCCAGCGTGCCGGCGCCGCCGATGATGACCATCAGCGTGATTTCGGCCGAGATCACGATGCCGACCGACTCGGGGCTGACGAAGCCCTTGTAGAAGGCGAACAGTACGCCCGCGTAGCCGGCGAAGCCCGCCGAGATGATGAAGGCCAGGTACTTGTACAGCCAGACGTTGTAGCCCAGGGCCGCCATGCGCGGGCCGTTCTGCTGGATGCCCCGCAGCGCGTGGCCGAAGGGCGATCGCGCCAGGACGGCCATCAGGCAGAGCGCCGCGGCGGTGGCCAGGACGACCAGCAGGTAGTAGCCGCCGGTGTCGGCGATGGACAGGCCGGGCAGGCCCAGGTCCGGCCGGCCGATGCCGCGCAGCCCGTCGTCGCCCCCCGTGACCGAACGCCACGAGAAGGCCGCGGCCCAGGTGATCTGGCCCAGCGCGAGCGTGATGATCAGGAAGTAGACGCCCGTGGTCCGCAGCGCGAGCAGCGCGTACACCGCGGCCACGGCCATGGCGGCCACGATCGCGGCGGCGGCCGCCAGCCAGAAGTTGGTGGATACGTGCAGGTATACGAGCCCGGCGGTGTAGGCTCCCACGCCGAAGTACGCGGCATGCCCCAGCGACGGCAGCCCCGCGTAGCCCAGCAGCAGGTTCAGGCCGAGCGCCAGGATGGCGAACACCAGGCAGTCGATGACGAGGCCGGCGCCGTACGACGACAGCCCCTGTCCGAGCACGAGGAGCCCGGCCGTGCCCAGCGCCGTGGCAAGCCAGGGGGAGGAGAATCGGGAAGTGATCATGGCTTGTCTCATGCGCGGCCGAACAGGCCGTTGGGCCGGATGACCAGCATGGCCACCATGGGAACGAACATCGTGAACATGGCCAGCTCGGGAATGAAGGCCTTGCCCAGCGTATCGGCGAAGCCGATCAGCAGGCTGCCGTACAGCGCGCCCTTCAGGCTGCCCAGGCCGCCGATCACGACCACGGCGAAGGCTTGCAGCATGACCTCGAAGTCGGCGCCGGGATAGATGCCCAGCATGGCGCCGCCCAGCACGCCCGCGACCCCGGCCAGGGCCGCGCCGGCGGCGAACACCAGCGTGAACACCAGCCGGATGTCGATGCCCTGGGCGCGCACCATGCCCGGGTCGTCCACGCCGGCGCGGATGATGGCGCCGATGCGGGTCTTCTCGATCAGCAGCCACAGGGCCAGCGCGACGGCGGCGCCGCAGGCGATCAGCGCCACGCGGTACTTGGGGAACACCATGCCGCCGTAGCGCAGCGCGCCGTCCAGGAACTCCGGCCGCTCCAGGGTCTGCGGCAGTCCGCCCCAGAACCACAGGGCGAAGTCCGAGATCACCAGCAGCACGCCGAAGCTCATCAGCACCTGGCCCAGCTCGTTGTCCTGCACGCGTTGCAGCAACAGCCGCTGCAGCACGATGCCGACCAGGCCCACCACGGCGGCGGCGCCCAGCAACGCCAGCCAGAAGCTGCCGGTGCGGGCCAGCACGCTCAGCCCGCAGTAGCCGCCCAGCAGGTAGAACGAGCCGTGGGCCAGGTTGATGATGCGCATCAGCCCGAAGATGATGGACAGGCCCGCGGCGATCAGGAACAGCAGCATCGCCAGCGACAGCGCGTTCAGTATCTGGATCGAGTAGAAAGACATGGAACGGCCCGCTCGCTACTTCGCCCACTCGTTGGCGATGTCCCGGTAGGGCTTCATCTCAAGGAATGCCTTCGGCTCCCAGGTGTAGAACTGGGAGATGGCCGGCACCTTCGTGACGGGTTCGTTGACCAGCTTGCCGTCCACCCGCTTGACCTCGAACACGTAGATGTCGTGCACGGGGCTGCGATAGTCGTCGAAGCGGAACGGCCCGCGCGGCGCGGCGAACTTCACGCCCGCCAGCGTCTTGTTCACCTTGGCCTTGTCCGAGACGTCGCCGCCCAGCGCCTTGATGGTCTCGCCGATGGCGCGCGCGGCCACGTACGAACCTTCCGAATAGAAGGTGGGTGTGCGGCCGAAGCGCTTCTGGTAGGCCTTGACGAAGGCCTCGTTCTCGGGCGTCTTCACGCGGGCCGAGTAGTGCGAGGACGACAGGATGCCCAGGGCCGACTTGCCCTGCGCCTCCAGGATCATGTCGTCGGTCAGCATGCTGGAGCTGACCAGGGGCAGCGTGCCCTTCAGGCCGTACTCGTCGTACTGCTTGACGAACTTGATGGCTTCCGAGCCGGCGAACACCGCGGCCACGGCGTCGGCGTCCTTGACCTTCATGCTGGACAGGAAGGGCGCGAAGTCGGCGGTGCCCAGCGGCGGATACAGCGTCTGCACGATCTTGCCGCCGGCCTGGGTGAAGGTGCGGGCGATGCCGCCGGTCTGCTCGAAGCCCGCGGCGTAGCCGGTGGCGACCAGGATCAGGCGGCGATAGCCCTTGTCGTACAGCCACTTGCCGAAGGGGTGGCTGGCCTGGCTGCCGGAGCTGTTGGTGCGGAAGATGTTGGGCGCGGCCAGTTGTTGCGTCAGGCCGTCGGCGCTGGCCACCGAGACGACGTAGGGAATGTTCTTTTCCACCATGTAGTCGCGCAGGGCGTAGGCGACGCTGGACGAGACCACGCCGCCCAGAAAGGCCACCTTGTCGCTTTCCACCAGCTTCCTGGCCTTGGTCAGGCCCACGTCGGGCTTGGCCTGGGAATCCTCGAAGACCAGTTCGAGCCGGGCGCCGCCCACCTTGGCCCCGACTTCGTCCAGGTAGAGCTGGAAGCCGTTGCGGACGTCCTCGCCGATGGCGGCGTAGGGACCGGTGTTCGGGCTCATCACGCCGATCCTTATGGTGGGTTCGGCCGCGCCGGCACCGGCGCCGGTCAATGCCAGGCCAGCGGCGAGCGTGGCCAGGGCGATTCTGGAATGGATGCGTTTCATGGGATTCCCCAGGCGGGAGGTTGTCGGAACGTCTTGGTGTTGTGCAGGGGCATAGTGGAAGGGTTCACGGGCGGGCGCTTGCGCGTCAGCGCATGACCGGTTGAGTCCTGGCGCACGTCCGCCTGGGGGTGTTCCCTAGCCTCGTGAGGCAAGTTCCGCGAAACGGCGCATGCCCAGCTTCACGCCCAGCGCCCGTTCGTGGGCCAGGCGCAGGTAGGGGTCCAGGCGCGCGGCGCGCGCGGCCGCTACGCGGGCATCGCGCTCCAGCACGGGCAGGTGGCCGGCCAATTCGCGCCGGACGGTTTCGAGGTCGATGGAAGCCAGGCGGCCATTCTCGACCAGCATGCGTCCGTCCACCATGACGGCGGCCACGCCGCGTCCGCTTTCGCCGAACACCACCTGGCGCGCGGCGTCGTTGAGCGGCAGGTAGACCGGATCGCGCAGGTCCAGGAAGGTGATGTCGGCCTTGCGGCCCTCGGCCAGCCGGCCGATGTCCTGTTCCAGGCCCAGGGCCCGCGCGCCGCCCAGCGTGGCGGCCCGCAGCGCGTCGGCGGCGTGGGGCGGGCCTTCGTCATGGTCGGTGACGGCCGCCTGCAGCACGGCCAGCTTCATGGCCTGGAACATGTTCTGCGCGTCCGAGCACGAGCAGTTGTCGCAGCCCAGCGCGACGCCCACGCCGTGGTCCAGGTAGCGGCGCAGCGGCGCGATGCCGTTCTTGGTCTTCAGGTTGCTCATGGGGTTGAGCACCATGCGCGTGCCCGACTTCGCCAGCATGGCCATGTCGCGGCGGTCCAGCCAGACGCCGTGCGCCAGCGTCAGTTGTGGGCCCAGCAGGCCCAGGCGCGCCAGGTAGCGGATGGGCGAGCCGCCATCCGCCTTGAACAGTTCGCGGGCCGCCACCGCTTCCATGCGCGAGATGGCCACATGCGAGAACATGCGTCGTCCGTGCTCGCTGGCCAGGTCGCGCAGGGCCGTCAGCAGCGCCGGGCCGCAGCGCTCCGGGCTGGACGGGCAGACGGCCCAGCCCAGCCTGTCGTCGTCCCGCGCGGGATGGGCGGCCAGGATGTCCGCCATTTCGGCCACGGCGTCGCGCATGCCGGCCGGCGGCGGCGGCCCGGCGGCCAGCGCGGCGGCCTCGGCAGGCAGGATGTCGCGCAGGAACGGCATGGTGTGGAGCGCGCCTACGTCGGCGACCTGCATGCCCAGCACGACGCGCAGGCCGGCGTCCTCGTAGGCGCGCCGCACGACCTCGATCTGGCGCCGGTCCAGCGGCCACAGGCTCAGCATGTCCTGCACCGTCGTGATGCCGCCCAGCAGGCATTCGGCCGCGCCCACCAGCGTGCGCAGGCGCAGCTCGTCGTCCGAGCGCGGCGGGAAGTAGCGCGGTAGCGCGCGGAAGGTCCAGCGCTCCAGCGACATGACGTCGAAGCTCCCCTTGAGCAGGACGTCGTGCGAATGGTAGTGCGCGTTGACCAGGCCCGGCACGGCCAGCCAGCGCGAGCCGTCGACGACGCGCGCCGTGGCTGGCGGCGGGGGCGCCGTGCCGTGCGGAATGATGCGCCCGATGTGCTTGCCCACGATGGACAGGTCCGCCTGGAATGGCCGGTCGGCCGTTTCCGGATCGAGGATCGTCACCCCGCGTATCACGGTGGCCGGGGCGGCCAGGGGCGTTTCCTCAGCCACCCGCGCTCCCTGCGCGCGGCTGGTCGTCCAGGTGCATGGCCAGGCGCGTATCCCGTGCGTAGCGCGGCCACGGAGGCAGCGAAGGCGCCGCTGGCACGCCGTCGCGGGCGAAGGCCAGCCAGGCCGCGCGCATCGTGGCCGACAACCGTTCGATCGTCCGCGGGCTGGCGGATCCCAGCATGGGCGAGCCGTTCCAGGCGCTCGCCGTGCCCATCAGGAAGGGCAGCTCCAGGCAGTGGCAACTGCCGAAGGCGGACGCGGGCGCCTGCCAGTCGAAGCGGTAGAAATACACGCTGGCTCCCGCCGCCGAGGCGCGGTCCGCATAGCGCAGCGTCGGCGTATCGAAGACGAAATCCGAGATCCAGTCGCTGAACAGATCGGCCGCGTGGACATCGGGACGCGCCTGGTGGCGGCGGGCATAGTCGCTGGCCGCCGCGTCGCCGTAGAGGGCCTGCAGGCGCGCCTGCGCGCCGCCGTGGTCCAGTCCGGCCATGCGCGGGTCCCGCGCGAAGAAAGCCTGGCATTCGCGCGCCGTCACGCCCAGCAGGATCTCGACCCCGGCCATGGCGTCGGCCGCCAGCGTGTCGAAGTGGAAGTCCGCCGGCAGGCCGGGCGGATGGGCCAGGAGATGGAAGGGCGGCGCCGTCTCGCCCAGTTGCGCGGTCTCGCGCGCGACGGCGCCCTGCGCGGTCAGGATGGCGGCCACGGAAAGATCCCGCGCGCGGCCCGGCGCATCCGCCAGCCCCAGGTGATGCAGGAAGCGTTCGCCCATCTCGCCCGCGCGGTCCGTGTCCAGCGCCCCGATGCCGTAGGCGCCGCTCTGCAGGATGGCCCGGCGTACGCCCGGCCCGGCATGTCCGCCCGCGAACAGCGCGGCGATCGCGTTGGCGCCGGCCGACTGGCCCATCAGCGTGATGGCGTCCGGGTCGCCGCCGAAATCGCGTGCGTGTTCGCGCACGAAACGGATGGCCTGGGCCTGGTCCAGCAGCCCCAGGTTGCCGGGCGAAAGCCCGTCCGCGTACAGGTAGCCCAGCGCGCCCAGCCGGTAGTTCACGCCCACGACCACCACGTCGCCCTCGCGCGCCAGCCGGCAGCCGTCGTACCAGTCCAGCCCGCCGCCGCCGCTGGAGAATCCACCGCCGTGCAGCCAGACGACCACGGGCCGGTGGCCGCCATCGACGCCCGGCGTGGCGATCGTCAGTTGCAGGCAGTCCTCGTCCTGCTCGCGCGAGAAGTCGCCCATCACCGCTGCCAGCCGCGAGGCCGCTTGCGGCGCGATGGCCATGGGGCGGGTCGCGTCGCGTGTTCCCGTCCACGGCCGCGGCGGCTCGGGCGGGGCGAAGCGCAAGGGTCCCACGGGCGGCCGGGCATAGGGCACGCCCGAGAACCACAGCACGCCGTCCCGGCGCGCGCCGCGCAATCGCCCTTCTTCCAGGCCGATTTCCACGAACCCGCTTGCTTCATTGCCCATGTCGCGCTCCATTGCTTTCCCGGAGCGAGTATGGCGTCCACCGCCGCCGCGCTCTTGTCGTGGAGTGCAATACCGCATGCGCAGGAATGTCCTGCGCCGCATTGCGCTGGGTGACAAGCGGCGTTGCACTCCGGCGCAAGACCGCGGCGGCGGCGCGATGCCAGTATGGATGCCATTGCAACGAAGGAGGCTCCAATGAGCGGAGACATCGATTCGGTCAACCACCTGGGCATCGCCGTGCGCGACATGGACCAGGCCTGCGCCCTGTACGAACGCCTGGGCTTCACGCTGAGCCCGCTGTCCGTGCATTCGGGCTCCAAGGCGCCGGGCGAGGCGCCCGTGCCCATGGCGACCGGCAATCGCTGCGCGATCTTCCCGAAGAACTACATCGAGGTGCTGGGCATCGTGAATCCCGGCGCGATGGACTGGGGATGGGAGCGGTTCGTGGACAAGTTCCAGGGTGCCCACATCATCTGCTTCGGCTGCACCGACGCCGAGACCGTGCATCGGCGACTGGAGGAAAGCAAGGTCGCCAATTCGGGCGTGATCACCTTGCAGCGCGACATCGGCACCGAGGACGGCATGCGCACCGCGCGCTTCGACTGCGTCCACTTCGACAGCGCCGCCACCCCCGAGGGGCTGATCCAGGCGGCTCGCCACCGCAATCCCGAGTACGTCCACCAGCCCCGCTACCTGGGCCATGCCAACGGCGCGACCTCGCTGGCCGAGATCCTGCTGGTGTCCGAGCATCCCGAGCAGACCGCGGCGCGCTACGCGGTGCTGAGCGGCCAGCCCAGCGTCAGGCAGGACGACGGTTCGTTCCTGATCCGGCTGCCGGTGGCCACGGCCCTGCGCTTCATGGGGCCCGAGCAGGCCGGCATCGAACTGCCCGGCACGTTGATGGCGCCGGCGCCGGCCATCGTGGCCGCGACCTTCGGCGTGCGCGACCTGGCCGCGGCGCGGGCATGGGTGGCGCAGGCGGGCTTTCCCATCGTGGACGGCCCGGGCCGCTTCATGGTGCCGGCCGAGAACGCGCTGGGCGTGGCCCACCTGTTCCGTCAGGAGTAAGCCCGCCCAGTGATCTCGGAGCGAGATGGCTGGAGTGCCGAAACGAGGCTTTATGCATGGACGGCCCCTCCCCTACAGTTCGGGAAAGGAGTCGTTCATGCAAGACAGCATCCGTTTCGAGGGCCGCGTGCTTTACCTGTCGCGCGATCCGTCCTGTATCCGTCGCCAGTTGGCCGGCGCATCCGTGTCGCTGGCCGAGGCCGGACCGCTGCGCGACGACGTGTCGACCGACGA
This sequence comes from Pigmentiphaga sp. MLSB6-MA01, assembly GCF_058793475.1. NCBI lineage: Bacteria > Pseudomonadati > Pseudomonadota > Betaproteobacteria > Burkholderiales > Alcaligenaceae > Pigmentiphaga > Pigmentiphaga sp. MLSB6-MA01. The sequence continues at coordinate 233,967 of NZ_JBXAFV010000010.1, read as the reverse complement.
GATCACGCCGGTCACGACCATGCTGGTCTACGACGAGCGCCTGGGCCGCTATCCCTACGTCGGATTCAAGGCCGGCGACGAGCAGCCCATAGGCGAGGACGCCGTGCGCCAGGGAGGCTTCGGCGTCACGGTGGCGGGCAAGCGCTACGGCAAGGGCTCGTCGCGCGAGCACAGCCCGCTGGCCGAGCTGTCGGCCGGCATACGGCTGATCGTGGCCGAGAGCTTCGAGCGCATCTACCAGCAGAACTGCGACAACATCGGCATCCTGACCACGACCGACTTCGACGTGCTGCGCCGGATCGAGGCAGGCGAATCCCTGCCCATCGAACTGTTCCTGAAGGGCCGTGACGCGCTGACCCAGGCCATCATCCGCAGCGGCGGGCTGATGGCCTACAGCCGGCAGGCGCTGCGCGCCGACACCGCGTCCGCGCCGCGCGCCCAGGGCCAGGGGCTGACGCTGGTCGAGAAGATCATCCACCGGCACCTGCATCCCGACACCCTCGAGGCCGGGCGCGGCAGTGGCGTGTTCATCCGCGCCGACTGGCGCTTCAGCCACGACTACTTCACCGGCATGAGCGCGCACCTGATGCACCTGGCCTACGGCAGGCCGGCGCCGCTGCGCGATCCCGACCGTATCGTGGCTTTCCACGATCACCTGGTCCTGGCGCCGCAGAGCGTGCCGCACGTGAAAGGCGGCCTGCTGGCGCGTGTGGCGACCCTGGTGCAGGGACACCACGACTTCATCGACGACTATCCGGTGCGCCACTACGGCCAGTTGCCCGACGGCAGCGGGTCAGAGGGCATCTGCCATGCGCTGATGGCCGAGCGCCATGCGCTGCCGGGCGAGGTCGTGGCCGGCACCGACTCGCACACCCCGCACGCGGGCGCGCTGGGCTGCCTGGCATTCGGCGTGGGCTCGACCGACATGGCCAACAGCTGGGCCACCGGCTACGTGCGCTGCAAGGTGCCGGAGACGCTGCGCGTGGAGATCTCGGGCGCGCTGGCGCCCGGCGTCACCGCCAAGGACATCGTGCTGGTGCTGCTGCGGTCCGAGGCCGTGCGCAACGGCGAGGCCATCGGCGCGGTGTTCGAATACGGCGGCGAGGCGGTGCGCGCCATGTCGGTGGACGAGCGCGCCACGCTGACCAACATGGTGGCCGAGCTGGGCGGGTTCACCGGCATCGTCGAGCCGGACGAGCGCACCGTGGCCTTCCTGAAAGAACGCCGCGGCATCGACTTCGCGCTGGAAGACTGGATGGCGAGCGATCCGGACGCCACGTACCGCCGCGTGATCCGCATCGACGGCGCGGATGTGCGGCCCATGGCGGCCCGCCCGGGCGATCCGGGCAACGGCGTGGCCATTGCCGAACTTGACGGCGACATTCCGGTGGACATCGCCTATGGCGGTTCCTGTACCGGCGGCAAGCGGGCGGATTTCGACGCCTACCATGAGGTCCTGAAATGGGGCCTGGACCAGGGGCTGAGCATCGCGCCGCACACCCGCTTCTACCTGCAGTTCGGCACGATGGAGGTCAAGCGCTATTGCGAACAGCGCGGCTACCTGGACGTTTTCGAACGCGCCGGCGTGGAACTGGTCATGCCGGGCTGCGGCTCGTGCGCAAACTGCGGGCCGGGCCAGTCGACCTCGGCTTCGCAGGTCACCATCAGCGCGATCAACCGCAACTTCCCGGGCCGCTCGGGACCCGGGAGCGTATGGCTGGCCAGCCCGTATTCGGTGGCCGCCAGCGCGCTGGCGGGCCGGATCGTGGACTACGGCCGGTTGCGGGGGTAGGCGGGCGGGACTACTTCTTCATGCCATCGCCCATGCCGTCCTTCGACATGGAGTCCTTGGCCATCCCGTCCTTCTTCATGCCGTCGTGCTTCATCCTGTCGCCGGCCATGGCATCCTTTTTCATGTCGTCCTTCTTCATCGCGTCCTTGGCGGGCGCGGTCCTGGACATGGCGTCCTTGCTCATGCCGTCCTTGGCCATGCCGTCCTTGCCCATGGTGTCGGCGGCATGGGCCGTGACGGCGCCCAAGGCCATGCCCAGGGCAAGAACGAGAGGGGTCAGTTTCTTCATGTGTCGCTCCTTGAAGCGTGGGTCGAAAGAGGGCGCGGGGAATCCGCGCCGTATGGAACCTAGGTTCAGCTGCCGCCGAACCAGTTGTAGCCCTGGTCTTCCCAGTACCCGCCCGGATAGGTGTCGGTGACGAAGATGGCCCGGACGTGCTTGGGATTCTTGTAGCCAAGCTTGGTCGGCATGCGCAGCTTCATCGGGAATCCGTATTCGCGTGGCAGCGTGCGTCCGTCGTAGCTCAGCGCGAGCAGCGTCTGCGGATGCAGGGCCGTCGGCATGTCGATGCTGGTGTAGTAGTCGTCCGCGCACTTGAAGCCCACGTACCGGGCCGTGGTGTCGGCGCCGATGCGGGCCAGGAAGTCCGAGAAGCGCACGCCGCCCCAGCGTCCGATGGCGCTCCAGCCCTCCACGCAGATGTGCCGGGTGATCTGCTCGGCCTGGGGCAGGGCCCGCAGGTCGGCCAGGCGCCATGGCCGGCGGTCGGCCACCCTGCCGGCGACTTCGAGACGGTAGTCCGTGCCGTCCACCTCCGGGGCGTCCTCCACCGCGTAGTAGGCGTTGAAGGGAAAGGGGCGCGTGATCATGGACTCTGGGTAGGTCGGCGCCAGGGCGTTCGGGTCGAAGAGCCATCCCTGCACGTTGTCGTTGAAACGCGAGACGGCCGACAGTGCTTGTTCGACGCCGGCCTGGCTGGTGACTTCGCAGCCCGACAGCAGGGCCAGTCCGCCCAGGGACAGCGTGCGGGCCAGGAAGGCGCGCCGGCCGGGCCGCTCCATCCGGGGGACCAGCAGCCGCCGGGCTTCGCGCAGCGCCAGTTCGGCATCGGCAGTGGACAGGCGGGAACGTTTGTCCATGGAGGCCTCCTAGCTTTTCACGATCATGGTGCGCAGGGTCCGGGGTACCAGCGCCACCATGGCCAGGTGCAGGGCCACGAATCCCACCAGCACGGCCATCGCCACGAAATGCACGCGCCGCGCGGCCTCGTAGCCGCCCATCAGTTCGCGCAGCATGCCGAACTGCACCGATTTCCACAGCACCAGTCCCGACACCACCAGCAGCGCGATGTCGAACATGGCGAACAGATAGGCCAGGCGCTGCACCTGGTTGTACCGGCGCGCGTCGTCGTGGGCCAGGTGTCCGCGCAGCGCCGCCGCCATATCGCGCAGCACGCCGCGCGGCGAAAGCGGCAGGAAGCGGTGGAACAATCGCCCGGTCGCAAGATTCAGCGCGAGATAAACCAGGCCGTTGGCCGCCAGCAGCCACATGGCCGCGAAATGCCACTGCAGCGCGCCGGCCAGCCATCCGCCCAGGGTGACCGCCTCCGGGAACGTGAAGCCGAACAGCGGCGACGCGTTGTAGATGCGCCACCCGCTCGCCACCATGACCAGTACGGCCGCCGCGTTCAGCCAGTGGGCGGCGCGTACCCAGGCGGGATGGATGGGTGGCGGGCGGGTGGCGGGGGTGTGGATCGCCCGGTCGGCCGTGAGGGACATGTTGGCTCTCCGTTCAGGGTTTGCCGCATTGTTCGCCCCCCGCCATACCGGAGTCCTCACGCAAACTTAAAATAAATGTGATGAATTCCCGCGCCGGGATTGGCGAAAATGAGGTTCACGGCTTTTTACGGGCAGGCTCATGGAACGGGTCAAGCGCGTCCTGATCGTCGAAGACGATGCGCATATCGCTGAATTGCTGCGTATGCACTTGCGCGACGAGGGCTATGCGGTCGAGCACGCGGCCGACGGCGGGCAAGGCATGCGCATGCTCGAAGGCGGGGCCTGGGACGCCCTGGTCCTGGACCTGATGCTGCCCGGCGTGGACGGGCTGGAAATCTGCCGCCGGGCCCGGGCCATGGCGCGCTACACCCCCATCATCATCACCAGCGCGCGTTCCAGCGAAGTCCATCGCATCGTCGGGCTGGAACTGGGCGCCGACGATTACCTCGCCAAGCCGTTTTCCATGCTGGAGCTGGTGGCGCGCGTCAAGGCGCTGCTGCGCCGCGTGGATGCCCTGGCGCGCCACGCGCGCATCGAGGCCGGGCTGCTGTCGCTGCACGGGGTGGACCTGGATCCCCTGGCCCGCACGGCCCTGCTGAACGGCCGGGCCATCGACCTGACGCCGCGCGAATTCGACCTGCTGGCCTTCTTCGTGCGGCATCCCGACAAGGTGTACTCGCGCATGGACCTGCTGAACGAGGTGTGGGGCTACCAGCACGACGGCTATGAGCATACGGTCAACACCCACATCAACCGCCTGCGCACCAAGATCGAGGACGATCCGTCCGAACCGCGGCGCATCCTGACGGTCTGGGGCCGTGGCTACAAGTTCGCCTCGGGCGCGCATGACGAGGCCACCGCACCATGAAGCGCCTCTCGCTCACGCAGCGTCTTTCCCTGGTGTTCGCCGTGCTGCTGCTGGCCTGCAGCGGGATCTCGCTGCTGTTCCAGATCCGGGCCGAGGCACGCCACGAGCAAGAGGTCGTGCAGCAGTTGTCGAGCGGGCTGGCCGCGCACATCGCCGGTACGGCGCAACTGATGGACGCCGGCGGCTGGAAGCCGGATGCCGTGCGCGACCTGTTCGACAAGCTGATGGCGGTGAATCCCGCCGTCGAGCTTTACCTGCTCGATCCGGACGGGCGCATCGTCGGCCATGCGGCGCCGCCCGGCCACCTCCTGCGCGATCATGTCGATCTGGCGCCCGTGCGCCGCCTGATCGGCGGCGCCGAACTACCCCTGCTCGGCGACGATCCCCGGAGCGCGGACGCGCGCAAGGTCTTCAACGCCGCCCCGGTTCGCGTCGACGGCAAGGAGGCCGGCTACGTCTATGTCATCCTGCAGGGCGAGACGCGCGACGCGCTGGCGGCCGGGCTCGCCCGTCATTCGGTGTGGCGCATGACGGGCCTGGCCATGGGCCTGGTCGCGCTGCTGGGCCTGATCATGGGTCTCGTCGCTTTCCGCCTCATCACCCGCCCCCTGCGCGCGCTGGCGGATGCCGTGCGCGCCTTCGATGCCGCCGGGGACGCGCCCGCCGTGCCGCTGGATCCGCCGCCGGACGACGGCCGGCGCGACGAGATCGCCACGCTGCGCACCGCCTTCGCGCTGATGAGCCGGCGCATCGCCGACCAGTGGCGCGAGTTGACCCGCCAGGACCAGCAGCGCAGGGAACTGGTCGCCAATATCTCGCACGACCTGCGCACGCCCCTGACCTCGCTGCACGGCTACCTGGAAACCCTGCGTGTGAAGGACGGCCTGCTCACCCAGGCCGAGCGCCATCGCTACCTGGATATCGCGCTGGGACAAAGCCGCAAGGTCGGTGTCCTGGCGCAGGCGCTGTTCGAGCTGGCACGTCTGGAGTCGGGGCTGGTCCAGCCCGAGCGCGAAATCTTCGCCCTGCCCGACCTGGTGCAGGACGTCGTGCAGAAGTTCGAACTGGCGGCCGAGGCGCGCGGCCAGCGCCTGCTGACCGAGATCCCGCCGGCATTGCCGCCGGTCCATGCCGACATCGCCATGATCGAGCGCGTGCTGACCAACCTGCTGGACAACGCCATTCGCCACAATCCGCCCGGAACCCGGATCACGGTGGGCCTGGCGGCGGCTGGAAACGGTGTGCGGATCGACGTCCGCGACACGGGGTCGGGCATCCCCGAGGCGCTGCGGCCCCGGCTGTTCAAGCGGATTCCCGCCTGGGGCCGCAAGGCGCAGGAGAGCGGCGGACTGGGGCTCATCATCGTCCAGCGCATGCTGGCCTTGCACGGCAGCGATATTCGCCTGGTCGAGGACGACGGGCCGGGGACGGTGTTCCGGTTCAGTCTGACGGTCGATTGAGCGGACGCCGCGGCGAGGAACACCCCCACGCCTTCCCATGCGCCTACAATCGGCAACATCATCGATGTGTCGTTCTCCTGCCATGGATACCACCACCAAGCCCCGGTTCCAGTTCCGGCTGCGGGTCTACCGCGAAAACTCCATCGCGGTCGGGCCGGGCAAGATCGCGCTGCTGGAGGCCATCCTGGAGGCGGGTTCCATCACCGCCGCCGCCCAGCAGATGGGCATGTCGTACCGCCGCGCGTGGCTGCTGGTGGACGAGCTGAACCGGTCCCTGCGCGAGCCCGCTGTCGAAAGCGCCGTCGGCGGCGCGCGCGGCGGCGGCACGGTCGTGACCGAGGTGGGCCGCGAATTGATCCGGCGCTATCGATCCATCGAGGCCATCGCCCAGTCGGCCGCGGCCCAGGACATCGCCGCCATGGCGGACATGCTGGCCGACTGACCGGCCATGGGCCGCGCCAGGCGGCCTTCCCGCGCTACCGTCCAGCCAGGATTCGCTGTATTCTTCGGGATATGACGAACGTGCTGCTGGATTCCTTTGACGCTTTTCCGCTGATCCTGTCCCTGAAGGTCGCGGCCCTGGCCACCGTCCTGGCCCTGGTCGCGGGCGTGGGCCTGGGCTGGCTGTTCGCGCGCAAGCCGTTCCCGGGCAGTTCGATGGCCGAGGCGCTGTTCATGCTGCCGCTGGTGCTGCCGCCCACGGTCATCGGCTACGCCATCCTGATGGCGGCCGGCCGGCGCAGCCCGCTGGGCCGCTGGATATACGAGACCTTCGACTACACCATCATCTTCAGCTGGCACGGCGCGGTCGTGGCCTCCGCCATCGTCGCCCTGCCGCTGGTCCTGAAATCGGCCAGCGCCGCGTTCGCCGGCATCGACCGCACCCTGGAGTCGGCCGCCAGCACCCTGGGCCAGTCGCACTGGTCGGTGTTCGTGCGCGTGACCCTGCCGCTGGCCTGGCCGGGCATCCTGGCCGGCACCCTGCTGGCCTTCGCGCGCGCCATGGGCGAGTTCGGCGCCTCGCTGATGGTGGCGGGCTCGATTCCCGACCGCACGCAAACGCTTTCCATGGCCATCTACGACGCCACGCAGGCGGGGCAGGACGACCTGGCCCTGCTGCTGGTGGTGATCACCTCGGCCATTTCCATCGCCATCCTGGTGGCCTGCAACCGCTACCTATCGCTACGCTGAAGGAGTCCCATGTTCCGCACCCGCTATGCTGCCCTGCTGCTTGCCTTCGCCCTGCCGTTTTCGGCCTCCGCCCAGGAGATCACCGTTTCCGCCGCGGCCAGCCTGACCAATGCCTTCAAGGATCTCGGCAAGCAATTCGAGCAACAGCATCCTGGTACCACCGTGCGGCTCAACTTCGCCGCTTCGGGCACGCTGCTCCAGCAGATGAGCCAGGGCGCGCCGGTGGACGTGTTCGCCAGCGCCGACCAGGCCACGATGGACAGGGCCGTGGCGCAGAACCTGATCGACGTGCCGACGCGGCGCGATTTCGCCGCCAACAGCCTGGTGCTGGTCACGCCCGTGCAGGGTGGTCCCGCCATCGCCACGCTGCAGGACCTGGCCGGCGCGCCGGTCAAGCGCATCGCCATCGGCAAGCTCGCCACCGTGCCGGTGGGCAACTACACCAAGCAGGCGCTCGACAGCGCCGGCCTGTGGACCTCGCTGGAACCCAAGTTCATCCAGGCCGACAGCGTGCGCCAGGTGCTGGATTACGTGAGCCGGGGCGAGGTGGATGCCGGTTTCGTCTATCGCACCGACGCGGCCATCATGCAGGACAAGGTCAAGATCACGCTGACCGCCGGTGGCCATACCCCGGTGACCTACCCGGTGGCCGTGCTGTCCGGCAGCAAGCACCAGGCGCAGGCCAAGGCCTTCGTCGACTTCCTGCTGTCCGCGCCCGGCCAGCAGGTGCTGGACCGCTACGGATTCGGCAAGCCGTGATCGATGTCGACATCGCGCTGACGGTGCGCGACGGCAACCGGCGCTTCGACCTGGCCGCGCGCTTCGCCTCCGATGCGCCGTTCGTCGCGCTGTACGGGCCGTCGGGCTCGGGCAAATCGCTGACCTTGCAGGCGGTGGCCGGGTTGCTGCGGCCCGGTGCCGGCCATGTCCGGCTGGATGGCCGGACCCTGTTCGACGCTGCCCGAGGCATCGATCTCGCGCCGCCCGCGCGCGGCATCGGCTACCTGTTCCAGCACTACGCGCTGTTCCCGCATCTGTCGGTGCGCCAGAACATCGCCTTCGGCCTGACGTCGTGGCGCCGCCGGCGCCTGTCGCCCGAGGATGGGCGGCGCGTGCAGGACCTGATCGACCGCTTCGGCCTGTCGGCCATGGCCGACAGCCGGCCGGGCGTGCTGTCGGGCGGCCAGCAGCAGCGCGTGGCGCTGGCCCGGGCCTTGGCCTGCGAGCCTCGCGCCCTGCTGCTGGACGAACCCTTCGCCGCGCTCAATCCCATGTTGCGCGGCGAATTGCGCGGGGAACTGGCCGAGGTCGCGCGGCAATGGGGCATCCCCGTGCTGATGATCACCCACGATATCGACGACGTGCTGGAACTGGCCGACGTCGCCTTTCTCTACCAGGACGGGCAGATCGCGCGCGAAGTGGACCTGCGCAGCGGGCAGAGCCGGGATTTCCTCCGCCGCGCGCTGGGAGACGACACGCCGGCCGAGACGCCGATGCGCCAGCGCCTGCGCACGCTGCTGAATCCGGGCACATCCTGACCGCGCGGCGTTAGAATCGTCGATCAGACGACTCTGCGGCGGCGCGCTGCGCGTGGCCGCCCCATTCCATGCCATTCTTCGATCGTTCCGCCGCCGTGGGTTTCGGCCTCAATCCGCTCGACCGCATGTCCGAGGCGCGGGCCGACGCCGAGTTCATCCGGGCGCGCCGGCACGATGCGGCGGCCCGGTTCATGGTCTTCATCGGCGACGTGCCCTTGCTGGACGTGAGCGGCGCCGCGCCCTCGCCCGTGTTCGCCGCCGAGGCCTGGATCGGCCTGGGGCCCGCGCGGCAGGAGATCTTCCTGGGGCAGGACGAGCAGGGCCGCGCGCTGTTCGCCGTGGCGCTGGACGGCGGCCTGGCCGAAGCGGCCGCCGCGCAGCCCGGGCTGGAGCTGCTGGACCTGCGCAGCATCGCCATGCGCGGCCTGTTCCCGCCCGACGTGCTGGGCGAGCTGGGCGGCGCCAAGGCCATCCTGAGCTGGCACGACCGGCATCGCTATTGCGCCAACTGCGGCGAACCCAGCCGCGTGTCCTGTGCAGGCTGGCGCCGCGATTGTCCAGCCTGCGGCGCCCAGCATTTCCCGCGCGTGGATCCGGTGGTGATCATGCTGGCCGTGGATGGCGACCGTTGCCTCCTGGGCCGGCAGCCGCGATTCGCGGCGGGCATGTACTCGGCCCTGGCCGGTTTCCTGGAGCCGGGCGAGACCATCGAGGATGCCGTGCGGCGCGAGATCCGCGAGGAGGCCGGCATCGCCTGCGCCGAGGTGGCCTACTTCGCGTCGCAGCCCTGGCCCTTCCCGTCGTCGCTGATGATAGGCTGCTTCGCCCGCGCGCGGGGCACCGACATCGTGATAGACCGCAACGAGCTGGAAGACGCGCGGTGGTTCACGCGCGAGGAAGTCCGCCTGATGCTGGACGGTACGCATCCCGAGGGCCTGTCCGCGCCCAGGCCCTACGCCATCGCCCACCACCTGGTGCGGGCCTTCGCGGACGGTACCGGTCCCGGGCTGGACTGACCCGGGAGGGGGTCAGGCAGCCAGTGTCTTGATCGCCTTGTCATACACCGTCCAGGGCAGGAAGGCGTTCAACTGGTCCGGCGTCACGGTGGCCACGGGGAAGAAGTACAGCGGCGGTCCCGAGTGCTTGTCCTTGCCCCGCTTGTCGATGATCTGCTTGCGGGCCGACAGGCTCTGGAACGCGAACACGTCTCCCTCGAAGTGCCGCACGTAATAGCCCCGGGAAATCTTCACGCGTATGGATTTCAGGCCCGAGCTGAGCAGGGCCTCGGCCGGGGTGTCCGAGTCCGGCAGGAAGAAGCTGGCCGCCCGCGACAACTGGAAGTCGTAGGCGAAGGTCTTCAGGTTGAATGTCTTGCCGTACTTCTGCTTGATGGGATTGGCGAAGGAGTCTTCCAGGTTCTTCTTGGTGGGCAGCCGCCACGCGAAGGCGGCGATCAGGTCCGGCCCCAGGCTGGCATTGCCGGTCGGCACGCCCCTGGATTCGCACGGATCGGTCTGCTCGTGGCGCATCATCCTGGCCACGTCCAGGCGCCCCGGATGCCATCCGGGCGTGGTCTTCACATCGGCGGGAATGAGGTCGAGGAAGGAGTCGGCCTGGTTGCACCGGCCTACCCAGGTCAGCCGGTTGCCGACGTCCAGGAACTGTTTCTGGCTGTACAGGTACCTGGGCCGCAGCTTCTCGACGTTGGCCGTCTGGCGCTCCAGGCGTTCCTTCAACTGCTGGATGCGCGAGGTGTTGACGGCGCCGCCGGTCAGCCTGGCGTAGGCATCGTAGGCGTCGATCAGATAGCCGTAGGCCAGCGCGTTGCGGGCCTGGTACCAGTCCAGCAGGTCGATGTACTGCTGCTGGATGGCCGCGGTGTAGAACTTTTCCCCCTGTCCCACCGGCATCCAGCGGTTCAACACGCCGGCGCTGGCGAACGAGCCCAGGCCGACGAACTGGTTGTGGGCCTCGATCAGCGCCGACTCGCGCAGGAACAGCGCCAGGCACTGCGTGGTCATCGTCAGGCGGTAGTTGTCGTCGATCGGGGTACCGGTTTTCTTGTAGAACGCGTTGGTCTCGTCGATCAGCGTCTTGGTGCTGTCGAAGGTGTTGAACGCTGTCCGCACCGCGTCGAAGGTCCGGTTGAATTCGGCCTGGGCCTGGCGCCGCAGCAATTCCTCGATCGACCGGGCCAGGCCCTTGATCTGCGAGTCCAGCGCGGCCACGGCGTCCAGCACGGGATTCCTGGCGGGGAAGAGCGCGCCCAGGATCAGGTTGCCGACATCGCCGATGATGGGAAAGCCCATGGCGCTGGCCGCCTTCTTGAGCGCGAACGCGAGCAGGGCCTTGGCGGGCCTGGACCAGTGCTTGCGGATCAGCTCGGCCAGGTCCGGGGGGATGTTCTCGTCCACGCCGTCGTCGTATTCGGGAACGTCGTCGCAGGAGACCTCCGGTTCGGCAAGCGGCAAGGTCCGGCGGGCCGATGCGGACGCTGTTTCGCCGGCGGGCGGGAAGCCCTGGTCGATGGCCCGCACGATCGTTTCGACCGTGGCATCCAGGTAGCCTTGCAGTCCCAGCCCGGACGCGACGGCTTCCTGGCGCAGCCGGTCCTGGTCGATGGCCGCGCCGCGCGCCTCCAGGTCGGACAGCAGCACCGAATAATCGAGGCCCAGGAATTCCTTGACGACGAAATCGATGGCGTTGGGCGACGCCAGCTTCAGCCGCTCGGACAGCCGGAAGGCGAGCGTGGGCACGAGATTGACGTCGATCACGGGATCGGTCTTGGTTTCGTGGTTGTATTCGAAGCCATAGAGCTCGCCCTGCGGGGTCTGGGCGACGGCCATCAGGAAGCGCCGGCCGATCCGGGTGGACTGGAAGCAGCCCTGGGCGTCGGCCAGGCCTTCGTCGACCAGGGCGCCGCGCACATCCAGGACCTGGACGCGCACGCCGGCCTGGGGCAGGCCGCCCAGCATGACGCGCACGCCGAAGCTCTGCGCGTCGGTGGGTTGCGCCAGGGCGTCGAGATCGAGAGGCGACGAAGCGGGCAACGTGTCGATACCGGTGGCGTGCCGGTAGTCCTCGGCGTCGCCGTCGGGCTGGCCGGCCGGGTCCGCGCCGCCGGATCCGCCGCAGGCGGCCAGCAGGGCCAGCAGCGTGCCCGCCATGCCGAGGTTGAGGATCGCGCGCCGGTCCGGATTCATTGCAGAACTTCCTTCGTGATGACTGAGCCGTCCTGGGCCGGACGGCCCGGAAGCTTGGCATGCACGAGGAAGAGGGGCGATCCCTAAAACAAGGGGTTTTGGGGCGGGATCATTGATCAGGTCTCTGGCGCGATGTTCTCGCTGCGTATCACCTGCGTCCAGCGCTGGATGTCCTCGGCCACGAAGGACTGGGCCTGCGCGGCCGTCGTGTGCCAGGGCGAGGCCGCCTGCTTCTTCAGCGCCGCCATCATCTCGGCGTCCGACAGCGCCTGCGCCACGGTCTCGTTCAACCTGCGCACGACCGCCGCCGGCAGGCCGCGCGGGCCGGCCAGGGCGTACCACGCGCTGACGTCGAAGCCGGGCAGCACCGTTTCGGCCACCGTGGGCACGTCGGGCAGGCCGGGATAGCGGTCGATGGACGTGACGGCCAGCGGCCTGACCGATCCGGCCTGGATCAGGTTCATCGCGTTGCCGGCCAGGGATGTGAAGATGTAGGGCACTTCGCCCCCCATCAGTGCCATCGTGGGCGCGTTGCCGCCCTTGTACGGGACATGGGTCATTTGCACACCCAGGCGCGACTGGAACAGCACCGCGGCCAGGTGCATGCCGGTGCCGATGCCGCCGGTGCCGAAGTCGATGCCCCCCGGCCTGGCCCTGGCGTCGGCCACGAGGTCCCGCACCGTGGCTGACTTCGCGGCGGGGCCGGCCAGTATCACGAAGGGGCTGCGGGTGACCATGGAGACCAGCGTGAAGTCGCCGGCCGGGTCGAAGGGCAGCGATTTGTACAGTCCGGGCGCCGCCGAGTGGCCCGAAGCCATGAAGAACAGCGTGTAGCCGTCGGGCGGGGCCTTGGCCACGAAGTTCGCGCCCAGCGTGCCGCCGGCGCCGGGCTTGCCCTCGACGTAGGCGGTCTGGCCCAGGCGTTCGGTCAGCTGCTGCGCCAGCAGGCGGGCCTGGATATCCACCGCCCCGCCGGCGGTGAAGCCGTGGATCAGGCGGATGGACTTGGCGGGCCACGCATCCTGGGCCAGCGCGCGGGCGCCCGGGATGGTGGCGGCGGCGCCGGCCAGCGTGGCCAGCTCGTGGATGAATCGGCGGCGTGTCATACCAGGAACCTCCCGGGTTGGGGTCCGCGCTCGACCGGCACGCTCTTGAAGGAGCCGTCCTGGAACAGGCGCAGGCGGGACGCCAGCAGTTCGTCCGTCAGGCGGGCGAGACGGCCGGCGTCGAAAGCGAGCCGGCCGTCGCGCTTGACGAAGCGGCCCGCCACCATGACGTTCTCGATGTCCGAGGTTTCCGCGTACATGACGACGATGTGGGCGGGATCGCCGCCGGCGTTGGCGGGGAAGATGTTCATGCCGCGGGTGTCGATCATGATCAGGTCGGCCTGTTTGCCCGGCGACAACGAACCGGTCTTCTTGTCCAGGCCGAATGCCTTGGCCCCGCCCAGCGTGGCCCAGTGGATGGCATCGCGCGTCTGGGTGGAGTGCTGGGTCTTGGCCGGCCAGTTGCCTTCGGCGAACAGGCTGCGGTTGTCGAGTTCGCGCTGGTGCAGGAACGCATGGCGCATGACCCAGAGCATGGAGCTGTTGAAGTAGGGATCGCAGTCGGTCCCCAGCGAAGGCGTGGCGCCGTGCTTGACCAGCCGTCCCAGCATGGCGGGTTTCTCGTAGTTCAACATCTCGGTCAGGTTGGTGGCCGTGATGGTACAGCCGGCGTCCAGCACGATCTTCAGTTCGGCGTCGTCGAAGCAGTTGCCGTGGCCGATGTTGTGGTCCGGGCCCAGCAGGCCTTCGCGGGCCAGCCGCGGATAGCCGTCCTCGACCACGCGCTTGCCTTTGCGGCCATAGGTGTGGGCGGAGTTGAACAGGCCGTACTCGCGAGCGAGGCGGATATCGTGGACGGCGACGTCGTACTCGCCCCAATCGGGGCCCAGGATGGCCATGGCCAGTGTGACGAGGCCGTCGTCGGTGCCCAGCCGGCCGGTGCGCAGGCGATGGATCTCGTCGCGGGGAAAAGGCTGCTTGTAGTAGGGAACGGCGCCTTCGCGCTCGGGCGGCTTGACCGTGCCGCGCGCGAACACGGCGCGGATCCCCGACTCTTCCAGCGCGTCGATCGCGGCGTCGGTCATCTCCGCGTCGCGCAGGATGTGGCACCAGTCGACGATGGTGGTGGTGCCGTTGCGCAGCTGGTTCAGCGCGCCCAGCAGGTTGCCCAGGTAGACGTCGCGCGCGGTGTAGTAAGTAGCCAGCTTCTTGTGCAGGTTGGCGTGGTAGTCGCGGCTGCCGACCCAGTCGGCGCCGATGCCGCGCAGCTGGAATTCCCAGGTGTGGATGTGGGCGTTGACCAGGCCCGGCATGACGATGCGGTGGGTGCCGTCCACCACTTCGTCGGCGGCCGCCTGGAGGCCGGGGCCGATGGCGGCGATCTTGTCGCCGTCGATGAGGATGTCGGCCCGGGCGAGGTCGCCCACGGCGGGGTCCATGGAAAGAATGGAAGCGTTCCTGATCAGCGTGCGGCTCATGTGTCCTCTCGGATGCGATGGCGGAGATCCCGGGACCCGGGCCAGCTGGCCGTGGGTCGCCGGGTTGGCGGAGGCAGGACGCGCGCGACTGCGTGAAACCCATGTTGACATTTTCCACATGGGCGATAAACATCGTCGGATCAAAAAATTGTTTTCCAATCCGGAAAAAATATGGACCGGTTCGTGGCGATGTCGGTGTTCCGCAAGGTCGTCGAGCACGAAAGCTTCACGCTGGCCGCGCGCCAGCTGGGCATGTCGGTGGGGTCGGTCAGCAAGTACCTGACGTGGCTGGAGCTGCACCTGGGCACCTCGCTGGTGGCCCGCACCACGCGCCGCCTGAACGTGACCGAGGCGGGGCGCAGCTACTACGCGCAATGCGCGCGGCTGCTGGACGACCTGGAGGAAGTCGAGCGGTCCGCCGCGTCCATGCAGACCATGCCGCGCGGCGTGTTGAAAGTGCGCGCGCCGGTGTCGCTGGATTACGCGGGCTTCGGGGGCATGGTGGGCGAATTCCTGCGGCAGTTCCCCGCCGTCAAGGTCGAGATGACGCTGAACGATCGCTTCGTCGACCTGGACGACGAGGGTTTCGACGTCGCGCTGGCCCTGGGCAGCAACCAGAAGTACGTCAACCATCCCACGCATGCCACCCGCGCCATCGCCCGCATGACGCGCACCGTGGCGGCATCGCCCGGCTACCTGTCCGCCTGCGGGGCGCCCGGCGCGCCGCAGGACCTGAAACGGCACGATTGCCTGATCTACGATCGGGGGCCGGCCCCGGACGAGTGGCATTTCTCCGACGGCGGGACCGAACGCATGGTGCACGTGGGCGGCAGCTTCCGCAGCAACAACAGCCAGGTGCTCAAGGATGCGCTGCTGGGCGGCTCGGGCCTGGCCATGCTGCCCACCTTCATGATCGCCCAGGCCCTGGATGAAGGCCGGCTCGTGCCGGTGCTGCCCGGCTGGACGCCGGCGTCGCGCACGCTATACGTCATCCATCCCAGGCCGCGGCATTCGTCGCTGAAGATACGCGAGTTCGTGGAGTTCGTGTCGGTGAGCTTCGAGCGGGATGCGCGCTGGCGGCTGGGGGAGCAGGATCGCCGCTAGATGTCCACGGTGGGCCGCGCGGCCGCCATGGCGGCCGCCGCATCCAGCGCGCGCAGCATGTCGCGCCATCCTCGCTCGCTGTCGGAGGCGAGGATGGCCGCGCCGAGTTCCTCGACCAGGTCGGCGGCGAGCACTTCGCCCAGCACCCGGTGGAATTTTTCACGCAAGGCGCTCGTGCCCATCGGGTTTTCCGGACTGCCGCGGCGATGCAATTCCTCGTGTACGTAGGTCTTCCCGTGCGCGGCAAGCGTCACGCGCGCGCCGTGGCGCAGCGGCGGCCCTCCCTGCTCGATCGTGTCGTCGATGCAGACCTCGATCCGTTCCATGAAGGCCAGGATGGCGGGGTCGGCCAGCCGGTCGGGAAGAAAGGCGCGCAGGAACACATCGCCGTACAGCACGAGGCTGGCGACGCAGAAATAGATGTTCATCTGCGCGGCCGTCGCGCTTTGTGATTGGTACGGCCATGCGCAATGGGCCAGCGTCATCGCGCTGACGCCTATGCGCAGGCGCTCGATGTCCCCGGGCGCGGCGCCGCTGGCGGCCAGCGTCCGGCGCACGCCATCGAGCGCCGCGTGGATGCTGGTGACCGAGGCATAGGGCTTGTGGCCCACCGCCAGGGTTTCCCAGGTCTGTCCGAGGTCGCGCACCGACCGGTCGGCGTCGACTCCCCCGTGCGCCGACAGGAAGCCGCCGTATTCCGCTTCGACCACGTTGCGTATGCCGGTGAATCCGCTGCCCGCCAGGCGCGCGCCCAGCACGCCCGCATAGGCGGCCCAGCCCGCGTGCGCGCGCTTGACCATGGCGCCTTCCTGCGAGGCCATCAACCCGGCGCCAAGCGAACCGGCGATGCCGAACGTGTGGCGCGTCTGTTCGGCGGAGAGTCCCAGGAAGCGTGCCGCGGTGGCGCCGGTCACGAAGGCGCCGGCGGTGCCCTGCGGATGGAAGCCGCGGAAGAACAGCGGCATGGCGCTCGCGCTGCCCACGCGGCAGCCGGTCTCGTAGCCCGCGAGCAGCGCGGAATAGAAGCGGTCGGGACCGCAGGCCGGCTCCGATTGCGCGCAGGCCAGCGCGACCGGCACCGCCAGCGATCCCGGGTGCAGGATGGATTCCTTGTGGATGTCGTCGAGCTCGAATCCGTGGCCCGCGGTGGCGTTGGCGAAAGCCGCCGCCGCCGTGTCGGCCGTCCGGTTCGAGGCGAACACGCGGGCGGTACCCGCGGCCGATTGCGCGGTCATGACGGCCGCCGCCGTCCGCGACCAGGGCAGGGTGCTGCCCTGTACCACGCAGGCGACCGCGTCCAGCACGCACAGCTTGAGTTTGTCCAGGCAGGCGGCGGGCGCCCGGGCGATGTCCAGCTCCGCCGAGAAGGCGCTCAGCGCGCCGGTGATGTCGGCCGCGTCGGAAGGCGAAGCGCTCATTGGATGACGATCCTGTTGTCTTTGACCAGTTGCTCGACCAGGCGGGATTCCGTCTGTACCTTGGCGCGCAGGGCGGCGGGCGAGTCGTCGCCGCGTTCGACCATCAGTTCGTCGAATTTCTTCCGGATCGCGTCGCTGGAAAGCGCCTTGTGAACGGCGGCGTGGATGTCGCGGACGAGCGCATCCTGAAGGCCGGCCGGCCCCCATAACCCGTACCACGACGAAAATTCGAAGCCGGGCAGGCCGCTTTCGGCCGCGGTCGGCACCGAAGGCAGCGTCTTCAGCCGTTGCGGACTGGTGACGGCCAGCGCGCGCAGGCGTTCGGCCTTGAGATAGGGGAAGGCGCCGGGTACCGGCGAGACGCCGGCGGCGACGTGGCCGCCGATGATGTCGGTCAACTGCTGCGCCGCGCCGCGATAGGCCACGACCTCCATCTTGATGTCCAGGTCGCGGTTGAGCAGTTCCTCGGCCAGGTGGCTGGCCGTGGCGATGCCCGAGGTGCCCCAGGACAGGCGCGAATCGGCGCGCGCCCCCTGCTGCAGGTCGCGCAGGGTCTTGTAGGGCGAATTGGCCGGCACGGCCACGACCAGCGGGACTTCGCCGATGAAGGCGATGTGGGAAAAATCCTTGAGTGCGTCGTACTTCGCGTTCGCGTCGACCTGCGGCAGCGATACCTGGCTCGACGCGTGGAAAAGCAGGGTGTGGCCATCGGGCGTGGCGCGCGCCACGTGCTGCGAGGCGACGATGCCCGAGGCGCCGGGTTTGTTCTCGACGATGATGGGGTGTGATAGATTGCGACCCATTTCATCGGCCACCAGGCGGGCCAGCGTATCGACCGATCCGCCCGGCGTGTAGGGAACCACCAGCCGGACGGGCCGTTCGGGCCACGCGGCCTGAGCGGCCGCGGAAAGGTTTGCCCATGCGATGCACAGGGCCAATGTCGTGATTTTCATGAATGCCTCCTCCTCAAGTGGGGGCATGATCCGCCGGGCTCCGCCGGGGCGTCCAATATCTTTGTCGTCAGCGGGCATTAGCGGAACGCTATCAAGGACGGTGGATATGCGAGCGATCGAGTTGCGCCAATTGAGGTACTACGTCGCCGTCGCGCAAGCGGGCAGTTTCCGCAAGGCGGCCGAAGCGCTGAACATCTCGCAGCCGCCGTTGTCGGTGCAGGTGCGCCAACTGGAAGAGACGCTCGGCATGCGCCTGCTCGACCGGGATGCGGCCGGCGTGCGCGTGACCGAATCCGGCAAAGTGTTCCTTGCCCATGCCACCGAGATCCTCCACCGGTTGTCGCGCGCGGTGGCCGAGACCCAGC
Organism: Pigmentiphaga sp. MLSB6-MA01; assembly: GCF_058793475.1. Taxonomy (NCBI): domain Bacteria; kingdom Pseudomonadati; phylum Pseudomonadota; class Betaproteobacteria; order Burkholderiales; family Alcaligenaceae; genus Pigmentiphaga; species Pigmentiphaga sp. MLSB6-MA01. The sequence goes on along the minus strand of NZ_JBXAFV010000010.1, from coordinate 215,772 downwards.
GCGCGGCGGCGGCGGGTTCTTCCGTGTTGCGGCTCGGGTGCGTCAGCAGCGGGCAGGCAAGCCTGTTGCCGTCCGTGCTGGCACGCGTGCGCGGCGCCATTCCCGGCCTCGATGTGGAAGTGCAGGACCTGCCCACGCGCGAGCAACTGCTTGCCCTGGCGGACGGCACGCTCGACGCCGGCATCATCCAGTTGCCGGCCGAGGGCAGCGGCATCGCCGTGGCCCCGCTGTTGGCCGATCCGCTGGCGCTGATCTACGCCGACCATTTCGCGGCGCTCGACGGCGTTGCCGACGACAACCTGCTCGAGGCCATGGGTCCACTGCCCTTTGTCGGTTTCTCGCCCGTCCATGCCAGCCAGCTGCACGCGGCGCAACTGGCGTGCTGCCGCGCCGCGGGCTTCATCCCGCTGGCCCGGCACAGCGTCCGCAACGCCTATGGCCTGATCCGGTACGTCGAAGCGGGTTTGGGGGTGTCGTTGATGCCCAGCACCTACCGGTCCTATCTCGCGCCGGGCACCCGCTGCCGGGTGCTGCCGCGCAGCCAGGGCCAGTTGGTGCTGGGCCTGGCCTGGCTGCCCGATCGCGTGTCGCCGTTGCTGGGCCGGATCCTGGCCTGCCTGTTGCCGGGACCGGACGCCGCCTCTGGCGGGTGACGCCATTTCTGACAACAAACTGAACGGGAAATGTACATATAGAAAAGGAATCGTTCGTCCGGCTGGCGGCTCTCGCTAAGGTTCGTGCTCATCCACGGCGCAACGGAGATCGCCACCATGTCGCTACGCACGCTATTCGCGGCTGCCCTAGCCGCTCTTGCCGCCGCTGTCGCGCCGGCTCATGCCGACAGTCCGCATCTGGTTTCGACCGAGTGGCTGGAGAAGAACCTGTCCAATCCCAAGGTGCGGGTCATCGAGGTCAGCGTCAACCCCGGGGTCTACGAGCGCGGCCACATCCCGGGCGCGGTGAATGTCCGTTGGCATAGCGACCTGGTCGACCGGGTCGAGCGGGACATCGCCAAGCCGGAGCATTTCCAGGCGCTGCTGCGCCAGTCCGGCGTCAGCCAGGACAGCATCACCGTGCTCTACGGCGACAACAACAACTGGTTCGCCGCCTGGGGGGCCTGGGTATTCGATATCTATGGCATCGACAACGTGAAGCTGCTGGACGGCGGCCGCAAGAAGTGGGAAGCCGAAGGGCGCCGGCTCGCGGCCGCCGCGACCGTGCCCGCCCCCGGCAACGTGTCCATCCGGCCAGCCAATACCGCGCTGCGGGCGCGCCTGGCCGACGTCGTGGCGGCCGCGCGCAAGGAGGCCAACGTGGCGCTGGTGGATATCCGTTCCGCCGATGAGTTCAACGGCAAGGTGTTCGCGCCTCCGGGCGTGCCTGAACTGGCGGTGCGCGCCGGCCACGTGCCAGGGGCGGTCAACGTGACGTGGAGCCGGCTGGTGGCCGAGGATGGCACTTTCAAGCCCGTTGCCGAGATCCGCAAGCTGTACGCGGATGCGGGCATCGACGGCCGCAAGCCCATCATTACCTATTGCCGCATCGGCGAACGTTCCAGCCATTCGTGGTTCGCCCTGCGCAAGCTGCTGGGCTACGACGTCCGCAACTATGACGGCTCGTGGACCGAGTACGGCAATACGGTGGGCGTGCCCATCAGCAATCCTGCCGGCACGGTCTGGGGCAGCACTTGACCGTTGCCTTGCGCGCGCGCCTGCCGGGCGCGGCCGCCGTCCTGATCGGCGCGGCGCTGGCATTGGCGGGCTTCAGCCTGTCCGAGGTGCCCGGCGACGGCCGCATCCTGGCTTTTTCGCTGGCCAGCGGCGCGCTTTTCGGACTGGTCCTGCAGCGGTCCCGGTTCTGCTTCTACTGCGTCACGCGGGACTATCTGCAGGTTCGCGATGCGCGGGGATTGCTGGGGATCGTGACGGCGCTGGCGCTGGGGACGATCGGCTACCACGCCGTGTTCGGCGCCTTCCTGCCCGTTCCGCAAGGCGGGCAATTGCCGGCGGGAGCGCATATCGGGCCCGTCAGCTGGGTGCTGGTACTCGGCGCCGCGGTGTTCGGCCTGGGCATGGCGGTCAGCGGCTCCTGCATCAGCGCGCATCTGTACCGGCTGGGCGAGGGCTCGTTGGCGTCGGTGCTGGCCTTGCTCGGCGCCGTCGCGGGATTCGGCCTGGGTTTCGCCTCGTGGAACTTCCTTTATCTGCAAGCCATCCAGGCGGCACCGGTATGGTGGCTGCCCCACTACCTGGGCTATGGCGGATCGCTGCTGCTGCAAGTGGCGGTGCTGGCCGCCGTGGCGGCGTGGTTGCTGCGCCGCCACCGGCAGCCCGGGACCGCGGCGGCCGGATCGATGCGATCCCGGCGCCTGTCCGAGATGTTCTTCGATGCGCGGTGGCCGGGGTTTGCCGGCGGAGCGCTGGTGGCGGGGATCGGCGTCCTGGCCTATCTGAGGGTGGCGCCCCTGGGCGTGACCGCCGAGCTGGGCAGCCTGGCGCGCACACTGGGTGCCGCGCAGGGGTGGCTCCCGGCCCGGCTGGAGGGCCTGGATACCTTCGCGGGCTGCGCCACCGCGGTCAAGGAAACGCTTCTGTCCCGCAACGGCGTATTCGTGGGCGGGCTGGTGCTGGCATCGCTGGCGTCGGCGCTGGCGGCCGGCGAATTCCGCCCCCGGCTGCCGTCCGCGGGCCAGGCCGTCCGCGCCGTGCTGGGCGGCGTCCTGATGGGCTGGGGCGCCCTGGTCGCCCTGGGCTGCACGGTGGGCACGCTGTTGTCCGGCATCATGGCCGCGGCCGGGTCCGGCTGGGTGTTCGCGCTGGCCTGCGGCGGCGGGCTGTGGGTGGGCTGGCGGCTGCTGGCGTCCCGGGCGGACTGAGGTCGCCGCCCCATTGTTCGACGATGTCCTGCAGCATGGTCGAGACGGCCCGGCAGGCCGGCGTCATCACGCCCGATTTCGGCAGGGCCAGGGTGACGTAGCGGCGCAGGTCGGGATTGACGAGGCGGGTGGCCTGCAGCGATCCCTGGCGCAGTTCGTGCATGATCGAATAAGGGCCGAGGACGGCATACACCGACTGGGTGGCGGCCAGTTCTTTTTGCGCGGTCAGCGAGTCGGCCTCGATCACCGCCTGGAGCGCGAAGCCTTTGCTGCGCGCGGTTTCGTCCAGGATCGCGCGCCAATGGGCGGGCCGCCGGGGCAGCACCAGGGGCAGGTCCTGCAATCTGGCGAAGTCGACGGAAGGCGCCTGGGTGAGCGCGTCGCCCGGACGCGCCACGAGATAGGTGTGGCCGGTGGCGAGCAGCCGTTCCTCCGCGCTGGCCGGCTTGTGGAAGCGGAACAGGATGGCCATGTCGACCAGGCCCGCGTCCAGCAGCGCGTCGAGTTCTCCGCCCTGCCCCTCGCGCACGTTCAGGCGGATCAGCGGGTACTGTTCGCGCACGCGGCCGAACAGCGTGGTCAGGAGCGGATGGGCGGCCGAAGGCAGGATGCCCAGGCGGACCTCGCCCATGGGTACCGGGGATGTGGAGCGGATCTCGCGGAACAACTGGTCGGTGTCGGCCAGCCAGGTCCGCACGCGGGCGATGATGTGCTCGCCCAGTTCGGTCAGGACCACGCCCCGGCCGGTGCGGCGGAACAGCCTGCCGCCGCACTCGCGCTCCAGGTTGCCGATCTGGCGGCTGATGTGTGATTGCACGGTCATGCGCGCGGCCGCGACCTTGGTGAAGCTGCCGCTTTCGGCCACTTCGACGAACAGCTTCAGATCGGCCTGGTTCATGGGATGGCCCGTGGGTGAAGACATCTCTATTTTGGCATGTCTGAAATCTCTGATCCAAGTCTAGGAAGATATCCGAGGGATTCCTACACTGCGAGCCGTCACGACATCGCGCGCATCGCGCCCATCACCATGACCGCATCCAACCTGGCGCCCGCATCGGCGCCCCTGCGCATCGCCGTGGACATCGGCGGCACGTTCACCGACATGGCCGCGTTCGACGAAAGCGCCGGTACCCTGCTTTTCGGCAAGGCCCTGTCCACGCACGGACGCCTGGTCGAAGGCATCCAGCACACGCTGGACGGCGCGGGCATCGACCTGCGCAACGGCTATCTTTTCCTGCATGGCTCGACCATCGCGATCAACACGCTGCTCGAACGCAATGGCGCGAAGACGGCGCTGCTGATCACCGAGGGATTCCGCGACATCTACGAGATCGGCCGCGTCAACCGCCCCGATGCCTACAACCTTTTTTTCACCAAGCACACGCCGCTGGTCAAGCGCTCGCTGCGCTACGAAGTCGAGGAGCGGCTGCGCGCGGACGGCAGCGTCCACAAGCCCCTGGACGAGACGCGGGTGCGCGAGGTCGCGCGGGAACTGAAGGCGCAGGGCGTGGAGGCCGCCGCGGTGCTGCTGCTGCATTCCTATCGCAAGCCCGACCACGAGAAGCGCGTGAAGGAAATCCTGCTCGAGGAACTGCCGCACGCCTTTGTCACCGCCTCGCATGAGCTGTCGCAGGAATACCGCGAGTTCGAACGCGTGTCGACCGCCGTCGCCAATGCCTACGTGGGACCGCGCGTGTCGGCTTATCTGGGCCAACTGGAGGCGCACCTGGGCGAGCGCGGCTTCGGCGGCGATTTCTATGCGGTGCAGTCCACCGGCGGGTTGTTCCCGCTGGAGCATGCGCGCCGCGAATGTGTGCGCATGCTGGAGTCGGGTCCCGCCGCCGGGGTCATCGGCGCCCAGGCGATCTGCGCGCAACTGGGATTGCCCGATGCCATCGCTTTCGACATGGGCGGCACGACGGCCAAGGCGGGGGTGATCAGCGAGGGCCGGCCGCTTACCACCGGCAGTGCGCTGGTCGGAGGCTACGAGCAGGCGCTGCCCATCCAGATTCCCATGATGGACATCTTCGAGGTCGGCACCGGCGGCGGCAGCATCGCGCGCGTCGAGTTGGGCAATGCGCTGCGCGTGGGGCCGCGCAGCGCCGGGTCGATGCCCGGTCCGGTCTGCTATGCACGGGGCGGCACCGAGCCCACCGTGACCGATGCCAACCTGGTCCTGGGCCGCCTGGATGCCGGGCATTTCCTGGGCGGCGAGATGTCGCTGGACCTGGAGGGCGCGCGCGCGGCGATGCTTGCGCGCATCGCCGCGCCACTGGGGCTGGAAACGGTCGAGGCCGCGGACGGCATCCTGCGCATCGCGGTGACCGCGATGTCGCACGCGGTCAAGGCCGTCACCACCGAGCGCGGCCTGGACGCCGGCAGCTTCACCATGGTGGTCTACGGCGGCGCGGGACCGTTGCATGCCTCGGCCATCGCGCGCGAGCTCGGCATCCGCCGCGTGCTGATTCCCTACGCGCCGGGATATTTCTCGGCCTACGGCATGTTGTTCAGCGACCTGCGCTATGACTACGTGCGATCGGTGTTCCGCCACCTGGACGATCTGTCGTTCGACGAGATCGAGTCGTTGTACGCGTCGATGGAAGAGGAGGGGCGGGCGGCGGTCGCGGCCTCGGCGGTGCGGCCGGACGAGATCGTCATCGAGCGCTCGGCCGACATGCGCTACGTCGGCCAGGAACACGCGGTCACGGTGGAGCTGCCCCGCGTGTACTTCGAGCGCCAGGACCGCGACGCGATCAAGCGCCATTTCGACGACGTCCACGCCATCCGCTACGGCACCAGCGCACCGGCCGAGCCGGCCGACATCGTCAGCTTGCGCGTGACCGTGCTGGGCGCGATGCGCAAGCCGCCCCGGCATGTCGTGCAGGCCGGCGGGCAGACGCCGCCCGAGGGCGCGCTGCGCGCGACCAAGCCGGTGTACTTCCGTTCGCACGGCCAGGTGCCGACGCCGGTGTACCGCCGCGATGCCCTGCTGGCCGGCAACCGCGTCCCGGGCCCGGCCCTGATCGAAGAACACGCCTCCACGACCGTCGTCCAGCCGGGCGACGAATTGACCGTGGACGACTGCGGCAACCTGCATGTGGCCATCGGGAGCGAACGCTGATGAACGCGCGAGAAACGAAACAGCACGCCGTCGATCCCGTGACGGTGGAGATCATCCGCAACGGCCTCCTGGCCGTGACGGAGGAAATGAAGACCAACCTGATGAGGACCGCCTACAACCTCATCATCTATGAGGCGCTGGATTTCACGGTGGGCCTGTTCACGCCGGAAGGCGACACGGTGTCGATCGGCCTGGGCCTGCCCATGTTCATCCGCGGGATGTCCGAGACCGTCAAGGCCAAGATCCGCCACTTCGGATTGGAGAACATCCATCCCGGCGACATCCTGGTCACCAATGATGCCTACGTCACCGGCAGCCACCTGAACCATTTCACCTTCACCATGCCGGTGTTCCACGAGGGCCGCATCGTCGCCTTCACCTGCTGCATGGCGCATTGGCTGGACGTCGGCGGCACGCTGGGGCAGGTCACGACCGACATCTTCTCCGAAGGGATACAGATCCCCATCGTCAAATACCGCCGCGCGGGCGTGGTCAACCAGGACCTGGTCGACATCGTCGCGATGAACGTGCGCCTGCCCGAGCGGGCGCTGGGAGACCTGCGCGCGCAGATCACCGCCATCACCACCGGCGAGCGGCGCTTCCTGGAACTGGTCCAGCGCTACGGCGCCGATGCCGTGCATGCCTCGATCGCGCAGATCATGGACCAGTCGGAAGCGGTCGCGCGGCTGAATACGCTCAGCATTCCCGACGGCACCTACGAGGCCGAGTCCTACATGGACGACGATGGCGTGGACGTGGGGCGGCGCATTCCCATCCGGGTCAAGGTGATCAAGCAGGGCGACGAGATGACCATCGACCTGTCGGACGTGAGCCGGCAGGTGCGCGGCTTCTACAACTCCGGCTTCACCACCGGCATCGCCTGCGCGCAGGTGGCCTTCAAGTGCCTGACCACGCCCACCGACTATCCGGTCAACGACGGCAGCTTCCGGCCGCTGAAGGTAGTCATGCCCATGGGCACCGTCATCAGCGCCGAGCGCCCGTTCCCGATGCGGGTCTGGATGACCTTCCCCATGACCGTCATCGACACCATCTTCAAGGCGCTGGCGCCGGCCATACCCGACCGCGCCATCGCCGGCCACCATGCCGACCTGGTGTTTCCCAACATCCACGGCATCTCGCCCGAGGACGGGCGCCTGTTCATCGTGGGCATCGGCCCGCTGGGCGGAGGCTGGGGCGCGAAGTCGCGCGAGGACGGGGTGTCGGTCACGGTGTGCATCAACGATGGCGATACCCACAACAGTCCTACCGAGCAGCTCGAAGCCAAGTATCCGGTGCTGGTCGAGCGCTATGCCATCCGCGCCGACAGCGGCGGCGCCGGCACGTATCGCGGCGGGCTGGGCGCGGAGATGGTGGTGCAGGCCCTGTCCCCCTTCGCCGTGACCACGCGCATCGACCGCATGCACTGCAAGCCCTGGGGACTGGAGGGCGGGCACGAGGCCGCGGGCAACGGCATCGCCATCCGCCGCAAGGGCGAATGGGACGACGGCATGCCCAATGCCAAGATCTTCAACGTGCGGCTGGAGCGCGGCGATGCCTACAAGATGTTGTCGGGCGGCGGCGGCGGCTTCGGCGATCCGCGCGGGCGCGACCCCGAGACGGTGGCCGAGGATGTGCGCGAGGGCTATGTCAGCGCGGGGGCGGCACGCGAGGTCTATGGCGTGGCGATGACCGCCGACGGCGCGGTGGACCGCGCCGCCACCGAGGCGCTGCGGAGCCGCCGTGCGGCCTGATGCCGCCCGCGCCGCCGCGTTGCTGCGCCTGTGGAATGACGTGGCGCTGCAGCACGTCTCCATGGGCGGTGCCTGCGCGTGCGGCATGGGCGGCGTGACACTGCGGCTGCAGGATTTCGAGCGCGACATCCTGGACTACCTGCGCGACGATGCCGGCCGCCTGGGCGAGGCCGAGGCCCACGCCCTGCTGGCATGCCATGCCCCCGCCGGACACGAGGGGGGCATGGTGGCCGTGCTGGCGGCGTTGGCCGATCCCGCGGGCGGTGCCCCCGCCGCCGGTGCGGCGTGGCTGCTGGGCCGGCTGGACCGCACCCTGAGTTCCTTCGCCCGCCTGCACGGCGGCGCGCGTTCCGGAGCCTTGCCATGATAGAGACGGACGACCGCATACCGGTCACGGTATTGACCGGCTTCCTGGGAAGCGGGAAGACCACGCTGCTGAACCGCCTGCTGGCGCGGCCGGCCCTGCGCGACACGGCGGTCATCATCAACGAGTTCGGCGAGGTCGGGCTGGACCACCACCTGCTCGAACAAAGCGCCGAGGACATGGTGCTGCTGTCCAACGGCTGCATCTGCTGCACCATCCGCGGCGACCTGGTCGAGGCCTTCGACCGGCTGGACCGGCGGCTGGCGGGCCAGGCCGCGCCGCTGCGGCGCGTGGTGATCGAGACCACCGGCCTGGCCGATCCGGCCCCCATCCTGCATACGCTGATGAGCGAGCCGGCGGTTGCCCGCCGTTATCGGCTGGACCACGTGGCCACCACCGTCGATGCCTGCAACGGCGCCGATACGCTGGACCGGCAGGAGGAGGCGGTCAAGCAGGTGGCGGTGGCGGATCTGCTGGTGCTGACCAAGACCGATCTCGTGTCCGCCGGCCAGGCCGAGGCCCTGCTGCGCCGGCTGCGGGAGATCAATCCCGGCGCCGACGCGGTCCGCGCCGGCAAGGACGATGGCGATTGGCTGGCGGCACCCCGCGGACGGCCGCCGGACGTGCGCCGCTGGCTGCGCGCCGAGGCGCACGAGGCGCATGACGACGCGCGCGGGCATCCTGCCCATGATCACGGCCATACCCACGACCACGACCGCACCCGCCACGGCGACCGGATTCGGTCGTACGTGGTGACCCGCGACGAACCCGTGTCATGGGCCGGCGTGCAGCGCTGGCTGGCCATGCTGTCCACGCTGCGCGGCCCCGATCTGCTGCGCGTGAAGGGCATCGTCAACGTGATCGAGCACCCTGGCAGGCCAGTGGTCATCCACGGGGTGCAGCACGTGTTCCATCCCCATTCCTTCCTGCCTGCCTGGCCCGACGATGACCGCCGCACCCGCATCGTCTTCATCACCCGGGACGTCGAGCGCGATCTGGTCGACGACACCCTGAGGATCTTCGAGCACCGACAAGCCTAGCCCCGCCTCATCACAACGACAAGGAGACCGACATGAAGCCTTTCATCCGATATCTCGCCGGCCTGCTGGCCTGCGCCGCCACCGCGGCCGCCAGCGCGCAGGCCTATCCCCAGCGGCCCGTCCGCGTCATCGTGCCCTATCCGCCGGGCGGCACGGTGGACGCGGTGGCGCGCGTGTTCGCCGACAGCCTGGGCCACCAGCTGGGCCAGACCTTCGTGGTCGAGAACCGCGCCGGCGCCAGCGGGTCGATCGGCAGCGAGGCCGTGGCGCGCGCGCCGGCCGATGGCTACACCCTGCTGGTCAATGCCTCGACCTTCGCGGCCGGGCCGTGGCTGCTCAAGGCCCTGCCCTACGATATCCACAAGGACTTCACCCCCATCACCAACCTGGGCGAAGTGCCGCTGCTGGTCACCGCCAACCCCGGCGTGCCGGCGAAAGACCTCAAGGCATTCATCGCGCTGGCGCACCAGGCGCCCGGCAAGTATTTCTTCGGCGCCTCCGCCGCCGGCTCGGCCAGCCACCTGGCCGAAGCGGCCATCAGCTACGAGGCCAAGGCCGACATCCCCGTGGTGCTGTACAAGGGCACCGGCCCGGCGCTGACCGACCTCATGGGCGGCCACATCAGCGCCGTCATCGACGCCGTGCCGTCATCGCTGCCGCCGGTCAAGGCCGGCCGCACCAAGGCGCTGGCGGTCACCAGCGCCCAGCGCCTGCCGTCGCTGCCCGATGTGCCCACGGTGGCCGAGTCGGGCCTGCGAGGATTCGAGATGGTGTCCTGGTATGGCCTGTGGGGGCCGGCGGGGCTGCCCGCCGACGTGGTGGCGAGGCTCCACGATGCCGTGCGCCAGGCCATCGATTCGCCGCGGGTCAGGCAGACGCTGAGCGAACAGGCGTTCGTCGGCAAGGGATCGTCGCCCCAGGCGTTCGCGGACTATGTCCGTGCCGAAAGCGCCAAGTATGCCAAGCTGATCAAGGCGGCCAGCATCAGTATCGAGTGAGTGCGGGCGCCACGCCCGCCATGGTCGGCATCGAAGCGCGCATCATGTCGATGAAGGCGCGCAGCTTGGCCGGGTAGTAGCGGGCGTATGGATAGATCAGGTACACCGGCAACGAGGCGGCGCGCCACAGGGGGGCGACATGGCGCAGCCGGCCCTGGCGCAGGTCGTCGGCGACCACCCAGGCCGACGCGATGCCGGCGCCCACGCCGTCCAGCATGGCGGTGCGCAGCGCGTACAGGCTGTCGGTGCTCATGCGCGGGCGAATGGGGAAGCGGTGGCCGAGGCCGTCGGCGCCGCGCGTCAGGACCACCTCGTCGCGGTAGTACATGTTCAGCGCCACCCAGGGCAGTGTTTCCAGCACCGCGATCTCGTCCGCCGGCGCGCCGTCCGGCAGCAGGGAAGGCGCGGCCACGACGATGCGGGGCACTTCGGCCAGCAGGATGGCGACCACGTCCGGGTCGTTCACCGCGCCGACCTGGATCGCGCAGTCCAGTCCTTCGGCGATGAAGTCGGCGTGGCGGTCCTGCAGCAGCCATTCGACCGAGGCCTCGGGATAGCGCCGCAGGTAGTCGGCCAGCGGCGCCACCATCTGGTCCTGGCCGAAGGCATGCGGTACCAGCACGCGCAGCGTGCCGCGCGGCTCGTCGTGGGCGCCGCGCAGGTCCGCCTCCATGGCGTCCCAGGTCGCGCCCAGCTCCTTCGCGTGGGCATAGCAGCGTTCACCGTCGCTGGTCAGCGCCATGCCATGCGTGGAGCGCTGCAACAGGCGCAGCCCCAGGAGGCGTTCCAAGGTTTGCAGCCTGCGGCTGACCGTGGGCTGCGTGGTGCCCAGTTGTACGGCGGCGGCGGACAGGCTCCCGGCTTCGACGATCCGGACGAAGGTCTGCATGAGTTCGATGCGGTCGATGGAGGGGGAGGCGCCGGTTTTCATGCGTCAAGCGTATGACGAATCTGCGTCCAAAGGGGCTACACGTCGTAACCGCCGCCATGCAGAATCCCGTCCTGTTGAACGATTACGGGTTTACGAGCATGTCATCCATACAAATCGCGCATGGAACCGGTCTGTCTCCCGCCTCCAGGCTGACCCCTTCCCTGGTCGGCCTGCTGGCCGCCGGGGCGGGGCTGAGCGTCGCTTCCATCTATTACAGCCAGCCCATGCTGGGGTTGCTGGGCCAGGACCTGGGGGCGGGCGAAGGCACCGTGGGCCTGGTGCCCACCCTGACCCAGCTGGGCTATGCGGCCGGCATCCTGCTGCTGGCGCCGCTGGGCGACCGCTACGACCGGCGCCGCATCATCGTCGGCAAGTCGGCGGTGCTGGCGCTGGCCCTGTTGCTGAGCGGCCTGGCGCCGGGCGTGGGCTGGCTGCTGGCCGCCAGCCTGGCGGTGGGGCTGGCCGCCACGCTGGCCCAGGACATCGTGCCGGCGGCCGCGACGCTGGCGCCCGACGCGCAGCGCGGCAAGGCCGTGGGCACCGTCATGACCGGCCTGCTGCTGGGCATCCTGCTGTCGCGCGTGGTCAGCGGCTTCGTGGCGGAATACTGGAACTGGCGCGCCATGTTCCTGGTGGCCGCGGTATCCATCGCCGGCGTGGGCGTGGTGGCGGCGCGCAGCCTGCCGCGCTTCGCGCCCACCGCGCGGCTGGGATACGGCGCGCTGCTGGTTTCCATGGCGCAGTTGTGGCGCCGCCATGGGGCGTTGCGCCGGGCGGTCTACGCGCAGGGGCTGCTGGCGGTGGGGTTCAGCGCCTTCTGGTGCACGCTGGCCGTGATGCTGCATGACCGCTTCCACCTGGGCAGCACGGCGGCCGGCGCCTTCGGCCTGGCCGGCGCGGCGGGGGCCTTGGCCGCGCCCTTCGCGGGCCGGCTGGCCGACCGCCGCGGCTCCGACGGCGTGGCCCGCATCGCCACGATCGTCGCGGCGGTCTCGTTCGCCAGCCTGGCGCTGACCGAAGTGCTGCCGGCGCAGTTGCAGCTCGCCCTGCTGGTGGCCAGCGCCATCGGTTTCGACTTCGGCGTGCAGGCCTCGCTGGTGGCCAGCCAGACCCAGGTCTACGGACTGGAGCCCGCGGCGCGCAGCCGGCTGAACGCTTTGCTGGTGGCCGGGATGTTCATTGGCATGGCCGCTGGCGCGGGGCTGGGCAGCCTGGTGTGGGCGCATGCGGGGTGGCTGGGCGTGGTGGGGCTGGCCACGGCAACGGCGCTGGGGGCGCTGGGGGTGAGGATGGGGCGCGTGGAGGGCTAGTGGTGGACGGCGGGGGCGCGATCCGCAATGAGGCGGACTACGACCGTGCCCTGGCGCTGATTGAAGCGATTCCGGACCCAATCCGACCTGCCCGAGGTGGGAAGCCGGAGTGTGATTTCCGAAATCCTGGCAGGCCGCAGGATGTTCAACGCCCGGCAGATTGCCGCATTGGTCGAGCGGTTCCATGTTGGTGCGGATGCCTTCATCGAGCGCGGCGGCACGCCTTGAGCGAAGAACCGTATTGTCCTGACGCTCAATCTCTTCAATCGTCCACAACCCGAGCCGGTTTTCCTGCTCGGCGGCCCTGATGAGGGGCCGGGTTCATCTTCTCTTCGCTATTTATCCGCAAAAACATCAGAAAAAATACTTGTAAATAAACTTGCATATGCAAGTTTATTTGTGAGTAAATAGGCCATCGCAACCATCACGGTTCCTCCGCCATGGCCTCCAGCTCGACGCGTTCCTCCCGCCGCAAGCCGGTCGATCCGGTCGACGACGAGCCGGATGCCTTCTCGGACCAGCGCAGCGAAAAGAAAACGGCCTACCTGCTGCGCCAGGTGTCCGAACGGCTGGCCATCAGCCTGACCGAGGCGCTGCGCCCCTTCAACCAGACCGCCAGCGTGTACCGGGTGCTGATCGCCCTTACCCGCCGCGACCATGCCCGCATGCGCGACCTGATCGAGCTGACGCTGGTCGAGTCGTCCACGCTCAGCCGCACCATCGGCCGGATGGAGGCGCAGGAGTTGGTCACGGTCGAACAGGACGACGACGATGGCCGCGCGGTCATCATCTCCATCACCCAGGCCGGGCGCGATCTGCTCGACGCGATGCTGCCCGCGGTGTCGGCGCAGTACGAGTGGTCGGTGCACGACGTGCCGCCGGCGGACCTGGAGATCCTGCGCACCACGCTGCAGCGCATGCTGCGCAACCTGAAGATTTCTCCCATCAAGTAAGCGGCAATCCCTTCAAGCAGTTCTTGCGGTCGGCCTTTCCTGGAAGGAGGCGGTCATGGAAGAGCAGGGTTCACCCATCTGGATCGATGGCAAGCTGGTCGCTTGGGCGGATGCGTCCGTCCATTTCGTCAGCAACAGTTTCCAGTATGGATTCGGGGTATTCGAAGGCATACGCGCCTATGACGGCGAGCAGGGAACCTCCATATTCCGGCTCGACGCCCACATCGACCGGCTGTTCAAGTCGGCCAAGATCATCGGGCTGGACATTCCCTACACCCGAGAGACCATTGTCGAAGCCTGCCGCGAGACCGTCGCGGCCAGCGGCCATTCGCAGTGCTATCTGCGGCCGGTGGCCTACATCGGCTACGGCGGCATGGGGCTGAACTACACGGGCTGCAAGGTCAGCGTGGGCATCGCGGTCTGGTTCTGGGGCGAGTACCTGGGCCAGGGCAAGCTGGAGCAGGGCACGCGCGTCAAGACTTCGTCCTATACGCGGCACCACATCAATTCGAACATGTCCAAGGCCAAGGCCTGCGGCAACTACATGCTGTTCCAGATGGCGCGCACCGACGCGCTGCGCGGCGGCTACGACGAGGCGCTGCTGCTGGATGCCGAAGGGCACGTGGCCGAAGGCTCGGTGGAGAACGTCTTCATCGTGCGCGACGGGCAACTGATCACGCCGCCGCTGACCTACATCCTGGACGGCATCACCCGCGACGCCATCATCCAGCTCGCGCGCGGCGCGGGCCTGGTGGTGCGCGAAGAGTTCTTCACGCGCGACGCCATGTATATCGCCGACGAGGCCTTTTTCGTCGGCACCGGCGCCGAGGTCACGCCGGTGGTGGCGCTGGACGACCGGGCCATCGGCGAGGGCGTGCCGGGACCGGTGACGCGGCGCCTGCAATCGCTGTACTTCGACGCCGTGCGCGGGCGCGACGAGCGCTACGCGCATTGGGTCACCCCGGTCGCTGGCGTTCCCGCCTGAACGCCATGGATCTCGATTACGCATTGCCCTATCCGTCGCAGCGTTCGCCGGTGCTGGCGCGCAATGTGGTGTGCGCCTCGCAGCCGCTGGCGGCGCAGGCCGGGCTGCGCATGTTGCTGCAAGGCGGCAACGCCGTCGATGCGGCGGTCGCGGCCGCCATTGCCTCGACCGTGGTCGAGCCCACTGCCAACGGCGTGGGCAGCGATGCCTTCGCGGTGGTCTGGGACGGCACGGACTTGCATGGCCTGAATGCCAGCGGCCGCGCGCCGGCCGCCTGGGATGCCGCGCGATTTGCCGGCGCCGGCACCATGCCGCGCCGCGGCTGGGACAGCGTCACGGTGCCGGGCGTGGTGTCGTCGTGGGTGGCGCTGAGCCGGCGCTTCGGCGCGCTGCCTTTCGAGCGCCTGTTCGAGCCGGCCGTGGACTATGCGCGGCGCGGGTTCGCGGTCAGCCCGCTGATCGCCGCGCTGTGGCAGCGCATCGCGCCCAACTACGCCGACCAACCGGGCTTCGCCGAAGCCTTTCTGCCAGAGGGGCGCGCGCCGGCCGCCGGCGAGATCTTCCGCAACGCGCCGCTGGCCGGCACGCTGGAGTCCATCGCCGCCACCGGCGGCGAGGCCTTCTACCGGGGCGTGCTGGCCGAGGCGCTGGTCGCGCATGCTGCGCGCCATGGCGGCGCGATGACGCGGGACGACCTGGCGGCGCACCAGGCGCACTGGTGCGGCACGCTGTCGCAGCGCATCGGCGACGTCGACGTGCACGAGATCCCGCCCAATACGCAGGGCATCGCCACGCTGATCGCGCTGGGCATCCTGGCCCGCCACGACCTGTGCCGGCACGCGGTGGACAGTGTCGAGGCCATGCATTTGCAGATCGAGGCGATGAAGCTGGCGTTCGCCGACGTCGAGGCCTTCGTCGGCGATCCCGACGCGATGCGGGTCGACCCGCGCGCGCTGCTGGCGGACGACTACCTGGATGCGCGCGCGGCGCTGATCGATCCGGCGCACGCGGGCGATTTCGGCGCGGGCGCGCCGCGCCAGGGCGGCACGGTCTACCTGGCCGCGGCCGACGCGGCGGGCATGATGGTCTCGTTCATCCAGTCCAACTACGAGGGCTTCGGGTCGGGCGTGGTGGTGCCCGGCACCGGCATCAGCCTGCAGAACCGGGGCATGGGTTTCTCGCTGCGGCCCGGGCATCCCAATCTGGTGGGGTCGCGGCGGTTGCCGCTGCACACCATCATTCCCGGCTTCGCGATGCGCGCGGACAAGCCCGCGATGAGTTTTGGCGTGATGGGCGGGCCGATGCAGGCGCAAGGGCATCTGCAACTGGCCGTGCGCACGCAGCTGTACGGCCAGAATCCGCAGGCGGCGTCCGATGCGCCGCGCTGGCAGGTGGTGTCGGGACGCAAGGTGCTGGTGGAGGCCGGCATGCCGGAATCCATCGTGTCGGGGCTGCTGGCGCGCGGCCACGAGCTGCGGCAGGAGTCGCCGCAGGCCGCCTTCGCGTTCGGCGGCGCGCAGTTGATCCTGCGTGGCGACGACGGCTATGTGGCGGGATCGGACCATCGCAAGGACGGCGCGGCCGTCGGCTTTTGACCACCGCGGAGGGGTAGACAGTGAGCGTGCCACGGCAGGAGTTCGAATCGAGGATGGCCCGCGCGCGCGCGGAAATGGCGCGTGCCGGCATGGACGGGTTGGTGGTCACCGATCCGGTGGGTTTCTATTACTTCACCGGCGAGAAGGCCAGTCCCGGCCGGCCGGCCGCTTTCGTGCTGCCGGCCGGGGGCGAACCGGCCCTGGTGAACTGGAGCGGCCCGGACATGTTCGCGCGGCTGTACCGCCGGCCGGGCCAACCCTGCGTGGCCGACCGGCGCATCTATCCCGAAGTGCCGTTCGACCGGGAACCGGCCACCGACTGGGGGCTGCGCGACATCCTGGCCGAACGCGGGCTGCATGCCGCGCGCGTGGGCATCGAACTGGGCAACGAACCCCGGCTGGGCCTGGCGCTGGCGGATCTCGACCGCCTGCGAAGCGAGCTGCCCGGCATACGCTGGGCCGATGCCTCGCCGGTGATCTGGGCCTGCCGCATGATCAAGTCCGACTGGGAGATCGAGCAGCTCCGGCAGGCGTGCGCGATCGGATCGCGGGCCTGGGGGCAATGCCTGGAATCCCTGGACGAGGGCGTGACGCAGCGCGCGGTCCAGCAGCGCATCATGGCCTTCTACGCCGAGCTGGGCGCGGACCTGGACTCGGGGCCGCCGGTGGCGCTGGGCGCCACGGGGCCTGGCGGCGCCTTCCAGCGCGGGGACATCCTTTACCTGGACGGCGGCTGCAGCGTCAACGGCTACAAGATGGACATCACGCGGCGCGCGGTGTTCGGGGCGCCCAGCGCGCGCCAGCAGGGCGAGCACGACGGCATGTGGGAGATCCTTTTCCAGGTGATGGAGAAGATCCGGCCCGGCGTCACGACCGCGTCGGTGTTCGCGTATTCGCAGTCGCTGCTGGCCCGGACCGGCTGGACCAACTACTCGGACCATCCCGCCAAGCGCATCGGCCACGGCATCGGGCTGGTCAACGAACCGCCCTACATCAACGCGTTCGATACGCACGTGTTCCAGGAAGGCATGAGCATCACGCCGGAACCCAAGATCGAGACACAGGAAGGGCTGCTGAACGCGGAAGAGCACGTGATCGTGCGCGCGCAGGGGTGCGAGATCATCTCGGGCTCCCTGGACTGGCGGCTGCACACCATTTCCTAGCGATCCCGCTGGCCTCGATGGAGACCGACATGCCCGCCGCCCTACGCCCGCTCCTGCTGTCCGCCGCCGACGTCGCGCACTGCGCGCCGCCGCTGGCCGACATCATCGATGTCGTCGAGGACACCTATCGCCGCGACGCGGCGGGCGAGGTCGAGGTGCCGGCCAAGGTCGCGCTGCATCCGCACGGGCCGTCGAGCTTCCTGCATGCCATGCCCGCCTGGGTGGCCGGCCGGCAGGCGCTGGGCATGAAGTGGGTGTCGTTCTTTCCGGGCAATGCCGAACAGGGCGCGCCGGATTCCAGCGCGCTGATCGTGCTGAACGATCCGCTCACCGGCGTGCCGGTGGCCATCATGGAAGGAATGTGGATCACCTACGCCCGCACCGGCGCGTGCGCCGCGCTGGCGGCCAAGTATTGCGCGAACCCGATGCCGCGCCGCGTCGGCCTGGTCGGCTGCGGCGGGCTGGGCGAGTGGTCCCTGCGTTGCCTGGCTGCGGTGTTCCCGTCGATCTCGGAAGTGTTCGTGGCCTCGCAGCGCCCCGCTTCGCGAGAGAACTTCTGCGCGCGGATGGCGGACCAGGGGCCGTGGACGATCACGCCGGTGGACGAGGTCCGGCAGGCCGTGCAGGACATGGACATCGTGATCTCTTCCGTGCCCAAGCTCCAGACGCATCCCATCGTGGCGCGGTGGTGGTCGCCGGGCACTGTGCTGATCCCGCTCGACATCACCGGCTCGTGGGACGACGCCACTTATGAACGGGCCGACCGCCTGGTGTGCGACCACCGGGACAACCTGGCGCGCGCCTTCGAGCGCTACCGGCCGGGGCTGGCCATCGACGATGCGCGCGGCGTGGGCATGCAGGACATCGTCAGCGGCCGTGCCTTGGGACGGACCGCCGCGACGGACCGGGTCATGGCCTTCATGACCGGCATAGGCAGCATAGACGTGGCCGTGGCGTGGGACATCTATCGCCGCGCCGACGAGCAGAAACGGGGACAGCGCTTCGACCTGGCGTAGGTGCCGGCCAGGGTTTCCTGACGTTCATGGGAGTTCTTATGAGCAAGCCATGCAGTGGATGCCGTTTGGTCCTGGCGGTCGCCAGCCTGTTGTTCACCGCCGCCGCTTTCGCCGCCTATCCCGAGCGGCCGGTCAAGATCATCCTGCCCTATCCCCCCGGCGGCGGCGGGGACCTGGTGCTGCGCAACCTCCAGCAGGCCCTGGAGAAACAGCTCGGGCAGCCCGTCATCGTCGACTACAAGGCCGGCGCGGCGGGCAACATCGGCACGCTGGACGTGGTCAACGCCGCGCCCGACGGCTATACGCTATTGATGGGGCCGACGAACAACTTCGTCATCAACCAGTTCCTGTTTCCGAAGATGGGCTTCGATCCGCTGGCGGCGCTGACGCCGGTCAGCCTGCTGGTCGAGCAGCCCTATCTGGTCACGATCACGGGCGCATTGCCGGCCCGCGACTACGCCGGCTTCGCCGACTATGCCAAGGCCCATCCGGGCAAGCTGAACTACGGATCGCCGGGCGCGGGCACCGTGCCCCACGTGTCCGCGCTGATGCTGTCCGATCAGTTGGGCGCGCGCATGGTCCATGTGCCGTACAAGGGCTCGCAGCCCGGGGTCCAGGCGCTGGTCGCCAACGACGTGCAACTGCTGATCGCCAGCTACGGCATCGTCGCCGGACAGATCGCGGCGGGCCGCATCCGCGCCGTGGCGGTGGCCGCCGACCAGCGGCTGCCGGCCCTGCCGCAGGTGCCCACCACGGCCGAGGTCGGCCTGCCGCCGGGCGTCATACTGGCCAACTGGTGGGGCATCGCGGCGCCGCGCGGCACCGATCCGGCCATCGTCGAGCGCCTGGCCGCCGCCTTTCGCGCGGCGGTGGGCGATCCGGACGTGCAGCGCAAGTTTGTCGAGCAGGGCACGCTGCCGGTCGCCAATTCGCCCGCGCGGTTCGCCGACCGCCTGCGGGACGAAGCGCGGGCCTGGAAGGACATCATCACCCGGACGGGCGTGACGATAGAGTGACGGCCATGCGATGACCCCGGGCGGGGGCATCGCGGCGCATCAGCCTGCCGTGTCCGGGTCGCGCGGCGCGCGCCGCCGTCCGCGTGGCTTGGGCCGGTAGTAAAGCGTGGCCACGCCCAGCATCTTGGACAGCAGCCGCAGCAGCTGCTGTCTTTCCTTGGCCGTCAGGGGCTGGACGACCTCATCCTGGATGTCCTCCAGCATCGGCCCCAGCTGTTCGAGCAGCGCCAGGCCCTCGGCCGAGGCTTCCACGCGCTGGCGCCGGCCGTCGGGCCGGCGCACGATCAGGGAACGTTGCTCCAGCCGCGCGGCCACCTGTCCGGTGGTCGAGGTATCGAGCCCCACGATGTCGCCCAGTTCGGCCTGGTCCACACCGGGCCGTATCGAGATCGTCTTGAGCACGACGTACTGGATGGGCGTGAGATTGAAGCGCCGGGTGATGGGCGCGAAGGCCAGCGTGGTCTTCTGCTTGGCGCGCCGGATCAGGTGCCCGGGCATGCTGTACATGACCAGCAGCGGGTCGGGCTCGTCGCGCGGAGAGCCGGCGCTGGCCGGCAGTTCGTGGTCGGGTTCGGGCTGCATGGATTCTCCTCGGCGGCAACGTTACCACACCCATCCGCAAAGCTTGCCAAATTATATGCATGCTTATACGTGTACAAATTAATAATTCTATACAAAACAAATAGTTATAGAATTATTGAATTCATTATTTGACATGTTATTTCCATCTTCTTATAGTGTCCCCATGCTAGAACCCAGGGGATGGAAATGAGTGACACCGCAGTCAAGGAACTGGTCCAGTTGATTCCGGAAGGCCTGCCGACCGGCCTGCGCAACTATTGGTACCCGATCCTGCAAACGGAAGAACTACCCGCCGACAAACCCGTCGGACTGAAGGTGCTGGGCGAGAATCTCGCCGCCTGGCGCGGCGCCGATGGCCAGCCGAACGTCGTGCGCGATCGCTGCCCGCATCGCAGCATCCGGCTGTCGGTCGGCCGTGTCATGGATGGGGACCTGCAATGCCTGATGCATGGGTTGCGTTTCAACGGCGAAGGCCGCTGCACGCTCATCCCGTGGGAAACCGCGCATACCCCCCACCACGACCGGCTGGGCGTGCCCGCGTATCCGGCGCGGGAACTGGGAGGCTATATCTGGGCCTACCTGGGCGACCCGGTCCGCTTTCCGCCGCCGCCGCTCGAAACCCAGGTTCCCGAGGAACTGCTCAAGCCCGACGAGTTCATCTGCTTCAGGCTGCCCACGTCCACCTGGAAAGCCAACTGGCTGCTGGCCATCGACGGCAGCGACGGCTTCCATGCCGTCGTGCTGCACACCGACTCGCAGGCCGTGCACCGCGCCGAACGCAAGCCGGGCAGCAACGAGATTCCGCTGGAGGACCGCCGCATCAAGATCATCCGCACCTCGCACGGCGTACGCGGCGTGTCGGTCGACCTGGAAGGCGAACCGATCAACCACGGTCACTTCACCGTGGACGTCAAGGGCCAGCGCTTCTGCCTGCCCTGTCTGACCACCAATCCCATCATGCCGGCGCCGGGCGCCGCGCCCTATGCGTCGCGGCTGTGGCAATTCCCGCAGGATGCCCGGCACACGACGGTGGTCCGCTTCCTGTCCTGGCGTGCCCGGACCGAGGCCGAGCGCGCTACCGCCACGCGCCTGTTCAACGAGGTCGCGTTGCCGCGGCTGGAGCTGGTCAATGCCGAGGACGCTTTCGCCGCCGAGGCGCAGGGCGACCTGATCGAGGCACGCTCGCGCGAATACCTGCTGGCGCCCGACGAGGACGTGATCAAGGTGCGCCGGCTGCTGCGCACCGCTTTCGTGTCGCAGGCCGAGCACGGCGAACGCATCGACAACCCGGCCGGTTCGCTGGCCTATCCCGCCTAGGAGCGCGCATGGGACACAGGCTCGAAGGCAGGACCGCGCTGGTCACCGGCGGCGCGGGCGGCATCGGCCAGGCCATTGCCGCATTGTTCGCCGATGAAGGCGCGCGCGTGATCCTGGCGGACCGCGACGCCGATGCGCTGGCGGCCGCCGTGGCGCGCCTGGGGAGCGATCGCATCGTCGCCGCGACCTGCGACATCGCCGACGAAGCCCAGGTGGCGCGCCTGGGCGATGCCATCCGGGCAGGCGGCGATGCGCTCGACATCCTGGTCAACAACGCCGCCACGCGCGAATACCACCGCCTGGCCGATGCCGATGCCGCGTCATGGCAGCGCATCCTGGCGGTCAACGTGATCGGCGCCAGCCTGGTCACCGCGCTGGCCCTGCCCTGGCTGCGCCAGTCGGGGCGCGGCGCGGTGGTCAACGTCGCGTCCACCTTCGGCATCTGCGGCCGCGCCGGCATGGGCCAGTACGACGCCACCAAGGCGGCGATGGTCGCGGCCACCCGGGTGCTGGCCATCGAGGAAGCGCGGCATGGCGTGCGCGCCAATGCCGTGTGCCCGGGGTCGGTGCTGACCGGGTTCACGCTGGGCCGCGCCGCCGCGCGCGGCCTGTCCGAGGCCGAGTTGAAAGACCACGGTTTCGTGCCGGCACCCATTGCCCGCTGGGGCGAGCCGGCCGAGATCGCGGCGCCGGTGTTGTGGCTGGCTTCCGACGAAGCCTCGTTCATCACGGGCGCCGTGCTGCCCGTGGACGGCGGGGTGTCGGCCAGCGGTACGCGCGTCGCCTAGCGCGGCGTTTCCACTCTTGTTCAGGATGCTCCCCATGAAGACCCTTGCCGCACTCCTGCTGTCCTGTGCCGCCTGCCTGCCGATGGCGGCCGCCCACGGGGCCGACGCCGACTACCCGTCGCGGCCCATCACCATCGTCGTTCCCTTCCCGCCTGGCGGCAGTCCGGACATGCTGGCCCGCGTGATCGGCGACAAGCTGGGCCAGCGCCTGGGCCAGACCGTCGTGGTCGAGAACCGCCCCGGCGCCAGCGGCACCATAGGCGCGGCGCACGTGGCGCGCGCGGCGCCCGATGGCCACACGCTGATGATGACGCCCAACACCTTCGTGCTGTCGCCGCTGGTGCTGCCCAAGGGCGTCGTGACCTTCGACGTGCAGGCCGATTTCGCGCCGGTGATCCTGCCGGCCAAGACGTTGATGGTGCTGGCGGCGCATCCGCGCCTGGGCGTCAAGAACCTGCCGGAGCTGGTTGCCTACGCCAAGGCCCGTCCCGGCCTGACCTACACCGGTTCGGCCAACGGCTCGCCCCAGCACGTGGCCGGCGAAATGCTCAAGCAGATGGCCGGCATCGACATGTCCTTCGTGTCGTACAAGGGGCTGGCGCCGGCGCTGAACGACACGCTGGGCGGACACGTGGACCTGATCTTCGTGCCCTACGGCAACGTCGCGCAGCACGTGAAGGCCGGCGCGCTGACCGTGCTGGGCGGCCTGGACGAGGAACGCCTGGCGTCGGCGCCCGAGATCGTGCCGCTGCGCGAGCAAGGCTATCCGCGCATGGTGGTCGGCGTGTGGACGGGGCTGTTCGCGCCGCGCGGCACGCCGGCTCCCGTCGTCGACAAGCTCAACCGCGAGATCAATGCGATCCTGGCCTTGCCCGACGTCAAGCAAAGGCTGGAAGGCGCCAGCCAGATCCTGGTCGGCGGACCGCCGGCGACGCTGGCCAAGGTGGTCAAGCGCGACCTGGACACCTACGCGCCCATCGTCCGCAGCGCCGGCATCACGGCGGACTAGGGGTCAGGTCAGGTCGCGAGCATGGAGGGCCAGAACATTTCTTCCGGCTCGTACTTGCGCGGCGTCAGGCCTTGCCTGTAGGCGTAGGCCAGCATGCGGTCCACCTCGTGGCGGGTCTTGGCGAAGCCCCAGGGGTAGATGTCGGGCCCCGCCGCGCGGCGTTCCTCTTCCCACAGCGCGCGATACCACAGCGAGGTGGTGTGGAGGCGTGACCATTCTTCCTGTTTGCGGTAGCAGGCCTGCTTGGACGCCTCCCAGGCGTCGTACAGGCTTTGCGCCACCCAGGGATGGGCTTCGAGGATGGCCGTGCGCACCAGCAGCGTGTGCATGATGGGAAAGCAGCGCGTGCGGGCGAAATAGGCGCGTTCCTCGGCGCCGTGGTCGGGAAACAGGAAATCGATGTCGGGATGGACGCCGGGCGCCCACGCTTCGGTGGTGATGCCCGCGTCGATGGCGTTCAAGGCCAGCAGGTCGTATTGCGAGGACCCGGCCGGCGCGATTTCCATCTTCAGCCAGGGCGGCGGCGTCCAGTCCGGCAGCCGCACCGGCTGCCAGGCGACCCAGGTGATGGACGACAGGTCGACGCCGTAGTCTTCTTCCAGGATGCCCTTGGCCCACAGCGCGGCGCTGGTGGCCCAGGTCTGCACGCCCACGCGGCGGCCGTTCAGGTCCGAAGGCCTGGCGATGCCGCTGCGCCGGTTGATGTAGATGTACGAGTGCCGGAACATGCGCTTGACGAAGATCGGCAGCGCGGTGAAGCCCAGGGTGCGGCGCGGCAGGTCGGCGATGTAGGTGCCGGTGAAGAATTCGGCGATGTCGAACATGCCGCGCGCGCTTTGCGACTGACGGCTGACGTCGTCGTCGTTGACGGTGATGTCGAGTTCGATGCCCCGCGCGCGCACGGTGCCGTCGATCAGGGCCTGGGCGCGGTCGTAGGGACCGCAGGTCATGCTGAGTTTCAGAGGGGGCGCGGACAACGGCGGGACTCCTTGCTGCGAGGCTGTCAGTTTGCGCGGATCTTCAGGTCGGCGGTCAGGCGGCGATAGCGTTCATCGTCCTCGCGCATCTGCCGGGTCAGCGCCTCGGGCGGCCCGCCCTCCGGCTCATAGCCGAGCTGGTCCAGCCGGGCGCGCATGGCTGGATCCTTCAGCACGGCGTTGATGTCCTGGTTGAGCCGGGTGATGATGGGCGCCGGCGTGCCCAGCGGCGCCAGGATGCCGAACCAGGCGGTGGCCTGCACGTCGCGATAACCCAGCTCGGTCATGGCCGGCACCTCCGGCATCTGTGGCGCGCGCCGGGGCGAGGACGTGGCCAGCGCGCGCAGCAGGCCGTCGCGGAAGTACTGGGTGTTGCCCGAGGTGGGCATCCAGGCCATGTTGATCTGCCCGCCCAGCAGCGCCGTCACCATCTTGGCCACGCCGCCGTACGGCACGCTGGTCAGCTCCAGCCCGGACTCCTTGTGGAATTGCTCGCCCATCACGTTCATGGGCGAACCGTTGTCGCCGCCGGAGTAGGCAAAGCCGGGCGCCTTCTTCGCCACGGCGATGAAGTCCTTCACCGTCTTGATGCCGTGGCTGTCGGCGAACTTGCCGTTGACGGCCATGACCATCATGGTCGAGACCGGCATCACCACCGGCGCCAGTTCCTTCGTGACGCTGACCGTGGCGGCGTTCTGCGCCAGCACGTAGGGCGCGATGACCAGCGTGTTGGGCATCAGGAACAGCGTGTAGCCGTCGGGCGCGGAGCGCGCGGCCTGGCGCGCCGCGATCATGCCCGAGGCGCCGGGCCGGTTCTCGACGATGACGCTCTGGCCCAGGCGCGGCTGCAGCCGCTCGGCCAGGACGCGGGCGAAGGTATCGACCCCCGCCCCGGGCCCGGACGAGACGATCAGGGTCAAGGGCCGGGCGGGCCAGGCTTCGCCCTGGGCGTGGGCCACCCAGGGCAGCAGACAGGCCGCGGCGGCGACGAGGGCAAGACGGCGAAGGTAACGCATGAGAGGGCCCCTGAACGATGTGCGGACCGGCTGGGGTCCGTGTCATGAAAACGTGGGGCGACTATATCAATACAGAAATATATAGGCAATATAATTTATAAGTAGATGATTTTAAAGGAATTAATAATAAGTACAGTTATACGTACACTTAAATAAAACCTGATCATGGAGATCCATCCATCGCCCCGGGCGGCAGCCTGCCGGTCATGCGAGCAGGCCGCGCGCGTGCAGGTTCGCCATCAGCGCGCGCGTTCCGAACGTCCATGGCGCGGCGTCGGCCGCGTGGACGACCCGGTTCCCCAGCGCTCCCAGCCGTGGCGACGAGATCGTCACCCGGTCGCCGACGGCATGGGTGAAGCCGTGCCCGGCTTCGTACCGGTCCTGGACGGGCGAGAACATCGTGCCCAGGAACAGCATGAGGCCGTCCGGATACTGGTGATGAGGCCCCATGGCCTGCCGGGCCAGGTCGAGCGGATCGCGGCTGATCAGGTCCATCCGGCTCGCGTCGCGTAGCGCGAACCCGTCCCGGGCGCCATCGATGTCCAGATGGACGACGGCCCGGCGGATGTCGTCCAGGCCGAAGCCGTCGTCGAACAACCGGATGAACGGGCCGATGGCGCACGAGGCGTTGTTGTCCTTGGCCCGTCCCAGCAGCAGCGCGCTGCGGCCCTCGAAGTCCCGCAGGTTGACGTCGTTGCCCAGGCTGGCGCCGACCGGCCGGCCCTGGCTGTCCACCGCCAGGACGATTTCCGGCTCGGGATTGTTCCAGGCCGAATCGGGCAGGATGCCGATGTCGGCGCCGTGGCCGACGGCGGACATGGGTTGGGCCTTGGTGAAGATCTCGGCGTCCTTGCCCAGGCCCACTTCCATGTATTGCGACCATTCGCCGGTGGCGCAAAGCTGCGTGCGCAAGCGAGCGGCCTCGGGCGAGCCCGGCCGGACGGCGGACAAATCCGTTCCGAGCTGGGCCTGCAAGGCCGCGCGCAGGGCCGGCGCGCGCGCGGGGTCGCCCTTGGCCCGTTCCTCGACCAGGCGTTCGAGCAGGCTGGCGGCGAACGTGACGCCGCAGGCCTTGATGGCCTGCAGGTCGCAGGGGGCCAGCAAATGGAGAACGTCCGGGCCGGCCGCGCCGGCGGCCCGCGCCAGCGGCGCGACGGGACCCAGATCGGCGCCGGGCGCGTCGCGTACCCGCGCCACCCGGTCCGGCCGTTCGAGCAGGTCGGCCATGGTCGGCCCATGGGCGGTGATGTCCACCAGCCGGCCATCGCGCACCGCGGCCAGGCAGGGGCCGATGCCGGGCACCCAGGCGCGGCCGGCCAGCGCGGCGCGTTCGTGGTCGGCGGGCAGGAGGTTCGGAATGGATTCGATGATGGGCTCCATGGGGGTCCCGGTCCGGCGGTGCCTCAGTGCCGGATGAGAAAAGCAGACAGGGCGGCCAGGTCGGGCTCGATACCGAGGCCGCTGGCGTCCGATAGTTCGTAGCGTCCCTCGCGCAGCGGCATCGGACCGAATACCCCTTCGCGCAGCGGATTCGGATTCGAGTCGACCTCGACGAATCCGTCGTCGCCCAGCGCCGCGCGCAGGTGCATCGATGCCGCCAGGC
This sequence comes from Pigmentiphaga sp. MLSB6-MA01, assembly GCF_058793475.1. Taxonomy (NCBI): domain Bacteria; kingdom Pseudomonadati; phylum Pseudomonadota; class Betaproteobacteria; order Burkholderiales; family Alcaligenaceae; genus Pigmentiphaga; species Pigmentiphaga sp. MLSB6-MA01. The sequence continues at coordinate 189,362 of NZ_JBXAFV010000010.1, read as the reverse complement.
CGATGCCGCCGCCCAGCCAGTGCGGACACAGCGTCGCGTCGTGCGCCGCGGCCAGGCGGGCGATGCGCAGGCTGCCGGACAGCCCTCCCCATTTGCCCACGTCGGGCTGGATGTAGCGCAGATGTCCGCTCGCCAGAGCTTCCGCGAACGCGGCCTCGCCCAGCATGTTCTCGCCCGCCGCCAGGGGGATGCCGCCTTCGCGCGCGACGCGCGTCCACGCCTCGAGCGGTTCGTCGGCGGCCAGCGGCTCCTCGGCCCACACCGGCGCGAAGGCGGACAGCTCCCGCAGCCGATCCACGGCCTGCGCCGCGTCCCACGCCTGGTTGGCATCCAGCATCAGCAGCGCGTCGTTTCCTATCGCGTCGCGCAACTGGCGCGCGTTGTCGAGGTCGGTGCCAGGATCGAAGCCGACCTTCAGCTTGAAGGCGCGAAAGCCCTGGTCCCGCTTGCTTCCGGCCATCTCGGCCACGCCCTGCGGCCCCAGGCCGCTGGCGTAGACACGGACCGACCGGCTGGCCGACGCGCCGCCCAGCACGCGCCAGAGCGGCAACCGCCGCCGCCGGGCCAGCAGGTCCCAGGCGGCCTGGTCGATGGCGCCCAGTATCTGTGCGAACGGGCCCGGTTCGCCGCACTGGATCGCCAGCCGGCGCAGCGCCGCGGCCAGTCCGGCGTGCAGCAGGGGAGGATCCGCCGCGGGCCGTCCCACCAGCAGCGGACCCACCACGCTGTCGATCAGGCGCGCGCGGTGTTCCGCGCCCACCTGCGGGAAATTGCAGAACACTTCCCCCCAGCCGGTGGCGCCATCGTCGTCCGTCAGCCGGATGAACAAGGCCGGCCGGTCGCGCAGCGTTCCGACCGCGGCTCGCACCGGCCGGTCGATGGGGGCGCGGAATACCCAGGCATCGATGCGTGAGATCGTCATTGGCGGGTGGTCAATCGACGGTCGCGCCCACGTCCCGGGCCAGCTTGCTCCACTTGCCGATCTCCGCTTCGACGTAGCGCCGGAATTCCTCGGGCGTGCCGCTGTCGGGCGTGAGTCCCGCCTGGTTGATCTGCCTGCGGATGGCGGGGTCGGCCTGTATCTTGTTGATCGCGGCGTTGATGCGCCGCACGACGTCCGCAGAGGTTCCGGCGGGCGCGGCGAGCCCCTGCCAGGCCACCACCTCGAAGCCGGGGATGCCGGCCGCTTCCGCGACCGTGGGAATGTCGGGATAGTCGGCCGACCGCTGCGGGCCGCATACGCCCAGCACGCGCAGCTTGCCCGCGGAGACCTGCTGCATCATCGTGCCCTGGTCCGCGAAGATCATGTCCACGTGGCCGGCCAGCAGGTCGGCGATCAGCTCGCCGGTTCCCTTGTAGGGGATGTGCAGGATCTGGGTGCCGGTGCGGGCCTTGAACAGTTCCGCCGCCATATGCTGCGCGCTGCCGCTGCCGGACGAACCGTAGGTCAGCTTGCCCGGATGGGCCTTCGCATAGGCGACCAGCTCGGCCGCGTTGCGGGCGGGCACCTTGGGGTTGACCACCAGCACGTAGTTGACGGCGACGGTCTTGGCGATGGGAGCCAGGTCGCGTATCGGGTCATACGGCATCTTCTTGTAGATGCCCACATTGATGGCGAAGGTGGCGATGTTGCCCAGCAGCAGCGTGTAGCCGTCGGCGGGCGCGCGCGCCACGGCTTCCGAACCGATCATGCCGCTCGCGCCGGTGCGGTTCTCCACGACCACGGTCTGCCCCAGTTCCCGCGACAGGGCAGGCTGCACGATGCGGGCATAGCCGTCGACCGCGCCGCCGGGCGGGAAGGGCACGACCAGGCGGATGGGTTTTTCCGGGTAGGCGGCGCTGGCGGGGGAGAGTGTCGCGCACGCTGCCGCGGCGCATCCGGCCAGCACGAGCCGGGCGATCCTGCTGCGATGGGTCCACATGTGGTGTCCTCGGGTTCTGGCGGGGGGTGCCCCGGACGGCGTCGACCGGGTTCGGCCGGAAGATTATCGAGTCGTCAGCATTCAGGCACAATTATGGAGTTCCGATCGATGCATAAGAAAACCGTATGACCGACGCGAGCCCGCCCTTCCTGCCCGGCTACCGGTTCGAGCGGCTGCGGGTGCGCCACCTGCGGCTGCTGGACATCATCCACCGGACGGGATCGCTGGGCGGTGCCGCGCGCGAGTTGAACCTCAGCCAACCCGCGGTGACCCTGCTGCTCCAGGAACTGGAGGAGAACTTCGGCGTGCCGCTGGTCTCGCGCGGCGCGCGCGGCGGCCGGCTGACCCCGGCGGGCCTGCGGGCGCTGGAGCGGCTGCGGGTGGCGCTGGCCTCGCTGAACATGGCGCTGGAGGCGGTGGCGCCGCCCGTGGACGAGCCCATCGTGCGGCTCGGGTGCGTGCAGCTCGCGAGCGTCGATGCGCTGCCGCGCGCGCTGGCACGGATCACCCCGGCCGAGGCGTGCCGCCTGCAAATCGAGGAAGGCACCGCGGCCGAGTTGCTGCAAAGCCTGGTGGCGGGGGAGCTGGACTGCGTGATCGGCTGGATGGACGAGGCCGTGGTCGGCACCATAGACCTGGACCGGATCGTGGTGGAGCCGCTCTGGCGCAGCCACATGAAAGTCGTGGCGGCGGCGGGCCATCCCCTGGCCCGCCGGGCGCGGGTCGCCGTCGCCGACCTGGCGGGCGAACGCTGGGTCATGCACAAGCGGGGCTCGCGCACGCATGCGACGTTCCAGCGGCTGTTCCTGCAACAAGGCATGGCGCCGCCGCCGGTGTCCGTGGCGTGCCCATCCATCCATACCGCCATCCAGATCGTCGCGCACACCGACATGATCGGCCTGGCCCCCGACCGCCTGCTGGCGACCTACGCGCAAAGCGGCAGGGTCGTGGCGCTGCGGGGCGGCGAACTGGACCTGGGCAGGGTCCAGCTATCGCTGTTCACGCCGGTCCAGAACACCGGGTTGCCGGGGGTGCTGAGGCTGCGCGAAGCGCTGGGGCAGAAGGCCTAGGCGCCCGCCCCCCACCCCCGCTGGAAGCGCTCGAACCCGTGCAGCGCCTCGTCGATGGCCGCCTTCCACGCTGGCCGCTTCGCCCCGATCCAGGTCCATTTCTGCATCAGCAGGCGGCCGGCCTGGCGATCCATCTTCAGGTCCAGCGCGGCCACGACCTGGTCGCCCACCAGCACCGGCAGCGCGAAATACCCCAGCACGCGTTTCTCGGGCGGCACGTAGGCCTCGAAGCGATGCTCGTAGCCGAAGAAGGCGTGCAGCCGCTTGCGCTGGATGACCAGGGGGTCGAAGGGCGACAGGATGTGCGTGGCGGTGGCCGGCGTCGCCGGCGTGTCCAGCGCGGCGGGCTCGATCCAGTGCTGGGTCCTGGCCTGCCCCGCGATGTGCACGGGAACCAGTCCCTTCTTCTTCACCAGGGACTCGATCAGGGCGCGCACCGCGGGCTTGGCGGCGGCATCGCCATAGCAGATCGAATCCAGCCCGACCACGCCCTGCGAGCGCAGCGCGCGCCGCAGCAGGTATTCGGCGTATTTCGCCTCGGCCACCGGCCGGGGGCGGCGCGCCCAGCCGAAGTGGCGCCTGGACAGCTCGTAGGTCTTGAGCATGCCCGTGCGCTTGCTGACCGTCAGGTCGCCCACGAAGAATCCCAGCCGCAGCGCGCGCTTGGAGGGCTTGCGGCTGCCCCAGGGGTGGGTCTTCTCGACCAGGGCCTCGTCGATGTCGCGGATGGACAGCGCGCCTTCGTCGCGGATGCGCCGCAGCAGCGCCGCATAGTCGGCCTCGTCCACGCCCGCGATCCAGGGGCCGGGCCGGGCGCGGCGCGCGTCCATGGCGGCGACGAACTGGCGGTAGTCGGCCGTGGGCACGTAGGCCAGCGCGTGGGTCCAGTATTCGAACACGCTCTTGTCCGCCGACTGGGCCTGTTCGAGGTCGGCGGGGCGATAGCCGGGAATGCGGGAATACAGGATGTGATGGTGGCAGCGTTCGATCACGTTGATGGTGTCGATCTGCACGTAGCCCAGATGTTCGATGGCCCGGCCCACCGCCCCGGGACCGGCGCCGAAGGGCGTGGGCGTATCCAGCCGCTGCGCGCGCAGCCAGATCGCGCGGGCCCGCGCGGCGGGCAATTCGAAGGAAACAGGGGCCATGCTCAGGCCCCCCGCGCTGTCAGAACGGATGCAGGATCCGGTCCGCCCGTCGGGCATAGTAGGCAAACGTGGCTTCGTGGCGGCGCGGCGTGCTGGTCCATCTCTGGGCTTCTTCTCCGAGTTCGGGCGGTATGGGCTGGATCTCGCCCGCGGCCATGGCCAGCAGTTGCAGGCGCGCCGCGCGTTCGAACATGACGCCCAGCACGCAGGCTTCCTCGACGGTGGCGCCGGTCACGACCAGGCCATGGTGGGCGAGCAGGACCGCCTTCTTGTCGCCCAGCGCGGCCGAGATGATCTCGCCTTCCTCGTTGCCCACCGGGATGCCGGGCCACTTCTTCAGGAACGCGCACTGGTCGTACAGCACGCAGGTATCCATGTGCGATACCGCCAGCGGCACTTCCAGCATGGCCAGCGCCGAGACGTGCGGGGCGTGGGAATGAACGATACACCGGATGTCGGGCCGCGTCCGGTACAGCCAGGAGTGGAAGCGGTTGGCCGGGTTGGGCATGCCGCCGCCTTCCATCACGTTCAGGTCCTCGTCGACCAGCAGCAGGTTGTCGGGCTTGATCTCGTCAAAGCCCAGCCCCAGGCGCTGCGTCCAGTAGGTGCCCTCGCGCTCGGCGCGCGCGGTGATCTGGCCCGACAGGCCGGAGTCGTGGCCGAACGCGAACAGGATGCGGCAGGTCTGCGCCACGGCCTCGCGGATGGGGAGCTGCTGGGTGCGCAGGTGGGTTTCCATGTCGTCGAGCGCCGACTGGACGATCTCGGTCTTGCCGAGCTGCATGGTGTTCATTGCCATTCCGGGTTCCTCTTGCTGTGATGGCGGATTCCGCTCAATTCTTGACCAGCGTCGATGCTTTCATGATCCGCGCCCATCGGTCGTATTCCGCGACGACCGCCTTGCGGAACTGGTCCGGGGTCGAGCTGGCGGTCGCGGTTCCCTGTCCGGCCAGCAGGGCCTTGAACTGGTCGTCCTTCAACGCCCGCTGGATCGCCTGGTTCAGGCTGTCGACGATCTCCGGGGGCAGGGCGGCCGGTCCGATCACGCCCGAGATCGAGCCGGAGATCAGGTCCGGATAACCCAGCTCGGCGGTGGATGGCAGATCCGGCGCGCCGGGGATGCGCTCGGGATTGGCCAGCGCCAGCGCCCGCAGCTTACCGGACTTGACGAAGGGCATCACCACCGGGGTCGCCTCGAAGGTCAGGTTGACCTGGTTGCCCACCACGCTGGTCACCGATTCCGCGCCGCTCTTGAACGGCACGTGCAGGAAGGTGACGCCGGTCGACCCTTCCATGATCTTCATCCCCTGGTAGGGCGAGCTGCCGACGCCGGCCGTGCCGAAACTCAGGCTTTCCGGCTTCTGGCGCGCCAGGGCGACGAGGTCCGCCAGGGTCTTGGCGGGCACCGACGGATTGACCGCGACGACGTGGGGCGTGGAGGCGACGGAGGAAACGTAGGTGAAGTCCCGGAAGCTGTCGAACGGCACCTTCATGGTGTGGGGATTGACGGCCACGACGCCCATGGTGGTGAACATCAGCGTGTAGCCGTCGGGCTGCGCATGTTTCAGGTACTCGGCCGCGATGTTGCCGCCGGCGCCGGGCTTGTTCTCGATGATGACGGGTTGCCCGAGCTGTTGGGCGAGAGCCTTGCCCGTCGCCCGCGCGACCAGGTCGGTGATGCCGCCCGCGCCGAACGGCACGACCAGCGTGATGGGCTTGGCGGGATAGGAAGCCGCGCCGGCCGCCGCGGCGCAGCAGAAGGCGGCCAGGCCGACCAGGAACCGGTGAAGGCGATGCGTATCCATGGCTGCTCCTTGCGAGAGTTGTTGGAAACTTGAGTGTCGATAATGACACTTAAGTTTCCTGAGCGCAAGATATGGCCGGCGCGGTACGGGTTTTTCTCGAGGCCTTCCCCTACAATGAAAACGTCATCTTTACGCGACAGAACGCCGCTTTCATGCCGTCCTCTCCATCCAGAACCGCACGCAACCCGGGCGCCGGAGCGGCCGACGACGCGCAGCCGGGCGACCCCCGCCGGCTGGGCGCGCGGCTGGCGGCCCTGCGCAAATTGAACGGGCTCACCCTGGAGCAACTCGCGATCCGGGCGGAAACCACCAAGAGCTATCTGTCCAAGCTGGAGCGGGGCCTGTCCTCGCCCACCATCGGCACGCTGCTCCGGCTCGCCCGCGCGCTGGGGGTCGAGACCGACCGGCTGATCGGCGACCATCACGACGGCGGCGACGTGGTCGTGGTCAAGGCGGCCGACCGGGTGCCGTTCAGCCGATCCAACGAAAGGGACGGCTACACGTATGAAGCCATTGCCGCGTCACGGCAGAACAAGGCCATGGTGCCGTTCATCATGCGTCCCCCGCATGCCGTGGACGACCCCCAGGACCTGGTCAGCCATGCGGGAGAAGAACTGATCTTCCTGATCTCTGGGAAGATGGAGATCGTGTTCGCCGACCGCCGCGTCCTGATGGAGGCGGGTGACTCGGTCTATTTCAATGCGTCCATTCCGCATCGCTCCCGATCGATAGGCAAGACACCGGCGCAGGCGTTGGTGGTCGTCAGCGACCCCTCCCGGCGGGAGTAGGCCGGCCGCCGCGCTACAGTTTCTCGATGTGCGCGGCCATGCGCTCGCGCATCGGGCGGTCGGGCAACTCGCCGCGCGCCGCGCCCAGGTTGTCGATGGCGTTGGAGGCGCGGCTGGTGGCCGGCGTGGCGCAGGTGACCGCGGGATGGGCGATCACGAACTTCAGGAAGAACTGCGCCCACGACCGTATGCCGATCTCGGCCGCCCACGGCGGCACGTCGTGGCCGCGTACCTTGTCCCACAGCCGCGTGCGGCCGAACGGCGCGTAGGCCAGCACGGCGATGCCGCGGTCGGCCGCCAGCGGCAGGATGCGTTCTTCCATCGTGCGGTTGTCGATGGCGTAGTCCACGCCGATGAAGTCCAGCGGTTCGTCCCGCATGGCCTGCTCCAACTGGTCGTACTGCCGGGGGAAGGTCGTGGTGACACCGGCATAGCGGATGCGCTTCTGGTCGCGCAGTTCCTTGAGCAGGCCGAACTGGGTGGCGACGTCGCCCATGTTGTGGACCTGGATCAGGTCGATCACGGGTTTGCCGACCCGCTGGAACGAGGCCTCGACCTGCGCTCGCGCCCGCTCCAGGTCGGCCCGTCCGCCCTGGGCCACGTTCAGCTTGGTGGCCCAGAACAATTTGCCGGCCATGCCGGCCTCGCGCACGATCTGCCCGGCCACTTCTTCGGAGGCGCCGTAGCCCGGGGCTGTGTCGAACACCGTAGCACCCTGCTCGATCAGGGCGGCGAAGACCTCGCGCAGCCGTTGTTTCTCGTCGCCCGCCGCGGTGGCCGAAAAGGTGGCCGAGCTGCCCAGGCCGACCACGGGCAGGCGTTCGCCGGAGCGGGGAATGGGCCGGGTGATGACGGGAGCGGGGGCATCGCCCGCCCATGACCACGCGGGCGCGGCCGTGGCGGCCAGCGCGAGTTTCAGCGACGTGCGGCGGGAAATCATGACTCGGTCCCCTTCTGCAGAGTGGGAAAGACGGGAGAGGCCGCCGGCTCCTTGCCGGGCACGGTCGACGCCATGCGCTGCTGGGCGCGGCCCAGCCACAGCGCCAGGCCGATCCAGACGAAGGCCAGCGGCACGGCCACGCCGGCGATCGCGTAGAGCCCCATCGCCAGCCTGCCCAGCGCGCCTTCGAGCTGGGCGCCGGCCACGTCGCCGAAGCGATAGACGAAGGTGTCGATGAAGGCCTTGGCCTTGTACTTGTCTTTGCGGTCGAGCACGGTGAACAGCGTTTCGCGGGCGGGCCGCATGATGGCCCGCTGCACCGCGCGGAACGCGGCCTCGAAGGCGATCAGCGCCGCCAGCGATCCCACCAGGGCCAGGCCGACGAAGCCCAGCGCGGTGGTCAGCGGCAGCAGGGCCAGCGTGACGGCCACGCCCAGCCGCTTCATCAGGTGGCCGGCCAGCACGAGCTGGATCGCCAGCGTGGCGATCTGGGTCAGCATGTCGATGCGGGCGAACAGCGCCGTGCGGCCGTCCAGTTCGTGCCCCAGCGCGGCCACCATCTGCAGCCGCGTGAAATACAGGAAGGTCGCCATCACCGCCAGGATGACGACGTAGGCCGCGATGCCGGTCAGGTAGGGCGACCGCGCCAGTGCCTTGACGCCTTCCCAGGCACCGCCGCCGATGCGGTCCGTGTCGTGGGCCGCGCGTGCGGCGGGATCCGCGGCGGATGGCTGGCGCGCGATGCCCCAGCCCAGCGCCAGCGCCAGCAGCAGAAAGCCCGAGGACACCAGCAACAGGCCCGCCGTGCCCACGGGCCGCGCCAGTACCGACGCCAGCCATGGTCCGAAGATCGCGCCCAGCGTGCCGCCCACCGAGATCAGGCCGAAGAAGCGCTTGCCCTGCTCCAGCGTGAAGCGGTCGGCCATGAGCGCCCAGAACACCATGGTCGAGAACAGGTTGAACACGCTGAACCAGACGTAGAACACCTGTCCGCTGGCCGTGCCCACGGCTTCGGGTGCCCAGGCCAGCAGCAGGTAGAAGCCGGCCAGGCTGGCGGCGAAGAACAGATAGGTGGCGCCGATGAACTGCATGCGCCGGAACCGGCTGACCAGCACGCCGAACACCGGATTGACCAGCAGCGTGACCACGGCGGTGCCCACGAACAGCCAGCGCACGGCGTCCAGCCCGCCGCGCATGCCCAGGGCCTCGCGGGCGGGGCGCAGCATCATCAGCGCGGTCAGTACGCAGAAGAAAAATCCGACTGCCAGCGAAACGGGCAGGGCCTCGCCGCGGCGGATGTTGAACAGACTCGGAAGGTCGGGCTTCATGAGCGGTTCCGGTTCGTGGTGGCCGGCCCCCGCGCCGGTCGGGACAAGCATATCGGGTTTTGGCCGTTTCGAGCCATGAAGCGTCCAGGGCATGGTGAACGATCATTGAAAGTGTGCGGTTACTGTCGATAATCACGCGCTATCATTGCGAATCTCCCGGATCCCCGATCGTATTTCGAAGAACAAGGAACGCCATGCGTCTCGCCTCCCGCCCCTGCTCGATCTTCCTGCTCGCCCTGTTCGCGCTGGTGCTCGCGGCCTGCTCCGGCGGCAAGCCCGAGTCCGCCATCGAGGCTTTCTACCGAGCGGCCGCCAAGGGCGACGTCGAGAAGGCCACCGAGCAGATCTCCTTCGCCCAGGTTCCCGCCGCGCAGATGGTGCAGGCCAAGGGCAAGGTCCAGATGATCGTGGGCGAAATGCAGAACCGCATCAAGGCCAACGACGGCCTGGACAAGATCGAGATGGAACAGGTCACCGTCGACGAGGCCGGCAAGACCGCCCAGGTGCGCGCGCGCATCAAATACAAGAACGGCAAGGACCAGACCCAGGTCCACAAGCTGGTCAACGAAGACGGCACCTGGAAGATCCTGCTGAAGTGAAACAGGCCCACGCCGCGCTGCGCCTGCTGGGCGGCGCGCTGGTGCTGGCGCTGCTCGGCGCCGCCGCGCAGGCGGCGGATACGCTTGCGCCGGGGGCGCGGGAAGGAGACCTGATCTTCCGCGAGGGCACCGAAGCCGTCAGCGCCGCGGTCATGGCGGTCGACCGCGGGGCGTTCAGCCACGTCGGCATGCTGGTGGGGCGGCCCGGAAGCTGGCTGGTCGTGCACGCCTCGCCCTCCGAGGTGCGAGGCCGTCCCGACGGCGTCGTGATCGACGCCCTGGCGTTCTTCACCGATCCCCGGCGGTCCAGGCGGCATGCGGTCTACCATGTCGAGGCCGGCGACGAAGCGCGCCAGCGCGCCGTTGCGCTGGCGTTGTCCATGCAGGGACGGCCGTTCCGCATCGCCGACCCGGCGGGTACGTATTGCACGGAGCTGGTCTGGAAGGCCTGGCGCGACGCCGGGCTGGACCTGGACGTGCGGTTCACCTCGCTGGCGCTGCCCTTGCTGCCGGGGCGCTATCTGCTGCCGGGCGACCTGCTGGCATCGCCCCGTATCCGGCCGCTGGCGCCGGACGGTTCCTGACGGCTCGGCGCTATGCCTGCCCTTGCGTCAGCTGTTCGAACAGGTCGTACAGCCGAGGGTCGCTCTTGCGTCCTCGTTCCTCCCGCATGATCCGTATGATGTCCTCGTGCGTGCGCGGCCGCTGGTAGGGCCGCGTCGAGGCCATCGCGTCATAGCTGTCGGCCAGGCTCACGATGCGCGACAGGAGCGGGATCTGCTCGCCGTGCAGGCCGTCGGGATAGCCGGCGCCGTCGAACCATTCGTGGTGATGGCGGATGGCCGTGGCGACGGCGCTCGCCTCGTCGCAGGGGACGGCGGCGAAGATGCGCTCGCCGCGCTCGGAATGGGTCATCATCAGTTCGCGCTCGTCGGCGTCCAGGCGGCCCGGCTTGTGCAGGACGGCGTCGGGAATGCCGATCTTGCCGATGTCGTGGAAACGCGCGGCCGCGGCCAGCAGCCGGAGCTCGCCCGCGGGCAGGCCGCAGGCGCTGCCCAGCATCCAGGCCAACTGGCTCACGCGGTCGCAATGCTCGTGGGTCTCGGCACAGCGCTCGCTCAGCGCGACGAAGAGGGGATCGAGAGTGGGGTGTTCGGGAATGGCGTCGGACATCGGTCGATTGCAAAAAAACCCGTGCGCATTCTACTGCCAGGCGCCAGCCGTCGGGACCACCGCGCCGCGCCACCGTGGTACCCTGGCGCTCGCCCGCCCGGCCCGGAGCCTGGGGGGAGACGGAAGCCCATCGAAGGCCTTCCGATAGGCCGTAGTCCTTGCGCCTGCCGCGCGGGGCCGAGCATGGGTGTCTGACGATATGGCTTCCCCTTCACTGGTCGACTCCAGGGCGTCCTGGATCATCACCATCGCCGCCCTCTGTTGCCTGGGCATGACCTTCGGTGCGCCGCTCATCGCCACGGTCGGGCTCAAGGCCATCGCCGGCGAAATGGGAGGCGCCCGCTCCGTGCCCGCATTGGGAGGCTCGCTGGCCTGGCTGGGGTCCGCGCTCGGCGGCGTGATGATGGGACGGCTCGCGCACCGCTTCGGCGTACGCTGGACGGTGATGGCTGGTTCCGTATCGGTCTGCCTGGGGCTGTTCATCTCCACCCTGGGCGAGCCCTGGCTGCTGTATCTCGGCCATGGCGTGTTCATCGGATTCCTTGGCATGGGGGGGCTGAACGCGCCGCTGTACGTCTATGTCAGCCAGTGGTTCGAGCGCCGGCGCGGCTCCGCGCTGGCCTTGCTGTCCAGCGGGAGCTATATCGCCGGCGTCGTCTGGCCCCTGGTGTTCGAACACACCATCGCCACCTGGGGCTGGCGCGCGACCATGATGGGCTACGGCGTGCTCGAAGCCTCGGTGGTCCTCGTGCTGGCGATGCGTTTCCTGCGGCCCGCCGTCGACACGTCCGTCCGCGCGGCGGACCGCGGCGGCGGCGGGCGGTCCACCGTGTTCGGCCTGCGTCCCAATACCGTCTTCGTCATGCTGGCGGTTGCCGCTTTCCTCTGCTGCATTCCCATGGCCATGCCCCAGAGCCACCTCGTCGCGTTGTGCTCCGATCGCGGCCTGCCGGCGGCCGTGGGCGCCGCCATGCTCTCGGTCCTGCTGGCCGCGGCCTTCATCAGCCGGCAGGCCTGGGGACTCGTCGCCGACCGCATCGGCGGGCTGCGCACGGCGCTGATCAGCTCCGTGATGCAGGCCGCCGCCGTCTCGGGCTACCTGTACGTGACCGAACAGTTCGGGCTGTTTACCGTCTCGATCGCTTTCGGGCTGGGTTTCAGCGCCCTGATCCCGGCCTATGTCCTGGCCGTGCGCGAGGCATTCCCCGCCAGGGAAGCCTACTGGCGGGTGCCGTCGCTGATGCTGATGAGCGGCTCCGGCATGGCGGTGGGCGGATGGCTGGCGGGGTACATGTACGACCAGTACGCCTCGTACGATCCGGCGTTCTTGACCGGCGTGTTGAGCAACCTGGCCAACCTGGTGCTGCTGGCCACGCTGGTCGCGTTGCAGTTCCGGTGGATGCGGCGGACCATGGCGGCATCGCCGCTACGGTAGGTCGGGTGTCGCGCGAGGCCGGCCTGCCAGGGCGCCCTGCAGGAACCGATCAAGGGCATTGCCGAACGCCCGCCGGTCCGCCTGGTTGAACGCCGCCGGCCCTCCGGTCGCCACGCCGCCGGACCGCAGTTCCTCCAGCATGTCCCGCATGGTCAGGCGCTCGCCTATGGTCGCCTCGGTATAGCGCTCGCCGCGCGGGTTCAGGACCGCCGCGCCCTTCTTCAGCACCTCGGCCGCCAGCGGGATGTCGCCCGTGATCACGAGATCGCCGGTTGCCGCCTGCTCGACGATATAGGCGTCGGCCACGTCGAAACCGCGCGGCACCTGGACCGCGTTCACCCAGCGCGACGGCGGCGTGCGCAGCATCTGGTTGGCGACCAGGGTCACCTGGACGGCGCAGCGGTCGGCGGCGCGGAACAGGATGTCCTTGACGACCGCGGGGCAGGCATCGGCGTCGACCCAGATGCGCAGGGGATTCATGATGTCGTTGATGATGGGGTGATTCCGATGGTCTTGCGATGATCTCATTTTCCACCGAATGGGTGTAAATGGGTGCGGTAATGGATGGGGTCGACAGGTCGGCGTTGCGGACCGCCGAATTCGCGCGTGAGCACGGCCATCCGATGCAGCATGGGGGGCAGCGGGACCAGGCATGCGCCGCGCTGAGCCGCGGCGCTCACTTCCCGATGCAGAAGCGCGAAAAAATCACCCCCAGCAGGTCATCGCTGCTGAACTCCCCGGTAATCGACGTCAACGCCTCGTGCGCCAGCCGCAACTCCTCGGCGAACAGGTCCAGCACCCGGTCGCTCTGCGCCGCATGCCCGGCCGCCAGTTCCAGGTGATTCGCCGTCGTCAGCAGCGCGTGGATATGGCGCTCGCGAGCCAGATAGGGGGACTCCGCCGAGGGATTCCACCCCGCGATCGCCAGCAGTTCGCGCCTCAACCCGTCCAGTCCCTGCCCGGTCCTGGCCGACACGGGCAGCCGTTTCGCGCCGGCGGCCTGGGCCTGTCCGATCTGGCCGTCCTCGACCAAGTCCATTTTGTTCACGACTTCCAGCACCGGGGTGCGGGGCGGCAGCCGCGAGGTGATGGCGGCGTCGAGTTCGGGGCCCGGACGCGTGGCGTCGAGCAGGTGCACGATGACGTCGGCCTTGCCGATCTCGGCCCAGGTGCGCTCGATGCCGATGCGCTCGACGGTGTCCTCGGTCTCGCGCAGGCCGGCGGTGTCGACCACGTGCAGGGGCACGCCGTCGATGTCGATCTGCTGGACGACCTTGTCGCGCGTGGTGCCGGCGATGGGGGTGACGATGGCGGCATCGAAGCCCGCCAGCGCGTTGAGCAGGCTGGATTTGCCGACGTTGGGCTGGCCGGCCAGCACGACATGCAGGCCCTCGCGCAGGATGGCGCCCTGGCGCGCCTGCGACAGCAGGCGCGCCAGATCGGCCTGGATGACGGCCAGGGTCTCGCGCGCCTGGTATTTCTCCAGGAACTCGATCTCTTCTTCGGGGAAATCCAGCGTGGCCTCGACCAGCATGCGCAGGTGCACGATGCGGTCGGCCAGGCCGTTGACCTCGGCCGAGAACACGCCCGTCATCGAGGCCGCCGCGCTGCGGGCGGCGGCCTCGGACGACGCGTCGATCAGGTCGGCCACGGCCTCGGCCTGGGCCAGGTCCATGCGGTCGTTCAGGAACGCGCGGCGGGTGAATTCGCCGGGTTCGGCCAGCCGCAGGCCCATCTCCATGCCCGCCCGCAGGCAGCGCGCCAGCAGGCGCCGCAGCACTACCGGACCGCCGTGGCCCTGCAATTCCAGCACGTGTTCGCCGGTGTAGGAATTCGGTGCAGGGAAGGACAGCGCGATACCTTCGTCGATGATCCCGCCGTCGCCGTCGCGGAAAGGCAGGTAGTGCGCATGGCGGGGCGCCAGCGCGCGGCCCAGCAGCGCATGCATCAGTCCATCGAGCGGCTGGCGCGACGACACGCGTACGACACCGATCCCGCCGCGTCCGGCGGCGGTGGCGATGGCGGCTATCGGATCCTGGTCGGAAATCATGGGCGAAGTTCGGAAAAGGCGGTGAAGCGCATCGGGGGCAACCCGGTCCCCGCACTGTAAAACAAAAGGCCGCCCCGGTTCCCCGAAACGGCCCTACTGCCAGCCACTCGACCCAGTGGCACCGCGGATCCGGCTTTGCCGGTCCGCCAGTGCCGCCCCCGGAGGGGCGCGCGCAAGCGCGTAGGGGGGTTATCTAGTTGCCTGCTTGGTGATGAACCATTGCTGGGCAATGGACAGGCAGTTGTTCACCACCCAGTACAGCACCAGGCCCGCGGGGAAGAAGAACATCATGCCGCCGAACACCAGGGGCATGATCATCATGACCTTGGCCTGCACGGGATCGGGCGGCGTGGGGTTGAGCTTCATCTGCAGGAACATGGTGGCCATCATCAGGGCCGGCAGGATGAACCAGGGGTCGGGCGAGGCCAGGTCGTGCACCCACAGGATCCAGGGCGCGCTGCGCATTTCCACGCTGGCCAGCAGCACCCAGTACAGCGCGATGAACACCGGCACCTGGACGATCATCGGCAGGCAGCCGCCCACGGGGTTGATCTTCTCGGTGCGGTACAGCTCCATCATCGCCATGTTGAGCTTCTGGCGGTCGTCGCCGAACTTCTCTTTCAGCGCCTGCATGCGCGGGGCGACCTTCTTCATCCGCGCCATGGACTTGTAGCCCGCGGCCGACAACGGGAAGAACACCGCCTTGATGACGACGGTCAGGGCGACGATGGTCCAGCCCCAGTTGCCCAGCATCTTGTGCAGCCAGGTCATCAAGAGGAACAGCGGCTTGGCGATGATGGTCAGCCAGCCGTAGTCCACCACCAGGTCCAGGCCCTGGGCCACGGCCGCCATGGCGGACTGGTCCTGCGGGCCGATCCACAGCTTGGCATCGACCGTGTTGCCGGTCCCGGGGGCCAGCGAGCCGACCGGCTCGATGGCGCGCACCGCGTACAGGTTGTTGCCGACCTTGGACATGTCGTAGGTGCGGGCCACGCCTTCGGGCGGCACCCAGGCCACGGCGAAGTAGTGCTGGATCATGCCCAGCCAGCCGTCGTTGGCCGACTTGTTGAACGAGGCCTTGCCCTTCTCGATGTCCGAGAACGTGACCTTCTGGAACTTGCTTTCGGCGGTATAGATGGCCGGGCCGGTGAAGGTGCTGTAGAAATGGCTTTCGCCGGGCGGCTTGTTGCCGTCGCGGGTCAGTTGGAAATACAGCGAAGGCGAGACGGGCTCGGTGCCGACGTTGGCCAGGTTGTGGCGCACGTCGATGGCGTACTGGCCCTTGTGCAGCGTGTAGGTCTTGGTCAGCTTGACGCCGTCGCTCTCGGCCTCGAACGAGATCTCCAGCTTGTCGCCGGTCAGTTCGCGCGCGGGGGTGGTGACGTGGAACGGCGTGCGGTGCGTGGGGAAGGACGCGCCGTTGGGGGCGCCGATGACGCCGCTTTGCGCGAGGTAGACGCGCTGCGCGGAATCGTCCAGCAGCACGGTGGGGTGCTCGCGGTTTTCGATGTCGGCGTGCTTGAGCAGCTCGGCCTTGACGATCTGCGCGCCCACGGTGTCGAAGGTCAGGCGCAGCACGTCGGTCGTGACGACGATCTTTTCCGCGGGCGAGGCCTGCAGGGCCTGGGGCGCGCTACCGGGGACGCCGTCGGTGCCGGCAACGGGCGTGGCCGCCGGCGTCGCTGAGGGCACGCCGGCCTGGTCGGGCTGGGCCTGTGGCGCCTGTGCCGTCGCCGTCTTGGCGGGGGCGGAGCCGAACATCGAGGGATGTCCGTTGTACTTCTGCCAGCCATCCCACAGGAAAAGCAGGGATAGCGAGAAGATCATCCAGAGGATGGTGCGTTGCATGTCCATGGACGGATAGTTCCAATCGTCGTCGCGGCAAAGTCCGCTAGTGTAGCAAGGCCCCCCCCTACGCGCTTACGCGCGTCCCCCAGGGGGCGATGCGGGTGGACCGGCAAAGCCGGATCCACCGCATCCTGGGTCGGGCTGACAGGGTGCCGGGGAGAGTATCGGGGGTCATTGTTGAGGTTCTGTGCCAGTCGATCGATTTTTGCCGTGCCGGCCTGCCGGCGGCACCGGGTCCAGGCCGCCGTTGGCGTAAGGATGGCAGCGGCAGATGCGGCGCAGGCCCAGATAGGTGCCGCGGGCGGGGCCGTGGCGGTCGATGGCTTCGATGGTGTAGGCGGAGCAGGTGGGGGTGAAGCGGCAGGACTGGCCGATCCAGGGGCTCAGGAAGTAACGGTAGAAACGGATGGGCCATATCAGCAGGCGGCGCGGGAGCGTCGAGCCGGTTGGCAGCGCGTTGCTATGGGTTTCCGTCACGATGGGCCCCTGTTGCGGGAAAAACCCGCTTCGGCCGTCTGGTCTAGCCGGGGCGGTTCGCCTTCGTTGCCCGGGCCAGGTGGGCGTCGATTTCCTGCCTGGCCTGGCGCTTGAGCTCGGTCAGCGAGCACGAAGGAATGCGGGCATGCAATCTGAAGACATAATCGCCGGCCGGCAGTTCCGTGCGCCGCAGCCGGAAGGCTTCGCGCGCGACGCGTTTCAGGGCGGCGCGGCTGACCGACAGCGGAGCGTAGCGCTTGCCCACCACGAGGCCCAGCCGGGGCTGGGCCGACGGCGCCATGCTCAAAACAAAAAGCGCCCCTCTCGCAAGGCGGCGCCCTTTCAGCGCAGGGGCGAACTCCGCCGGACTGCGCAACCGCGCGGTGCCGGGAAACGACGCGCGCGGATTCAATGCTGCAACGCTGCTAAGCCGGCCTGTGCAACAACCGGCACTGCCGTCAGATGGCCAAGCGCTTGCGGCCCTTGGCGCGGCGGGCGTTGATGATGGCGCGGCCGGCGCGGGTCTTCATGCGCACGCGGAAACCGTGGGTACGCTTGCGGCGGGTGACGGAAGGTTGGTAAGTACGTTTCATGACAGTTCCTGGGTTCCGGTATGGGTATGAAAGCCGCCCCGGAAGCTTGCGCAGTCCCGGTCTGCCTGTTGCCCGGCGAAGCTTGAACGATCAAGCGCGCACAAGGCCCAACATGCATCCTTGGAAAGACTGCCAACCCAGGGTCTTGGATTCAGCCCGAATTCCTTCGTGAAATTCGGAAAGCCCTCCATGGTGTCAAATAAATTCAATGTTGTCAATCAGTTAGGCACGGCGCCCCCATGAGCGCGCTGGCCCGCCTGTGGATAACTTTCGCCCGGAGGAGTAGAATCGGGGGTTTCGGGATCGGCCACCAAGAACATCCTTCGCGCCCCCTGTCCTGCGTGGGCGCACCGATCCTATTAGCGAGATTCATGGAAGATTTTTGGCAAACCTGCGCCCAGACGCTAGAGCAGGAACTCACTCCTCAGCAGTACAGCGCCTGGATACGTCCCCTCGTCCCCCTCGCCTTCGATGAAGCCGAGGCGGTGTTGCGGGTCGCGGCGCCCAATCGTTTCAAGCTCGACTGGGTGCGCAGCAATTTTTCCGGCCGTATCGAATCTCTGGCGGCGCAGTGGTTCCAGCGCCCGGTGCAGGTCAAGTTCGAACTGGATGCCCCCCGCATGGCCGCCCCGCTGCGGCCGCCCGCACCCAGCCCCGCCCCCGCGGCCGGCAACGGCCATGGACCCATCGGCAACGGCCATGCCGCGCCGCGGCCGGCTCCGCAGGCGCCGCTGGGTTTTCCCGGCGATCCGGTCGCCGCGGTCAATTCCGCCGCCGCCCGCGCGGCCCAGCGGGCGACCGACGCTCCCCGTCCGGTGCAGCGCGCCGCTCCGGCCAAGCCCGAGATCAACGAAGCCACGGGCATCTATGAACGGTCGCGGCTGAACGTCGAGCTGACCTTCGAGAACTTCGTCACCGGCAAGGCCAACCAGCTGGCCCGCGCCGCGGCGCTGCAGGTGGCCGAGAATCCGGGCACCTCGTACAACCCGCTGTTCCTGTATGGCGGCGTGGGGCTGGGCAAGACCCACCTGATCCATGCCATCGGCAATTCCATGATGGCCGAGAACGCTGCCGCGCGGGTCCGTTACATCCACGCCGAGCAATTCGTGTCCGACGTGGTCAAGTCCTACCAGCGCAAGGCCTTCGACGATTTCAAGCGCTACTACCACTCGCTGGACCTGCTGCTGATCGACGACATCCAGTTCTTCTCGGGCAAGAACCGCACGCAGGAAGAATTCTTCTACGCCTTCGAGGCCCTGGTGGCGCTGCGCAAGCAGATCATCATCACCAGCGACACCTATCCGAAGGAATTGTCCGGCATCGACGACCGGCTCATCTCCCGCTTCGACTCGGGCCTGACCTGCGCCATCGAGCCGCCCGAGCTGGAAATGCGGGTCGCGATCCTGTTGAAGAAGGCGGAGACCGAGGGCGTGCACCTGCCCGAGGAAGTGGCCTTCTTCATCGCCAAGCACCTGCGCAGCAACGTGCGCGAGCTGGAGGGCGCGCTGCGCAAGGTCCTGGCCTATGCCAAGTTCCATGGCCGCGCCATCACGGTGGACGTCTGCAAGGATGCCCTGAAGGACCTGCTGTCCGTGTCCAATGGCCAGATCACCGTCGAGAACATCCAGAAGACGGTGGCGGACTTCTACAAGATCAAGGTCGCCGACATGTATTCCAAGCGGCGGCCCGCCAATATCGCTTTGCCGCGCCAGATCGCGATGTATCTGGCGAAAGAACTCACCCAGAAGAGCCTGCCCGAGATCGGCGAGCTTTTCGGGGGCCGCGACCACACCACGGTGTTGCACGCGGTACGCAAGATTTCGGAATCCCGGGCCAAGCAGGCGGAGTTGAATCATTCGCTGCACGTGCTCGAGCAAACCCTGAAAGGATGACGAACCGCGACGAACCCCATCCGGGACCTTGTGCGCTTGACTGTGGAAAAACCGTGGAGCATTTCTGGACAACCCGGCGCCGTTTTTTTCGATCGAAAGTTGTTCATGGTTGTGCGCTATTCTCCAGGCCAGTTCCCCACTCGCCAAAAAACTGGACAAGTTCTTGATTTATAATAGTTTTTTGAAGAAATTCCAGTTGTCCACAGGGTCCTATTAACTACCAACCCAAAGAAGGATTGGATATGCAATTGGTCAAAGCCTCACGCGATGCATTGCTGAAGCCGCTCGCGACCGTTTCAGGCATCGTGGAACGGCGGCATACCCTGCCCATCCTGGCCAACATCCTGTTGCGCAAGGAAGGCAGCCGCGTGTCGTTCGTGTCTACCGACATCGAGGTTCAGATCACCACCCATGCCGACTTCGGCGTGGGTGATGCGTCTGAATCCACCACCGTGGCAGCCCGCAAGCTGCTCGATATCCTGCGCGCTCTTCCCGATACCGGTGACGTGGCCCTGTCACTCGCCAACAAGAAGTTGTCGGTGCAGTCCGGCAAGAGCCGCTTCGCGCTGCAGACCCTGGCGGCCGAGGAGTTTCCCACCGTGGCCCAGCCGGCCTCGTGGAACGCTTCGCTGACCATGACGCAGAAGTCGTTCAAGCACCTGATGAACATGGTGCACTTCGCGATGGCGCAGCAGGACATCCGCTACTACCTGAACGGCATGCTGCTGGTCCTGGACGGCAGCAACGTGCGCTGCGTCGCCACCGACGGCCACCGCCTCGCCTATTGCGCGGTCGCCATCGATGCCGATGCGCCCAAGCAGGAAGTGATCGTGCCGCGCAAGACGGTGCTGGAACTGCTGCGCCTGCTGGACGACAGCGAAGAGCCCATCGAGATCTCGGTGGCGGCCAACCAGATCCGTTTCCGCTTCGGCGACGTCGAGCTGATCTCCAAGCTGGTCGAGGGCAAGTTCCCGGACTACCAGCGCGTGATCCCGAACGGCTATACCAAGCATTTCCCGATCGCCCGCGAGGCGCTGCAGCGCAGCCTGCAGCGCGCCGCCATCCTGACCACCGACAAATTCAAGGGTGTGCGGATGCAGATGGCCGATCATGTACTGAAGATCTCCGCCAGCAACGCCGAACAGGAAGAGGCCCAGGAAGAACTCGAGATCGACTTCGGTTTCGAACCCCTGGACATCGGCTTCAACGTCAGCTATCTGCTGGACGTGCTGGGCAACCTGAAGGCCGAGACGGTGCAGTGGAGCGTGGGCGACGCCAACTCCTCGGCGCTGATCACCCTGCCTGACAACTCGGACTTCAAGTATGTCGTGATGCCCATGCGGATTTAGGGCCCCCCCTACGCGCTTACGCGCGCCCCCAGGGGCGATGCGGGTGGACCGGCAAAGCCGGATCCACCGCATCCTGGGTCTGGGAGAAAGGGGCTTGGTTTGTTACGCCGGTGCTGGTGCCGGTGCTGCCCCTGATGGGGTGGATTGTTCTTTTCTAGTTTTTTCCTGCAGGGTGGAAGTCATGCCCGCGCAGTGTGGATGGTTGCATACTCATGACCGAACAGAATACCGCGCCCGATACGGGCGAGATCGATAGCACTCTTGCTGGCAATGCGATGGCCGCAGGCCCGGCGTCCGGTTCGTCGGACAGCTACGGCGCCGACTCCATCAAGATGCTCAAGGGGCTGGAGGCCGTGCGCAAGCGGCCGGGCATGTACATCGGCGATACCTCCGATGGCACCGGCCTGCACCACATGGTGTTCGAGGTTGTCGACAACGCCATCGACGAAGCGCTGGCCGGCTATTGCGACGAGATCGTGGTCACGATCCATGCCGACAACTCGATCTCGGTCTCCGACAACGGCCGGGGCATTCCGACCGCCGTGCACAAGGACGACGAATTCCAGCGCAGCGCCGCGGAAATCGTGATGACCGAGCTGCACGCGGGCGGCAAGTTCGACCAGAACTCGTACAAGGTCTCGGGCGGCCTGCACGGCGTGGGCGTGTCCTGCGTGAACGCGCTGTCCGAATGGCTCCGTCTGAGCATCCGCCGCAACGGCGAGCTGCACCAGATGGAGTTCCGCCGCGGCGAGCGCGTCGAGCCGCTGAAGGTCGTGGGCAAGACCGACAAGCGCGGCACCCGGGTGCAGTACCTGGCGGACTCGCAGATCTTCTCCAACGTCGAGTACCACTACGAGATCCTGTCCAAGCGGTTGCGCGAGCTCTCGTTCCTGAACAACGGCGTGCGCATCAAGTTGGTGGACGAGCGCCAGGGCAAGGAAGAGGACTTCGCCTTCAGCGGCGGCGTCAAGGGCTTCGTCGAGTACATCAACCGGGCCAAGACCGTGTTGCATCCCAACGTCTTCGCGGTGGCCACCGAGTCGTCGGCCGGCGGTGCGTTGGTGGGCGTGGAAGTGGCCATGCAATGGAACGACAGCTACACCGAAAGCGTGCTGTGCTTCACCAACAATATCCCGCAGCGCGACGGCGGCACCCACCTGACCGGCCTGCGCGCGGCGATGACGCGCATCATCAACAAGTACATCGACGAGAACGAGCTGGCCAAGAAGGCCAAGGTGGAAACCACCGGCGATGACATGCGCGAGGGACTGACCTGCGTGCTGTCGGTGAAGGTGCCCGAGCCCAAGTTCAGCAGCCAGACCAAGGACAAGCTGGTTTCCAGCGAAGTGCGTCCCTCGGTCGAGGATGCCGTGGCGCGCAGCCTGGAGAGCTGGCTGCTCGAGAACCCCAGCGACGCCAAGGCCTTGTGCGGCAAGATCGTCGAGGCCGCCCGCGCCCGCGAGGCCGCGCGCAAGGCGCGCGAGATGACGCGCCGCAAGGGCGTGCTGGAAGGCGCGGGGCTGCCGGGCAAGCTGGCCGACTGCCAGGAAAAGGATCCGGCGAAGTCCGAGATCTACATCGTCGAGGGCGACTCCGCCGGCGGTTCGGCCAAACAGGGCCGAGACCGCAAGTTCCAGGCCATCCTGCCGCTGCGCGGCAAGGTGCTGAACGTCGAGAAGGCGCGTTTCGACAAGCTGATCAGCAGCGAGCAGATCACCACGCTGATCACCGCGCTGGGCACCAGCATCGGCCCCGATTTCAACATCGACAAGCTGCGCTACCACCGCATCATCATCATGACCGACGCGGACGTGGACGGCGCGCACATCCGTACGCTGCTGCTGACGCTGTTCTATCGCCAGATGCCGCAGCTGATCGAGCACGGCTACGTCTACATCGCCCAGCCGCCGCTGTACAAGGTCAAGGTCGGCCGCGACGAGCGCTACCTGAAGGACGACACGGAAGAGGCCGCCTTCATGCTGGAGCTGTCGCTCAAGGATGCCCGCCTGGTCCCGTCGGCCGACGCCCAGCCCATCGCCGGCGATGCGCTGAAGGAACTGGCGCGCCAGTACAACCTGGCCGACGCCGTGATCGAGCGCCTGTCGCGTTTCGTCGACCTCGCCACCTTGTCGGCCGTCGTGCGCGGCTTCGAAGCGGACTTGTCTTCCGTGGACCAGGCCGGGTTGTCGCGCCAGCGCCTGCAGGCCGAACTGGAAGACCCGTCCATGCCCGGCGTGGTGCAGGTCAAGGTCTCGGTGGACGAGGAAACCCAGCAGCCCAAGCTGGAAATCCATCGCAACCACCACGGCAACATCCGCGTCAGCGTGATCGACCGGCATTTCGTCGAGGGTCCGGATTACAGCGTGCTGCGCAACGCCGCCCAGACCTTCCAGGGCCTGATCGGCCCGGGCGCCAAGATCGAGCGCGGCGAAGGCGACAAGCGCAAGGAACTGCCGGTGGCCGATTTCCGCGAAGCCATGCACTGGATGCGCGCCGAGGCCGAGCGTTCATTGTCCAAGCAGCGCTACAAGGGCCTGGGCGAAATGAACCCCGGGCAGCTCTGGGAAACCACCATGGATCCCACCGTGCGCCGCCTGCTGCGGGTGCAGATCGAGGACGCGATTTCGGCGGACGAGATCTTCACGACGCTGATGGGCGACCACGTCGAGCCGCGCCGGGCGTTCATCGAGACGCATGCGTTGATGGCGGGGAATATCGACGTTTGAGGTGGCGCCCCCGGGCGCCGGCGCGTTCAGCCCGGCGCCCGCGCCTTGTCCATTCCGCGCCGCAACGCCTCCAGCGGGGCGCGCGCCGTTTCTCCCGCCGGGGTTTATCCGACGCACCGCTTGCCTTATGCTGGAGGTCCCCCAGCGAGGCCCCCATGCGCACCCTGATCTTCATCGCCGTCGGACTGATCCTGGCCATCGCGCTGCTGCGCCTGGCCCCCTCGCCGCATCGCACCCGGACCGCGAGCCTCTTCACGCTGGCCTGGCTGGGCGTGTCCATCTGGAACCTGCGCACCGGGCTGTCCCACGGCTACACCCTGGCCGAAGAACTGCCGATCCACGTGGCGTTGTTCGGCATTCCGGCGCTGGCGGCCTGGGCGTTGTGGTGGCGAGCGCGCCGTGGGTGACGCGCGCGCCTAGCTTCGACGCCCTTTGCCAGCCTGGTCGTACTTGCGCCAGTAGGCGAACTCTTCCTCGTGGACTTCGAGATCGATCTCCGAGAGGCGCAGCTGCAATCGTTCCTGCACGTCGGCGACCGCCCGGTTGTAGATCGCGGGCCCGATCTCTTCGATGAAGAAGGCGAGCAGCCCGCCGGCGGCGACGTTGCCGATGGACTCCTCCATGTTCTGGTCGAAGTACCGCTGGATCGAAGCGATGGCGGTGGTCCGGACCTGCTTGTCGAGTTCGATGGTCATGCCGGCTTGCTGTCAGGGGGCGTCGGGCCGGTCAATTTATCACTTCCTCCACCCGGTTCACCAACGTCCCGATCTTCTCGATCTCGCACTCGATCACGTCTCCGTCCTTGAGCCACTGGCGCGGATTCATCGCATAGCCGACGCCCGAGGGCGTGCCGGTGGCGATCACGTCGCCCGGCTCCAGCGTCAGCCCCGAGGACAGCGATGCGATGGTGCGCGGGATGGAGAAGATCATCGCGCTGGTGCTGGCGTCCTGGCGCTGTTCGCCGTTGACCTTGAGCGAGATGCGCAGCGCATGGGGATCGCCCACCGCTTCCGGCGAGACGATCCAGGGGCCGAAGGGGCAGCTGCCGTCGATGGCCTTGCCCTTGAACCATTGGTCGTGGCGTTTCTGCAGGTCGCGGGCGCTGATGTCGTTCAGGATGGTGTAGCCGAAGATGTGGCCGGGAGCGTCGGCTTCGGCGATGTCGCGGCCGCCCTGGCCGATGACGACGGCGAGTTCGACCTCGTAGTCCAGGCGGCGGGTGACGCGCTGGTCGTAGCGGATGGCGCCTTCGTGCGGCACGATGGCGGTCCAGGGCTTGGTGAAGAACTGCGGATGCTGGGGCACGTCGGTGTCGAGGTTGCGCGAGACGTTATCTTCCTGGATGTGCTCCCTATAATTGCGGCCCAGGCAGAAGATGTTCTTGGGCGGGCGCGGGATGGGCGCCAGCAGGCGGTAGCTGCCGGGCTGGATCAGGTGGGCGTCGGCGACGGCGGCGATGTCGCGGCACCAGGCCCAGGTGGCGGCGCCGCCGGCGGCCAGGTCGATCATGGTCAGGCGGCCGGTCTCGGGCCACGGGAAGGGCAGCGTGGCGGGCGGGGCGGCCTGGGCGAAGGCCTGGAGGTCGCAGACGCGGCCGTCGTCCAGGAAGAGTGCGGGCAGTTGGCGGCCGCCGAGTTCAATGGTGGCGAGTTTCATGGTTCGTTCCTGGCTGAAAGAATGCGGGTAGGCGCAACGGTGGAGGCAAGAGCATGGCGCCCAAGGTCAAGTCGGCCCAACGGGCCATAGAGATTCTGGAGTTCTTCGCGCGGCGCAAGGCGCCCGCGACGCTGAGCGAGATCGCCGCGGCGCTGGATTATCCAGCCTCGAGCACGCTGGCCCTGCTGCGTACGCTGAGCGAGATGGGCTATCTCGACCATTCGTCCAGCGAGCGGACCTTCGTGCCGACGGTGAAAGCGGCGCTGCTGGGCATCTGGGTCAACGATGCGCTGATGGCCGACGGCACGATCGCCCGGCTGATGTACCAGATGCGCGAGGAAACGGGCGGTACGCCCACGCTGGGGATACAGAGCGGCCACCACGTGCAGTACATCCACGTGGTGCGCGGCCCGGACGCCCTGCACCGGCGCGACGTGGCGCCGGGCACGCTGCGGCCGCTGCTGCGGTCGGCCATGGGCACCGTGCTGCTGTCGCTCAAGCCGCCGTCCGAGCTGTGGGCGCTGGTCAACCAGATCAACGCGCACGAATTGCCGGAGCACCGGGTGTCGATGGCGGAACTGGGCAAGCGTATCCAGCAGTACCGCGAAAGCGGCTATGCCTACAGCGAAGGCGTGTCGACGCCGGGGGCCGGCATCATCACGCTGCTGCTGGCCGCGCCGGTTCATCAGCCGCCGATGGCCCTGGGCATCGGCGCGAGCCTCGTGGCGCTGCGCGCCAAGAAGCTCGATTTCCTGAGGGCGCTGCAGCGGGTGGTGGAGCTTCATCGCAAGCATATGGAGGCCTTGCCGGACAAGTTCGGGCACTGAGCGGGGCGCGCGTGCCGCACCGGTCCGGCCGGTTTCACTGCGCGACCAGCCCGGCCTTGTCGGCAACCGTGCGCAGTGTCGCGATTTCCTTCACGTTGAAGGCGCGCATCTGTTCGGGGTCGCGCTTGAGCAGTTCGGAGCCGCCCTTTTCGGCGAACTCCTGGATCGGCTTGGAGTCGAGCACCTCCTTCATGGTGTCGGCCAGGCGCCGGGTGATCGCGTCGCTGACTTCCGTGCGCGCCATCAACGCCGACCAGCCATAGATGGTGTAGTCGGGATAGCCGCTTTCACGGATGGTGGGCACGTCCGGAAACTCGACGTGGCGCTTTTCCCCGGTGACCGCGAGGATGCGCAGCTTGGCGGCCTTGGCCGACGGCGCCAGCGAGGCGACGCCGTCCATCGCCACGTCGATCTGTCCGCCGATCAGGTCGGTGTTCATCTGGCTGGTCGATTTGTACGAGATCGGGGTGAAGCGGATCCCGGCGATGCTGGAGAACCATTCGGTGGCCAGGCGGTAGCCCCAGGCGAAGTTGCCGAAGTTCAGCTTCTCGGGCTGCGCCTTGGCCGCGGCGACGAGGTCGGCCAGCGTCTTGTACGGCGAGTTGGCCGGCACGGCGATGCCCAGCATGCTGCGGGTAACGCCCGAGATGGGCTTGAAGTCCTTGAGCGGATCGTAGGGCAGGTCCTTGACGACGATGGGATTGACCGACAGATTGGTCCAGCTGCCCAGCACCAGGGTGTAGCCGTCGGCCGGCGCGTTCTTGGCCGCCATGATGCCGATGCGGCCGTCGGCTCCCGGCATGTTGTCCACGGTGACCGCCTGGCCGAGGCGGCTGGCGAGCTGCTGCGCGATGACGCGGCCCGACGTGTCGCTGGTGCTGCCGGGCGCGAAGGGCACGATCAGGCGGATCGGCTGGGCGGGATAGGCGGCGTCGCGCGCTTGCGCGGCCGTGGCCGAAAGGGCCAGTGCGCACAGGGCGCTGGCAAGATGCATGATCTTCATGAGTTGTCTCCTTGGGATATTGTCGTACTCGGGCCTGGGCCCCGTGGTGTCAGGATTCCGCCTTGGAATCCTCGCGGTGCAGGAAGGCGGCGATCTGTTCGGGCGTGCGGCCCAGGCTGGCCAGGATCTCGGCCGTGTGCTGGCCCAGTGCCGGCGGCGGCGCGTCCACGCCCGGGCCGTCGTGTTCGTAGCAGAAGCCCGCATTGAGCACGCGCAGGGCCTGGTCGCCGGCCGGGATCGACAACAGTAATTGCCTGTCGTCCAGATGGGGCTGCGCCAGCGCCTCGGGAAGCTCGCGGACTTCTCCGGCCGGTACGCCGGCCGCATTGAGCAGGCTTGCCCACTCGGCGGCTTCGCGGCCGGCCAGTGCCTGGCGGACCTCGTGCTGCAGGGCTTCGCCATGCGTGACCCGCGTGCCGCGATCCTTGAAACGTGGATCGGCGATCAGGTCCTCGCGGCCGATGACGCGGCACAGCCGTTCGAACTGGTCCTGGCGGACCGCGCCCAGGGTGAGATGCCCCGAGGCGGCCGGAAAGGTATCGGCGGTGGGCGACATGCTGTAGCCGCGGTTGCCCTGCTTGGCGGGGCGCTTGCCGGTCAGCAGGTGCGGGCCGGCCATCGAGATCATCAGCACCAGCGCGGCGTCGAACATGGCTACGTCCACCTGCTGCGCCTGGCCGTCGCGGCCGCGTTGCAGCAGGGCCGAGACGATGGCGAAGGCAGCCAGCAGGCCCGAATAGGTATCGACCGCCGGATAGCCGATGCGGATGGGCGGGGTGCCGGGTTCGCCGCTCAGGCTCATCATGCCCGAGGTGCTCTGGATGATCTGGTCGATCGCGGGCTGGTGGCGGACCTCGCCGCGCTGTCCGTAGCCCGAGATCGAGCAGAAGACGATGCGCGGGTTGAGGGCCTTGCAGGCTTCGTAGCCCAGGCCCAGGCGGTCCATCACGCCGGGCCGGAAATTCTCGGTCACCACGTCGGCGCCGGCGATCAGCTCGCGCGCGACCGCCACGTCGGCGTCGTGCTTGAGATCGAGCACGATGGACTTCTTGCCCGAGTTGACCGACGCGAACGATGGGCCCATGCCATCGGCATACTGGATGCCGCCGTAGTTGCGCATGGTGTCGCCGGCGGCCGATTCGATCTTGATGACCTCGGCGCCGAGCAGGCGCAGGAAGTTGGTGGCGATGGGGCCCGACAGCACGTGCGTGAAGTCGACGACCCGGCAGCCTTGCAGGGGTTGGGGCACGATCGGGTTCTCCTACTCGGCGACGCGGGGGAACTGGCCGGTGAAGACCGGCTTGCGGCGCTCGTTGAAGGCGCGCTTGGCCTCGCGGCCGTCGGGCGTCAGGCCCAGGTAGCGCTGCATCGGCGAGCCGGCCTCCATGTGGTTGCTGAAGCCGGCCATGTCCAGCAGCAGGTTGGTCGCGCTCTTGGTGTAGCGGATGGCCAGCGGCGGCAGGTCGGCCAGCGCGGCCGCCAGTTCGTCCACGGCGGCATCGAAGTCCGCCGCCGGCACGCAGCGGTTGATCAGCCCCCACTCCAGCGCCTGCGGCGCGGGCAGGCGACCGCCCAGCAGTGACAGTTCCAGCGAGCGGGCGCGCCCGATGGTGAACAGGAAGGCGCCGCCGCTGTGGTTGCCGGCCTGGATTTCGCGCATCTGGAAGAAGGCGGTGTCGACGGCGACCACGAGGTCGCAGGACGTGGCCAGGTAGACGCCGCCGCCGATGGCCGGGCCGTTCACCGCCGCGACCACGGGTTTGGCGTTGCGCTGGATGCGCTGGCGGGCGGCGACGTTCCAGCGGCCGTAGGCGTCGATGGCCTGGGGATCCGCCTGCCCGGTGAAGCGCAGGTCCTGGCCGGCGCTGAAGATGTCGCCGGCGCCGGTCAGGATGGCGCAGCGGCAGTCCGGGTCGGCCTCGACCTGGTCGAAGGCGGCGACCAGTTCCTGGAAGGTCTGGAGATCGTGGGCGTTCTTGGACGCCGGGCGATCGATGACGACTCGCCAGATGGGGCCGTGTCGGTCGATTCTGATGTGCTGGGGCATGGTGTCTCCTGTCGTGGCCGCGTGCATCGGGTGCGGCGCATTATCTCGACGGGAAACGCCAGGAGGACGCTGCTTTCACCAGTGTGAAAGCTATTTCACATATGTGAAAAACAAGGAGATGAAGCGCGCCGGCGCGGCACGCCCGGGAGGCCTCAGGCGGCCAGTTCGCGGTGCAAGGTTGCCGCGACGCGTTCGAGGAAGGCCCGTGTGTTCAGCCACGCCTGGCCGGGATGTACCAGGGCCGCCAGGTCCCGGGTCATGAAGCCCGCCTCCACGGTCGCGGTGCAGGATCGCTCCAGCGCGGCGGCGAATGCGGCGAGAGCGGGTGTATCGTCCAGTTCCGCGCGCTGCCGAAGTCCGCGCGACCAGGCGTAGATGGAGGCGATCGGATTGGTCGAGGTTTCTCGTCCGGCCTGGTGTTCGCGGTAGTGGCGCGTGACCGTGCCGTGGGCGGCCTCCGCTTCGAAGGCGCGCCCGTCGGGCGTGATCAGCACCGATGCCATGAGGCCAAGGGATCCGTAGCCTTGGGCGACGGCGTCCGATTGCACGTCGCCGTCATAGTTCTTGCAAGCCCAGATGTAGCCGCCCCGCCACCGGAGCGCGCTCGCCACCATGTCGTCGATCAACCGATGTTCGTAGGCCAGGCCGGCCGCGCGATAGGCCCGCGCGAACTCGCGTTCGAAGATCTCCTGGAAAAGCGCGGAGAAGCGGCCATCGTAGGTCTTGATGATGGTGTGCTTGGTCGACAGGTAGACGGGGTAGCGGCGCTGGAGCCCGTAGCGGAACACGGCGCGCGCGAAGCCGGCGATCGACGCGTCGAGGTTGTACATGGCCAGGGCGATGCCCGGGCCGTCGGTGCGGCAGACCTCGCGTTCGAGCGGAGCGCCGCCGTCGTCGGGCGTGAAGCGCAGGCTGAGCGTGCCGGGCCCGGGCAGCTCGATCTGTCCGGCGTTGGAGTGATCGCCGAATGCGTGGCGCGCGATGACGATGGGGCGGTCCCAGTGCGGCACGAGGCGGGGAATGTTGGCGCAGCAGATGGGCTCGCGGAACACCGTGCCGTTCAGGATGTTGCGCAGCGTGGCGTTGGGGCTGGGCAGCATGGCGGGCGAGCCGAATTCACGCATCCGCGCCGCGTCGTGCGTGATGGTCGCGCACTTGACCGCCACGCCGTGGCGCAGCGTGGCATGCGCGGCGTCCAGCGTCACCTGGTCGCGTGTCGCGTCGCGATTGTGTATGCCGAGATCGAAGTACTGCAGCTCGCCGTCCACGTGGGGCAGGATGAGCGTTTCCTTGATCCAGGCCCAGATGACGCGCGTCATTTCATCGCCATCGATCTCGACGATGGGATGGCGAAAGGTGATTTTGCGCATGCGGTCTCGCTCAGCGGTCGTGGCGCGGGAAACCCCCGGGCTCGGCTTCCAGCCAGCGCAGCATCGCATGCCATTCCAGTTCGCCGTAGGGCCTGCGGGTGCCGGGCTGGTAGAGATGCGCGGCGCGCGCCAGCACTTCCTCGGAGGGAAGGCGGACCTGCGCGATACCGCCCGCCACGGCATCGACCTGGGCGCGGCACGCCATCTCGAGCTGGTACATGAGGTTGAACGCCTGCGCGATCGAAGGCGCACAGACCAGCAGGCCGTGGTTGCGCAGGATCATGGCGTTGTGCGGGCCGAGGTCGGCGACCAGGCGGGCCTGTTCTTCCAGGTCGATGGCGGGACCTTCGAATGCGTGTTCGGCGATGTGTCCGTGGAAGCGCGAAGCCGTCTGGGTGATGGGCAGCAGGCCGCAGGCCATGGCCGACACCGCCATGCCCGCGCGGGTATGGGTGTGGATGATGCAATGCACGTCGGGCCGCGCCCGGTGGATGCAGCCGTGGATCACGTAGCCGGACCGGTTGATGCCGTAGGCGGTGTCCGGACAGCGATGGACGTGGCCGCCGTAGTCGATCTCCACGAGGTTCGACGCGGTGATTTCCTTGTACAGCAGGCCGTAGAGATTGATCAGCAGGCGCTCGTGCTTGCCCGGGATCTGCGCGGTGATGTGGTTGTAGATCATGTCGGTCATGCCGTACCGGTCCATCAGCCGGTAGCACGCGGCCAGGTCCGTGCGGGTGCGCCATTCGGCGGCGTCGACCGTGTCTTTGAGCGAAGGGAAATCGGTGGAGTAGTCTGGGCTCACGCAATGCTCCTGCTTCCGCCGCACTGACGGATGATGTAGTCTGCCGCGACAAGTTCGCGGCGGCCGGCCGGACCATCTTAAGGCGGCTTCCCCGCGCGTCGCCATCCAAAATACTTCATCCAGTTTTTAGAAAAACTAATGCTGGAGCATGGCCATGAACCCTCAGCTTCCTCCTTTGAATCCGCTGCGTGTGTTCGAAAGCGCGGCTCGCCACCTGAGCTTCACCGAGGCCGCCGCCGAGCTGCACATCACGCCGGGCGCGGTCAGCCATCAGGTCAAGGCGCTGGAGACCTGGCTGGGCTTTGCCTTGTTCGACCGGACCGAGCGGCCGCCCAGGCTGACGCGCGGCGGCGAGGTCTATGCCAAGGGGCTCAGCGTCGCGTTCGGGCAGATCGTGCGCGCCACGCAGGAGCTGGTGTCGTCGGGCTCGGCGCAGGTATTGACGGTAAGAGGGCACACGACCTTCTTCCTGCGCTGGCTGATCCCGCTGTTGCCCGCCTTCCAGCACGCCCATCCGACGATCAAGATCCGCCTGGCGGCCAGCGTGGACGCGGTGGATTTCCGCCGCGATACCGTCGATGTCGGCATCCTGTACGGCGACGGACCGTGGGAGGGCCTGCGCAGCGATTTGTTGTTCAGCGATGCGCTGACGCCGGTCATGGCGCCGGAACTGGCGGCCGCCCTGCCTGCCGGAGGCAGTACCGGGGCGTTGTTGAAATTGCCGCTGCTGCATTCGAACCGGCGGCCGCAGCACTGGTCCGACTGGATCGCCGCGGCAGGCGCGGCCAGGAAGGTCTCGGCCAGCGACGTCCACTACGAAGACCTGAGCGTGATCTACCAATGCGCCATACAAGGGCTGGGCGTCGCGCTGGGCCAGCTTCGCTACGTGGCCAAGGACCTCGAGCAGGGAATCCTGGTGGCGCCTCATCCCTTCGTGCTGCGCCGCGCGCGCGGCTATCACCTGGTCTGTCCGCAGGCGCGGGCCGACGACTCGAAGATCTGCGCTTTCCGTGAGTGGCTCGTGGCCTGCGGCACGGCCAGGTCGTTAGAAAAGTTCAAGGCCGAGTGAGAAATACTGGTTTGTGCGCGGTGGCGGGCCCCTTCTACGATCAGCGGCAATTCGACGGTCTCCCAAGCAGGGGCCGCCGGTATCCAAGGAGACCTCATGCCGCATTCCGCCCGGATTCCCTCTGCCCCTCCTCCTTTCCTCCATCGACTGCACCAGGGCGCCGGCCGCCTGCTGGCCGGCGTGGCCATGAGCTGTGCCTGTGCCGCCGCCGTTGCCGCATCCTACCCGGATCGTCCCATCCGCATGATGATCCCGTTCCCGCCCGGCGGGCCGAATGACGTGCTGGGCCGCTTGCTGGCAACCGAGGTCGGCAAGGACCTGGGCCAGCCCATCGTCATCGAGAACAAAGGCGGCGCGGGCGGGACCATAGGCGCGGACATGGTGGCCAAGGCGGCGCCGGACGGCTACACGCTGCTGCTGGGCGGCACCGCGTCGCTGGGAATCGCGCCCAGCCTGTATTCCAGGCTGCCCTACGATGCGGTGGCGGATTTCTCGCCGGTGGGCATGGTCGGTACGTCGCCGTCGTTGCTGGTCGTGGGCGCGCGCCAGCCGTTCCGCAGCGTGGGGGAATTGATCGCCCGGGCCAAGGCCGCGCCGGGCAGGCTCAATTTTGCTTCCGCCGGCGTCGGCACGCCGACCCACCTTGCCGCGGAACTGTTCAAGACGATGGCGGCGGTCGACATCGTGCACGTGCCCTACAAGGGAGGCGGCCCCGCCTTGAACGACCTGCTGGCGGGGCAGGTGGAGATGTATTTTTCAGGCATCGTGGCGGCGGTGCCGCTGGTCAACCAGGGATCGCTGCGGGCACTTGCCATCACCAGCGATCAGCGCAGCGAGCTGATGCCCGATGTGCCGACGATGTCGGAGGCGGGCCTGCCCGGGTACGAGATCCAGAACTGGTTCGCGATTTTCGCCCCGGCGGGTACGCCCCAGCCGGTGGTCGATCGCCTGAACAAGAGCCTGTCCAGGTTCCTGGCGTTGCCCGCGGTACGGAGCAAGATGCGCGAACTGAACGTGGACCCGCGCAGCTCCACGCCCCAGGAACTGGCCGTCTACCAGGGCAAGGAGCTCAAGAAGTGGTCGGCGCTGGTCAAGCAGGCAGGGATTACGCCCGAGTAGCGAGGCCGATGCGCCGACCGTCTCCAGGACCGCTTATTGCGGTTCGATCCCCGCTGCCTGGATCACCGGCTTCCACTTCGCCGTTTCCGCCTTGATGCGGGCGGCGAACGCGTCGGGCATTTCACCCAGCGGCGTGATGCCGGCGTTCTCGAGCTGCGCGCGGAAGGACGGCTCGTTGATCATCTTGCGGCCTTCCTCGGCCAGCCTGGCGACCACGTCAGCGGGCATGCCCGCGGGACCCATCAACCCGTTCCAGGTGTCGACCTCGTGGCCCGGGTAGGTTTCCGCGATGGTGGGAACCGACGGCAGCTGCGGCAGGCGCTTGTCGCTGGAGACCGCCAGCAGCGTGAGCTTTTCGGGCGTCTTGGCGTAGGACATGACTTCCGAGACGCTGGCGCTGTACATGTCGATCTGGCCGGCCAGCACGTCGGCCAGGGCCGGCGCGCCGCCGCGGTAGGGAACCGTGGTGGCGGTCACGCCGACGCGGCTCAGGAACAGCAGCGCCGACAGATGGGTCAGCGTGCCGTTGCCGCCGTGGCCTACGTTCAGCTTGCCGGGGTTGGCCTTGGCATAGTTGACGAGATCGGTCACGGTGCGGAAGTTGCGCTGGGGATTGACCGCCAGCACGAAGGGGTTGCCGCCCACGTTGATGATGGGGGCGAGGTCGCGTATCGGGTCGTAGCGGATCTTGTTGGTCATGGGCGCCGTGACGATCTGCGTCATGGTCGCCATGAACAGCGTATAGCCGTCGGGCTGGGCGCGCGAGACCTGTTCGGCGGCGATGGTGCCGGCCGCGCCCCCCTTGTTGTCCACGATGAAGGGCTTGCCGAACACCTTGCTCATGCGTTCGGCCATCATGCGGGCCATCATGTCCGTATTGCCGCCGGGGGCGAACGGCACCACGATGGTGACCGGCCGGCTGGGCCAGGCATCGGCGGCCAGGGCGGCGGCGGGACCCGCCGCGATCGCGGCCGCAGCGAGGCCCAGGGGAACGCGGCGCAGCCATTGCTGGAGGGGTTTCATGGTGTTGTCTCCTTCATCGGTCGTCATTGTTGTCGATGGAGCGGGCCGTCGTTCGATGCGAGCGCGGCCGGCGGCCGGATAACGGGCGCGCAAAGGGTCTCCCGAGCGCGAATGCGCCGCGGCGATGCCGATGGAAAGAGCCCCCTTCCGCGCCGGATTCCTACGTGCTGGGCTGGCGGGCGCCGGAACCGCGGCGCCCGTGCTCAGTCTTTTTGTCCTGCGTTTTTCTTGCCGTCCTTGGCCGCCAGCACCGCGGCGGGCGGCTGGACGACGAAATGGGCGAGGCGGTGCCGGTCGAACGACTCCAGGTTGCGTTCCCAGGTCTGCGGCTGGTGGTCGGCGGTAACCGGGATCTGGTCCATGTCGGTATAGATCTCGACGTTGTTGCCGTCCGGATCCTTGAATACCAGGAACCAGTTCGAGCCGGGGCCGTGCTGGCCGATGCCGCGTTCGATCGTCACGCCCAGCTGGCGGGCCACGTCCACGGCGCGGCGCATTTCCTCGACCGATTCGACGTAGTACGAGAAGTGCTCGAGGCCGGGGCGCGTGTAGCGAGGCAGATCGTCGCGGTCGGCGGCGTCATCGGGGATGCGGGACAGGGCCAGGTCGTGGTGGTCTTCACCCGCCCGCAGGAAGACCATCTGGTCGCCGATGCGGTCGGAGACGCGCAGGCCCATGACCTCGGTATAGAAGCGCGTGGAGGCGTCGAGGTCGCGCACCATCAGCACCAGGTGCCCGAGCTTGCGTGTACGGATGGGTGCGACCGGTTGCTGGTCAGGGGATGTCACGGCTGCCTCCTTGCGGGCCCGCGGCCCGGTGGCATGGTAGGGGTGGGATCGTCGGCATGTCGTCCTACCGGCTTTCCTGTACGACGGTGTTTTCGATCGTACCGATGTTCTCGATCCGCGCCACCATCGTGTCTCCCGCCTTCAGGTACACGCCGCGCCCCATGCCCACGCCGTCGGGCGTGCCGGTGGCGATGAAGTCGCCGGGATGCAGGGTCAGGATGCGCGACAGGTAGGCGATCTGTTCGGCCACCGAGAAGATCATTTCCGAGGTGCTGCCGTCCTGCATGGTTTCGCCGTTGACCGCCAGCGACATGCGCAGTTGCTGGGGATCGCCGATGCAGTCCGCCGGCACCAGCCACGGACCCATGGGACCGAAGGTGTCGAAGCTCTTGCCGCGGAACCAGTCGTGCGTGAACGGATAGTCGGTGCGGCGGTTGAGGTCGCGGGCGCTGATGTCGTTGAAGACGGTATAGGCGGCGATGGCCGACAGCGCATCGTCGACCGACACGTGGCGGCAGGTCTTGCCGATGACCACGCCCAGTTCCACTTCCCAATCGAGACGGCTGGTCTCGGGCGGCATCTGGACGTTTTCGCCGGTGGCGACCACGCTGGTTTCGGCCTTCATGAAGATATAGGGCTGGCTTTCGCTGCGCGCCGCCAGCTTGGTGCCCATCTCGTCGGCGTGTTCGTAGAAATTGGAAGCCGTCGCGAAGATGCGGCGGGGCTGGTAGGGGACCGCATAGGTGGCGCCTTCCACCGCGGCGAGCCGGCCGCTCGCGGCGAGCTGGGCGGCGCGAGCGGCCATCGTGGCGACCAGCGGGCCGCTGCCGGCCCAATCCGCGATCAGCGCGCCTATGCCTCCCGCCACGCGGGCCGGGTCCACGTCGCAGGCCTTCGCCAATTGAGCCAGGTCGTACAGGGTGTCGTTGACCACCAGGCCAGGATGCTTGCTGCCGCCGCGCTGATAAGTCGCCAGACCGTGCCAGTTCACGGGATCTCCTTGTTGCTGTGTATAGGGAAGCCATGGGACGGGCTGGCGGCGTCGCCAGGGTCGTCCCTCGGTTAGGAATACTTTAAGATCATCGTGTATACACGTCAACATGTTTGAAATAATATTTTTGCCAAGTGTGTTCCAAATCAGAAGCAAGAATGTCCGGATGCCGTTTATGTTCATGGCGGGATAGGCGCCGCGTATAATCCGCCGGCATTCGATGGTCCATATGGAAGGATGCTCTCGTGACCACCATTGCCGCTCGGATCAGCCAGTCGCTGGCTGACGAGATCATTGCGGGTACCCTGGCCCCTGGCGAGAAGCTCGAAGAGCCTTCGCTGGCCGAGCGCTTCCAGGTATCGCGCACGCCCATTCGCGAGGCGCTCCGCCTGCTCAATGCCCGTGGCCTGATCGAACTGGTGCCGCGTCGGGGCGGCGTGGTGGCCAACGTCAGCGCCGAACAGCTTGCCGACATGCTCGAGGCCCTGTGCGAGCTGGAGTCCCTCTGCTGCCGGATCGCCACCCAGCGCATGAGCGCCATGCAGCGCCGCCAGCTGGAACTGCTGCACGAAGAAACCCAGCGGGTGGCCGGGCGCGGCGATGCCGATGCCTATCTCCGGCTCAATGCGCGCTTCCACCAGCTCATTTGCCAGGGCACGCAGAACCAGACCCTGGTCGCGCAGGTGGAGAACCTGCGCGACCGCCTCGCGCCGGTCCGTGCCGCGCAAAGCGGCGTCGAGCGCCGTTTCGAGACCTCGCACCGCGAACATGAGAAGATCGTGGAAGCGGTGCTGGCCGGGCAGCCCGAGCAGGCCTACCTGGCCATGCGCAGCCACACCACCCGGCTGACGCTCCACGTGATGGAGCAGATCGAAGCGCAACGCGCCGGAGTTCACGGCTGACCGCCCTCCCCGGGGGCGGGCGCCTCAAGCCAGTGCGGTAGGCAATGGCGCCTCGTCTCCCAGTCGGATCTGCTCGCGGCAAAGTCGTTCGAGCAGGCGTGCCTTCACGGCCTGATGCGGCGCGGACGTCCAGAGATTGGCCGTTTCCGCCGGATCCTGGTCCAGGTCATAGAGTTCGCCGATTTCGTCGATGTCCGACACGGACAGGCGATAGCGCGGGTCCACCAGGCTCCTCACCCTGAACGAACGGCCCTGGTCGAACTTGTGCATGACCTGCTCGCTCTCGACCACCATGGTTCGCCCGGCGGGTCTCGATGGGGCCAGCAGATCGATGCCCTGCATGCCGTTGTAGGGATTGATGCCGGCGCGGCCCAGCACGGTGCGGCCGATATCCACGGTGCCGGCCATGTCCCGGTCGACGGCGTGCGGCGGCCTGTCGGCGGCGGGATCGCGCCAGATGAAAGGTACGCGGATCAGGCCCTGGTAATGCAGGGGACCCTTGAGCATCAGGCCGTGATCGCCCATCCAGTCGCCATGGTCGCTGGTGAAGAGGACGACCGTATTCCGGTCCTGGCCGCTTTCCCGCAGCGCGGCCATGATGCGGCCGATCGCATCGTCGATCATCGAGATCATGCCGTAGGTCAGCGCGATGATCTCCCGCGCTTCGCGTTCGGTGACGCCGAACGGTATATAGCCTTCGCGGCTGTACCGACCCTGGGCGGTGTCGCGATGCACCGACGAGACCAGAGGAGTCGAGCCGCGGTTCCAGAAGGAGGCGGGCAGCGCGATGCTGTCCGGATCGTACATGTCCCAGTATTTTCCGGGCGGCGTATAGGGATGGTGCGGATCGGGGAAGGAGCAGGCCAGGAAGAAGGGCTTGTCGCCGCTGCCCCGATCCTGGCCGGACAGGAAGCCGGTGGCTTCGTCCGCGATGTACGAGGTCGGATAGAGCGATTCCGGTACGCGCGTGCGCCATGCCTGCGGCGCGCTGTAGCGGCCGTCGGGAATGGCGTGCTCCCTGCCGCGCAAGCGGTTTGAGCCCGGATGGCGGGCTTCCAGCCAGCGCGCGTAGTCGGCGCCGACCTGGTCGCCGTGGAAAGTGCACAAGCGCACGTGGTCGAAGCCATAGAAGGGCAGGGAGACCGTGTGCCCCGGGTTTTCTTCCCAATAAGGGGTCCATTCGTTGTCGTAGGCGGCCCCCGCCCGGGCGCGAGTGCCGGCATCGCGCAGGGCGGCCGGGGGATCCAGATCGCCCAGTCCCGCCGTCCAGCGCTTGCGGCCCGGACCGTCGTGGCCCATGTTCTGCAGGTGGGACTTGCCGATCAGCGCGGTGCGGTAGCCGCCGGCGCGCAGCAGGTCGACGAAGGTCGTCGCATCGCGCGACAGCGCGATGCCGTTGTGCCGGACGCCATGCAGGGACGGCATGCGCCCCGTCATCAAGGTGGCCCGGTTGGCCATGCAGACAGGACTGGCCACGTAGAACCGGTCGAAGCGCGTTCCCTGCGCGGCCAGCGCATCGATGTGCGGTGTTCTGATGGCGGGGTTGCCATAGCAGCCCAGGTGGTCGGCGCGATGCTGGTCGGTGATGAACACCAGGAAGTTGGGGCGCGGCGTCATTGGCCTTCCTCCAGGCCTTCGCCGCGGATCAGGGTCCGCCACTTTCCGGCCTCGGCCCGCAGGTCGGCCAGCAGCGGCGCGCCTGTCCTGCCCGATGGCACCATGCCCTGCGCCGCATAGCGCGAACGGCTTTCCTCCGAGCCGAGCACCTCGCCGAAGACCCGTTCGATGCGCTCGGCGACGTCGCGGGGCAAGCCCTTGGGCGCGGCGAGCAGCAGCCAGTTGTTGGCGAGCACGTCGGGGATGCCGGCCTCCTTGACGGTCGGCACGTCCGGCATGACGGCCAGCCGTTCGGGCGCCGAGACGGCCAGGGGAACGACCTGGCCGCCCTGGACCTGTCCCGCGAGCAGGCCGGCGGCACCCATGAACAACTGGACCTCGTTGGCCATCAGCGCCTGCACCGCGGGCTGCGCGCCGCGATAGGCGACGTGCGTGATGGGCAGGCCGGTGGCTTTCGCCAGCAGGATGCTCGACAGATGAGGCGTGGTGCCGACGCCGGGCGACCCGAAGTTCAGCACCCGTCCGGTCCTGGCCGCGCCGGCGCGCAAGGCTTCCCAGTTCTTCGCGTCCTGTTGCCGGTTGGTGAACAGCACGGCGGGAATCTCCGCTACCTTGATCAGAGGCTGGAGTTCGCGCAGGGGATCGAAGGTCTCGCCCTTCTTCAGGAAGGGATCGATGACGATGTTGTTGGTGGCGGCCACGACCAGCGTGTAGCCGTCAGGCTTGGCCGCCGCGGCGCTTTGTACGCCTATCGCACCGCCGGCTCCCGACTTGTACTCCACGACCAGGGGTTTGCCGAAGGCCGCTTCGAGTTGCGGCTGGATGAGGCGCACGGTCAGATCGACCGGCCCGCCGGGGGTGTATGGAATAATGATGCGCATGGGTTTGTCCGGGAACGCCTGGGCGCCGGGTGGCGCCAACGCCAGCCACGGGCCCAGCAGCAGGCAGGCCAGCACCGGGCCCTTGGCCCCGCGGCGCGGGCGTCTTGCCAAAGTAGATAGCATTCGATTCGTCTCCGATTCCGATCCGGCGGCAATATGTCGCCCCGGTCACAAGTTTGTGAAGCGGGCCCTTCGAATGCAATGCATGCCCGCTTCTCTCCATAAGCAATTCTTATGAACACACGGCATCTCGATTTCCTCCGGCTGGTGGTGGAAAAAGGCGGGTTGTCGGCCGCCGCGCGCGAGGCGGGCGTGACGCAGCCCGCCATCAGCCAGGCGCTCCAGGCCCTGGAACGGGAGCTGGGCATGCCCTTGATGACGCGTGTCGGCGGCCGCGTGCTACCGACGCCGGCGGCGCATACCCTGGCGGCGCAATCGAGCCGGTTCGACATCACCATTCGCCATCTTCGGGAGACGCAGGAGCCGTCGCTGCCCGCGCGTGGCGTCAGGCTGGGCATCTCGGCCGGTGCGGCTCTTGCCTATGGTCCCTGCCTGGTATCCGGCTGGGCCGGACAGGGCGACGTGGCGCCCCTGCGCATTTTCAACGGATCGTCGCAGGAACTGTTGCTGTCCCTGGAGGCGGGTGACCTGGACCTGGCGATATGCCCGCGGCCTCGCAGCGCGGCGTATCCGCATCTGCTCGAAGTGCCCCTGTTCAGGAACGAGCCGGCCATTTTCTCGCGCAAGGGCCATCCGCTGGCCCAGGCCGGGTCGCTGATGGAACTGCGCGATGTGGGCTGGGTGGTGGTGGGCAAGGACCGCTCGCCCGGCGGCATGGCCGAGGAAGCATTCCGGGTCCGCAAGCTGGCCGGACCCCGCATTGTCGCGCAGTGCCCGGATTACCTGACCCTGATGACGGTCGTTTCACAAGGCGACCTGATGGGCATCATTCCCATGCAGAAGATCGCCGACAGTTTCGGCGGCGCGCCGCTGCAGCGCCTGATGATCGTCGAAGGACTGCCGCAGTACGACGTCTGCCTGTATCGCTATCCCGGGCCCATCGAGGATCCTGTCCGGCGGCTCGAGGCAGCGATACGCGAACTGGCCGAGGCCGGATGAGGCGCGCCGCCCGTTTCGTGTACTCTTGCCCCTGGCCTGACATCGTTCCCGAGCCCACCATGCAACCGACCGAAGCCCTCCGCGCCGCCTTCACGCCCAGGCAAGTCCTGCGCGCCTCCATCAACGTCGGCAATCCCATTCTTGCCAGCCGCGACGACGAACACGGCGCGCGCGGGGTGTCCGTGGACCTGGCGCGGGAACTGGCACGGCGGCTGGGCGCGCGGCTGGAACTGGTGGTCTTCCCGTCGGCCGGCGAGTCGGTCGAGGCGGTGGCCGCCGAGCAGGCCGACATCGGCTTCTTCGCCATCGACCCCAAGCGCGGCGAGCACATTGCCTTTACCGATGCCTACGTGGTGATCGAAGGCGCCTACCTCGTGCGCGACGGCTCGCCCATCGTCGCCCATGCCGACGTGGACCGGCCGGGCGTGCGGGTCACGGTCGGCAAGGGCAGCGCCTACGACCTCTACCTGAGCCGCAGCCTGCAGCAGGCGGACATCGAGCGGGCGCCGACCTCGCCGGCCGTGGTCGACGTGTTCCTGGAAAGCGGGGCCGACGTGGCCGCAGGCGTGCGCCAGCAGCTCGAAGCCGACGCGGGGCGGCTGGGGGGCGTGCATCTCCTGCCCGGACATTTCATGCTGATCCGGCAGGCCATGGGCCTGCCCAAGTCGCGGGGCGGAGCCGCCGGCGATTACCTGCGGGCTTTCGTCGAGGAAATGAAGGCGTCGGGCTTTGTCCAGCAGGCGCTGGCGCGTCACGGGATCACCGGCGCGGCGGTGCCCCGCGCCGGGAACTGAGCGCCGCGCCGGCTAGTCCATCTGCACATGCAGCTTGGAGAACACGCCGGCCCAGAACCGTTGCTCCTGGTCGCTGTAGGCCTTGATCTGCGCGAGATCCATGTCCACGGTCTCGGCACCCATTTCCCTCAAGCGTTCGGTGGTTTTCGGCTGGGCGATGGCCTTTCTGATCGCCACGTTCAGCTTTTCCAGGATGGGCCTGGGTGTGCCGGCGGGCGCGAAAATCGCCGCCCAGGAGTACAGCCCGAAGCCGATGCCCGACTCACGCAAGGTGGGCAGGTCGGGCATCAGGTCCGTGCGTTCCGGACTGGTGACCGCCAGGGCCCGGACCAATCCCTGGTCGATGAAGGGCTTGGCCGAAGCCAGTACCGCGAACATCATCTGGACCTGTCCGCCCACCAGGTCATTCAAGGCGGGCGCTTCCCCGCGGTAGGGAACGTGGACGATATCCACGCCCGCGGCGCTCTTGAAGATTTCTCCGTTCAAGTGCAGGCTCGATCCGCGTCCGCCGGAAGCGAAGTTCAGCTTGCCGGGATGCGCCTTGGCGTACTGCACCAGTTCCTGCGCCGTCCGTATCGGCAGGGACTTGTTGACGATCAGCACGCCCGGGTTGCGGGCGATCATCGCCACGGGAACCAGGTCCTTGAAGAAATCGTAGCTCTGGTTGCGATAAAGGAAGGAGTTGGTGACCCCCGACAGGCCGCTGACGCCCAGGGTGTATCCGTCGGGGGCGGATTTGGCGACGAAGCCTGTGCCGATGTTGCCGTTGGCGCCGGGGCGGTTGTCGACGATGACGCCTTGTCCCAGGAAGGACTCCAGGTCGGCCAGCGCCGAGCGCGCCAGGGAATCGCTGCTGCCGCCCGGCGCATAGTTGACGACCACGCGTATGGGCCGCTCGGGGTAGTTCGATGCGTCGGCCGCGACGCAGGGGATGGTGGCCACCGTGCCAGCGAGCAGGCTGGCGAATGCAAGGAATCTCATGCTGTTCATACGACCGACCTCGGTTGA
Organism: Pigmentiphaga sp. MLSB6-MA01; assembly: GCF_058793475.1. Lineage (NCBI taxonomy): Bacteria > Pseudomonadati > Pseudomonadota > Betaproteobacteria > Burkholderiales > Alcaligenaceae > Pigmentiphaga > Pigmentiphaga sp. MLSB6-MA01. The sequence continues at coordinate 147,200 of NZ_JBXAFV010000010.1, read as the reverse complement.
TGTGTTGACTGCCAATCACGCCGCCGCCCAAGGCGGCGCTTTCATTCGATCAACACATCCGCTTCGTCGATCAGGGACGCGGGGAGCTGGAGTCCCAGCCGCCGGGCGTTGTTCAGGTTGAGCGTGGTCGGCCCGCGCATGCTGCGATCGATGGGGATCTGCGCGGGATCCGCGCCGTGCAGTATCTGGTCGACGACCTGCGCCATCATCGGCCAGCCTTTCTTCTTGCCCGGGCTGATGGTCGCCAGGCCGCCCGCCCGGGTGATGGACATCTGATTGCCCACGGCGGGCAGCCGCGCATCCAGGAAAAGCCTGCCCAGGACTTCGCCGTTCATGTTGAACAGCGCATGGGGGCCGACCAGGACGGCCTGGCAGCCGTCCCGTTTCATGGCGAGGACGCTGGACTCGAAGTCCTCGGTGCGCAGCGTTTCGTAGATCGGCATTTCGCAGCCCATGGCGCGCGCGGCGTCGGCGAATTCGCGCATCACGGCGGGAGCGGGCGAATAGGTCGGGTTGTAGAGATGGCCGATGCGGGTCAGGCCGGGAACCGCCATCTTCAGCAGCCTGACCTTGGCCCAATTGTTGTAGGGGATGTAGGAGAAGCCGGTGAAATTCATGCCCGGCCGCCGGTAGCTCTCGGCCAGCCCTGCTTCGATGTGGTTGGTGGCCCAGCAGACGACGGGGATTTTCACGTCCCGCGTGGCCTTCTTGAGGGCGATGTTGGCATTGGTCAGGAAAGAAACGATCACGTCCGCGGGCCAGGCGACGAGGGCCTCGGCATGGGCCTGGATGAGGTCCTGGTCGCGGTTGCCGTACAACTCCTGGTAGACCACGTCGACGTTTTCCCGATAGCCGATGGCCTCCATTCCTCGTTTGAAATCGACGATGTCCTGCGTGTCGATGACCGGGTCGCCTTTCGCGACCACATGGATCAGGCCGACCCGATAGGGTCTGCCCGGCCCATTGTGTTGCCCTTGCATGAATGTCTCCTTCTATGCACTGCCCGTTTGTTCTGAAATAGAGAACGGCGTATCAAAATTACGAACCTATGATAAACATCGGCGCGCAAGGCCGTCAATCGGGAGATGCGTGCGGGGACGACGCCGGATGGCCTCGGCGTCCATATGAAGACGCGAGGCGGTCAGGCGGAAACGACGGGGGATGGGATCAGGCGGAGGAGCCGAGCTTTTCCGAGACCCGGCGGGCGGCCTCGCAAACCCGCTGCGCATGGTCGCGCATCCGCTTCGGCGTGAGGCGGTCGGTCGGGCCTGAAATGCCGATGGCGGCAATGGCCTTGCCGTAGCGATTGAAAACGGGGGCGGCCAGGCCGCCTATCCGCTCTCGCCATTCGCCGCGGTTGATCGCATAGCCGAGCTTGAGCACGCCGGCGAGTTCCTTGCGCAGGGCATCGCCGTCGGGCAGGGACAGGCGCGTATGGGGGGCGAGCCGCGCGGCGGCGGCGGCGATGATGTCGTCGTCCTGGTAGGCCAGCATCGCCTTGCCCGTCGCGACGGCGCTGGCGGGCGCGCGGCCGCCGACCTCGGTGTACGCCCGGATGGGCTGCGGGCTGTCGATCTTCTCGAGATAGATGACCTCGGTCTTGTCGAGTATCGACAAATGCACCGTTTCCTGTGTCTCGAGCGCGAGGCTTTCCATTTCGGGCAAGGCCACGGCGCGGACCGCCAGGCGTCCTACGATTTTCTCGCCCAGGCTCCAGATCTTGGGCGTGGCGAAATACTTGCCTTCGACGGAATCGACATAGCCGAGCGCGGCCAGCGTCTGCAACAGGCGGTGCGCGTTGCTCTTGGAAAGTTCGAGCTCGCTGGCGATGTTGGTCACCCCGCGCGGCGTGTCGCTGTCCGCCAGGGCCTCCAGCAGTTTCAGGCCCTTCGAAAGGGTCTTGTCGATCATGGGAAGAAGAAAATCCGGTTGCGGACCACCGGCGAGTTTATCTCGCGCGGATTCGCTTGTCCCGCCGGCTACCGCTGGCGCCGCCCCGGCCCCGCCAGGCTGCGCTCGATGCGCTTTCTTCTTTCTTCCAGCGCCTTGACCAGGGCCGGCACCCGCTCGGGACGTATCCGATCCTGCACCGCGCTCAGGCTCAGCGCCGCCATGGGGGCGCCGTGCGCATCCGACACCCGCACCGCCAGGCCGCGCACGCCGGTCATGACCAGGCCGTCGCTCAGCGCGTAGCCGTCCTCGCGCGCCCGCGCGACGGCGGCCCGCAGCGACGGTTCGGACACGTTGGGATAGGCGCGCAGCGGTTCGCGTATCGATTCGAACACCAGCTCCGCCTCGTCCTCGGGCAGGGCCGCGATCATGATGATGCCGCCCGCCCCCACGCCCAGCGGTCGGCGCGTGCCGACGTCGACGGTGAAGGCCTTGATGGGATAAGGGCCCATCTTGCGTTCGATGCAGACGGTGTCGTAGCCCGAGCGCACCGCCAGGAAGGCGGTGTCGCCGGTCTCGTCGGCCAGCGCCTGCATGTCGGGCCCGCACAGCTGGCGCAGGTCGGCGCGGCCGCTGGAAACGGACCATCCCAGCACCGCCATCTCCATGCCCAGGCGGTAGCGCCGGGTGTCCTCGTCCTGTTCGACCAGGCCATGCTGCAACAGCGACGTCAGCAGCCGGTGCACGGTGGGCTTGGACAGGCCGGAGGCATGCTGGAGGTCGATCAGGCGCAGGCCGGATTCGCCGGCCGACGCCAGGAGCCGCAGCACCGCGACGGCCCGGTCCACGGTCTGCGCGCCGCTGGTGTCGGGACGATTCATGGCGCGCATCGTAGCATGCAGGGTGGCCGTCACTCGCCGTCCAGCTTGATGCCGGTCTTGCTGACGATGCCGCTGTACAGATCGATCTGCTGCTTCCAGAACGCGGCCAGCTCCGCGGGCGTGGAGCCGACCGCCTCGGACCCGGCATCCTTGAATCGCTGGCGCGACTGCGGGTCTTTCGCGGCGGCCGAGACGGCCGCGGCCAGGCGGTCCAGGACGGGCTTGGGCGTGCCCGCCGGCGCGTAGATCGCGACCCAGAACGGAAACGCGTAGCCGGGCACGGCTTCGGCCACGGTGGGCACGTCGGGCAGCATGGCCGAGCGCTCGGTGGTGGTCACGCCCAGCGCCCGCACCCGGCCTTCATGGATGTTGCCGATCTGCGGCGGCACGCCGTCCAGCATCATGTGGATGCGTCCGCCCAGCAGGTCCTGCATGGCCGCCGCCGTGCCCTTGTAGGGCACGTGCTGCATGTTGACGCCGGCCAGGGTCTTGAACAGTTCGGAGGCCAGGTGGATGGCGGTGCCGTTGCCGGAAGACGCGTAGTTGTACTTGTCGGGATTCTTCCGGAGCAGCTCGACGAACTCCTTCATGTTCCGCGCCGGCACCTTGGGATTGACGACCATGACCAGCGGGAACTGGGCGACCAGGGACACGGGCGCGAAGTCCTTGACGGGATCGAAGCCCAGCCGGTCCTTGCCCAGCAGGCCGGTGGCGACGGCGGACGAGGAATTGAAGATCAAGGTGTAGCCATCGGGCGTCGCGTTGGCCACGGTCTTGGCGGCGATGGCGCCGCCGGCGCCGGCCATGTTTTCCACGATGACCTGCTGTTTGAGGTCTTCGGCCATCTTCACCGCGGCGATGCGGGCCAGTTGGTCGATGCCGCCGCCCGGCGAGAACGGCACCAGCAGCCGGACGGGGCGGGTGGGGTAGTCGGCGGCGTGGGCCGGCGCGGCGGCGGTGGCGGCCAGCGCGAAGGCGGCCGCCCAGTGGATGAGGGGTTTGAACATGTGTGTCTCCGTTGCGGGCCTGTCGCGGCCCGTGTCGTCGTGCGTCAGGGTTGGCCGGACAGGTCCAGGCCGCGCGCGTCGTCGATGAGATGGGCCAGGCGGTCGCGGAAGAAGGGAGCGGGCTTGAGGATGCGGCATTCCTGCGACAGCATCAGCGGCCTGGCCTGGACCAGGAAGGCCTTCCAGTCCGGATCGGCGAACAGCGCGTCGCGGCAGTCCATGCGCTGTTGCAGGCTCCGGTAGCCCCACTGCGTGACGGTCTGGTTCAGGGCGCCGATCTCGCTCACGTAGTAGCCCAGCAGCGCGGGCAGGTGGCGCATCTGCGCCGCCATGCCTTCCTTCCTGTACAGCGCGACGAAGGCGTCGAGGTTGCCCGGATGGTAGGTGTAGAGCCGTTGTTCGACGATCATGTCGCCTCCCGCTGGTCCTGGCTGAACTTGTAGACGTGGGTGCGCCTGGCCAGTTCGGGAATGGGCATGCCGGCCTGGATGTCCTGGTAGCGGCGGGCCTCGCCTTCGCCGATTTCCTGCGCGCGCTTGAGCACGGTCTCGACGGCCTCGCGCGGGATGAAGCAGATGGCGCCTTCGTCGGCCACCACCAGGTCGCCGGGCCGCACCTGCACGCCGCGTATGTGGACGATGCCGTTGATGGCGACCGTCTCCAGCCGCCACTTGCCCGTGATGGAGCTGACGCCGCGCGACCAGATCGGGAAGTCCTGCGAGCGCGACTGCTCCACGTCGCGGATGGCGCCGTCGATGACGGCGCCCGCCTCGCCCTGGCGCCTGGCGATGGCGGCCGACAGCCCGCCCATGTTGGAGATGCCGGGCACGCCTTCGATCACGAGCACGTCGCCGGGCTCGGCCAGGTTGTGCGCCTCGATCTCGGCCATCTTCGAGATGCGGTCCTTGGCGCCCTTGTAGGCGTCGTCGCGCTGTTCGACGTTGCGCAGTGTCAGCGCCGGGCCGGCCATGCGCCGTCCGGGCAGCGTGGGCGGCAGGTCGCAGCCCGGAACCACCCCGCACAGGCCGAGCTCGTCCATGGCGTCGGACACGGTGCCGGTCAGGTCCTCCAGGGCGAGGAAGGCGTCGATGACGGATTGCGGATAGCGGGGGATGTCGAGATCGCCGAAGACGGCGGCGGGCAGCTTGCCCAGGGGAGTCTTGCTGGTCATGGAGTGTCCTTGGGGGTCAGGCGGCGGGCGTGCCCGCCATGACGATATGGAAGAGGCGAAGGAAGTTGTCGCGGGCGATGGCGTCGATGTCCCGGCGTGCCAGGCCGATGTCCGCCAGGCCGGCCAGCATGTCCTGCTGGGCCTGCAGGCCGTCGATGGGATAGCGCCACGGCCAGGTCCCGTAGACCTCGGGCTTGCGCATGAATTCCTGGTAGCGCTCGGCCGGCTGGTCGGTGATGAAATCCGACCCTATGCCCACGTGCGCCACGCCGATGCGGTCGACGGCATAGCGGATGTGCGCCACCACGTCCTGCACGCCCGGGGTCTCGCCCGGCATGCGCACCAGCGGCGGCAGATAGGTGATGCCAAGCACGCCGCCGTTGGCCTTGAGCGCGTCCAGCAGGGCGTCGCTCTTGTTGCGGGCGTTGGGGCACAGGGTGTAGGCGTTGGCATGCGTCACCGCCACCGGATGGCGCGAGATGGCCAGCACGTCCAGGCCGCTGCGGTCGCCCACGTGCGACAGGTCGATGACGATGCCCAGGTCGTTCAGCACGCCCACCAACTCACGTCCGAGCGAGGACAGGCCGGCGTCGGCCGGCTCGGCGCAGCCGTCGCCATACAGGTTGCGGATGTTGTGCGCGACCTGGATCACGCGCACGCCCAGCGCGTGGAAGAGCTCCATCAGCTTCAGGTCGCGCTCCACGCCGGGCACGTTCTGGTAGCCCAGCACGATGCCCAGCTTGCCTGCCTGCCTGGCGCGCTCGAAGCCGTCCGCGTCCTCGACTACCTGGACCAGGTCAGACAGGGTGGCGAGGTGCGCGCGGTAGTCGGCCAGCTGGTTCAGCGAATGGCGCAGGTCGGGAACGGGATTGATGCCGCGAAAATTGTTCAGCGTGATGTGGACGGCTTCCACGCCGTGGGCCAGGCTGGCCTCGGCGTAGGCGGCGGTCATGCGCGCGCCGTTCAGCAAGTCGAATACCTTGATCATGCTCGATGGCTTTCCTAGTGAATGCCGGTCCGTAATATGGACCAGCGAGACCAGGATTTTCGGTTTGAAGGAATGCCATGTCGAGATTGATGGTCCGATATATGGACCAGAATGAGAAAACGGCGCGAACCGGTGCCCGCCAGGCCGCGGGCGAGACCCGCAGGGGAAGGCCGGTACGCCGCCAGGCGCGGTCAGCGGGCCGGGCGACGCGTCCTTGCCACCGCCGGGGCGGGTTGCGGCCCGCCCTGGAACAGTTCCACGATCGCCTGCCGCAACCATGTATTGCCCGGCTCCTGGTCATGGCGCTTGTGCCAATAGACCATGACGTCGTAGCCCGGCATCTGCACCGGCGGGGCGAAGTGGCACAGGCCCCAGCGCCGCGCCACCGACAGCGCGAGGTTGCGCGGCATGATGGCGACGACGTCGGTGTCGGCCACCAGTTCGGCGATGGCCAGGAAGTGCGTCACCCGCGCCACCACCTGCACGCTCATGCCGTTGGCGACCAGCATGCGGTCGATCAGCACCGAATGGTTGGTGCCCGCGACGTTCGGCACGACATGGCGTGCCCGCTTGAACTCCGCCAGGTTGAGCGTGCCGCGGGGCACCGTGGACGGCCGGGCCACGCAGGCATAGACGTCCGAGAACAGGATCCGGCTGCGCACGCCGGCGATGTCGGGATTGATGGCGCCCAGGGCGAGGTCGATGGTTCCCTTCGACAGTTCCTGGGCCAGTTCCTCCGGGCTCGCGCTGGTGGCGATCGTCTCCACGCACAGCCGCGGCGCGTGGTGCTGGAGATGGAGGATGAGCCGGGGCAGGAAGGTGTGTTCACCGATGTCGGTCATCGCCAGGCGGAACACGCGGCGCGCGGTCGCGGGCACGAAGGAGCCCTTCTCCAGCGTCTGGGCCAGGATCTGCAAGGCCTGGGAGACCGGCCCCACGAGTTCGTCGGCGAAAGGCGTGGGTTCCACGCCCTTGGCCAGCCGTACGAACAGCGGATCGCCGTACATGTCGCGCAAGCGGGCCAGCGCGTGGCTCATCGCGGGCTGGCTCAGCCCCAGCGCCTTGCCCGCCGCCGTGAGGTTGCGCGTGCGGTAGATGGCATCGAACAGGTCCAGCAGGTTCAGGTCCAGCTTGCGCGACAACGGCTTGTCCATGCCTGTGTCATTCTTTTGAAGAATGAAAGAGATTCAATCATTTCATTTTACATATATCTACCCCAAACCTAAGATTCGCTCCATATCGAGTGGAGCGAGACGATGAGTACATCGACACCCGCCAGCGGGCCCGGATTTTCCGGGTACGTGCTGGACGACGCGGACAACGGCAGGTTCCTGGTCGACCGCGGGATCTACCGGGATCAGGCGCTGTTCGAGGCCGAGATGGCCCGCATTTTCGAAGGCGGTTGGGTCTACCTGTGCCACGAAAGCGAGCTGGCCCGGCACGGCGATTACGTGACGCGCTACATGGGGCGCCAGCCCGTGGTGGTGAACCGCCGCAAGGACGGCAGCATCGGCGCCTTCGTCAATGCCTGCGCGCACCGGGGCACCGTGGTCGCGCCCCTGCGCAAGGGATCGGCCAGGAGCTTCACCTGCCGCTTCCACGGCTGGACCTATGCCGAGACGGGGCGCTGCATCAAGATCAAGAACCAGGAGACCGGCGCCTACGCGGACGACGAGACCCTGCGCGACGGCTTTGGCCTGAAGGTGGTGCCCCGGGTGGACAGCTACCGGGGCTTCGTATTCGGCAGCCTGCGCGCCGACGTGGGCGAACTGGCGGACCACCTGGGGCCGACCCGGGCCTGGATAGACCTGATGGCCGACCAGTCGCCCGAGGGGCTGGAGGTGGTCGAGGGCGATTCCACCTACATCATCCGCGGCAACTGGAAGATGGGCGGCGAGAACGGCGTCGACGGCTATCACGTCAGCACCGTCCACCGCGTCTTCGCCGCCACGATGACCATGCGCGAGGAAGCGCGCGGCGGCGCCGGCACGCAGAAGACCGAGGCTGGCCGCATCGTGGGCAGGGTCGAATCGGGCACCGCGGATTTCGGCAACGGCCACATCGGCATCTGGGCCCGGCGCTCGACGCCGGAGGCCGCTCCGCTGTACGAAGCCCGCGAGCGCCTGCTGGGCGAGTTCGACGAGCGCAAAGTGGACTGGATGGTCGGCATGGGGCGCAATCTCTACCTGTTCCCCAACATGCTGTTGTTCGACCAGCCCTCGACGCAGATCCGCATCCTGCGGCCGCTGTCGGCGGACCGCACCGAGGTCCGCATCCAGTGCATCGCGCCGCGCGGCGAGAGCCCCGAGGCCCGGGCGTCGCGGCTGCGCAAGTTCGTGGATTTCTACCTGCCCACGGGCATGGCCACCTCGGACGACATCGCCGCGCTGGAGGACACCGCCGTCGGCGGCGAGGCCAGGCTCAGCCGGTGGAACGACTACGGCCGGGGGGAAAAGGCCATGCGGCCCGGCGCGCAATGCCAGCCGCTGATGGACATAGGCTGCGAGGCGGTCGCGGCGTCCGACAACTGGGACCACGAGGTCTTCTACCAGGGCTACTACCGCCACTGGCTGCGGGTGATGAACGAGGAGCGGGACTGATGGCCGTCGATACCGACCTGCACGCGCAGGTATCCACCTTGCTGGCCCGCGAGGCCATCTACCTGGACGAGAAGAACTGGGATGCGTGGCTCGATCTGTTCGCGCCGGACGTCGAGTACTTCGTGCCCGCCTGGCTGTCGGAAGACACCCTGACCACCGACCCGCGCACGCAGCTGTGCCTGATGCACATGGATTCCCGGCTGGGCCTGGAGGAACGCGTGTTCCGCATCCGCAGCCGCGATTCGTTCGCGTCGCTGCCGCTGGACCGGACCGCGCACCAGACGACCAACATCCTGGTCACCGGGCAGTCCGGCGACGAGGTCGAGGTGACCGCGTCCTGGCTGGCGCATTGCGTGGGGCCGCGCGGCCAGGCCACGCGGGGCGGGCGCTACGACTACACGCTGCGGCGCACGGGCGGCGGGCTGAAGATCGCGCGCAAGCGCATCGTGATGATCGACGAGAAGATCGAAGGCACGGTCGATGTCTATCACATCTAGGCGGCCGCACCATGCATGACATCACCGCGATCTTCGAGGACGGCCGGACGGTCCGGTTCCCGGCCCGGCCCGGCGAGGTGGTCTACCAGGCCGCCTATCGCGCCTCGGTGCAACTGGCCCACGACTGCCTGGAAGGCGCGTGCGGCGAATGCAAGGCCTGGTGCACGGCGGGCGAGTTCGAGCTGGACGACTACAGTGACGAGGCCTTGTCGCGCGACGAGCGCGACCAGGGGCAGACACTGCTGTGCAAGATGCGGCCGCGCTCGCCATGCGTGGTGGAGCTGCCCTATCCTTCCGACTTCCAGGCCGGGCACGCGCCGGCGTCCATCGCGGCGCGGCTGGCGGCGGTCGAGCGCGTCTCGTCCACGGTCGTGCGGACGCGGCTGGAGATCGACCAGCCGCTGGATTTCCTGCCGGGCCAGTATGCCAACCTGTCGGTGCCCGGCGCCGGCGTGTCGCGAGCCTATTCGTTCGCCAACCTGCCGGGCGGCAAGCTGCTGGAGTTCTTCCACAAGCTGGTCCCGGACGGCGCCATGAGCACCTATCTCGCCCGGCGCGCGACCGTTGGCGACGCGCTGGCGCTGACACCGCCGTCCGGCCATTTCTACCTGCGCGAGAACGGCCGCCCGCTGCTGCTGGTCGCCGGCGGGACGGGGTTGGCGCCCTTCCTGTCCATGCTGGGCCACCTGGCGCGCGGGCCCCGGCCGGCGCCGCCGGTCCGACTGCTGGTCGGGGCCAACGCGGCGGCGGAGTTCTTCGCCCACGAGCAACTGGCCGGGCTGGCCGGCATCCTGCGGGTCGAGATCGAGCGCATCGCGGTCTCCCGCGAGGGATGGGCCGGCGCCAGCGGCCATGTCACGCAACTGCTGCGCGACGACATGCTGCGGGATGCGCCCGATGTCTATCTATGCGGCCCACCGCCCATGATCGAGTCCTGTGCCGGCTGGCTGGCGGCACGGGGCGTGGACCGCCACCGGGTCCGGGCCGAGAAGTTCCTTCCCTCGGCCTAAGCACCGGCCGGATCGCGAGTGACCGCAGTGTCACGCAGTGCCCTACATATTGGAGACAAGCATGCCCAAGTCCATTCCGTCCGTCCGTACCCGGCGCGCCGCCTGTCTGTTCGTGGCCGGCAGCCTGCTGTCCATCCACGCCGCCGCCGGCGCGAATGAACAGGCGTGGCCCGCCAAGCCGATCCGCATCGTCGTGGCCTTCGCGCCGGGCGGACTCACCGACATCATCGCCCGGGCCTTCCAGCCGCGCCTGACCGAGATCTTCGGCCAGCCGGTCATCATCGAGAACCGTCCCGCGGCCGGCGGCACCGTGGCTGAAGGCGCCGTGGCGCGGGCCGAGCCGGACGGCTACACGCTGCTGATGACCGCCGATGGCGTGCCGGCCAATCCGCATCTCTACAAGGGACTGTCCTATGACATGTTCCGGGACCTCCAGCCGGTCAGCCAGCTGGTCCGTATTCCGCTGGTCATGCTGGTCAATCCCTCGCTGCCGGTGAAGTCCGTCAAGGAGCTGGTCTCGTTCGCCGCCGCCTCGCCGGGCAAGTATTCCTACGCGAGCCCCGGCGCTGGAACCAGCAATCATCTGTTCTTCGAGGTGTTCAAGGACATGACCCGGATGGACATGGTGCACGCGCCCTACAAGGGCGGCAGCCCCGCCATGACCGACCTGGTGGGCGGGCACGTGCAGGCGCTGCTGATCTCGGCCACCCTGGCGGTGCCCCAGGCGCTGGGCGGGAAGGTGCGCGCGCTGGCGGTGACCAGCGACCAGCGCATGGACGCGCTGCCGGACGTGCCCACCTTCGCCGAGGCGGGCTATCCCACGTTCAATCCGCACCAGTGGACCGGCCTGTTCGTGCCGGCGGGCACGCCGCCGGCGCTGGTGGCCCGCATCCACCAGGCCTTCGCGAAGGCGGCCGGGGCGCCCGACGTGCGCGCGCGCCTGAAGGAATTGTCGGCCGAGCCCTATATGACCTCGCCCGAGGTATTCAAGCAGAACCTCAGGAAGGACTACGACATGCTGGGCGCGCTGATCGAGAGCAAGGGCATCACGCGCTAGCCGCGCCGGCCACGCTCCGGGGGGAATGCGCTACGATGGGCGCGGCCAGAGAGGGCATCCCACCGGAGCGGGCATGGAGACCAATTCGCCGATCGATCCTTACCGCAAGATCAGCGCGCGCATCATTCCCTTGATGATGCTGCTGTACCTCATGGCTTTCCTGGACCGGGTGAACATCAGCTTCGCCGCGCTGACCATGAACCAGGACCTGGGCTTCACGCCGACCATCTTCGGCTGGGGCGCCGGCATCTTCTTCATCGGCTACTTCCTGTTCGAGGTTCCCAGCAACCTCATCCTGGAGAAGGTCGGCGCGCGCCTGTGGATCGCGCGGATCATGGTCACGTGGGGCCTGATCTCGGCGGCCATGGCCTTCGTGTCGGGCACCGCGAGCTTTCTCACGCTGCGCTTCCTGCTCGGGGTGGCCGAGGCGGGATTCCTGCCGGGCATGCTGCTCTACCTGACGTACTGGTTCCCGGCCCGGCACCGCGCGAAGTTCATCGCGCTTTTCATGGCCGCGGTGCCGCTGGCCAGCGCGGTCGGCTCGCCGGTCTCCGGCCTCCTGGTCGGCATGGACGACGTGATGGGGCTCAAGGGCTGGCAATGGTTGTTCATTCTGGAAGGACTGCCTTCGTGCCTGCTCGGCATTGTCGTCCTGTTCGCGCTGCCGGACCGTCCCGCCACCGCGAAATGGCTGTCTCCGCGTGAGCGCGAGATCGTCGAGGCCGACCTCGCGCGGGACCGGCTCGCCGCTTCCGGCCGCAGCCACCACGCCATGTGGCCGGCCCTGGCGGACCGGCGCGTGCTGGTCCTGTGCGGCGTGTACTTCGGCATCGTCATCGGGTTGTACGGCATCGGCCTGTGGCTGCCGCAGATCGCCAAGGCGATGGGGTATTCGAACGCCGCGGTCGGCTTTATCGTGGCCGCGCCCTATGCCGTCAGCGCGGTGGCGATGTTGGCCTGGGGGCGCCACAGCGACAAGCACGGCGAACGCGCCGGGCACGTCGCGGCCGCGGCCCTGGTCAGCGTCGCCGGCCTGCTCGCCAGCCTCTACTTCGGCACGCCGTGGATGGCGTTGTGCTGCCTGGGGCTGGCCTCGGTCGGCATCTATGCCTGCCTGGGGCCGTTCTGGGCGATGCCGCCGTTGTTCCTCCAGGGCACGGCGGCGGCGGGCGGCATCGCACTGATCAACTCGGTCGGCAACCTGGGCGGCTTCGCCGGTCCCTACCTGATGGGGTGGATCAAGGAAAGTACCGGCAGTTTCTCGCTGGGCATGGCCGCCATGGCCGGTTGCCTGGGCGCGGCCGCGATACTCGCGCTATCGCTGAAACGGGAAATGCGGGCGATGCGCGGGACCGCCGAACGCGCCGCGGACCCCGGCTAGGGCCGGTCCGATCGTCGCGGAGGGTCCGGGCATGGCGCCCTACGCCGGATCCGTCTTCACCAGGCAATACGCGGCGGTATCGTAGGGCACGGTCACGACGGCGCGGCCGTGCAATTCGGGCTCGGCGTCGATCAGCGCCTGCAACCGCTCATCTACGTGCGCACGTTTCTCCGGCGGGAGTGCCGAAATGAAACTGGTGGAGCGCACCCGGTTCAGGATCACGTCTTCCGGGGACCCGGCGTGGCCGTTGGCGTAGTGCCGTTCGTCCATGGCGCCGAAGCCGGGGTGGGGGAAGGCCTGGCGCCACGCGCCGGTGTAATAGCGGGGGGCGTCGCCCTCGAATTCATTGACGATGCGGTCCATGCCGGCCACCCAGGGCACGCGCGCGTCGCGCATGTTCCAGACCAGCCCCAGCCGGCCGCCCGGCTTCAGCACGCGATGGATTTCGTCCAGGGCTTCGGCCGTGGCGAACCAGTGAAAGGCCTGCGCGCACACGACCGCGTCGACGCTGGCATCCGGCAGCGGAATGGCGTCGGCGGTGCCGACCAGCGGCCGGACGTCCGGATGAGCCGCGGCCAGCTTGTCCAGCATGGCGGCCACCGGTTCCACGGCGATCACGCTGGCGCCCGTGGCAAGCAGCCGGGGCGTGAATTTGCCGGTGCCCGCGCCCAGGTCCAGTACGGCGGCGCCGGCATGCAGGCCCAGCGTGTCGCGCAGCCAGCCGGCGATTTCCGGCGGATAGTCGGGACGCCCGCGGACGTAGGTGTCGGCCCCTTTGGTGTAGCCGTCGGCGGCCGAGTGATGGATGGCGCTCGTGCTGTCCATGTGTTCTCTCCATTGAATCGCGGGGGGGCGATCTGTTTTACCATGCGCGTTTGCCGGGCATGGAGGCCGTATGCACGAAATCAACTGGGACGACTTCATGAAGGTCGAGCTGCGCGTGGGCCGCGTCGTCGGCGCAGAGGTGTTCGTCCAGGCGCGCAAGCCCGCCTATGTGCTGCAAGTGGATTTCGGCGAGGAGCTGGGCGTGCGCAAGTCGAGCGCGCAGATCACGCACCACTATCAGCCGGAGGATCTGGTGGGCCGGCTGGTGGTGGCGGTGGTCAACTTTCCGCGCAAGCAGATCGGGCCGCTGATGTCGGAATGCCTGGTGACGGGTTTCCATGACGAGAACGGCCATGTGGCCCTGTGCGTGCCGGACAAGGATGTGCCGCTGGGCACGCGGCTGCTCTAGGGCCGGTTCACGCTGAATCCGCGCCCCGGTCCGCCGGCGCGTCGACGTCGCGCCGCGCCAGCCATTCTTCGCGCGTGATCTCCCAGATTTCGCTGGGCAGCCTGCCCGACACGTAGCCGCGTTCTTCGGTGGCGACCATGCGCATGCCGCCGCGTGCCGAGATCCGGCTGGACGCGAGGTTGGCCGCGGCCTTGGGCACGCGCAGCCTGGGCTTGCCCAGTATCCCGAACCAGTAGTCCGTGACCGCGTCGGCCGCTTCCGTCATCAGGCCCTGGCCTTGCCATTCCGGCACGATCCAGAAGCCGCGGTTGTTGTCCGGGTCGTCCATCAGGCTGATCACGCCGATCAGCCGGTCCGGCTCTTGTTTGGGCCGCAGGCTCCAGTGCCATTCGCGTCCCTGCGCCATGGCCGGCAGCGCCGCGTCGCGCAGGAACGCCAGCGCGCCGTCTGGCGGGTACGGCCAGGGCACGCGGTCGGCCAGGAAGCGCACGATCTCCCAGCGCGCGAAGGCATGCTGGATGGCCGGGGCGTCGGCCAGCGCCAGGGGCCGCAACTGCAGGCGCGGCGTGGAAAGAATGGGAACGGGCATCGCGGTATCCTGTGAGGAGGACATTCTGCATCCCGAGACTCCCATGCCGCAACGCCTGCCCGTTGAACTCGCCAAGTGCTACCGGCTGCTGAACCATGGTCCCACCGTGCTGGTGGGCAGTGCCCACGGCGGGCGCAGCAATGTCATGGCGGCGGCGTGGTCGATGCCGCTGGACTATGCGCCGCCCAAAGTCGCGGTGGTGATCGACCGCCATACGCTGACGCGCGAACTGGTGGAAGGATCGGGCGAGTTTTCGCTGAACGTGCCGTCGCGCGAACTGGCGCAGGCCACGCTGGATGCCGGCAGCCTGTCCGGCCGGGACCGGGACAAGTGGAGCGGGCATGGCCTGGACGCGTTTCCGGGCGAGGCCATCGGCGCGCCGTTGATCGAAGGCTGCCTCGGATGGCTGGAGTGCCGGGTCATACCGGAACCGCATGTCCAGGAACGCTACGACCTGTTCCTGGGCGAGGTGGTCGCGGCCTGGGCGGATCCGCGGGCATTCCGGAACGGGCACTGGGAGTTCGAGCCCGGCATGCCGCGCAGCATCCACTACGTCGCGGGCGGGAATTTCTTCGAGACGGGAGCGGCGTTCGAGATCGAAAAGCCGGCCTAGCGGGACACCGCCTCCGCCATAAGGACGGCCATTACATCTTCAGGGCGCGGCCCTGCAGCTTGTCGATGACGCGGAACAGCGTCGCGCGTTCCTGCGGCGACAGATCCGCCAGCAGGTCTTCCTGGAATTCCAGGGCGACAGGAACGACGGCCCGGTAGACCGCCTCGCCGGCATCGGTCAGGTCCAGGAAGGCCTCGCGCCTGTCGTTCTCGTTGGGGCGGCGCCGGATCAGCCCCGCGGCTTCGAGATCGGTGATCGCGCGCGACACCATGACCTTGGTCATGCGGGTCTTGGCGCAGATGTCGCGTGCCGTCATCGCGCCGTGTTCCTCTTCCGTGCCGCGCCTCTCCCCCAGGAAGGAAATCACGCGCCAGCGCGGTCCGTCGATGCCGAAACGCTCGGAATACGCCGCGTAGCTGCGCGCGAAGCGGTCGGCGACCAGGCTGGACAACATGTTCAGCCTATAGGGCAGGAAGGCGTCGAGGTGCAGGGAAGGGAGTTCGCCCGCCGAGCGGGGGGAAGCGGACGTCGAGCGCTTGGTGGCCATGGGGACGAAGCTGGAGTCTGGATGCCAAAGGGCGAATTCTAGCCCTCTTGCCGCGGCGAACGCAGAGTCCGCACTTGTCGGCATGCGGGTTTTGCCTAGTCCGCGCGTCATCGAAAATCGCTTGACTTGGTTTCACGGGAAACTAATACTACCGGAAATTGGTTTCGTAAGAAACTAATTGCGGCGCTTGGGCCGCATATCGATTCTTGATGGAGTGGCCAGCATGGCATCGACCGAAGGCATATCGGGCAGCGGCGCGCGATATGACTCCCTGTACTTCGACTATGTGCATCATCCTTTCGAGCTTCCCGCGGAAATGCGCGGGGAAGCGCCGGTGCATCAGGTGGTCGTGGCCGGGGCGGGACCCGTCGGCCTGACCGTGGCGCTGGAGCTCGCCCGGCGCGGCATCGAAGTGGTGGTGCTGGAGGAAGACGACACGGTCAACCGCGGCAGCCGCGCGGTCGGCACCGCGCGGCGCAGCCTGGAGATCTTCGAGCGCATCGGCGCGGGCACCCGCTTCGTCGAGACCGGCGTGTCGTGGAAGGGGGGGCGCAGCTACTACCGGGACAAGCTGGTGCTGGATTTCCAGGTGCAGCAGGATGCCCGGCTCAAGCATCCGCCCATGGTGTCGCTGGCGCAGTGCCACGTCGAGCAATACCTTTACGAGGCGCTGCGCGCCTGCCCCAACGTGTCCCTGCGCTGGTCGTCGCGCGTGGAACAGGTCGAGCAGGACGGCGAACGGGTGACCGCCCAGGTCCATACGCCGTCCGGTTCCTACGCGCTGCATGCGCAGTGGCTGGTGGCCTGCGACGGCGGCCGCAGCGCGGTGCGCCGCTCGCTGGGCAAGGAACTGCGCGGCAGCGTGTACGAAGGCCGCTACCTGATCGTCGACATCCAGATGCGCAGCAAGGAGCCGCCCGGCCGGCGCGTCTGGTTCGATCCGCCGGCATTTCCCGGGGCGACCATCATCATGCACAAGCAGCCCTTCGACATCTGGCGCATCGACTACCAACTGCTGCCCGACGAGGACCTGGAACAGGAGATCCAGCCCCAGCGGGTACGCCAGCGGGTGACCGAGTTCCTGACATCGATAGGCGAGACGGCCGACTGGCAGATCGACTGGATCAGCCCGTACCGCGCGCACAGCCTGACGCTGGACGACTACCGCGACGGCCGCGTGCTGTTCGCCGGCGACGCCGCGCATCTGGTGCCCATCTTCGGCGCGCGGGGCATGAACGGCGGCGTGGACGACGCGCACAACCTGGGCTGGAAGCTGGCGAGCGTGGCGGCGGGACACGCCACGCCGGCCTTGCTGGATACCTATTCGATCGAACGCGTGGACGCGGCCAGGCAGAACATGGCGCTGGCGGAGAAGAGCACGCGCTTCATGACGCCGCCCACGCGCGGACACGCCGTCATGCAGGAAGCGGTGCTGTCGCTGGCGGTCAGCGAACCCTTCGTGCGCGAGCTGATCAATCCGCGCCAGGTAACGGAACTGCGCATGACCGGGTCGGCGCTGCGCCTGCCGGACGATGGGTCGTTCGGCCACGGCCCCGCGCCCGGCGCCGTGTGCCCGAACCTGCCGTGCGGCGCGTCGGCCGGTGGACCGGTCTTCCTGCACGACAGGTTGGGCAAGGATTTCACGCTGCTGGTGTTCGGCGACGATGGGTTGGCCGACAAGTCACGGCGCCTGGACGCCCTGCGAGGCTCGATGGGGGTGCCGTTTGGCGTCGATGCCGTCGCGGTCGATGACGCCGGGGTCGCCGGGGCCTTCGACGCGAGGCCAGGTACGGTGTACCTCGTCCGGCCCGATGGACACGTGATGGCGCGGTGGCGCGCCTGGGAACCCGAAACGGTGTTGCCGCGCCTGGTGCGCGCGGTACAGGGTAAAGAGTAAAGAGGAGTTGGACCATGCTGGTTGAACAGACATTGCCCGCGGGGCTGCTGGAACGCAATTGGGAGGCGCTGGCCATCGCGCTGAACGAGGCCGGGCCGGACAAGGAGGCGGTCTTCCTGGCCAAGGTCGCCCTGGCGCTGTCGTCCATGCTGCCCGATCCGGGCCGGCTGGAACAGGTCATCGAGGCCGCGCTGCGCGACCTGCGGCACGAGGAGCTGGCATGAGCACGCGCGACACACGCATCGCCATCGCCGGCGCCGGCATAGGTGGCCTGGCCGCCGGGCTGGCCCTGCTCAAGCAGGGCTTCGACGTGGACATCTACGAACAGGCGGCCGAGCTGGGCGAGGTGGGCGCCGGCGTGCAGATCAGCCCCAACGGCACGCGGCTGCTCCGGGCCTGGGGGCTGGGTGAGGCCATGTTCGAGCTGGGCACCCAGACCCAGGGCAAGGAGATCCGCGTCTGGAACACCGCGGATGCCAACCGCTACCTGGAGCTGGGCGCCGCGTCCGTCTCGAAGTACGGCGCGCCCTACCTGACGTTTCACCGCGCCGACCTGCATGCGCTGCTGCTGGATGCCGTGCGGCGCGAGAAGCGCGACGCGATCCACCTGAATGCCGCCTTCGCTTCGCTGGGTACGGCGGACGGCGGCGCCGAAATGCGCCTGGCCTCGGGCCAGACCGTCCGGGCCGACGCGCTGATCGGCGCCGACGGCGTCCATTCCAAGGTGCGCCAGTCCCTGTTCGGCGCTGACCAGCCCCGGTTCACCGGCTGCATGGCCTGGCGTGGCCTGATCGAGGCCGACCGCCTGCCGGCATCGATCAACCGCACGGGGGGGGTGTCGTGGCTGGGCCCGACCGCGCACGTGCTGACCTACCCGATCCGCAAGGGACGG
This sequence comes from Pigmentiphaga sp. MLSB6-MA01, assembly GCF_058793475.1. Taxonomy (NCBI): domain Bacteria; kingdom Pseudomonadati; phylum Pseudomonadota; class Betaproteobacteria; order Burkholderiales; family Alcaligenaceae; genus Pigmentiphaga; species Pigmentiphaga sp. MLSB6-MA01. The sequence goes on along the minus strand of NZ_JBXAFV010000010.1, from coordinate 128,946 downwards.
ATGCTGAACTTCATCGGCATGGTGGATCGGGCGGACTGGACGGTCGAGTCGTGGAACGCGCGCGGCACGATCGAAGAGTGCCTGGGGGATTTCCAGGGCTGGCACGAGGACGTGATCGCGATGATCGAACGCATCGAGGTGCCCTACAAGTGGGCCCTGATCGTGCGCGACACCCTGCCCGTCTGGGTGCGGGGACACGTTGCCTTGCTGGGCGACGCCTGCCACAGCACGCTGCCCTTCATGGCCCAGGGCGCCAACATGGCGCTGGAAGACGCCATGGTGCTGGGCCGCTGCCTGCGGCGCACGCCCGGCGACATCCCCGCCGCGCTGGCGTCGTACGAACGCATGCGGGTCGAGCGGACCACGAGGATCGTGAACGAGTCGGCGGCCCAGATCACGCGGGTCCATGCGCCCGTGCTGGCCGAGGCCGGCAGCGCGCGGGACCACATCCGGCGCGAGTGGGAGCCGGACCGCGTCGAGGACCGCTACGACTGGGTCTATGGCTACGACGCCATCGAGCAGCCTTTCGCCTAGGAGCGCCGCCATGTCTTCTTCCGCCGACGACGACCTCGCCATACGAAGCCTGCGGCAGCGGTGGGCCTTCCATCGCGACCAGGGCGATTTCACCGGCATGTCCGGCTGCTTCCATCCGGAGGCGACGGCCAGCATCTCGTGGTTCAACGGCAAGGTCGCGGACCTGGTGCCGCTGCTGGCGGCCAGCGACGCGGCGCGCAAGCCCGGCGAACACGGCAAGCACGGGGTCGGGAACTGCCGCGTGGAGCAGCGCGGCGACCGGGCCCTGCTGGAGTCCGACATGGCCATCCTGATCCGCGAATACATCGACGGACAGCTGTTCGACTACACCGGCCACTGCCGCTTCCTCGACCAGGTGGAACGGCGCGCGGGCAAGTGGGGCATCCTGCACTGGACGGCGATCTTCGACAAGGACCGGCTCGATCCGGCGCAGGGCGAGGCGCCCGCCTGGCTGCGCGAGGTCGACCTGGCCACCCCGGATGCGGGGCTGGCCTTCATGCGCCTGCGGCAACGCAGGAAGGGCCGCGACGTGCCCGCCTCCACGGTGGTGGGCGGCAGCGAGGCCGAGCGGCAATTGCGGCGCGACGCCTGGGCCTGGCTGGAGCGGCGCGATGGGCAGTGAACATTCTCCATTGAACGGTGAGTCCCGCACGATGAATCCTTCCACTCTCTGGTACACCCGCTGCCCGGTGCCGACGGCATTCGGCGTCGCCGTCGAGCGCGGTTTCCTCGATGCCGAGCTGGCGCGCGACGGCATCGTGGCGCGGTCGCTCGCATCGAGCACCGACAATCAGGTCAGGCAGTCGCATTTCCACCATTCCCAGCCCAACTCGTTCCGCCACGGCGGCAACGGCCCCCCGCTGGTGACCCGTTCGCGCGGCGGCCGGGTCAAGCTGATCGGCCTGTCGTGGAACGACAGCATCAAGCCCATGCTGGTCATGCCCGACAGCGGCATCGCCTCGGTGCGCGCGCTGGCCGGCAGGAAGGTGTCGCTGCCGATACGCGCCGGCGATTCCATCGATTTCTGGAAGGCCTCGTCGCTGCGGGGCACCGAACTCGCGTTGGCGCTTGAAGGCATGACCATGGACGACGTGGCGATGACGCCGGTCTCGACCAACCGCACTTTCATGGACGGGGCGACGGCCTCCACCGCCCAGACGGCCACCCTCTGGGGCGCGCACTGCATGCTGGGCCATCAGCGCGAGGAAGCCTTCGCGCTGGTCCGGGGCGAGGTGGACGCGCTGTACAGCCAGGGCGCGATCGCCGCCGTGGTCATGGGGTTCACCGGGGCGGTCGCCATCGCCGATGCGGCCGCCAGCCCCGACCTGGCCGGCCGCGTGAACAACGACGCGCCGCTGGCCCTGACCGTGAGCGAGGACCTGCTGGCCGAGCAGCCGGAACTGGTGGCGCGCTGCCTGGCCGCCGTCCTGCGCGCGGCCGCCTGGGCACAGGCCAACGAACGCGAGGCCAAGCGCATCATCGCCGCCGATACCGGCCTGCCCGAGGAACTCGTGGACGCGGCTTTTCCGCAAGACGTGCATCGCCAACTCGAGGTCGACCTGCGGCCCGAGTGGGTGGAGGCGCTGCGGGTGCAGCACGACCACCTGCTGCGGCACGGCTTCCTGGCCGCGCCCATCGCCTTCGAGGATTTCGTCGACCACGGTCCGCTGCGGCGAGCCCGGGAAATATTGGCCGGCGAAGCGGCCGTGCCCCTGTGAACACAAGAAAGGAGATCGCCATGCCCGAGGAATTCACCCGTTTCCTGACCCTGTTCGACCGGCTGGTCCGCTATTCCGACGACTGGGTGGCGCGCATGGACGCCGGCAAGATGGACTGGGCGCCGATCGAGAACGCCAGCACGCGCTTCGGCACGCGAGTGTCGCGCATCACGGTGCGCAGCCTGCTGATCCATACCGTGCTGGCCGAGCGCAACTGGGTGCGCGCCATTCCGGCCTGCGAGCCCGGCGGCGTCATTCCCCTGCCCAGCGATCCCGCCGCCGCGGCCCGTTTCGACGGCACGGACCTGCGCACGACGGCGCTCGCCCTGCACGAGGAGAATCTCGAGGCGCTGGGCCGCTATACGCCCGCCGAGCTTGGCAAGAAAGTCCACTTCGTCGGCCGCGAATGGTCCGGCATGGGGCTGCTGTGGGGCATGTACGCCCATCGCGCCTTCCACGTGGGCAACATCGATATCTATCTGCGGCAGAGCGACGTGGTGGGACCCGAGTTCTTCGAGTTCAATCCGGCCATCATGGCCTGATGCCGTTCACTTTTCTTCTCTTGCGATCCTGACCCATGACGACTTCCCCCCTACGCATCGCGGGCCTGTGCGGCAGCCTGCGCAAAGCCTCCTACAACCGGCGGGCCCTCGAGGCCGCGGGCAGCCTCATGCCGCCGAGCATGGAATTGTCGGTGCTCGACATCCGGAACTTTCCGATGTTCGACGCCGATGTCCTGGCCGAGGGCATGCCCGATGCCGTCCGGCGGGCCCGGGAGGCCGTGCGCGACGCCGATGCGGTGCTGATCGCCAGCCCGGAATACAACTTCTCGGTGTCCGGCGTGCTGAAGAATGCGATCGACTGGATCTCCCGGGGCGACGACCAGCCCTTCGCCGGCAAGCCGGTCGCCATCCTCAGCGCCACCCAGGGGCCGCTGGGCGGCGCGCGGTCGCAGTACGACCTGCGCAAGATCATGGTCTTCCTGGATGCGCTGGTGTTGAACAAACCCGAGATCTTCATCGGCATGGCGCCGGCCAAGTTCGATGCGGCCGGCGCGCTGACCGACGCCCCTACCCGGGAGATCCTGGGCCGGCAGATGGCGGCCCTGGAGAAATTCGTGCAGTTCGTGCGGCGCGGACGAGCCCAGCCCTGAGGGGCGAACGGCGTCCAGACATATTCCAACCGGAGAATGGCGATGTTCGGATTGATGAAGCGGTTGCTGCAGATCGGGGGCATTGCGATGGTGGGCCTGGCCTCCCCCGGCGTTCATGCACAGGGGTTCCCGGCCAAGCCTTTGCGGTGGATCGTCGGCTACCCCGCCGGCGGGGGCAGCGACAACGCGGTACGGATCCTGGCGGCCAGGCTGGCCGAGAAGCTGGGGCAGCCCGTCATCGTCGAGAACCACCCCGGCGCGGCCACCATCGTCGCGGCAGAAACGGCGGCGAAATCGGCCCCGGACGGCTACACGCTGTTCTCGGTCGACAACGGCACGGTCGTCTTCAACCCCCTGCTCTACAAGAAACTGCCCTACGTCCCGTCGCGTGACTTCGCGCCGGTGGCCCTGTACGGCAAGTTTCCGCTGCTGCTGGTGGTGAATCCGCAGGTGGTGCCGGCGGACTCGGTCGCGTCGCTGGTGCGCCTGGCCAAGGCCGCGGGCGGATCCATGGGCTATGCCTCGCCCGGCCTGGGCAGTCCGCAGCACCTGGCCGGCGAACTGTTCAAGGAAATGACCGGCGCGCCGCTGCTGCACGTGCCCTACAAAGGCACCGCGCCGCTGACCCAGGACCTGCTGGGCGGCCACATCGGCGTCTCGTTCATCGGCGTGCCCACCGGCATGCGGCAGGTCCAGGCGGGCAAGCTGCGCGCGCTGGGCGTGGCCGAGGCGGCCCGCCTGCCCTCGCTGCCGGAGGTCCCGACGCTGGCCGAGGCCGGAGTGGGTGACATCGTGGCCTATGCCTGGCAGGGCGTGGTCGTGCCGGCGGGGACGCCCGCGGCCACCGTGGACAAATTGTCGGCCGCCCTGCAAGCCATCGTGAAGAGTCCCGACGTCCAGACGCGCCTGCGCGAGATCGGCGTCGAACCGCTGGAGGGGGGCAAGGCCGAGATGGCGGCGCTGACCGCCGGCGATCTCAAGCGCTGGGGAGACGTGATCCGGAAGCGGGGCATCACGCTGGAGCAATAACGGGCCGCGCAAGCCTGTATACAGATTTTCAGCAGGGTAAGACTGCTTCCGGTGTTATGGCGCAAAAATACTAGGGTTTTCCCGCTGTTTCCCTCGTTTTGATTCCGGAGCAAAATCAACCTGTATACAGATTTGATGATGCTCCGTTCCTCGCATGCGCCCTGCCGCTGCCACGGGCCGGGCTCCTGGAGGAAGACCATGTTTCTGAAGAACACCTGGTACGTCGCCTGTACCCCCGATGAAGTCGCCGAAAAACCGCTGGGCCGCCAGATCTGCGGCGAACGCATGGTCTTCTACCGGGGCCAGGACGGCAAGGTGTCCGCGCTGGAGGATTTCTGTCCCCATCGCGGCGCGCCGCTGTCGCTGGGCTTCATCGACAAGGGCGAACTGGTGTGCGGCTACCACGGCCTGCGCATGAACCCGGACGGCACCTGCGCCGGCATGACCGGGCAGCGCGTGCGCGCCTTCCCCAGCATCCGCAGCTACCCCGCCGTGGAACGCTACGGCTTCATCTGGGTCTGGCCGGGCGACGCCGAACTGGCCGATCCCGCCAGGATCCACCACCTGGAATGGGCCGAAAGCCCCGACTGGGCCTACGGCGGCGGCCTGTACCACATCCATTGCGACTACCGCCTCATGATCGACAACCTCATGGACCTCACCCATGAGACCTACGTCCACGCCAGCAGCATCGGCCAGGCCGAGATCGAGGAATCGGCGCCCGCCACCAAGACCATCGGCGACGAGGTCGTGACCAGCCGCCACATGGAAAACATCAAGCCGCCCCCGTTCTGGGCCGCCGCGCTGCGCGGCAACGGCCTGGCCGACGACGTGCCGTGCGACCGCTGGCAGATCTGCCGCTTCACCCCGCCCAGCCACGTGCTGATCGAAGTGGGCGTGGCGCACGCCGGCAAGGGCGGCTATGACGCGCCGGCCGAGTCCAAGGCCTCCAGCATCGTGGTCGATTTCATCACGCCCGAGACCGAGACCTCGATCTGGTACTTCTGGGGCATGGCGCGCAACTTCAAGCCCGACGACGAACAGCTCACCGCCACCATCCGCGAAGGCCAGGGCAAGATCTTCGGCGAGGACCTGGACATGCTGGAAGCGCAGCAGCGCAACCTGTCCGAGAACCCGGGCCGCAAGATCCTGAAGCTCAACATCGATTCCGGCGGCGTGCAGTCGCGCGTCGTGCTGGATCGCCTGCTGGCCGCGGAAGCCGCCGAACGGGCCAGCCGCGTCGCGGCCTCCGCCGAAGCGGCAACGGCGCGGGCGGCCGCGGCGGGTTGAAGGGCAGTCAGGCGGAGGATCGCTCCGCCATTGCGTCGTCATGGGACCTGCTTTTCATGGTTGCCTCGTAGGGATGATTTTCGTTTATGGACGAAAATCATCCCTACGAACAAATGGGCGAGCCTCGGTCCGAAGCTCGCCCGTTCCCCGTTACTGCTCCCTACCCTGCAACGCCAGCGGATACTCGCCCCGGATCCGCCTGACCGCGTCCTGCACGTCGTTCCAGGCCGGCTGGCCGGTGAAGGATGCGCGCATGAACTGCGCCACGGCCGTGACCTGCGCATCGTTCAGCGCGTACGCGTAGCCGGGCATGTGGCCGCCACGCGGGTTGCCCGCGTCGTGCTGGGTGCCGTTCAGGATGTAGCGGATCACGTTGTCGGGTTGTTCCAGGTTCAGCGAGGTGGCCAGCCACAGCGGCGGCTGGGTGCCGAACAGGTCCGGGCCGCCGGGGCCGGGGTGGTGGCAGGCCGCGCACGCGTTGGCGTAGATGCGGGCGCCCAGCGTGTCGGTGGTGGCCACCGCGGCCTGTGCCGCCGCCTCGCGCTGTTGCGTCGTGAGGCCGGATTTGCCTTGCGCCGCGCCGGCCATCTGGCTGGCGATGTAGGTGGCCAGCGCGCGGGTGTCGGCTTCGGCGATCTGCGAGGTGCCGACGCGCACCACCGGTGTCATGGATCCGCCCGCCGCGCCGTGCTGGTCGGAATAGCCCGTGCGCAGGTACTCGAACAGGGCCTGCCCGGTCCACGTGATCGGCGCCTTGGACGAGGCGTTGAGCGCGGGCGCGATCCAGCCTTCGGCGCTGCCGCCGCCCAGGTAGGACTTGCCGCCTTCCTCGGCGCCCAGCGCGTTGCGGGGCGTGTGGCAGGCGCTGCAGTGGCCCAGCGCGACCGCGAGGTACTGGCCGCGGTTCCAGGCTTCCGATTCCGAGGCCACCTTGGCGACCGGATCGCGATCCAGGAACAGCAGGTTCCACCCCGCCATCAGCACGCGCTGGTTGAACGGGAACGGCAGGCGGGTGGCTTGCGGCTCGTTGTGCACCGGGGGCTGGCTCATCATGTAGGCGTACAGGCCGCGCATGTCCTCGTCGGTCATTTTGGTGAACGAGGTGTAGGGGAAGGCCGGGTAGAGGTGCGTGCCGTCGCGCGCGACGCCGCGACGCATGGCGCGCTCGAAGGCCTCGAACGACCAGCCGCCTATGCCGGTCTCGGTGTCGGGCGTGATGTTGGTCGAGACGATGACGCCAAAGGGCGTCTCCATGTGGAACCCGCCCGCGTTCACCGCCCCGCCCGGGGCGGTGTGGCAGACGACGCACATGCTGGCGGAGGCGACTTCCTGGCCCCGCCGGACCTGTTCCGCGGGGAACTGCCTGGGATCGATCGACGCGGTCGGGATCTCGGATTCGTGCGCGAACAGGGCGACGCCGGCCGCGATGACGGCCAGCAGGATGACGAGGGTCAGCGACCACTTGGCTGCGCGGCTCATTATTTGGCCTCCTTGTTGGCGGCGGCCAGGGCCGCGCGCACGCGTTCGGGGGTGAAGGGCGCTTCACGCAGGCGCAGGCCGGTGGCGTCGAAGATCGCGTTGGCAATGGCGGCGGGCCCGGGGACGGACGCCGATTCGCCCGACCCCAATGGCGGATTGCCGTCGGGCGGCATCAGCACCACGTCGACCTCGGGCAGGTCGGTGAACTTGAGGATGGGGTAGGCGCCCCATTCCAGGCTGGAGACGCCGTTCTGGTCGAAGCTCACGCTTTCCTTGAGCGTGCGGCTGACGGTCTGGATGACGTTGCCCTGGACCTGGTGGCGCACGCCGTCGGGGTTGATCATCAGGCCGCAGTCCTGGCCGGCCACGACGTGGGTCACGCGGACCTTGCCGGTATCCAGGTCGACCTCGACGTCGGCCACCCAGGCGCACCACGAGGCGCCCACGCCGGGGAAGGTGCCGTGCACGTACTGGTGCTGGGAGACGCCGCGGCCCTTGACGATGCCCTTGGTGGGCCGTTCGGCCGGCGCCTTGCGCGGCTGCCAGCCGGCCTTCCCGGCCACGGCCTTGAGCAGCGCGATGGGGCGCGGGTCCTCCATGAAGCGCAGGCGGAACTCGACTGGATCGGCGCCTTCCTTGGCCGCGAGTTCATCCATGAAGGATTCGTGGGCGAAGACGTTAGGCAGCGCGGCCACGCCGCGCATCCACGAAGCGCGCACGATGGGGGCCATGTCCAGCGCCACGATGTCCAGGTCCGAGGCGCGGTACTGCGGAATGGCGGTGCGGTCGCCCATCTCGAACACCGTGGCCTCGGCCTTCTCCTTGCCCATCAGCAGCGAGGCCAGCAGCGGCGAGCCGTTCGAGGGATAGCGGGTGCCGAAGCGATAGACCAGCGAGTCGGCGCCGGCGATGCCGCCGTGCACGTCCATGGTCTGGGCCGTGCCCTTGGGTTCCCAGGCGTGTTCTTCCTCGCGCATGTACTGCACGCGCACGGGCTGGCCCAGTTCGCGCGCCAGCACGGCGGCGTCGGCGGAGGCGTCGTCGGCGCAGTTGCGGCCGTAGCAGCCCGAGGCCTCCATCCGCACCACGCGGATGCGGTCTTCGGGGATGTCGAGCATCCTGGCGATGTCGCTGTGCAGGTTGTGGGGGTTCTGGCTGCCGCTCCAGACGGTCAGTTTCTGGTCCTTCCAGTCAGCCAGGCCGCACGAGGGGCCGATGGAGCCGTGCATCTGGTAGGGCCACACGTAGGTGGCCTTCACCGTATGACTGGCCGCCGCCAGGGCCTTGTCCGGGTCGCCCTTCCGGCTCAGCGGGCGCTGCTTGGAGGGTTGGGACGCCAGCGCGTCGGTCAGCGAGGCCATGGAACCCAGTGCCGGCGGCGCCTTCCATTTCACCTTCAGGAGGCGCGAAGCCAGGATGGCGTCTTCCTCGCGCCGCGCGACGACCGCCACGAAATCCTTGATGACCACGATCTTCACCAGCGACCGCACCTTGGCCACCGAGGACTCGTCCACCGATTCCAGGCTGGAGGCCACCATGCCGCCCGAGTCGCGGCCCAGGTAGGGGGGACGCACGATGCGCGCGTGCAGCATGCCCGGCACCCGCATGTCATGGACGTAGGTGAGCTTGCCGGTGACCTTGGCGGGAATGTCGATGCGGGGCACGGGGTGGCCGACGACCGTGTAGGCCGAGACGGGCTTGAGCTGGACGTCGGCCGCCAGCGGCACCGACTGCGCGTCGTTGCCGATCAGTTCGCCGTAGGACGCGAGCCGCTCGCCACTGGCGCGCAGCACCTGGCCATTTTGGGTGACCAGCGACGCGACGGGCACGCCGTGGCGCCGCGCCGCTTCTTCCAGCAGATGCCGGCGGATCTGCGCGGCGGCCTTGCGCATGGGGACGGCGGAGGCCTGCACCGAGTTGCTGGCGATCGTGGGCCCCTGGTTGGGCGTGACGTCGGTATCGCCCAGCACCATCGTGACCTGGCTCATGTCGACGTCCAGTTCCTCGGCAACGATCTGCGTGAACGCGGTACGGATACCCGTTCCCAGGTCCACGTGGCCGTTGCAGGCGCGGACGGTGCCGTCGGCCATCAGCTGTACGTAGGCCGAGACGAGGTTCTTGTCCACCAGTTGCGAGCCGGCGTCGGTCGCGGGGCCGGCAGCGGCCATGCCGCGCTTGACCAGGGCGGGAAAGGTGAAGGTGACGGCGAGGCTGCCGGTGGCGGCCAGGAATTGGCGGCGCGAGAGGCGCGGGGCGTGCATGGGCGTACTCATCGCGCGCCCTCCGCCATGGCGGTCCTGGGCGCGGCCTTGCCCTGGAGTTCGGCGGCGCGCCGCACCGCGCTGATGATTTCGAGGTGGGTGCCGCAGCGGCACAGGTTGTAGGCCAGCGCCTGCTTGATCTCGTCTTCGGTGGGGCGCGGGTTGCGGTCCAGCAGCGCCCGCGCGGCCATGATCATGCCGTTGATGCAATAGCCGCACTGCGCCGCGTTCTCGTCGATGAACGCCTGCTGCACGGGATCGAGGGCGTCGCCCTTGGCCAGGCCCTCCAGGGTGACGATGGGCCGGCCTTCCACGCTGCCCGCCGGGATCAGGCAGGAGCGCGCGGCCTTGCCGTCGATCAGCACCGTACAGGCGCCGCACTCGCCCAGTCCGCAGCCGAATTTCGGTCCGTTCAGGGCCAGGTCGTTGCGCAGGATGTAGAGCAGAGGGGTGTCCTTGTCGGCTTCGACGGAACGTTCTCCGCCGTTCACCTGGAGTTTGAGTGATGCCATGTTCGTTTCCTGTGTGGGGGCGTTGGACCGACCGGCTTCCATGGGAAGAGCGGGCCACCATTACCCTATCCGGGCCGTGGCGGAAGGGGGCGCGCAGATGTGTCGACTTGTTGCGGCCGGAGGGGCGCGCCGCGCATGGCGCCGCCCTGGAAAAGACCTGGGGTTTGCACCAATGAAAATGCAAATGCAAACCGAGCGGCCGGTAATGTCCCGCCTTCCTCCGTGTCTGCGCCGGCGTTCTACGCGGGCTCGGGCAGCGCCTTCAACGCCGCGATGGCCTGTTCCGTCGGCATGACGTCGGCATATTTCTGGGCCATGTCGAAAAGATTGGCCCGGTGCGGCGTCGGGGTCCGGTCGTAGACGCATTCGGCGGGAACGACGACCCGGAAATTCAGTGAGAAAGCATCCACCACGCTCGCACGGACGCAGCCGCTGGTGGTGCATCCCCCGACCACCAGCGTGTCCACGCCCAGGTCGATCAGGTGGCTGGTGAGCGCGGTGCCGAAGAAGGCGCTCGGATGCTTCTTCGGTATCAGGATGTCCGAGGGCCCGGGGGCGAGTTCGGCGACGAACTCGTAGCCGGCCGGCGGAATGTCCATGATGGCGGGCACCTTCTGCGCCAGCCGGCCGCCGTCGGTCTTCGCCTTGGGGGCGACGTATGCATAGATGACCGGCCAGCCGCGTGCGCGGAACAGGCGCATGACCGGCTGGAGGGCGTCGATGGCTTCCCAGCCGCGTTCGCCGCATGCGGTCGGGAATTCGCGCTGGGCTTCGCGTATCGGCAGGCGCCGGGTCCCGACGGTGCGGTATTGAATGTCGATCACCAGTAGCGCGGGACGTCTGCCGATGCCGCTCTTGCGGCCGAAGCCCGCGGTGTCGTAGATGTCCAGTTCTTCCTGGGAAAAAAGTTCGTTCCAGTCTTGCATGGCATGATCCTGTTCGCGGCCGGCTGGCCGAAAGAATTTACAGGGCATGGGCCCTGACTTATATTGACCGCCTTTCATGCCCGCTCCCGGCACGCCGTTCATGCAAAGCGATCAAGAGCCCGAAGGCAATAACGATAAGTTCACTCTGCTGCGTCGCATTCCCTCCCTGATTTCCCTGCGTGCCTTCGAAAGCGTGGCCCGCCACGGTTCCTGTACTCGTGCCGCGGAAGAGCTGAATGTGACCGCCGCGGCCGTCAGCCAGCAGATCCGGCTGCTCGAGAACTACGCCGGCCAGGTCCTGTTCAAGCGCCAGAACCGCAAGTTCGTGCTGACCGATGCCGGGCGGGCGTGCCTGCCCGAATTGCGCAAAAGCTTCGACCATCTGCTCAACGCGATGAACCTCGCCGAGGGGCAGCGGCTGCGGCGCAGTTTCAGGCTTTCCGTGCCGCCTTCGTTCGCCGTGCGCTGGCTGATTCCGCACTTCCATGAATTGACAGCGGATACCGATCGTTGCGACTTCTGGGTGTCGACCTCGCTCGTGCCCTTCCACCTGGACGACACCAATATCGATCTCGCCGTCATCCATGGCAGCGGACGATTCTTCGGCCAGGGCAGCGAACTGCTCGTGCCCACGTTCGAGGTGCCGGTCTGCCATCCCCGCCTGCTTGCCGCGCAGCCGGTCGCCCGCCCGGAGGACCTGCGCCACCATCATCTGATCCACGAAGTCGCCGAGGTCAACGACTCCGCGGTGCCATCGTGGGCCGACTGGTTCGCGGCGAGGAACGTGGCCGGCGTCGACGTGAAATCGGGTTCGCGTTTCTCCAATCCGAACCTGGTCGTCGAAGCGGCGCTGGCCGGCCTGGGCGTCGCCCTGGCCCGGGGCGCCCTGGTCAAGCGCGAACTGGCTTCCGGTGCCCTGGTCTGTCCGCTCGGTCCGCCGGCGGCGGACGATGCCGCCGGCGATGCCGGCTATTACCTCGTGCGCAATCCCCATTGCGGACTTCCCGACGTGGCCGAGCAACTCTGCCTCAATCTCAAGCGCGTCGTGGCCCGCTACGAAGAGGCCCCGCGAGCCCGTTCCTGACGGCGTCCGGTCGTCAAAGCTCCATCAGGTCCCGCGGTTCGGGGACCAGGGCGCGCGCGCCGGCGGCGCCGATCAGTACCGAGTCTTCCAGGTGGACGCCGCCGTATTCCGAATCGCGATAGAAGACCTCGAAATTGACCACGGAATCGTTCTCCAGCGTCCATCCGTCGCGGATGTGGCCGGGCTCGGCGTAGTCGAAGATGTCCAGTCCGATCGGGTGCAGCGTCAGCGTCGTCAGTTCGGGGCGCAGGCCGTGGCGGCGTATCGCGTCCGCGGCGATATCCGCGATTGCGCCGGTGCGCGCGCCCGCCTTCATGGCAAGCTCGCCTTCTTCCAGCGCCGTGCGCACCGCCTTGAACAAATGCTTCTGGGAGGGCGAGGCCTCGCCGATCACGGCCGTGCGGGCCATGTCGCCCAGATAGAGGCGGTATTCGCAGATGGCATCCATCACGACGGTGTCGCCCGGCGCGAAGCGCTTGCGCTCGACGTAGTCGTGGTCAAGCACGAAGCTTCCATCGGGGCCGCTGTTGAACAGCATGCCGCGCTCGCCCCGGGGCTTGGCCGCGTGTTCGGCCAACGTCCGGCGATAGGCCTGGACCATGTCTTCCCACGGTGCCTCGGCCCGCACGGACCGGGCGGCGCTGCGCAGGGCCGCCGCATTGATCTGCGCGGTGCGGGTCAGCAACTGGAGCTCGGCCGGGGTCTTGACCGCCCGGATCCGCCGCAGCAGCGGCCGGGCATCCACGAGCCGGACGCGTTCTCCCAGGGCCTGCCGAAGCGTCTGGTGAAAACGCAGATCGTCGCAGGCCAGCGTGATCGTCCGGTTGCCGAAATGTTCTTCCACGTAGGCGCGGATCGCATCGGTCAGTTCGTCGGTCCGGTGGTCGGCGGTCCTGGCCAGCAGGTCGCGTATCGGTTGCCGCAGCTCGGTCTCGATGCCGTGTCCGGCCTCGATGTCCTGCAGCAGCGTGCCGGCGCTGGACCAGGGAGAGCCATACACGCGCAGCTCGGGCAGCCAGGTGGGACGCGTGGCCTGGTAGGCCAGGTCGTATTCCTGGATCAGCAGCGCCGGCGGCGCGTCCGCGCCGGCCGGTACCAGCGCGCAGGCCCAGTCGTCGTAGAAGTGGCACAGCGTCGAGTCCGAATGGTGGCCCGACAGGTAGTACAGCGCGCTGTCTTCCTTGCCGAGCAGCAGGTCGACACCCTGGCCGCGCATGAAGGCGCGGATCCGGTCGAGGTCGCTGAGCGGCGGGACGGGCGAGGCGATGGGCGGTCGCGAAGAGGTCGTGGGCATGGCGGGTTCCGTTTTGCTAGGCTTGCTGCAGGGAAAGGACATGGTCGGCGATGCGGCCGGGCGTGGTGAACCAGACGTCGTCCGCGTGGCGCCGGATGTGCCGCAGCAGGCGCGTGAGGATGCCTGTCCGGTGCGGCTGGCCCATCAGGAACGTGTGGATGGAGACCGCGTACACCAGCGGGCGCCGGCGCGACTCGGCCAGCATCTGGTCGAAGCCGGAAATCAGCATGGCTTCGAAATCCGCGTCGGACAGTCCGCGGTTGATCAGCGCGGGGATGTCGTTCATTTCCATCGACGGGTAGGGCACCGCAAGGATGGGACCGCGATCGGTCCTGAAGTATTGCGGCTGGTCGTCGAACCACCAGTCGAGCATGTAGCGATAGCCGGTCTCGACGAGCAGTTCGGGCGTGCGGGGGCTTTGCGAGATGAACGGACCCAGCCAGCCGGAAGGCGGCGTGCCTTCCTCCCGCTCCATGCGGGCCCGGACCGCCAGCAGCATTGCCCGCTCCTGGTCCTCCGGCATGTCGAGCTGGCGTTCCGAATTGGTGCGGCCGTGGCCGACGAACTCGTCGCCCCGCCGGCGGAACGGGACCAGGATTTCCGGGCAGGCGTCGTAGACCGAGAGATTGGCCAGGATCGCCAGGGGCCGCTCCTGTTCGGCGAACGCATCGTGAATGCGGACGATGCCGACCCGGTTGCCATAGTCCCGATACGCGTAGCCGCGGTGGAACGGCGCCGCCGGCATGGTCGTGAAGTCCGGGCCAGGGTTGCGGCCATATTCGAAGGCCTCGACGTTCAGCGCGATGTAGACGGCCAGGCGGCTGCCGTTCGGCCAGGCATAGGCGGGGCGGGAAGCGATGGACGAGAAGCGGTAGCGGTCGTTCTTGGTGTCGAAGGTCATGCGGGGCACCTATTGGAGCAGATAGCCGTTGTCGGCGATGAGGGTCTGGCCAACGAAGGACGAGGCCTCGTCGGATGCGATAAGGGCCACCAGCCGGGCGATGGCATCGGGTCCGATCATCTCTCCGGTCGGCACGCGCGACATCAGGCGCCGCCTGACCTCGTCGCTCAGGTTGTCCGTCATGTTGGTCCGCACGACGCCCGGCGCGATCGCGCAGACCCGGATGCCGTGCCGTATCCATTCGCGCGCCGCGTTCTTCGTGAACTGCACCAGGCCGGCCTTGGCGGCGCTGTAGACCGCGCGTTCGTGCTCGCTGGTGAACGCCAGCTGGGACGCGAGGTTGACGATGACGCCGCCGCGATCGCGCATGGCCCTGGCCGCCGCCATCGCCATCAGGATGGCGCCGGTCAGGTTCACGTCGATCAGGTGGCGGACTTCGCCGTCCTCCATGTCCAAGAGGGGCTTGCGGATCATGTATGCGGCGTTGTTGATGAAAACGTCGATCGTTCCGACCGACGACATGGCTTGCGCGATGGAGGCCGGATCCGCCTGGTCGTAGACCGCGGTGCGGGCACCGGGATCCAGGCGTGCCGCCAGCGCGTCCAGTTCGGCGGCGTCCCGGTCGAGCAGCACGAGGCGGGCGCCCCGTTCGCCGAATGCCTGGGCCAGGGCCTGGCCGAGTCCGCCGCACGCGCCGGAGACGACGACGCTGCGGCCTTCGAAATGATGGGTCATGGGTGTGGTTCTCTCGAAGCTCAGTCGACCTGGATGTGGGTCTGCCTGACCAACTCGCCCCACTGCTTGAGCTCGGCCCGGACGTAGTCGCCCATTTCCTGGGGCGTCATCGGAATCGGGGCGTAGCCCAGGTCGACCAGGCGCTTGATGAAGGACTCTTCGCCGGTGACCCGCAGGATTTCGTCGTTGAAGAACCGGATGGCCGCCTCGGGCGTGCCGGGCGGCGCGAACACGCCGTAGAGTGTTTCCGCGTGGGTGCGATAACCCAGCTCCTTGAGCGTGGGCAGGTCCGGCAGCAGCGGTATCCGCTCGGCCGAACTGACGGCGTACATCTTGAGCTTGTCGCGGTTGGGCGCGGCCAGATTGGGCGTGATGAAGGCGTAGTCGATGTGCCCGCCCAGCACGGCGTTGAGCACCGCTGCCGAACCGCCGAAGGGAATCGCCGTCAACTGCGGGATGCCGTTTTCCAGCTTGAACTGCTCCATCGCCATTTGCGACATGCTGCCCGGTCCCCAATGTCCATAGGTGAACCGGGAGCCGGGGGTCCGGATCTCCGCCAGCACTTCCTGGAGCGTGGGCCGGGCGCGTTCGGCAAGCGTGGCGAGGACGTATCCGCCGCGGCCCACGGGCGCCACCGCGCTGTAGCGCGTGGTGTCGAATTTGACGATCTTCGGGTTGACGTTGGGCGTGGTGGCGATGATGTCCGAGACGCCGAACAGCCAGGTCAGCCCGTCGGGCTTGGCCTCGTAGACCATGTTGGCGGCGATCACCCCGTTGGCCCCCGGGCGGTTTTCGACGATCAGCGGATGCCCGAGCCGGTCCTTCATGCCCGCCGCCAGCAGCCGGGCCGCCACGTCGGTGCCGCCGCCGGGGGGATAGGGAACGATCAGGCGGATGGGGCCGCTCACCTTCCAGGCGGGAGCGGCGAACAGGGGGGAGCGGGGGAGCGAAGTGGCGAGCGCGAGGCCCGCGGCCTGGGCCAGGATGCTGCGTCGGGTGCTGGGCATGGTGAGACTCCTTCGGTGCGGGGAAGGAAGCGGCCCGTGTCACCGGGCTGCTATCGCAAGAAAATCTTTACGAAGAAGTCTAGAAATCCGCAGTCAAACGCGTCAAACGATGTATTTTTCGTGTGTATTAAGAAAAACTTAATCCATGTCGGCGGCGGGGCGACACCCTCCCAGGTGGTTCCGGGCCGCCCCGGCCCTTCGCGTTCCGGTGGAAAAGCGTTTGTCAGCGTGCCATCGAATGCGTGACCTGGCGCCGGAAGTCCGCCAGCTTGGCCTTGAGCGCGCGCCAGTTGTCCGGGCCCATGCGCAGCAGGATTTTCTGGCCCGATGTCAGTGATTCCAGCGCGGGGTCGGAGAACTCGTAGCGCACCCACGGACGCTGGAGCTCCCTGGGGCCCTTCACCTCGGGCAGGTTCACGGCCGGTGGGTCGGCCGGCTCCGGCGTCGCGAGCAGCGTGTCGATCACCGCCACCAGCCGGTCGTTGAAGTAGCCCCGCGGATAGCCGAGGTCCTCGTAGGCTTTCTGGAACTGGGGATAGAGCTGCTTGTAGAGCGCCGCCGCCTTGTCGGTGCCGACGGCCGTGACGGCCGCCACGAAGGGCCGGTAGCGGTTGTAGTTGGCGGCGGCGATCCGTTCGTCGGGCGCGGCGCCATCGACCGTGAAGCGGCCCTGCGCGGGATTGACCGGCCAGACCCTCGGTGGCGCATGCGGGCGGGCAAGGTTGTCCACCGTGGCCACCGCGCGCTGGATGAAGTGGTCCAGGTTGAAGAAGGACAGCACCGCATCCCTGCCCAGGAGGCCGGTCAAGGCCACGGTGATGTCGGGCGGCGCCGGCGGCTCGGCCGCCCCGGCCGTGGCGGCCGGTTCGATGGGATGCTGGATCTCCGGTTCGGGCGGAGGAGGCGCGGGCGGCTCGGCGGGCTCGGTGACCGCCGGCGGAGATTCCGCGACGGACGCCGGCGGCTCGGGCTGCGGCCGCAGCCACAGGTAAAGGCCGGTGCCGATGGCCGCCAGGGCCAGCACGACGACGAGGGAAGACAGTCGGTTCATGGCGCGCCTATGTCGGTTGGATCCACGGACACTGTACCAGCCGAGCGGGACCGTTCACAGGCCGGCCCCGGGGCTGTTGCCGCATCGGCATCGTCGCGTGCGGGAAAGGCACGGCGGCCGGGTGGCGGCGCAGGTTGCGCGGCCTGTGCGAAACACGCATAGTCGTCCCCGACCCTTCCTTTCGAGATGTCCATGGCATTGGCTGGCACCGCTTTTCTGGCGCTGTTCAACGGCTTCGATCCCGCCCGCGACGACGAATACAACGTCTGGCATTCGGTGGAGCATGTGCCGGAACGCCTGACCATGCCTGGCATCGTCCGGGCCCGCCGCTATGTGAATCGCCAGGACGCCGGCCTGCCCTATTTCACGCTGTACGAACTGGCGTCCATCGATGCCATGTATTCCGCGGCCTACCTGCATCTGATCATGCACCCCACGGCCTGGACGCAGCGCATGCGCGTGTCGTTCGGCCGCTTCCTGCGGGCGCCCTGCCGTACGCTGGCCAGCCAGGGAGACGGGATGGGCGCCGCGATGCAGGCGACCCTCCTGCGAGGTGCCCACGGCGAGGCGCCGGCGGGCCCGGCGGTCCGGGCCCTGGCCGATAGCCTGGGCAGGCTGGACGGCATCGTCGGCGTGCATGTCGGCCTGATCGACGACCGGGCGCCGCCGGTACCGGGCTTGCAGGCGGCGGCGCCGAGCGACAGCGCAAGCGCCCTGGTGGTGCTGATCGAGGCCCAGGAAGAGCATTGGCTGGACCGGCAGCACGATGCCATCGGCGCCGCGCTGGGGGGCATGGGCGGTTCGTGGGGCGTGCCGGAGCATCGCGTCTACCGGCTCATGCACGTGCTCGATGCGGGCCGGTCGCCCGAAGAGACGGCGCGCCTGCGGGGAGGCTGAGGGCGCGCCGCCATTTTTGTGTATTCTCGAAGCTCCTGGTCCGCGATGGTCCCCCACTCCACTGGATTTCCCATGTCTGACAGTCAAGTCCAACAGAACAAGGCGCCGGTGCGCCAAGAGCGTCACGACAGCGTCGGTGTCATCATCATCGACCGCCCCGAGCGCAAGAACGCCCTCAATGCCGAGGTCAAGGCCACGCTGGTGCGCTGCCTGCGTGAGTTCGAACAGGATCCGGCCATCGGCTGCATCGTGCTGACCGGCGCCGGCGGCTATTTCGTCGCGGGTTCGGACATCGTCGAGATGTCCACCATGCAGCCCACGGACCACGCCCTGCAGGGCGGCGACCAGGTGTTCCACGTGCTGCGCGGGCTGGGCAAGCCGGTCATCGCCGCGGTCGAGGGCTTCGCGCTGGGCGGCGGATGCGAGCTGGCGCTGGCCTGCGACATCATCATCGCGGCCGAGGGCGCGAGCTTCGGCCAGCCCGAGATCAAGGTGGGCATCATTCCGGGCGGCGGCGGCACGCAGCGGCTGCTGCGCTCGGCGGGCAAGTACAAGACGCTGCTGTGGTCGCTGACGGGCGATCGCATCCCGGCCAGGACGGCCTATCATTCCAACATGGTCAGCGAACTGGTGCCCGACGGGACCGCGCTCGAGCGTGCCGTGGCCGTCGCGGGCCAGATCTGCGCCATGCCGCCGCTGGCGGTGCGCGCCATCCGCGACGCCGTGCGGCTGGGCGCGGACGCCAGCCTGGAAGCCGGGCTGGCCATCGAGCGACGCGCTTTCGAGCGGCTGTTCGACAGCCAGGACCAGAAGGAAGGCATGCGCGCCTTCATCGAGAAGCGCGCCCCGGTGTTCAAGGGACGTTGAGTCCCGAAGCCGCCGCGGCCGTTTCCGGCCGCGGCGGCTTCGTTCCTTCCTCCAGGCCGGCTCGCCGGCCGCCTTCTTTCATTTCCCTCCCGTTCCGTCTCAGCCCGTGACGACCGCCGCCGCCGTCCGCGCCGGCACGCACCCATCGCTTCGTGTTCAAGCATTGAATCGGCATTCAAGGTTGAGTGAATTGATTCAATATTCAAGATTGAACGCCCTGATGCGAGTCCCTATCATGGCCCCGCCAACGAACCGGCCCGCCGCGTGACGCCTGCCGCGTCGAGCGATGCGGGCCCATAGCGAGGAGACATGATGAAGCACCCCTGCCGCGCGGCGTTCGCCGCGGCGCTCATCGGTTGTTGCGCCATTCCGGCCGCGTCCGCCCAGGACTATCCCAACAAGCCCATACGCATCATCGTGCCCTTGCCGCCGGGCGGGTCGAACGACGTGCTGGCGCGCGTGCTGGGCGAGGAAATGTCCAAGACGCTGGGCCAGCCTTTCGTGGTGGAGAACAAGCCTGGCGCCGCCGGCAATATCGGCACCGACCAGGTGGCCAAGGCCAGGCCCGACGGCTATACGCTGGGGATCGCGCCCAACCAGACCGTGGCGGTCAATCCCGCGCTGTATCCCAAACTGCCCTTCGACGTGCAGAAGGACCTGATGGGAATCGGCTTGATGGCCACGCTGCCGATGACGCTGGTCGTGCCCAGTTCGTCGAAGGCCGGCTCCATCGACGAACTGGTGGCCATGGCCAAGGCCCAGCCGGGCAGGCTGACCTATGCGTCGGCCGGTTCGGGCAGCCCGCAGC
The DNA here is from genome assembly GCF_058793475.1 of Pigmentiphaga sp. MLSB6-MA01. Lineage (NCBI taxonomy): Bacteria > Pseudomonadati > Pseudomonadota > Betaproteobacteria > Burkholderiales > Alcaligenaceae > Pigmentiphaga > Pigmentiphaga sp. MLSB6-MA01. Next base: position 109,400 of record NZ_JBXAFV010000010.1, on the reverse strand, counting down.
ATATGTCGGCCGAGATTTTCCAGTCGTTGACTTCCACCCAGATGACCCACGTTCCCTACAAAGGCTCGAACCCGGCCCTGGTGGACGTGCTGGCGGGTACGGTGGACGTCATGTTCTGCCCCATCAATTCGGCGCTGCCCTATATCCAGAACGGCCGGCTCAAGGCGCTGGGCGTGACGGGCGCGCAGCGGCTCCAGGCGCTGCCCGAGGTGCCCGCCATCGCCGAGAAGGTGCCGGACTTCGCGAGCGACATCTGGATCGGGTTGATCGCGCCCGCCGGCACGCCGCCCGAGATCGTGCAGAAGCTGAACACCGAGCTGAACCGCGCGCTGAAGATGCCGGCGGTGCAGGCCAAGCTGGCCGAGCAGGGCATACAGGCCGCCACCAGCACGCCGGCCGAGCTGGACCGGATGATGCGCGACGACCGCAAGCGCTGGGCCGAGGTCATCAAGCGCGCCAACATCCGCGTCGATTGAATCCTCTTTTCGCCTCATTCTTCATACACAGGAAACACCATGAAGTCCTCGACCGAATCGCTGGTGCGACGCGATGAACCGCAGCCGTGGGAACACGACGGCGTGGCATGGGGAAGCGACAGGATCGCCGACCTGCTGCGCGAACTGGACATTCCATATCTGATCCTGAATCCGGGGTCGAGCTATCGCGGCCTGCACGACAGCTTGGTCAACCACCTGGGCAACCGCCAGCCGCAGATGATCGTCGTGCTGCACGAAGAGCACGCGGTCGCCATCGCGCACGGCTATGCCAAGGTCACCGGCAAGCCGCTGGGCGCGGCGCTGCATGCGAACGTCGGCCTGATGCACGGATCCATGGCCATCTACGATGCCTGGGTGGACCGCGCGCCGGTGATCGTCCTGGGCGCGACGGGGCCGGTGGACGCGGCCAAGCGGCGGCCATGGATAGACTGGATCCACACCGCGCAGGACCAGGGCGCGCTGGTGCGGCACTTCGTCAAGTGGGATGCCCAGCCCGCGTCGGTGCCCGCCGCGCTGGAAGCCCTGCTGCGCGCCCGCCAGATCGCGACCACGGCGCCGCATGGCCCGGTCTATGTCTGCCTGGATGCGGCGGTGCAGGAGGCGCGCTGCGACGAGGACATCCCGCTGCCCGATCCCGCCCGCTACCTGCCGCCGCCGCCGGCCCGTCCCGCGGACGAGCAGGTACGGCAGGCGGCGGCCTGGCTGTCGCAGGCGAAGCGTCCCGTCATCCTGGCCGGGCGGGTGTCGCGGTCCGAGGAAGGATGGGCGGCGCGCGTGCGCCTGGCCGAGACCCTGCGGGCGCAGGTGCTGACCGACCTGAAGGTGGGCGCCGCCTTCCCCACCGATCATCCGCTGCATGCCGCGCCCAGCGGCATGTTCCTGCATCCCGAGGCGCAGAAGGTGCTGCGCGAGGCCGACGTGGTGCTGAGCCTGGACTGGCTGGACCTGGCCGGCACGCTCAAGCAGGCCTGGGGCGCCGATCCGGTGGGCAGCCGCGTCATCCAGGTGTCGGTGGACCACTACAGCCACAACGGCTGGAGCATGGACCACCAGGGCCTGCCGCCGGTCGATCTCTTCCTGCTGTCCGAGCCCGAGCCCGCGGTCGCGCTGCTGAACGAACACGTGGCGCCGCGCCGCGGGCCGGCGCCGCCGAAGGCGCCGGTGCCGGGTCCGGCGATACCCGGGGACCCGGCCGCGCCCATGACCGTGCCCACGGTGGCCGCCGTGCTGCGCAAGGTGCTGGGCGATGCGCCGACGTGCCTGACGCGGCTGCCGCTCAGTTGGAGCGGCGAGTTCTGGGACTTCCGGCATCCGCTGGATTTCGTCGGCTACGACGGCGGCGGCGGCGTGGGCTCGGGTCCCGGCATGGCGATCGGATCGGCGCTGGCGCTCAAGGGCGGCGACCGCCTGCCGGTGGCGCTGATCGGCGACGGCGACTACATGATGGGCGTCAACGCGCTGTGGACGGCCGCCCATGCCGGCATCCCCATGCTGATGATCGTCTGCAACAACCACTCGTTCTTCAACGACGAGATCCACCAGGAGCGCGTGGCGCGCCAGCGTGGGCGGCCGGTCGAGAACCGCTGGGTCGGCCAGCGCATTGACGAACCCGCCCCGGACCTGGCGGCGATCGCCCGGGCGCAGGGACTGACCGGCATCGGTCCCGTCCGCCGCGCGGACGAACTGGCGCGCGTCCTGGCCGAGGCCGTCGCGGCGGTCAGGCAGGGCGGCATCGTGGTCGTCGATGCCATCGTCCAGCCCGGCTACAACCCCGCCATGACCGCGGGCCTGACCCGTTCCAACCACTAGCTTCCGCATTTTCCAAGAGAGTCTTCCATGCGTGCTCATGAGATCCCCCCGGGCATCCTTCCCACCCGGCGCAGCCTGTACTACGGCGGCGCCTGGCATGAACCGGCCGCCGGCCTGTATGCCGACACCATCAACCCCGCCTACGACGAAGCCATCACCCAGGCCCCGGTGGCCGGCGCGGACGACGTGGACGCCGCCGTGCGCGCCGCGCAGGCCGCCTTTCCGGCCTGGGCCAGCCTGCCGCCGGCCCGCCGGGCCGACTACCTGCGCCGCGCCGCCGCCGTCCTGCGCGAACATGCGCTGCCGCTGGCGCAGCTCGATTCGCTGAACAACGGGAATCCCGTCTCCGCCCTGCTGAACGATGCCGGCTTCGCCGCCGACGGGCTGGAGTACTTCGCCGGCCTGGCCGCCGAAGTCAAGGGCGAGACGATACCCATGGGCGACGGCAACCTGAACTACACCGTGCGCGAACCCATGGGCGTGATCGCGCGCATCGTCGCCTACAACCATCCGCTGATGTTCGCGGCGCTGCGCATCGCCGCGCCGCTGGCCGCGGGCAACACGGTGGTGGTCAAGGCGCCCGACCAGGCGCCGCTGTCCATCATCCGGCTGGCCGAGCTGGTGGGGGACATCTTTCCGCCCGGCGTGGTGAACTTCCTGTGCGGCGGCCGCGAGTGCGGCGACGCCATGTCGCGGCATCCGCTGGTGCGCAAGGTCACGCTGATCGGCGGCGTGCCGACCGGTAAGGCGGTCATGGAGACGGCGGCGCGCGACCTGAAGCCGGTGCTGCTGGAGCTGGGCGGCAAGAACGCGCTGATCGCCTACCCGGATGCCGATCTGGACAAGCTGGTGCAGGGCATCATCGGCGGCATGAACTTCACCTGGTCGGGCCAGAGCTGCGGTTCCACCAGCCGCGCCTTCCTGCACGAGTCCATCCACGACCGCGTGCTCGAGGCCGTGGCCCGCCTGCTGCCCGAGCGCCACAAGCCGGGCATTCCCATCGATCCGGCCACCACCATGGGGGCGCTGGTCAGCCAGGCGCAATTGCAGAAGGTCGAGGGCTTCGTCGCGTCCGCCCTGGCCGAAGGGGCGCGGCTGGTGAGCGGCGGCAAGCGGCCCGCCGATCCGGCGCTGGCGCAGGGGTTCTTCTTCGAGCCGACGGTGTTCGCCGACGTGCAGCCGCACATGCGGCTGGCGCGCGAGGAAGTCTTCGGCCCCATCCTGTCGGTGTTCAAGTGGCGCGACGAGGATGCGCTGTTCGAGCAGGTGAACGACGTGGATTTCGGGCTGACCGGGTCGATCTGGACCCGCGACCTGGACACGGCGCACCGGGCCGCCCGGCGCATGACGACGGGCTACGTGTGGATCAACAACACCAGCCAGCACTTCCTGGGCGCGCCGTTCGGCGGCGTCAAGCAATCGGGCATCGGCCGCGAGGAATGCTTCGCCGAACTGCTGGAGTTCACCTACACCAAGAACGTGAACGTCAAGCTGGGCTGATCACTGCTGCTCGAAGCGGGCGAACCGGCGGTCGATGAACCGGCGTTCGCTCGCGAGATCGTCCACGCGCGCCTGCGGCGGACCCTGGCGCATCCATTCGAGCATCTGGTCGACCTGGTCGGGGGTGCCCTGCACCAGCGCTTCGACCGAGCCGTCGTCGTTGTTGCGGACCCAGCCGCCCACGCCCACCATGTGGGCGCGTCGGACCGTGGCCAGGCGGTAGCCCACGCCCTGGACCCTGCCGGTCACGTGGACGATGACGGTTTCCAGGGATGGGGAGCTATCGAGTTCTTGCATGGTCGGTTCGGGAATGGTTGGGTAGGAATTGCTCGAGCAGGGCCAGGAACGCGGCGGCGGCCGGGCTGGGGGTGGCCGACCAGACGGCGTAGACCCTGCGGCGCGGGGCGTCGGTGATGGCCACCGCGCGCAGGCCGTCGGCCATGGCGGCGAGCGAACTGGGCACCAGCCCCACGGCCAGCCCCTTGCCCACGATCCGGCGCAGCAGGTCGATATGGTCGACCTCGAAGTGCACGTGCCGTTCGATGCGCGCGGCGCCGAAGGCGTCGTCGGTCTGCCTGCGCGCCCCGCTGCCTGCGTGGAAGTCTACCAGCGGAAAACGTGCCAGTTCGGCCAGCGACAGCGAACGGCGCCTGGCGCAGGCGTGGTCCGGCGGCAGCAGGGCCACCAGTTTCTCATCCGCCAGCAGGCGGTGAGGCAGCGCGGGCAGCGGCGCTTCCGGCCAAAGGCCGACGAAGCCGACGTCGGCGCGACGCTCGCGGATATTGGCGATCAGCGTTTCGCTCATGCCGACGTTCAGGCGGATGTCCACCTGCGGGTGGAGCGCATGGAAGCGGGCCAGGACGTCGACGAGATCGACGCTGGTCAGCGTGGAGATGGTCCCCACCGACAGGACGCCCTGGACCCGGCCCTGCGCGGCCGCCACTTCCGCGGCGATGCGGCCGGTTGCTGCCACCGCCCGGCGCGCGGCGGCAAGGAAGGCTTCGCCCGCGGGCGTCAGGCGCACGCTGCGCGAGGTCCGCTCGAACAGGCTCGCACCGAGCTCTTCTTCCAGCTTGGCGACCTGGTGACTGAGCGCGGACTGCACCGTATGGCAGCGCCGCGCGGCGCGGGTGAAGCTGGCTTCCTCGGCCACGGCTATCGCGTATTCGATCTGTCGCAGGTTCATGGCCGGTGCTTGCCGCCGGCAGGCGGCAATCTATCTTGAAATAAGATGGAAGAGATGAGAATTATGCATTGGATTCATCAATGCATCGTACGGAATAATGCTGTCATGACGACACACGCTGCACCCCCTTCCCTGAGTCCCGGCCTGGTCTGGCTGATGTCCATCGCCACCGGCCTGACCGTGGCGGCCAACTACTACGCCCAGCCCCTGCTGCACGTCATTGCCGACGACCTCGGCCTGTCGGTGCCCGAGGCCGGCTCCATCGTGACGGCGGCCCAGGTCAGCTATGCCGTGGGCCTGTTCCTGCTGGTCCCGCTGGGCGACCTGCTCGACCGGCGCAACCTGATCTTCGTGATGACGCTGCTGGCCGCCGGCGGGCTGTGCGCCAGCGCGCTGGCGGGCAACCTGCCGGTGTTGCTGGCCGGCACGACGGTGGCCGGGCTGTTCTCGGTGGTCGCCCAGGTGCTCGTGCCCTTCGGCGCCACGCTGGCCGCGCCGAACGAGCGCGGCAAGGTCGTCGGCACGCTGATGAGCGGCCTGCTGCTGGGCATCCTGCTGGCGCGCACCTTCGCGGGCCTGGTCGCGGCGCTGGGCAACTGGCGCCTGGTCTACGGGATCGCCGCCATACTGATGGCGGCGCTGGCTTTCATCCTGCGCCGGTCGCTGCCGCACCATCCGGCGCAGGCCGCCGGCATGGCGTATCCCCGGCTGATCGCGTCGATCGCCGCGCTGTTCGCCCAGGAGCCGGTGCTGCGTACCCGCGCCGTGCTGGGCGCCCTGACCTTCGCCAGCTTCGCGATGTTCTGGACTTCGCTGGCATTTCTGCTGTCGGCGCCGCCGTTCGGCTATTCCACCTTCACCATCGGCCTGTTCGGCCTGGCGGGCGCGGCCGGCGCGCTGGCCGCCGCGCGGGTGGGCCGGCTGGCCGACCGCGGCAAGGGCGAGACGGCCACGCGCTTCGGCTTGGCGGTGCTGCTGGTGTCGTGGCTGCCGATCGCGTTCGGCCAGTATTCCGTGGCGCTGCTGCTGCTTGGCGTGATCCTGATGGACCTGGGCGCCCAGGCGGCGCACATCAGCAACCAGAACGCCATTTACCGCATCCGCCCCGAGGCGCGGGGCCGCCTGACCGCGGCCTACATGACGAGCTATTTCATCGGCGGTTCGCTGGGTTCGCTGGCATCGGCCTGGCTCTATGCGCATGCCGGCTGGCACGGCGTGTCGATCGGCGGAGCGGTGGCCGCGCTGGCGTCCGTGGCGGCGTGGACCATGCGGCCGCGCGGCCCCGCCGCCGCCGCGCCGTCCACGCACTGACGGCGGGCGTTGCCGCCTCTTACAGGCGTGCGCCGCGCGCCATGCTAGCCTGTGGTCGGACTCTTCCCGGACGACGAACATGGCCGATTCCATCCCCCAGCATCGCTGGGCCGTGCTGCGGGCCGCGCGCCTGATCCCCGTATTGCGCTACCAGGATGCCGAAACCGCCCTCTACGCCGCGCAGGTGGCACTGCGCGCCGGCTGCCGGGGCATCGAACTGACGTGGACCATTCCCGGCGTGCTGGATGTCCTGCGGTCGCTGCGCGCGCAGGCCGAACGGGCCGGCCAGACGGATGTGCTGATCGGCGTGGGCACCGTGCTGGATGCCGGGCAGGCCCGGTCGGCCCTGGAGGCGGGCGCCGATTTCCTGGTCGCGCCGGGAGTCGTGCCGGCGCTGGTGGAACTGGCGGGCGCGGCGGGCGCCCTGAGCATGCTGGGCGCGTTCACGCCCACCGAGATCATCGCGGCCAAGGCGGCCGGCGCCGACGTGGTGAAGATATTTCCCGCCGATACCGGCGGTCCGGGCCACCTGGCCGCGGTGAAGGCGGTCTTTCCAGACACGTCCTTCTGCCCGACCGGGGGCGTGACGCGCGACAACATGGCGGCCTATTTCCGCGCGGGCGCCGACATCGTCGGCATGGGCAGCAACCTGTTCGACAAGGCGCGGCTCGCCGCGCGCGACACCGAGGCCCTGGTGGCGGCGCTGCGGGCCACGCTGCAGGACGCCGGCGCCGCCTGACCGGGCGCGCGCGTTACGAGATTTGCCCGGCGGCCTGATAGGGCTCGAGCTCGTCGCCCCCGGCCGTACTCTCCTGTTGCCGCCGCCACATGGCGGCATAGGCGCCGTCCAGGGTCAGCAACTGGTGGTGGCGGCCTCGTTCCACCACCCTGCCACCGTCCAGCACGATGATCTCGTCGGCGTCGATGACGGTGGACAGGCGATGGGCGATGGTCAGCGTGGTGCGCCCGCGGCTGACCTCGCGCAGGTTGCCCTGGATCTCGCGTTCGGTGTGCGTGTCCAGCGCGCTGGTGGCCTCGTCGAATACCAGCACCGCCGGCCGCTTCAGAATGGTCCGGGCAATGGCCACGCGCTGTTTCTCGCCGCCCGAAAGTTTCAGTCCGCGTTCGCCCACCACGGTCTGGTAGCCGTCGGGCATGGCGAGGATGAAGTCGTGGATGTGGGCCAGGCGCGCCGCTTCCTCGATCTCGGCCTGGGTCGCGCCCGGGCGTCCATAGGCGATGTTGTAGTAGATGGTGTCGTTGAACAGCACGGTGTCCTGCGGCACGATGCCGATGGCCGCGCGCAGGCTGGACTGGCTGATCTTGCGGATGTCCTGGCCATCGATCAGGATCGCCCCGCCGCTGACGTCGTAGAAGCGGAACAGCAGGCGGCTGAGGGTGGATTTGCCCGCGCCCGAGGAGCCGACCACGGCCACGGTCCTGCCCGCGGGCACGGTGAAGCTGACGTCCTTCAGGATCAGGCGCCTCGGATCGTAGCCGAACACCACGTGGCGGAATTCGACGGTGGCGCCGTCCACGTGCAGGTCGGGCGCGCCGGGTTCGTCGGCGATCTCGCGGTCTTCCGACAGCAGGTCGAACATGCGATCCATGTCGATCAGCGACTGCTTGATCTCGCGGTAGACGAAGCCGAAGAAATTCAGCGGCTGGTAGAGCTGTAGCAGGTAGGCGTTGACCAACACGAAATCGCCGATGCTCAGGTGTCCGGCGACGATGCCGCGCGCCGCCATCCACATCACCACGGTCAGGCCGACCGAGATGATGGCGGCCTGGCCGATGTTCAGCAGCGACAGGCTGACCTGGCTCTTGACCGCCGCGCGCTCGTAGCGCTCCAGTGCGTGGTCGTAGCGCCGCGCCTCGTGCTCCTCGTTGCCGAAGTACTTCACGGTTTCGTAGTTGAGCAGGCTGTCGATGGCCTTGGTGTTGGCCTCGGAGTCGGTCTCGTTCATCTGGCGCCGGAACTTCGTGCGCCATTCCGTGACGAGCAGCGTGTAGGCGATGTACAGCACCACCGTGGCCAGGGTCGCCAGCGCGAACCAGGCGTCGAACATGTGCCACAGGATGGCGGTGACCAGCCCGATCTCGAACAGCGTGGGCAGCACGTTGAACAGCATGTAGGACAGCAGCGTGCTGATCGCCCGTGTGCCGCGTTCGATGGAACGCGTCAGCCCGCCGGTCTGGCGGGCCAGGTGGAAGCGCAGCGCCAGCCCGTGCAGGTGGCGGAACACCTGCAGGCCGACGACGCGGATGGCGTTCTGCGCCACGCGGGCGAACACCGCGTCGCGCAGCTCGGAGAACACCAGCGACAGGACGCGGGCGCCGCCGTAGGCCAGGATCATCCCCACCGGGATGGCCAGCACGGCGGCCGCCGTGCCGCCTAGGGCGTCCACCGCCGACTTGTAGAAGATGGGGACGTAGACGTTGGCGACCTTGGCGGCTATCAGCAGCGCCATGGCGGCCACGATGCGCAGGCGCAGCCGGGGGGCATGGGCCGGCCACAGATAGGGAAGCAGGGTGCGGAGGGTGGCCAGGCCGCCGCCGGGGCGGCGGGCAGGAGCAGGTGTGTTCAAGGCAAGTTTCCGGGATGCAATGATGGCAACGATACGCCTATGGATGGCCGTGGTGCGTCCGGAGGCTAGCCGAAGGCCTCGCTGAAGAAGTCGATGAAGGTCCGCACCTTGGGCGCCATGAACTTGCGGCTGGTGTAGGCGGCGTACAGGGTCACGGCCGGCGGCCGGTACTGCGGCAGCAGGCGCACCAGCGCGCCGCTGGCCAGGTCGTCGGCGATCAGCCATTCCGGCAGGTAGCCGGGACCGATGCCCGCCAGCAGGCTGTGGCGCGCCAGGGAGGAATCATCCGTCTTCAGGGCCGTGGGCAGGCGCAGCGTCGCGGGCCCCGCGGGTCCCTGCAGCGGGATTTCCTCGGGCCGCTTGACGTAGGCGGGCAGGACGGCCGGATGGTCGGCCAGTTGGGCCGGCGACTCGAAGGGGCCGTGCCGGTCCACGTAATCGCGCGAGGCCGTCAGCACGAAGCGGACCTCGCACAGCGGCCGCACGATCAGCGACGGCGCGTTCTGGGCCGCGGTGGCGCGCAGGGCCAGATCGAAACCCTCCTCGGCCAGGTCCACCTTGTAGTTGCTCAGGCGCAGGTCGATGGCCACGCGCGGGTAGCGCTCGCGGTAGCACGCCAGCATGCCGGCGAAGCGGCCGTTGGCGCACCAGACCGGCGCGGTGACCTTCAACTGGCCGCGCGGCTCGGCATGGCTGTCCTGCAGGGTGGCCTCGGCGTTGTCCAGCAGGTCCAGCGCCTCGCAGCACTGCTCGAAATAGACCTGCCCCGCCTCGGTCGGGCTGACGTGCCGGCTGGTGCGATTGAGCAGGCGGGCGCCCAGGCTGCGTTCCAGGTGGGCCAGGTGCTTGCTGGCCATGGCCGGCGAGATGCCCAACTGCCCGGCCGCCCGCGCGAAGCTGCCCGCCTCGACCACGAGGCGGAACACCTTCATGCTGACCAGCGTGTCCAAGTCCTCAGGCCTTGCCGCGCGACGCGTCGATGCTGAAGGCGCCCGCGCCCGCCACGGCGAAGAACAGGAACACGAAGCAGTACAGCACGGCCGGTTCGCCGCCGTTCTGCAGCGGGCTCAGGAAGGCCTTGGGCGCATGCGCCATGAAATAGGCCACGGCCGTGAAGCCGCACAGGATGAAGGCCACCGGCCGGGTGAACAACCCCAGGATCATCAGCAGTCCGCCACCGATCTCCAGCACGCCCGCCAGGCCCATCAGCGAGAACAGCTGGATGCCTTGCATGCCCAGCGAGGGAATGTCGAAGAACTTGGCCGTGCCGTGCTGCAGGAACACATAGGCGATGACGATGCGCATGACGGCTTGCGCGCGCGGGGCCCAGATGGCCAGGGTGTCGTTGGTCGAGGTCTGCATTTGCTGTTTTCCTTCAAGAGTGGCACGCGGGTGAAAAAAGGCTGTGTCCGACCCAGGGCGCCGGGGGTGGCTTCCCTACCCAAAACGGGTGGCGGAGACGACTACGTTCATGACTTCATCCTGGAAAATGCGGCTGCCGGGATCGTCGCCGGCGGCACCCGCCGCTACCATCAACGGCAACAGGTGGTCGGGCCGGGGCTGCGAGACGCGCGCGTCGGGCGCCGACGTCCAGTTCGCCAGCGCCTGTTCGCGCGCCTCGCGCGGCAGCGCCACGGTCTCGGCCAGCCAGTCGTCGAAGCGCAGCGAGGCCGGCTTGAACGCCGGCGCGAAGCCTCGCATGTTGTGGAAGCTCATGCCGCTGCCCACGATCAGCACGCCTTCGTCGCGCAGCGGCGCGAGCGCGCGGCCCGCGGCCAGGTGGGCCGCCGGATCCAGGCCCGTTTTCATGGATAGCTGGACGACGGGAATGTCGGCATCGGGAAAGATCAGCTTGAACGGCACGAACACGCCGTGGTCCAGCCCCCGATCGGTGTTCGAGCCGGAAGCGATGCCCGCCTGCCCCAGCAGTTCGCGCACGCGCCCGGCCAGCGCGGGCGAACCGGGCGCCGGGTACTGCAACTGATAGGTGTGTTCGGGAAAGCCGTAGTAGTCGAACAGCAGCGGCGGGTTGGGGCTGGCATTGACGGTGAAGTCGTCTTCTTCCCAGTGGCCGGAAATCACCAGCACCGCTTCGGGACGGGGGCCTGCCGACGCGGCGAGTCCCTTGAGGAAACCGGCCATGCGGTCCCACATATGGGGATCGCCGGGCCATTCCATGAAGAAGCAGGGACCTCCTCCATGGGGAATGAAGAACGTGGGCAGACGGTGGGCGCTCGAGGCGGACATGGCAGCTCCTGTGGCGTGGCCTTTGTCGGCAATATAGGCGCGTACTGTCAGGCAATCAACCGCATAAAAAGGAAGAGTTCGTTTCCTGTACGTTGATGATCCACAGTGCGGGACGATATGTTTTCAGGCCTCAGCCTTTACTCCTGTTCCGCTTGCTGGCGCAGTCCGGCGGCTTCTTCCCGGACCATCCGCAGGAAGAACGCCAGCGCGGGTGACGGCGCCACGTCCGAGCGTAGCACGACGCCTACGGAAGGCAAGGCCCAGGATGGCCGGAAGTTCAGGATGGTGAGTACTCCCAGCCGGGCGTAGTGCCGGGCGACGCCACGCGGCATGGTGGCCAGCACGTCGGTGTTGCGCAGCAGGACTTCGTTGGCCAGCAGCGATACCGATTCCGCCAGCGGGACGCCCAGCGCCAGGCCTTGTTCGGCGAAGTAGGCGTCGATGCGCTGGCGCAGCGGCGCGTCGGGCGGGGGCAGGATCCACGATTGCCGCGCCAGCGCGGCGGGCGTCAGGCGGTTCGAGCGCGCGAGCGGATGGCCTGCCCGCGCCACGACGTCGATGGGTTCTTCGTACAGGACCTCGGTGCGGAACATGGGCTGCACGGCGCCCGGCATCAGGCGTCCGATGATGCAGTCGAGTTCTCCCCGCGCCAGGGCCGACAGCAGCAGGTCGTTGGTGCCCTCCTGGATCATGACGGTGATGCCCGCGTGGGCCTCGTGCATGCGCGCCAGCGCGCGCGGCACCAGCACCGGCAGCACGACCTGCAGTACACCGGCGCGCACGCGGCCGGTGGCGCCCCGGGTCAGCGCCTCGATCTCGTTGCGGGCGCCGTCCAGGTCCGCCAACAGTGCGCCGGTCCTCTGCACCAGGGCCTCGCCGTAGGGCGTGGGCGTGATGCCGCGGCGCGAGCGCACGAACAGCGGCACGCCAAAGGCCTCTTCCAGCTCCACCAGCAGCTTGCTGGCGGCGGGCTGGGTCATGCCCAGGCGCGCCGCCGCCTTGTGCACGCTGCCGGTGGCATGCAGCGTTTCGAGCAGATCGAGATGGCGCAGCCGCAATCTCGAACGTATCTGGCGGATGGAGGGGACGTGGTAGCTGTTATCCAAGGTGATTCCTATTGGTTTTCACTTGATTCTAAGAATTTATGTATTGGTAGTCACTGCGTGCCTACACTGGGTTCGTTTTCCCCCCCCCCGAGAGATCCCCGATGAAGATCACCATGCTGGGCACGGGCGCCGCGCTGCCCGACCCCGACCGTGGCCAGTCCGCCATCCTGCTCACGCTGGACGAGGACCGGCACTACCTGTTCGACTGCGGTGAAGGCGCCACGCGGCAGATGGTGCGCGCCAACGTGGACCCGGCCAAGGTGGGTTTCGTCTTCCTGACCCACCTGCACCACGACCACATCTGCGACTACCCCTATTTCGTCATCTCCAGCTGGATGCTGAACAAGACCGGCGCGCCGCTGGTGCTGGGCCCCAAGGGCACCCGGCATTTCGTCGATCATCTGTTCGAGCATGGCGCGTTCCAGGCCGATTTCCGCGCCCGCAGCGCCTATCCCGTGCGCCAGGAGAACATCGAGGCGGCGCGGCCCGAGGTGCGCGAGGTCCAGCCCGGCGTGGTGTTCGAGGACGACAAGGTGAAGATCTCGGTGGACTGGGTCGAGCACATCCCGCGCGACATCTGCGAATGCTTCGGGGTGCGGGTCGAGGCCGAGGGCAAGGTCATCGCGTTCAGCGGCGACACCGCCCCCTGTGACGCCATGGTGCGGCTGGCCCAGGACGCCGACCTGCTGATCCACGAGTGCACCTTCCCCGAGTCCTTCATCGCCCACCGCGCCAAGACCGGCGTGGGGACCTATTCCCATACCAGTCCCACGGACCTGGGCAAGATCGCCCGCCGCGCCAATGTGAAGAGCCTGGTGGCCACGCACTTCGGCCACTTCGATTCGACCAGCCCGGTGCTCCGGCGCGCCGGCGCCAAGCACATGCCGGTGGAGTTGATGGGACCGCACCTGATGGACGAGATCGCGGCCGACATACGCAAGAACTACGACGGCCCGTTGCGCCTGGCCCACGACTTGATGCGCATCGACCTGTAGCCCCGCGCCAGCCTGTGTGTCTTGCGGGATTGCGGCCAGGCCGCGCACCTGGCGCGGCCTGAGTGGTTCAAGCGGATGCCGGAGGGCTTTCCCGAGGTGCCGGCGCCCCGGGAGCCTGCGTGAGCGCGCCGCGGCTACCGTCCAGGCGAAATGGCAATCCGACGATACGCATCGCGGGCGCGCCGGGGGGCGAACGGACGAAGCCGGGGTCGGCGGCGCACGCCGCCGCGACCGCGCGGTCCAGTCCCTGGACCGGCGCGCATGGCGCGCCGGCCGTGTTGAGCGAGGCGTCCAGGTCCGGCACGGAGCGTTGGCGAATCGCCGCCTGCACGTGGCCGGACAAGGCATGGTCGTCCAGCCCGGATAGCGCCGCCAGGCCGAGGGCAGCCAGCAGCGCCCGCCGCTGGTGCGGCTCGTTGACGGCGATGCATACCCGCCCGTCCGCCGCATCGTAGCAGCGGGACAGCGGGTTGCCGCTGGAAGCGGCGTTGCCGCGTCCCTCCAGGGATTCCGTCCCGTTCAGGTGGCCGGCCACCGTGCTGTGCATCAGCGCCAGCGCCGAATCCAGCATCGATACTTCGACGCGCGTGCCCTCGAACCGGGAATGCCGCCGTTGTCCTATCCACGCGGCCATCACGCCCAACGCCGCGTTCAGGCCGCTGGCGTAGTCGATCACGGGGGCGCCCGCCTTCATCGGGCCGGAGCGCGCGTCACCGGTCAGATTCATCATTCCGCTGGCCGCCTGAATGACACTGTCGTAGGCGGGATAGGCCGCGCGCGCGCCCGCCCCGCCGTAGCCGGTGATCGAACACCAGACGAGTCCTGGACGCGCCGCGCGTATCCGGGCCTCGTCCAGCCCCAGGCGCGCCAGCGCTCCCGTGCGGAAGTTCTCCACCAGCACGTCCGACCCGGCCAGCCGATCAAGGAACATGGCCTGGCCGGCGGCGTGTGCCAGGTCGAGGTAGACCACGTCCTTGTTGCAGGCCTGGGCGATGTAGTCGGTCGAGAGGCCCGCCGCGCCGAGCGCGGAATTGGCGCGCCGCCGCCACCGGATGGTGTCGCCGCCCGGCCGTTCCACGCGGACGACCTCGGCGCCGAGCAGCCCCAGCAGATAGGTGCAATATGGGCCTGCCAGGACCCGGGTGGCATCCAGCACTTTCATGCCGGCCAGGGGAAGCGGAATACCGGTCGATGCCATGTCAGCCAACCTGGATCTGGAAGTCCTTGACGATCTTTGCGTATCGGGCGACCTCCTCGTCCACCAGCCGGGCGGTGGCCTGGGGCGCCAGGCCCAGTGGCGCGGCGCCGTCGCCGCGTATTTTCTCCGCGACATCGGGCAGCGCGAGGATGGCCGCCAGTCCGCGCTGCAGGCCGGCGACGTCTTGCGCGTCGAATCCCGGTGGAGCGAACAGCGCCTGCCAATTGTCGAATTCCACCTGGGGGTAGCTCGTGGCGAGCAACGGCACGGACTCCATGCCGGGAGGAGAGCGCCTGCCCGCGATGCCGATGGCGCGTATGGCCCCGGTGCGGACATGGCCTGCCGCGGCCACGGCGGCGAGCATGGTGAAGTCGATCTCTCCGGCGATCAGCGCGGTCGTGACCTGCCCCGCGCCCTTGTAGGGAATATGGGTGGACGCCAGGCCAGCCTCACGCGATAGCGCCGCGCAGCCGAGGTGGCTGGTCGTCCCGGTACCAGGCGAGCCGTAGTTCAGCCCGCCGTCTCGTCGCGCGGCCTGTCGGCGCAGGTCATCGACGGAATGGATGTCGCTCTTGCCAGGCACGGCCAGTACCAGGGGCGAGGAGGTCAGCAGCGAGACCGGGACCAGGTCCTTGCGTACGTCATAGCGCAGGTTCTTATACAGGGAAGGATTGACGGCGATCGAGGCCGTGGTGAAGAGCAGCCGGTGCGCCGTGGTATCCCGAGCCACCATCTCGGCACCGATGTTGCCCGCCGCTCCGGGTTTGTTTTCGACGATGACCGATACGCCCAGCCGGGCCGACAGTTTTTCGGCGATCGTCCGCGCCAGCATGTCGGTGCCCCCGCCCGGGGAGAAGGGTACCGTCAGCGTGACCGGCATGGACGGCCACCGCTTTCCACCGCTGGCCGCCCAGGCGCCGCCGGTAGCGGCCAGCATGCCCAGCAGCATGCCGCGTCGTTTGATGCCCATAATGCCTACCTCCCGGTATCGTTATTTGCCGCCCATCCTATCGATCTCCTGGTAGCGAATGAAACTACTATCCTCCACCGAGCGGGCCGACCCCCGCTCCCTGCAATTGCTCAAGCGCCTGGGGTTCTCCGGCTACGAGGCGGCCGTGTGGCTGGAGCTGGCCCAGGGTTATCCGGCCACGGCCTACCAGGTCGCCAAGCGAGCCGGCCTGCAGCGCGCCAACACCTATCGGGCGCTCGAACGCCTGTGCGAGCTGGAGGCGGTCACGGTGGTGCATGACCGGCCCGTCACTTATGCGCCGGCCGATCCGAAGTCGATGGTGGGGAGACTGACGACCGGCCTGGCGGGCGAGTGCGACTGGTTTGCCGGGCAGATGACGCGCCGCATGCAGTCGCGCAATCACGGATCGATCCGGACGGCCTCGGGGGCGGAGGCGTGCCTGGAGTTCCTGCGCCAGGAGTTGGGAGCGGCGACCCGCTATGCATGGATCAAGGGAGAAGGCACGACCATCCGGTCCCTGGCCGAAGACATCGAGGCTGCCGTGCTGCGGGGCGTGGAGATAACCGTGATCGCCTTCGGCCCCTGGCGGGCGTTGCGGCGGCGGTTCGCATCATGCCGCGTGTATCCCCACGAAGGCAATGGTGCGCGCCTGACCAGCGCCACTGACGCGTTGCTGACCCTGGCCCGGGACGGACGTTCCGTGACCACCGCGGTGTTCACCGACGCGCCCACGGTCACGTCCCTGCAGGACCATGCGCTGACGTATCAACTGCATTCCTACCTGCTGCATGAAATCTTTCTCGCGGAGCTGGCGGCGGGGCCGGATGGCGCCGCGATCGCGGGCGAACTCAAGCGGTTGCGGTCGCTCCATCGTCCGCCTGGAATGGAACGGCCGCTGCTGGGGGATGCCGGCTAGCCGCGGGCCGGCGCCGACCGGCCTACTGGTCGAAGAACGCGCTCGGCGCCACGCCGAACTGCCGCTTGAACATGGTCGAGAACGCGCTGGGGCTGGCGTAGCCCAACTCCAGCGCCACGTCCAGGATCTTCGCGCCTTCGGCCAGCCGCTCCAGCGCGGCCAGCAGCCGCGCCTGCTGGCGCCATTGGCCGAAGGTCATGCCGGTCTCGCGCACGAAAAGGCGGTGCACGGTCTTGGCGTCCACCCCCAGGCGCCCCGCCCAGCCCTGGGCGGTGGTCTTGTCGTCGGGGGTGGCGACGATGGCTTCGCATACCGCCTGCAGGCGGGGATCGGCAGGCCGGGGCAGGCGCAGCGGAAGCGTGGGCAATTGCCGCAGCTCGTCCAGCAGCAGCCGCATTACCCGGCCATCGCGCGTGTCGTCGCCGTAGGGGCCGTGGATGTCGATCGCCGCCAGGATCAGCTCGCGCAGCAGCGGGGAGATCGCCATCACCGAACAATGGGGCGGCAACTGCCGGGAGGCCTCCGCATGGATGTAGGCGGTGCGCATCCGCACCGCGCCCACCATGCGCAGTTCGTGGCGTATCGACGGCGGCATCCATAACGCCCGGGTGGGCGGCACGACCCACCGCCCCATCTCGGTATGCGCGACCACGACGCCGTGCAGGGCGTAGACGAGCTGGCCCGAAGGGTGCTGGTGCGGACCCGTGCGGTAGCCCGACGGGAAGTCCTTGGCCATGGCCGTGACCGGCCGTTCGCGGCGGTCATAGTCGTGGTAGTCGGGAAAAAGAGAACTTTTGTCCATTTCTAAAAGGCATGTGCCTTATTTTCGCAAGACAGGCGCAATCTTGGCAGGTACGCTTACCCAAATACGTAAAAACCCTGAGCCCGATGGGCGTTTCCAGAGACACCATGCAAAGCGTCAACCCTGCCCAGATTCCGCCCGCCCAGGCTGAACGCACCGGCTTCAAGATACTGGGCGCGATCAGCTTCTCGCACTTCCTGAACGACATGCTGCAGTCGCTGATCCTGGCGGTGTATCCGCTGCTGAAAAGCGAGTTCTCGCTGTCGTTCACGCAGATCGGCCTGATCACGCTGCTTTATCAGTTGACCGCCTCGCTGCTGCAGCCGCTGGTCGGCCTGTACACCGACCGCCATCCCAAGCCCTATTCGCTGCCCATGGGCATGGCGTGCAGCATGGCCGGCATCGTGCTGCTGGCCTACGCGCCCAACTATGCCATGTTGCTGGTGGCCGCGGCGCTGCTGGGCACCGGGTCGTCCATCTTCCATCCCGAATCGTCGCGCGTTGCGCGCCTGGTGTCGGGCGGCCGCCACGGCCTGGCGCAGTCCATCTTCCAGGTGGGCGGCAATGCCGGCAGCGCCATGGGGCCGCTGCTGGCCGCCTGGTTCATCATCCCGCGCGGCCAGGACAGCCTGGCGTGGTT
The DNA here is from genome assembly GCF_058793475.1 of Pigmentiphaga sp. MLSB6-MA01. NCBI lineage: Bacteria > Pseudomonadati > Pseudomonadota > Betaproteobacteria > Burkholderiales > Alcaligenaceae > Pigmentiphaga > Pigmentiphaga sp. MLSB6-MA01. The sequence continues at coordinate 91,635 of NZ_JBXAFV010000010.1, read as the reverse complement.
CGCGCTGGCCGCGCTGCTGGCCATGGTCGTGCTCTACCAGGTGGGGGCCTGGTACAAGCGGCAGCACCTGTCCGGCCCGCGCAAGGCCCGCCCGGCGGCACCCGCGCCGACGCTCAGCCGCGGGACGGTCACGGGTTCGATGGCCATCCTGCTCACGCTCCTGTTCTCCAAGTATTTCTACATGGCGAGCTTCACGAGCTACTACACCTTCTACCTGATGCACCGCTTCGACGTTTCGGTGCAGGCCGCGCAGATGCATCTGTTCGCCTTCCTGATCGCGGTGGCCCTGGGCACGATACTGGGCGGTCCCATCGGCGACCGCATCGGCCGCAAGAAAGTGATCTGGGGTTCGATCCTGGGCGTGGCGCCGTTCGCGCTCGTGCTGCCCTACGTGGACCTGGCGTGGACCGGCGTCCTGAGCTTCGTCATCGGCCTGATCCTGGCGTCGGCCTTTTCGGCGATCCTGGTGTTTGCCCAGGAACTGATGCCGGGCAAGGTGGGCACCGTGTCGGGCCTGTTCTTCGGCTTCGCCTTCGGCATGGGCGGACTGGGGGCCGCGGTGCTGGGCAAGGTGGCCGACGTGACCAGCATCGAGTACGTCTACCATCTGTGCTCGTTCCTGCCGCTGCTGGGGCTGCTGACCGCGTTCCTGCCGGACCTGGGCCGGCCGCGCGCCAAGCCGGTCCTGGCCAAGGCCTGACGGGCCACGCACCGGCGGCCGAGGGCTCCCGGTGCGGGCCGCGCCATTCTATAGTGCTACCCTGGTGTCGACACGCACGACTCTCCTCTGCCAGGGTTTCATGAAAAGCCTTCTGTTTGCCTTCGTCTGCGCGACCGCGCTGAACGGCTGCGGCGTGGTGGCCGCGCCTTGCCGCATCGCCTCCGCCGGCCTCAAGATCGTGCCCGTGGTGGGCGACATCGCCGCCGCGCCCACCGACGCCTGCGCGGCGGTCATCGACTGATGGACGCGCGCAAGGCTCTCGTCCTGTTCTCCGGCGGCCAGGACTCCACGACCTGCCTGGCCTGGGCCCTGGGCCGCTATGCCACGGTCGAGACCGTGGGCTTCGACTACGGCCAGCGGCATCGCGTGGAGCTCGATGCCCGCCAGAACGTGCTGCGCGAGATCCGCGCCCGCTTTCCGGACTGGGCGCCGCGGCTGGGCGAGGACCACGCCATCGACCTGTCGGTGCTGGGCGCCCTGAGCGATACCGCGCTCACGCGCGATACCGAGATCCGGCTGAACAGCGCCGGATTGCCCAACACCTTCGTCCCGGGCCGCAACCTGGTCTTCCTGACCATGGCCGCGGCGCTGGCTTACCGCCGCGGGCTGGAAGTCGTGGTCGGCGGCATGTGCGAAACCGATTTTTCCGGCTATCCCGATTGCCGCGACGATACCGTCAAGGCCCTGCAAGTAGCGGTGTCGCTGGGCATGGGGCAGCGTTTCACTTTCGAGACGCCGCTGATGTGGCTGGACAAGGCCCAGACCTGGCAACTGGCCGAGGACCTGGGCGGCGACGCGCTGGTCGAGGTCGTGGCCGAGCACAGCCATACCTGCTACCTGGGCGATCGCAGCAAGCGATTCGACTGGGGTTACGGGTGCGGGACCTGCCCCGCCTGCGAACTGCGGGCGGCGGGTTATGGCCGCTGGCGGCAGGTGCCGGGCGGCGCGTAGCGCCGCCTATTCGCCGAATACCTCGGCCAGCGTCGCGGCATCGAGCACGTTGACGGACCAGGTTTCCAGGTCGGCGTCCGATGCGTCGCGCAAGCGCTGGATCGTGGCATCGGGCAGGGGGCCGAAGCGGCGGGCCAGGATGCGTTCGAGCAAGGCGGACTCGCCTTGCCGACGGCCCTGTTCACGCCCCCGTTCAAGGCCCTGTTCAAGGCCCTGTTCAAGGCCCTGTTCAAGGCCTCGCGCACGGCCTTGCTCAAGACCTTGTTCCATCCCTGTCCGGGTTGCGTAGGCCAGCGCCGCAGCATCGTCGGCGATCGCCTTTTCGCGGGCATAGGCCCGCCAGCGCGCGTCTTCGTCCATGGTCAGGACTTTCAGTCTTCCGACCGCTTCGCGCACCGGTTCGTGGGTGATGTCCTTCATGCTGGCTTCCTCCCATCCGTGCTGGAAGCACGCGACCCAGGCCGACAGCGCCGCCGGCAGGCACCCCAGGCGCTCCGCCTTGGGTAGTTCAATTATATGCAGCTGGAGTTCCTTGCCCAGCCGTATCGTGGGTTGGCGGCGATCGCGCAATTCGAAGCGCCAGTTCGCCTGCGCCGGGTCGTCGAACAGATCGTGCGCCAGGAAATGGATGGCGATCGCCGGCTTCAGGAGTTCGTAGTCCTGGCCGCGCTGGATCTGCTCGGACAGCGTGCGGGCCAGGTAGTAGGCGCTGCGGGCCGGCCAGCGCTCGTAGCGCCGAACCTGCATCTCGATGTTGTAGAGCTGGCCGGTCGCGTCGCGCGCGTGCAGGTCCAGCACGATGGTCTTGCCGTCCAGGTCGCCGGCATCGATCTGGGGATTGAGTATGCGTTCGACGACGATCGGGGCCTCGTCGTGGCGCACGGCGTTGATCAGGTCGGCCAGCAGGTGCGGCGCCCGCGTGAACAGCAGCTTGAAGACCAGGTCGTTGCGCAGGTCGAGCAGAGGGGGCGGTGCCCGTCGGGAAGGAGCGAGGTCGGTGGAGGGCAGCATGGAAGGTCCTTGAAAGTCCCCTCCACACTAGCCTCCGGACCGTACCCCGGACGATCGACGGCTACGGACCGCCCATGAGGAATTGCGCGTACGTGCGAGTGCTACTTGGGCAAGACCACGTTGCGCGGCTTGCCCGCGACGAAGGCTTCCAGGTTGTCCACCAGTTGGTCCGCCAGTGTCTGCATGGCTTCCTGGCTGGCCCAGGCCACGTGCGGGGTCAGGATGAAATTGGGTTGCCTGACATGCAGCAGCGGATTGGCGTCGGCAGGGGGCTCGCCGTCCGCCACGTCGAAGCCGGCACCGGCGATGGTGCCGGCGCGCAGGGCCTCGGCCAGCGCCGCCTCGTCCACCAGCCCGCCGCGCGCGGTGTTGATGAGCAGCGCGGTGGGCTTCATGGAGGCCAGTTCGGCGCGGCCGATCATGTTGCGCGTGGCGGCGCTGAGCGGCAGGTGCAGCGTGACGACGTCCGAGGTTCGCAGCAGTTCCGGCAGGGGCAGGTTGGCGATGCCCGGCTCGTCCACCGGCGAGCGGCTGGCGACGCAGGTCTCCATGCCGAAGGCGCGGCCCAGCGCGGCCACCGACCGTCCCAGCGCGCCGTAGCCCACGATGCCCAGCCGGCTGCCGGCCAGGTCGCGTATCGGATAGTCGAGGAAACAGAACTGCTGCGACCGCTGCCACCTGCCCGCTTCGACGTCGGCGGCATAGGCGCGCAGGTTGCGGCGCAGCGCTAGGATGAGCGCGAACGTATGCTCGGGCAGCGAGGCCGTGGCGTAATTGCGGATGTTGGAGACGACGATGCCGCGCTCCTGGCAGGCGGCCAGGTCGATGATGTCCGTGCCGGTCGCCGCAACGGCGATCATTTTCAGGTCTGGCAACTGGTCCAGTTCGGCGCGGCGCAGCGGTATCTTGTTGGTGACCGCGATGGAGGCATTCCGCAGGCGTGCCACCACGTCATCGCGGGACGTGATCTCGTGATCGACCCAGGCGTGGGAAAAGGCGGGCGGCCGGATGGTGGCCTGCAGGCTGGCCCGGTCCAGGAAGACGATCTTGTGCGCGTACGACATGAGAAGGCCTCTACTGAAAATCTGCAAATCCAGGATACGGCGGATCGCACATCACGCGACCCGATCCAGGATGCGGTGGATCCGGCCTTGCCGGTCCACGCGCATCGTCCCACGGGACCTGGCGCCGGGCCGCCCCAAGGCGGGTCCCGGCCCCCTTGGGGGGCAGCCGCGTAGCGGCTGGGGGCTCGCCATACTGGGCGCCCGAAGGGCGTAGGGGGAAAACTACTTCAGCAGCGATTGGCGATAGGCGTCGATGTCGCCGATGGGACGGCGCGCGACGCCCGAATCCATCGCGGCCAGCGCGACGGCCGACGCGACCTCGCTGATCAGGCGGGGATCGAACGGCGTGGGGATGAAGTAGTCGGGGCCGAATTCCAGCTTGTGGTTGGGATAGGCCTTGGCGACTTCGGGCGGAATGGGCTGCTGGGCGAGGCGGGCGATGGCGTTCACGCAGGCCAGCTTCATCTCGTCGGTGATGCGCATGGCGTCGACGTCCAGCGCGCCGCGGAACAGGAAGGGGAAGCAAAGGACGTTGTTGACCTGGTTCGGGTAGTCCGAACGTCCCGTCGCGATCAGGCAGTCCGAGCGGACGGCGCGGGCCACTTCCGGGCGGATCTCGGGTTCGGGGTTGGCCAGCGCCAGGATCAGGGGGCGCAGCGCCATGGTCGAGACCATTTCGGGCGTGAGCAATCCGGCGGCGGAACATCCCAGGAAAATGTCGGCGTCCTTGACCGCGTCGGCCAGCGTGCGCGCCGTGCTGGTCGAGGCGTAGCGTGACTTGTTGAATTCCATCGACGCGTCGCGGCCTTCGTAGACCACGCCCTTGGAATCCACGAGCAGGATGTTTTCTTTCTTCAGCCCCTGGCGCACCAGCAGGTCCAGGCACGCGATCGCCGCGGCGCCGGCGCCCGAGCAGACCAGCTTGACCCGGTCCAGCGATTTCTCGGCCAGCTTCAGGCCGTTGACGATGCCGGCGGACGCGACGATGGCCGTGCCATGCTGGTCGTCATGGAAAACCGGGATCGACATGCGTTCGGTCAGCTTGCGCTCGATGTAGAAGCATTCGGGCGCCTTGATGTCCTCGAGATTGATGCCGCCGAAAGTGGGTTCCATCATCGCGATGGCGTCGACCAGCTTGTCGGGATCCGTCTCGGCCAGTTCGATGTCGAAGACGTTGATGCCCGCGAATTTCTGGAACAGGCAGGCCTTGCCTTCCATGACCGGCTTGGCGGCGTACGGGCCGATGTTGCCCAGGCCGAGCACCGCGGTGCCATTCGAGATGACCGCCACCAGGTTCGAGCGCGACGTGTAGTAGCGCGTGGTCTGCTGATCGTTGGCGATGGCTTCGCACGCGGCGGCGACACCGGGCGAATAGGCCAGCGACAGGTCATGCTGGTTGTCGAGCGGCTTGGTGGGAACGACGGAGATTTTTCCGGGAATGGGGAACTGGTGATAGGCGAGCGCCTGATCGGTAAGCGAAGAATCCATTGTTTTATATATAGAACAGTCAGCGGCACGTGAACGAACATTGTATGCCCGGTTGAGCACGGCACGACGCTTCCCGCGGCCGGCCGGGCCGCGCGGGGCGGTGCTCCCGGGGCCGTGCGCATGGGGGATGCCGGGGCCGCGTAGCCCGGCAGATGCCAAGGAGGATGTGCTTCGCAACTATCATGCGACGCAGCATCGCGGCGTGTGGCCAAGTTCAGAGGTGGGGGGTACGCAGATCATGAACGCGGCCGTTGGCGCAGGCGAAAAGAGATGCTGCGTTACAACAAACCGGTACGGCCAGGCCCGCGGAACGCGGCGAGGCATCCGGCCTCCGCGGCGGATTCCGCCGCGTCGGTTCGCGTATTGCGGCGGGGGCGATAGTTGCGGCAAGACAACTAGTGCCGACAGGCCCCCCAAGCCCGGGCCGGCGCGTGCGTCACAGCGCGCGGAGCATGCGGGTGAGCCGCACCTTGTAGGCGGCGCGGATGTGTTCCCGCGTGATCCGTTCGGCAAGGTCGGGGTCGCGCCGTTCCAGCGCCGCCACCATTTCCTGGTGCTCGCGCGAACTGCTGTCGGCGCGTCCGGCCATGGCCAGGGTGGTGGGACCCAGCAGCGCCATCGACTCCTGCAACGAGTTGAGCGTTTTCAGCAGATAGCGGTTGTGGGCGCAGCGGTACAGCGTTTCATGGAAGAAGCGGTTGTTGATCGCGAGCTGCTCGGGCTGGCCGGCCAGGTGGGCATCGCGGTCGGCGATCTCCCGCAGGGCCGAGACTTCCACGTCGGAGGCGTGGCGCGCGGCCAGCCGCGCCGCCGTGCCTTCCAGCACCTCGCGCATGACGTACAGCTCGTTGACCATGCTCTGATCGAGTTCGGTCACGATGAGCCCGCGGCCGGATTCGTTCACGACGAGCCCTTCGCTCTCCAGGCGGCTCAGGGCTTCGCGTACCGGCGTGCGGCTCAGGCCCAGCAGCTCGGCCAGTTCGATCTCGCGCAGCCGCGTGCCGGGAGCCAGTTCGCCGGTGCGGATGGCGGTGCGCACATACTGGTAGGCCTGCTCGCTGCGCGAGCACGAGGCCTGTCCCAGGCTTTTCGCGCTAGGCGCGGCAGGCGCCGCTTTCTTTCTGGGCATGGACGGCGAAATGGCGGGTGGCAAAGCAGGGATCATAACCAAGTCCGTCCCTCGCCCCCTGCCCGCGCTCAAGGCGAGGCCGTCGCGGCCTTGGAAGGTTTGAGCAGCTTGCTCCAGCGGGCGATCTCCTCCCGCACGAAGCGGCCGAATTCCTCCGGCGAGGACACGCGGACTTCGCCGTCGATGACCTCGAAACGCTTGGCGACCTCCGGGTCCGCGAGGCTGGTGCGCAGCGCGCCGTTGATCTTGTCGATGATGGGCTTGGGCGTGCCGGCCGGCGCGAACACGCCCCACCACACCACCGCCTCGAAATCCTTGACGCCCTGTTCGGCGATGGTTCGGATGTCGGGCGCCGATTGCAGGCGCCGCAGTCCGCTCGTGGCCAGCAGCTTGGCCCGTTTGCTGTCCAGGTGGGGCTTGATCTGCGACAGGCCGGTGAAGGCCAGGTCCACATGGCCGCTGGCGACGTCGAGCATGGCGGGACCGGCGCCGCGATACGGCACGTCCAGGATGTTGGCGTGGGTGGCGGCCTTGAACAGCTCGGTCGCCATGTGGGAGGCGGATCCCTCGCCCGAGGTGGCGATGGTCAGCTTGCCCGGCTGCCTGGCAGCCAGTTCCAGCAATTGGGGGATGTCGTTGGCGGGCAGGTTGCCGCGCGCGGCCAGTCCCATCGCGTAGGTGATGACCAGGCCGACGGGCGCGAAATCGTCCGGCGTCCTGTAGGGCAGCTTGGGCAGCAGCGTGGGATTGGTGGCGAAGCTGGGGCTGACGATCAGCAGCGTATAGCCGTCGGGTTCGGCCTTGGCCACGGCCTCGGTGCCCGTCACGGTATTGCCGCCGCCGCGGTTGTCGATGATGACCGGCTGCTTGATGGTGGCCGACAGTTTGTCGGCGAAGGCGCGGGCGATGAAATCGCCGCCACCGCCGGCGGCGAACGGCACCACGATGCGGACGGGTCTTTCGGGATAGTTGTCGACCGGCGCGGCGTGGCCGGGCAAGGCGAAAGCGGCCAGACAGACCGCTGCGCCGAATGCGTGCTTCATGTCTCCTCCTGAGGGGGCCGGGTTCGTGCCCGTGGCGCCGCCGCAGGCGGTGATCGGGCTTTCTGGTATTCGTTTGAATGCAATTGTGTACTTAAGTATCCAGGAAGTAAACTGGCGACGTCGAATCCTGTTCCACGCCGCTCGGCCATGAAAAGTCCGCTCGAAGTCCTGAACAGTTATCGTCCCCACGACGGGACGTTGCACGATGCCTTCCGGAGCCGGTGCGCTGTCCGCGCGGCCGAGCCCTTCCTGATACAGGACGGCGAACGCTGGACCTGGGCCGAATTCGGGCAGCGGTACGAGCGCCTGGCACAGGCGCTGGCGGCGCGGGGGATCGGTTCCGGTTCGCGCGTGGCGGTGGCCGGGCGCAACGACAAGGCGCATGTGCTGGCGCTGTTCGCGCTGGCCCGGCTGGGGGCCACCATGGTGCCGGTCAATCCCGAGTTCGGTCCGCGCGAGATGGGCTACGCGCTGCGGCACGCCGAGGTGCAGGGCATCCTGGCCGAGGCGCGCCTGCTCGACCTGTTGCGGCCTATCGCCGCCGAATGTCCGGCGCCCCCGTGGCTGATGACGATGGATGGCCCGGCGGCCGATCCCGGGTCGCTGGCCGCCGCGCTCGCGCAGCCGGTTGCCGATGTCCCGCTGCCCACCCCGGCAGCGTCCGACACCTGCGTCATCATCTACACCTCCGGCACCACCGGTTTCCCCAAAGGCGTCATGCACAGCCAGTACAACCTGGTGACGGCCGGCGAGGCCAACGTCGCGCGCGTGCATGTGCAGCCGGACGACAGGCTGATGATCATCCTGCCGTTCTTCCACATGAATGCCTTGTTCTACTCGGTGGGCGGCGCGCTGGCGTCGGGCGCCGCCATGATCCTCGTGCCGCGCTTTTCCGCCTCCGCCTTCTGGCAGGTGGCGGCCGACAACGGCGCCACGGTGGTCAACATCATCGAGGCCATCGGCACCATCCTGGCGTCCCGCGACCGGCGCGAGTACCGGCCCGATCACCGCCTGCGCGCGGTGTACGGCGTGCGGAGAAAATCGGCGCCCGCTTTCCGCGACGAATTCGGGGTGCCGCACCTGTTCTCGGGATTCGGCATGACCGAGATCCCGGGCGTCACCTGCAATCCCTATGGCGGGCCGGACAAGCCGGGCAGCATGGGCGTGGTGGCCGGGCACCCCGATCCGGCCCGGCCCTGGGCGCGGTGCCGGGTGGTCGACGATGCCGGCCACGATGTCGGCGTGGACGAGATCGGCGAACTCTGGGTGGCCACGCCCATCGTCATGCAGGGGTATTTCCGCGACCCCGAACAGACCCGCCAGGCCTTCGCCGGCGAATGGCTCAAGACCGGCGATCTGGTCCGGCGCGACGCCGACGGCTTTTTCTTCCACGTCTCGCGCAAGAAGGACATCATCCGGCGCCGCGGTGAAAATATCGCCGCGGCCGAACTGGAGATGGTCATCAATGAACACCCCGCCGTGTTCGAGGCGGCGGCCCTGGCCGTGCCGTCCGAACTGGGCGAGGACGAGATCCTGGTAGTGGTGGCGCCGCGCCCTGGCGCGGTGGTGTCCGAGGCCGACGTGGCCGAGTGGTGCCGGGCCCGGCTGGCCGCCATCAAGGTGCCGCGCTACGTGGCGCTGCTGCCCGAACTGCCGCACACGCCCACGCACAAGATCGCCAAGAACCTGCTGCGCGACGATCCCGCCGTCAAGGAACGGACCGTGGATCTGCAAGCCTGATCCCACCGCCCGTCCGCTGCGGGCACAATGCGAACCGGACATCGAAGGAGACATGACCCATGGCCAAGCGCAAGCAACTCAAGACCGACATCTGCTGGAGTACCGAAGACAAGATCACCATCAAGGGGCTGGACCTGTGCCAGGACATCATGGGCAAGGTCTCGCTGGGCGACATGGCCTTCCTGGAAATGATGGACCGCCTGCCCGACGAGCGTGAGTCGCGTGTATTCAACGCGCTGGCGGTGATCCTGGTCGAGCATGGCATGACGCCCAGCGCCATCGTGACCCGCATGACGCTGGCGGGCGCCCCCGAGGCCATGCAGGCCGCGGTGGCGGCCGGGCTGAGCGGCCTGGGCAGCGTGTTCGTCGGCAGCATGGAGAACGCCGCCCGCATGTTGCAGGATGCCTTGCCGGATCCGGCAACGCCCGGCGACATCGCCGCCCTGGCCGTCCGCATCGTCGACGACCACGCGGCGCGCGGCCGCACGGTACCGGGCATCGGCCACCATATGCACAAGCCGGTCGATCCGCGCGCTCCGCGCCTGTTCGAGATCGCCCGCGAAAACGGTTTCGACGGCCCCTATGTGGCGCTGATGCAGGCGGTGGCCGAGGCCGCGCAGGCCCGGCTGGGCAAGAGCCTGCCGGTCAACGCCACCGGTGCCATCGCCGCCGTCGCCAGCGAACTGGGCATTCCCTGGCGCGTGGTCCGGGGCATAGGCGTCATGTCGCGAGCCATCGGGCTGGTGGCGCATGTGCTGGAAGAACTGCGCGAACCGATGGCCCGCGAGATCAAGGCCATGGTCGAGGAAGAAGCCACCGCGCATCTGCGGTGACGCCTGTTCGCCGGTACCGGGTCCGCCCCGCGCGCGGGACGGACTTCACCCTGTCGTAACTTGTATGTCACGTGGGCCTTTTAACCTCGCGGTCGGTTTAGCTGACAAAAAGCTTAAAGCCGTTTTTCCACACCACGAGATTTGAATGTCCTATCTGACAGATAAGTTGCGCGCCCCGTATCGCGAGGCGCAGGGAGAAGTCACCGTCCCCGGCCAGATGTTCGACGAGATCGTCGCCGCCAATCCCGCTCGCCGCACGCTGCTGAAAAACAGTTTCGGCCTGTCTATCCTGTCGGTGTTCGGTGCCACGTCGCTGGCGGCCTGTGGCAGCGATGGCGATTCCACGCCCGCGCCGGGCGGTGGCGGTGGCGACACCGATCCGGTCGGGCCCGACTATTCGGTCAAGTTCGAACGGCTGGCCGACAAGATAACGGCCGACACCGTGACCGTGCCCAAGGACTACGAGGTGCAGGTGCTGTACTCGGCCGGCGACAAGTGCGAAGCGGGTTCCGCCGGCTACGCCGGCACGCCCCAGTCGTGGCCGGACACCGAGACGCAGGCCGGTGGCCAGCACGACGGCATGCACTACTACGCGCTGGACGGCGTCGGCCCCAACCAGGGCGGCTTGCTGGTCCTGAACCACGAAAGCACCGATAACGCCACGCTGAACCTGACCGTGGACGGCATCAAGACGCGACTGTCGAACGTCGGTGTCTCGGTCGTCGAAATCGCGCGCGGCGACGACGGCTCGTGGGCGGTCAAGGCCAACTCCCGCTACAACAAGCGCTATACCGGCAACACGGTCTACAACGTCGGCGGCCCGGCCGCCCCGGCGGTCAACAGCACCCGCAAGGTGGTGGGTACGCTGAACAACTGCGCCAGCGGCCCGACGCCCTGGGGTACGTACCTGACCTGCGAAGAGACGACCGACAACTACCTGGATCCCACGCAGGACGAGAAGGGCTACGGCTGGGTGGTCGAGATCGATCCCTACGCGCCGGCGTCGACCGCGGTCAAGCGCACCGCCATGGGCCGCTTCGACCACGAGAACACCGCCTACATGACGAACGAGGCCAACCGCGTCGCGTTCTACATGGGCGACGACGGCACGCCCGGCTGCATCTACAAGTTCATCCCCAGCCAGGCCTACGATCCCAAGAACCGCGCCGCCAACCTGAACCTGCTGGACGAAGGCACGTTGTACGCGGCTCGCTTCAACGACGACGGCACCGGCAACTGGGTCGAGCTGACGCACGGCAAGAACAACCTTACGCTGAACGCCATCGATCCGGGCAACTACACGCAGACCGCGCCGGACAAGGCCCCCGCGCCTGTCATCGTCAACTTCGCCAGCCAGGCCGACGTCCTGATCAACACCAAGAGCGCCGCGCGCGTGGCAGGCGCGACGTTGATGGACCGTCCGGAATGGATCACGGTGGGCGTGGACAAGACCGTCTATTGCACGCTGACCAACAACGGCAGCCGCAAGCGCACCAGCGCCGCCAACCCGCGTATCAGCAACTCGCACGGCCACATCGTGCGCTGGAAGGAGCGCGGCGATTCCCCGCTGGCCACGACCTTCGAGTGGGAACTGCTGCTGCTGGCCGGCCAGGATCCGGCGGACGGCGCCGCGGCCAACGTGACCGGCAACATCCAGGGCGATGAGTTCTCCAGCCCGGATGGCATCCGCGTCGATCCGCAGGGCCGCCTGTGGGTGCAGACCGATTCGGGCACGGGCTCGAACATCACCAACATCTTCGGCAACAACTCGATGTACTACATCGACCAGGAGACGGGGGAGTCCAGGCGCTTCCTGGTGGGGCCCAAGGGTTGCGAGATCACGGGCATTGCCTATACCCCCGACCTGGCGACTTTCTTCATCAACATCCAGCACCCGAACGGCGTATGGAACACCAAGCGCGCCGGCGGCGGCGACGCGCGGTCGGCCACGATCGTGGTGAGCAGGAAGGACGGCAAGCCCGTGGGCGCCTGAGCGATCAAGGAGGGGGCGTTGCCCGAGGTTCGGGCGCACCCCCATTTACAGCCCGGATGGCCTGGCCATCCGGGTTTTTTTTCGACCCAGGTTTCCGGTTTTCTTCCATTGGCCGTGGCTTGGTTCGCGATGACCCGGGCGGGGAGGCCGCGGCCGGCCACAGGCCCCGGGGGGCCGGGGCGGATCGTTGAGTTTTGCTCCCGCTGGGTCACGAAATTTGCTTTGAACTCTCCGCGCTTGGCGACCATCATTGCCTCCCTGATCAGAAGCCCAAGGCTCAACACAGGAGATAGCATGATCGAGACAACCCCCAGTCGTTGGAGAACGGGTATCAGCCGGATGCGGCAATGGGCGGCTTGTCTTGCGGCCACGTCCTGTATCGCGAGTCCCGCCCTTGCGGAGTTCCCGGACAGACCTATCCGGATCATCGTGAGTTCGTCCCCTGGGGGCTATCTGGACATCATCTCCCGTGCCATCGGGAAGGAGTTGCAGGAGCGGTGGCGGCAGCCCGTCATCGTCGAGAACAAGCCGGGAGCCAGTGGCGTGGTGGGCGCCGTCGCGGTAAAGAATAGCCAGCCTGACGGATATACCTGGCTTGCGGCCACCGAAGCGCATCTGGTGACGAACAAGTTCACGATGAAGAACTTGCCCTACGACTATAAGCGCGACTTCGTGGGCATCTCCGTGTTGACCCGGGCCGATCAGGTGGTCGTCGCCACGAAGAGCTTTCCGGCCAATACGCTGGCCGAGCTGATCGAGATGGCGAAGCAGGATCCGAAGGGCCTGTCGTACGGTTCCTGGGGAATAGGCAGCCATCCGCATCTGTTCTATTCCAGGCTGGGCGGCATGACGAACGCGAACTTCGTGATGATTCCCTACAAGGGCGTCGCGCCGACGATGCAGGCCATGTCCGCCGGGGAAGTGCCGTTGTCGGTGATGAGCCCGGGAACCGCCAAGCCCCTGCTGGAGGCGGGTCGCCTGAAGATCCTGGCCGCGGCGGCCAGAAAGCGGCTGCCCGATCTTCCGGATGTTCCGACGACGGAAGAGCTGGGTTTTCCCGGCCTGACGTCCGCCATCTACATGGTGTTGCTGCTGCCTCGGGAAACACCGCCCGACGTCGTGGCCAAGGCCAGCAAGGCTGTACAGAGCGTCCTGAAACAACCCGACTTCGCGGCCCGGACGGTGACCGACCATGGCTTCCAGGTGGTGGCGAGCGACTCCGCGGGCGTGATCACCGAGATGGACGAGCTTGGCAAGTTGATGGCGGAGTCCGTCAAGGCCGCACAGATCATGGCGCAGTGACAATGGATCTGGGGCTGGAAGGAAAGACCGTGATGGTAACCGGGGGAAGCTCCGGAATCGGGCTCGCGTGTGCTCGCGCATTCGTGGACGAAGGGGCGAAGGTGGCTATCCTGGGCCGCCGGCCCGAGGCGCTCGAGCAAGCTCGCTCGCGGATTGCCGGCGGCGGCGACGTAGTGGCGGTGTCGGCCGATCTGTGCCGCGAGTCCGAGGCCGAGCGTGCCGTCGTCGCCGTGGAAACATTGATCGGCCCTGTCGATGTGCTCGTCAATTGTGCCGGCGCGGCGGCACGCAGCGATTACACGAAACTGGACGAAACCGCCTGGCGGGACGGCTTCGAGTCGAAGTTCATGCCCTATATCAACATGTGCACGGTGCTCCTGCGGCGGTTCCATGCGCGTCGAGACGGAAATCCTGGCGAGAACGCCGGGCTGGCCATCGTGAACGTGATCGGCAAGGGAGGCCGGGTGCCGACTTCGACGCATCTGCCAGGCGGCGCGGCCAACGCCGCCTTGATGCTGGCCACGGCGGGCCTCGCCCAGGCCTGGGGGAAGCATGGGGTGCGCATCAATGCCGTCAACCCGGCTTCCATTGCCACGGAACGTTTGACACGGCGGTTTGCCGCCGCGGTCGATGGCGCCTGGCGAACCGATGAGGAACGGATGCGGGCCTCGGCCGGCGAAATACCGTTGGGACGCTTCGGCGAGCCGAGCGAAGTAGCGGACGTCGTGCTGTTTCTTGCCAGTAAACGTGCGAGCTACGTGCTGGGCAGCGGTGTCGCCATGGATGGGGGGCTCAGGCCCCTGCTCTGAAAGGGGTTCGCCCCCTGCCACGAAAAAATTGCCAACTGGATGGGAAACATCATGCCTGAGTTTGTTCCGGTCCCGGATGCCGTGCAGCATCGGATCGTCCATTCCATCATCGATGACCGCGAGCGAGCGGTATTCAAGGTCAACCGGGGAGCGTTCACCGATCCGGAAATCCTCGATGTCGAGCACCAGAGGATCTTCGATCGCTGCTGGCTCTATCTCGCGCATGCGTCGGAGGTACGCCAGCCCGGCGACTTCATCACACGCGATGTCGTGGGCCGCCCGATTCTGCTCGTGCGCGACCCCGATGGCGCGCTCAGGGCATTCAACAACGCCTGCACGCACCGCGGGGCCGCGGTTTGCAGCGAGAAAGCGGGTTCGACGCGCAGATTTACCTGTCCCTACCACTCATGGGTGTTCGATTGTCGAGGCGAACTTGCGAACATGCCCGGACGGGAGCAACTGCCGGAGAATGCGAACGACGACGGTTCGCTGAATCTCAAGCCTGTTCCCAGGATGGAGGAATTCAAGGGATTCATCTTCATCTGCTTCGACCCTGATGTGGAGTCGCTGGTCGACTACCTGGCGGAAGCGGCGGACTATCTCGCCTATGTCGCCGACCACGGCCCGCAGGGCATGGAAGTCGTCGGCGGCACGCAGGAGTACAGCGCGAAAGCCAACTGGAAAATGTTGGCCGAGAACAGTTACGACGGCTACCACGGTCAGTTCACCCATTCCACGTACTTCGACTACATCCGCATCCGCGACGGCGAGCGGCCGAAGCGTGTGATGGGCGCCCAGGGATGGGTGAAGAATCTGGGCAATGGCCACGCCGTCGGAGAATCCATCGGCGTGGCCGGCTGGGGCCGCCCCTATGCGCGCTGGGTGCCCGGCTTTGGCGAAGAGGCCAAGCCCGAGATCGAGGCGCTGGCCGCCGAAATCCATGCCCGCCTCGGCCGGGAACGCGGCGACGTGGTCGTCAACGGCGACCGCAACGTCGTGATCTTCCCCAATCTTGTGGTGAACGACATCATGGCCGTCACGATCCGGACCTTCTACCCGACGGCGGCCGGGCAGATGAAGATCAATTCCTGGGCGCTGGCCCCGATCGGCGAATCCGAGTCGTCCCGCGACAGACGGATGAAGGGATTCGTGGAATTTCTTGGACCGGCAGGCTTCGCGACGCCCGACGACGTGGAGATGCTGGAGTCCGCGCAGAAGGGCTACGCCGCATTTCCCGACCAGTACAACGACTGCTCGCGTGGCATGCAGTCGGAACGGCCGTCGAAGACGGAAGAGCTCCAACTGAGAACGTTCTGGAGGCGGTGGCGGCAGTTGATGACGGGCAGCGGCGACAAGGCGCAACTGAAGGGAGTCTGAGCATCATGAATAGCACCGCATTGACCCGTACCGAAGCTGAAGATTTTCTCTTTCGCGAAGCCCGCCTGCTGGACGAATGGCAACTGGTGGAATGGTCCGAGCTGTTCGAGCCCGATGGCGAGTACCTCGTCCCCCCCATAGACAATCCTCGCGCCGAGGCGGGCAAGGACCTGTTCCTGGTCTATGACGACCGGCTTCGCCTGGCCGAGCGCGCCAAGCGGCTGCTCAAGAGGCAGGCCCATGCCGAGTTCCCGCATTCCGTGCTGCGGCGCATCGTCAGCAACGTGATCGTGGACGGCGCACGGGACGGCGTGACGACGGTCACCTGCAACTACGTGCTCTACCGCAGCCGCAAGGAAGGAAGCGAGGTCTTCCCGGGCTATTCGATATACGAGCTCGTCCGCGTGGCGGGCGATCGGATCTCGATCAAGCGCAAGCGCGCGGTCATCGCGTCGGATTCGCTGCGGGCGCAAGGCAGGGTTTCCATCATTCTGTGAACGGGAGGGGTGTCATGACCAAGGTTTTTCCGCGCGGGCGCGAGGCGTTCGAACTCGACCGCAGCCAGCTCGACCCTGCCCAGGGCGCATTCTTCGATCGTGTCAGCGCCGGCCCGCGCGGCCGCGTGCCCATCAACCTGCGCGCCTGGCTGCACAACGTACCCTTTGCCGAGGCCGTGGAGCCGTTTGGGCTCTATGTCTCTGAAACCGCACCGTCCATCAGCAAGCGGGAAAAGGAAATCACGGTGCTCGTCAATGCCCGCTTTTGGCAAGCCAGGTTCGAATGGGCGATGCACGTTCGCCATGCGACGAAGGCCGGTCTGACGGCTTCGGAGATCGAGGCGATCCGCGTGCGGAAGGATCCGTGCTTCGACGACAGGGGCGAAAGCCTGACCTACAGGCTGGCCGATGGCTTGCACGAGGACAGGGCGGTGGATGACGCGTTGTATCAGGAGGCATTGGCCCACTTCGGCCATGAGGGCGTCGCCGACAGGATCGGCCTGGCCGGCCTCTACACCATGATCGCGATGACGCTCAATTTCTACGACGTCGCGATACCGGAAGGCGGCGCCTGAATCCCCGTCTTTCGCATACGTCCACTCATCGAACTCCCGAGGAAGAACACATATGGCAGAAATCCTGGCCCTGGGCATCAGTCACTACCCGCCGCTTTCGGGGCACGACGAGCAGATGTCGAGCATTCTGAAGGGCATGCTGAAGAACCCGGAACTACCCGAACCGCTGCGCTCGCCCCAGGGCTGGCCGGCCGGGATGAGGGAAGAATGGGGCGATGATGAAGGGACGGCCAGTGCCAGGAAGCATCGCGAGCAGCTTGTCGGGGAGATGCGCCGTGTCCGCGCCGAGCTTGATGCCTTCAATCCCGACTTCGTGCTCATCTGGGGAGACGATCAGCACGAGAACTTCAGGGAGGACGTCGTCCCGCCCTTTTGCGTTTGCGCGCACCCCTCCTTCGCGTTCCACCCGCGTGCGGTGAACAACGTCTGGGATGAACCCCTGGAGCAGACGTTTCATGTTCCGGGGCACCAGGTTGCCGGCAAGGCGCTGGTCAAGGCACTGATCGAGGCGGAATTCGACGTCGCTTACTCGTACAAGCCGCTGCATCATCCGCTGGGCCATGCTTTCTCCAACGCGATCTTCTACCTGGATTACGACCGCAAGGGGTTTCCCTATCCGATTCTTCCGGTCACGGTGAACTCGTACGGCCGCAAGGTCATATGCCAACGGGGCAGCCGTCCCCGCTTCGACAGAAAGCTGACGGAGGACGACCTGGACCCGCCGGCGCCCACGCCCCGCCGTCTTTTCGATCTCGGTGGAGAAATCGCCCGCATTCTTGCCGCGTCGCCGTGGCGAGTGGCGATCCTGGCATCCTCGGGCTGGTCGCATGCCTTTCTCTCGGCCAAGACTCATCTTCTCTATCCCGATACCCAGGCTGACCTGCGCCTGTACGAGGCGCTCAGGACCGGGGATTACCAGACCTGGCGCGACTACCCCGCTTCGGCCATCGAGGACAGCGGCCAGCAGGAGGTCCTGAACTGGTCGTGTCTGGCCGGAGCCCTGCATGCCCTTGACCGCAAGCCCAAGGAGACGGCCTTCATCGAGACCTGGATCTTCAATTCCTCGAAGGTGTTCCTGATCGCGCCACCCGCGTGACACCTGCATCCATTGTCCAAGGAGATCGACATGACTGATTCAATCGCGGCGCTGACCGACGCGGCGACCAGCAGATTCGTCCGCATCAGGGAGGGCGACCTGGACCTGCAGGTCCACTACAACGACGCGGGCCAGGGTGCCGAAACAGTGGTCATGCTGCACGGGTCCGGGCCCGGGGCGAGCGGCTGGGCGAACTTCCATCGCAACGTCCTGCCGCTGGTGGACGCCGGCTACCGCATCGTTCTGCTCGACATGCCGGGTTGGAGCAAGAGCGACCCGATTGTCTGCACGGGTTCACGCTCGGACCTGAATGCCCGTGCCCTCAAAGGCACGATGGATGCGCTTGGAATCGACAAAGCGCACCTCATCGGCAACTCGATGGGCGCGCACAGCGCGGTCGCGTTCGCGCTTGCCCATCCCGGGCGCGTCGGCAAGCTGGTCCTGATGGGCGGCGGCACGAGCGGCAGCCAATTCGTTCCCGCCCCGACCGAGGGCATCAAGCTCATCAATGCGCTCTACCGCGATCCGACGATCGAGAACCTGAAGCGCATGATGAACGTCTTCATCTACGACGCCAGCAGCATGACCGAGGAGTTGTTCAAGGCACGACTTGACAACATGCTGGCGCGTCGCGATCACCTCGACAACTTCGTCAGGAGCCTGGAGACCAGCCCCAACCTGTATCCCGACGTCGGCCATCGTTTGCGCGAGATCGCCACGCCGGCGCTGGTGATCTGGGGACGTGACGATCGGTTCGTTCCCATGGACATCGGCCTGCGTCTGCTGTGGGGCTTGCAGCGCGCACGGCTGCACGTCTTCAGCCGCTGCGGACATTGGGCCCAGTGGGAACATGCCGACGAGTTCAACCGGATGGTGAAAGACTTTCTGGCCTGATGAGGCGCCGGCGTGTCATGTCGGGCCGAAGCCCGACTCCCTGGACCAGTCCTGGATGAGCTGATCAGTCGTCGAGCCTTCCTGGATCAGGTACTCGGAAAATGTGCCGATCGTCTCGGACAGATGCGACGTGGGCTGGCTGCTCACGTAGTAGTGACGCCGCCGCACCCCCTGCATGCCGAACGGCGCGCACAGCTTGCCGCCGATGAGATCGTCCACGACGATGAAGGTAGGCAGCAGCACGAGGCCGAGTCCTTCCTGGGCCGCCTGCAATCCGAAATACATCGGATCGAAGCGCAGTATGCGCGCCGGCGCGAGCGTCGGCCGTCCCATCGCGGCCAGCCACTGTGGCCAGGTGTAGGACTCGGTGGAGTAGGTGATCAGGGTGTGGTTGGCGATGTCGTCCACCCGTAGCGGCTTGCGGCCGTCGAGCAAGTCGGGGTGGCAGACGGGAATGATGTTTTCCTGGATGAAAGGAATCGACGTCACGCCCTCCAGCGGCGCCCATCGGCCCCTTATGCCGACGTCGAACTCTTCTTCGCGGATCGTATCCGTCGGGCGATAGGTCGCGACACGCAGATCGATATGCGGATGCCGGCGCAGGAACGTCGGCATTCGGGCCATCAGCCATCGCATGGTGAAGGTCGGCGGGGCATTGAGCCGGATCACGACGTCGGTTTCCTGATTCCGGAGGTACTCCGCGGCAAACGACAACCGGTTCAGTGCCGCAGAGGCCTCCGTCAGGAAATTGCTGCCGACGTTGGTGAGCGTGAGCTGGGCCGCGCCTCGCACGAACAACGGGCGATTGAGCCACGATTCCAACAGGGCGACCTGGCGGCTGATGGCGCCACGGGTCACGTGAAGTTCTTCGGCAGCCTTGGAAAAGCTGATGTGCCGAGCCGCGGCTTCAAAGGCGCGGACAGCGTTTAGCGGCGGTAGTTTCGACATGGACTTGACAGTGTTGAGGCTAACGATGAGCGGTCGCCATGTGCAATCTTGCACCGGCAAGGGAGCGTCCGACAACGGGGGCGATAGTTTTCCTGCCCCTGCGCGTCAATAAGTGCGTTGCTCCGCCTGTTTCGTGCGTGTCAACATGGCCGCCGCATGGATGCATATCTTTCAAGCGGAGTCGGCTGCACGATGAGCGAAGCAAAGGCAATGAAACGCCGCCACCCCTCACGGGTGGCGATCGTGACCGGTGTGGGAGCGGGCATAGGAGGGGTGGGGCGCGGCATTGCCGCGCGCCTGCTGCGCGAGGGCATGTGCGTCATGGCCGCCGATGTCGATCCGGCGGTCGAGCAAGTGATCCAGGACATTGCCCAGGCGCAGGGCATCGGTCCGGCCGGCGTGGCGTGGTTTGCGGGGGACCTCGGCTCCGAGTCGCAGGTACAGGCGATGACCGACCGCGTCATGGCGCGGTGGGGCCGGATCGACGTACTGGTCAACAACGCCGGTAGCGGCGTGATCCGGCCGTTCCTGGAGCACGATGCGGCATCGCTGGCGGCTACATTCAATCGCAACCTCTGGACGACGGTATGGTGCTGCCACAAGGTGTTGCCCCATATGGTCGAGGCCGACCATGGCCGCATCATCAATATCGGCGCCGACTCACTCAGGACCGGCATCCCCAATCATGCGGGCTACAACGCCGCGAAGGGCGGCGTGGTCGGTCTGATGGTGGGCCTGGCCCGGGAGTTCGCGCAGCACGACATCACCGTCAATACGGTATCTCCGTGCGTGATCAATACGAAGCGCCACCGTGACGCATTGGCCGCCAACAAGGAAGTGACCAAGGAGTTCGTGCGTGTGGTGCCCAAGGGACGGGGGGTGGAGATCGACGAGGTGTGCGACATGGTGGCATTCCTGGCTCGCCAGGAGAGCGCGTTCATGACGGGGCAGGACATCAGCCTCAATGGCGGAAGCGCGATGCCATGATCCATGCCGGCTTCAGTTGTGGATGCATCGACATCCATACTCATGTCGTTCCCGAGCGCTTCCCCGCGTATGCGGGAAAACATTCAAACGTCCGCTGGCCGTCGACGGTGCCGGCGCATGCGTGTCACCGGCACGTCATGATGTCGGGGTCCGTCTATCGCACGGTTGCCGATGCCTGCTGGGATGAAACGAAGCGCATGCAAGCCATGGACGAACAGCGGGTCGACAGGCAGGTGCTGTCGCCGATGCCCGAGCTGCTGTCGTACTGGCTGGCCACCGAAGATGGCGCCAACCTGGCGCGTTTCCTGAACGAAAGCATAGCGGAGATGGTGGCATCGGCGCCGGATCGATTCGTCGGGTTGGGTACCGTGCCGCTGCAGCATGTGGATACGGCGATCGGCGAACTTGAATTCCTGGTGGAGGAGCTGGGGCTCGCGGGGGTCGAGATAGGAACCAATGTCAATGGCGTGGTCTTGGGGGATCCTTGTCTTTCGCCCTTTTTCGACGCGGCGGAAAGGCTGGGCGCCGCGATTTTCGTGCACCCCTTGAGGCCTGTCGGCACTGAGCGTCTCGTGGGAGACGGGTTGGTGCAGATTCTTGCTTTCCCGGGGGAAACCGGCCTGGCGGCTGCCTCGCTGGTCACCTCGGGGTTGATGCTGCGCCACCCCCGGCTCCGCATCGCCTTCAGCCATGGGGGAGGAACGCTGGCGTCGTTGTTGCCGCGTTTGCAGCATGGATGGGAGGTGAACCCTGCCCTGCGCGACTCGATGCCCGTGGCGCCTGCCGAAGTCGTACGCCTGATGTACTACGACAACCTGGTCTACGAGACCGATGCGCTGCGGCGGCTCATTCATTGCTTCGGCGAGAGCCAGATCTGCGCCGGCACCGATTACCCGTTCCGGATCCGCGAGCGTGATCCGGTCGGGCGGATCGAGGGCAGCGGCTTGAGCGATCGTGTCCAGGCGCAATTGTGCCGCCTGAATGCGGAGCGCTGGCTCGGCATGGCGGCTGGCGAACCGGGGTGAAAACCTTCGCCGCGTATTGACGCGCGCCGCCATGTCGGGGTCCCGGCCGCCTCGCGGCAGCCCCCCGGCGAGAGGCCGGGACCTTTACTGCTGGGCGGCCTTGTGCTTCTCGATGACCTTGCCGGCCAGGTGGAAACCGGTATTGGCCGCGGGCACGCCGCAGTAGATGGCGGCCTGCACCAGCGTTTCCTCGATCACGGCGGGCTCGATACCGGCGCGCAGCGCGGCGGCCACGTGCATCTCGAACTCTTCCCAGCGGCCCAGCGCCAGCATCATCGACAGCACGGCAATGCGCCGGGTGGTGTCCTCGAAGCGGCTGGAAGTCCACACCTCGCCCCACGCATAGCGCGTGATGAAGGCCTGGAAGCGGCGGTTGAAGGGCGTGATCGCGGCGTTGCGGGCGTCGACGTAGGCCGGGCTCAGGACCTGGCGGCGGCGTGCCATGCCGTAGTCGTAGCGGTCCTGTTCGGTCTCGACCGGCGGATCGGTCAGGAATTCGACCAGGGTGTCGCAGAACTGCAGCGGCACTTCGCTGGCCGCGATGTGGGCGGCGGGCAGCATGCGGATCGTGGCGCCCGGGATCCTGCCGGCGATGAACTCGCCGGCGGCCGGCGTGGTGGAGATGTCGCGCTCGCCGGTGACGACCAGCGTGGGCACGGCGATGCGGTGCAGGTCGTCGGCCACCTGCATGTCGCGGATGGCCGCGCAGCAGCCGGTGTACCCGGTCGCGGAGGTCTGCAGGAAGGTGTTGCGCACGCGCTGGAACGCGACGTTGTTGCGCGCGACGTACTCTGGCGTGAAGAAGCGGCCCATGGCCATGTCGACGATGCTGGCCATGCCGTTGGCGCGCACGGCGTCGATGCGGGCGCGCCAGGCCTGCGGGTCCATCTGGCAGGAGGTGTTGCACAGCACGAGCCGGCGCAGGCGGCCGGGCTTGTTGATGCCGTACCACATGCCGATCATGCCGCCCAGCGATACGCCGGCGTAATCGAAAGTCTCGGCGCCGGCGGCGGTGGCGACGGCGTCCAGGTCGTTGCCCAGTTGCTCCAGCGTGTAGTCGCCGGCGGGGGCGTCCGAGGCGCCATGGCCGCGCGCGTCGAAGCGGATCACGCGGAAGTGGCGCATCAGGCGCGGCAGCACGTCGTCCCAGACCGAGAAATCGGTGCCGATGGAATTGCCCAGTACCAGCGGCGGCAGATTCTCGTCGCCGTCGCTGCGCCAGTAGATGCGGGCGTCGCCGCTGACAACGTGGGGCATGTTCTAGTCCTCCTGGATAAGGTTTTTCTGTTCCTGCCATTGGTACAGCACGGCGCTGCACATGGGCTGGCAGGCGGCTATCTGCGGCTGAGGGCCGGCCAGGGTGTCGATGTCCGCCGCGCCGAGCACGGCGGTGACTTCGGGAATCTGCTTGAGCAGTTCGGCCACGGGCGTGCGCCGGGAAATGGCCTGCTCGCACACCTGGCCGACGATGCGCTGCGCCCGGGCCGGTCCGAGCAGGGCCGACAGCCGCAGCGAGATGCCTTCCGAATAGACGACCCCGTACAGGCGGTCGATGTTCGCCTGCATGGCCTGCGCATCGACGCGCATGCCTTCGGCGATGTCGACCGCGGCGGCGATGCCGCTGGCCGCGAGGCTGAACAGGTCGGCCAGCACCGGCAGCGAGTTGGGCCAGGTGCCCAGGCCGCGTTCATGTTCGGAGGCAAGCTCGCCGGCCAGGATGGAGGCGAGCGCGGGGGCGCGATACGCGGCATCCATCAGGTACATGCTGGAAACGGGATTGCGCTTGTGCGGCATGGCCGACGATCCGCCTCGGCCTTCGCCGGCGGGTTCGAAAGCCTCGGCCACCTCGGCCTGCATGAGCAGGGAAATGTCGCGGCCGATCTTGCCCAGCGCGCCGCACAGGATGGCCAGTTCGCTGCCCAGCCGCGCCAGGCGGTCGCGTCCGCCCTGCCACGAGATCGCGGGCACGCGCAGGCCCAGCCTGTCGGCCAGCACCCGCGCGACGCGCTGGCCTTCGCCGTAGTGGGTGGCCAGCGTGCCGTTGGCGCCCCCGAATTGCAGCGTGCAGGCTTCGCCGCCCGCGCGCGCGAGCGCCACGCTGCTGCGGCCCGCGGCGTCGAGCCAGCCGGCGACCTTCCAGCCGAAGGTGACCGGGGCGGCGGGCTGGATCAGCGTGCGGCCGAGCAGAGGCGTGCGCCGATGCGCTTCGACCTGCGTGGCCAGCGCATCGCCCAGCCGGACCAGCTCGGCCCGCAGCAGGTCCAGCGACTGCCGCGCCAGCGTGACCATCGCGGTATCGGCGAGGTCCTGGCTGGTCGAGCCGTAGTGCACGTAGGCGGCGGCGCCTTCGTCGCGCCTGGCCACCGCGGCCTTGAGCATCTTGACCAGTGGAATGGCCATGGTGCCGGCCACGCGGGCATCGGCCGCCAGCTTGTCGGCGTCGAGCGAAAAAGACGAGCAGGTATCGATGATGGCCGCGGCCGCCTCGGCCGGGATGACGCCGCAATCGCGCTGCGCGGCGGCCAGTTCGGCCTCGAAGCGGACCATGGCGGCGATCACCGCCTGGTCGGTCCAGATGGCCCGGATGGCGGGCGTCGAGAAGAAGGCGTTCAGAGCGTCCATGGGAGTGCCGTGGCGGATGAGTCGAGCAGAAGAGGACGGGCATGACGATAGCACGACAGCCATATCGGGTTCCGGGGATTTCCGTAGGGAAACGGGCCATATGTCCGGGCGGAAATCGCGTCCGCCGATATCAGCCATACTTGTCCGGCCGTCATGCCGGATGAGGTCGTCCATGAACCTGCTTCATTTGAAAGCGTTGTGCGAAATCGTCGAAAAAGGCTTGCACCTGTCGCAAGCTGCCGAAGCCCTCCACCGTTCACAGCCCGCCCTGAGTCGGCAGATTCAACAACTGGAAGCGGAGCTGGGGGTCGTCCTGTTCGAGCGCAATCGCAGCCGGTTGATCCGGTTGACGGATCAAGGCCGCGAGATCGTGGAGATCGCTCGCCGCATCATGAACGACGCACGGGATATCACCCGCGTGGCCCAGGAGCGGACCGATCCCGGTCGAGGCAGCCTGACCGTGGCGACGACCCATACGCAGGCCCGGTACACGCTGCCGGCCATCATTCAGAAGTTCAAGCAGAAATACCGCGGAGTCACGCTTGGCCTGATGCAAGCCACGCCGGTCCAGTGTTGCGACCTGGTGGCCAGAGGCCAGGCCGACATCGCGATCTGCACGGAAACCGGTCCCCGCGCGGATGTCGTCCAGATTCCCTGTTATCTCCTGCCCCGGATTGTCGTCACCCCGCCCCGGCATCCCTTGCTGCGGCTTCGTCCTCCGACGCTGGAAGCGATCGCCCGTTATCCCATCATTACCTATGCCGAAGGGTTCAGTGGCAGGTCCATCGTCGATCGGGCCTTTCATGACGCGCAACTGACGCCTACGGTGATGCTGAGTGCGATTGATGCCGACGTCAGCAAGGCCTATGTCGAGATGGGATTGGGTATCGCGATACTCGCCGACGTTGCTTTTGATCCCAAACGCGACAAGCAATTGCGCCGCATTCCTGCAAACATGTTGTTCGAACCCAGCCGGCTCAACGTGGTCATTCGGCCCAAGACCTATCTCCGGGGCTATTCCCTGGATTTCATACAGATGTTCGCGCCCACGTTGACGGTCGCTCAAATTCATCAAGCGGCTTCCGCACGGGGGCTGCGGGCAGTCAGGCGGGAGCTGCCGTCGCTCTGACACGGCAGTCCGGCGACAGGCAAGGTATGCAGTAGTTGCATACTCCGCGGAAAGTTTGCATTGGCAAGAATATCCCTCGTCCATGACCATGCCCCTGAGCCACCCCGACTCTCTGCGGATGGCACAGGATGGATGGGCCATGTACAAGAAGATCATCGAACGTCGTGATCGGCGTCACCTCTCGCTGCTACCCGGGTTCAACGGCATATGGACATCCACATTGGCCGACACCATGGGACGTCATGGCGTCATGGCGGGGGACATCCGCCCCCTTGTGGCCGATGTTCCGCTGGTTGGCATCGCGCTCACCGTCCTGAATTACCCGGACGACAACATCACCACCCATCGGGCGCTGCAACTGGTACAGCCGGGTGATGTCCTGGTGATCGACGCCGGACCCGGAAGCATGACCGGGTCGTTCGGCCACAACATGTCGCTGGAGGCCCGCAAGCGAGGGGCGGTGGGCGTGGTGTCCAGCGGCTTCGTTCGAGACTTGCGCTTGCTGCGCGCGGACGGGTTTCCGGTATTCGCGCGGGGCGGCTGCCCGAGATCGGCCCAGAAGAACACGCCGGGATCGATCAACGTTCCGATTTCCGTTGGAGGCGTGGTCGTGCAGCCTGGCGATGTCATCGTCGGAGACGACGACGGCATTGCGGTAGTTCCCTTCGGCGACGCCGCGGAGATTCTTGCGCAGGCCAAGCAACGCATGCAGATGGAGCACCAGCAAGCCCTCGATATTCGTGCCGGCAAGCGCCCGCTGGAGATCGTGCACGGCGAGGACTGGCTGGCCGAGTCGTTGCGCGGAAAGATAGAGGTGGTCGGGCGTGGGGACGGGCAATGAGCGCGGAACAAGCCTTCAAGGTAGAGGCCGCCTATGACATCATCATCGCGGGCAGCGGCGCCGCCGGGATGCGAGCCGCCATCGAGGCGCATGATCGCGGCGCACGTGTTGCCCTGTTGGCGAAGGGACCGCCACGTGCCAATCACACCCGCATGTCGGGGGGGCGCTATAACGCGGTCTCCGGTCAGAATCCGGCCGACAGCACGGGGGCGTTTCTTGGAGACACGCTCGATTCCGGCTGCCACATCAACAACCACCACATGGCGCGCGCGCTTGCCGAAGAGGCCATGGATCGCGCCTACGATCTCGAGTCATACGGGCTGGCTTGGGATCGCAAGGAGGATCGCCGCTATGTGCTGACCATGACGGGGGGCGGCAGTTTTGTCCGTACCATCGGGTCGGTCGACGAGGGCATCGGCATTACCGAGGTCATGCTGCATCAGTTGTACAAGCGCCGCATTCCCGTCCTGGGATTCCACATGCTGGTGGAGGTGGCACAGGCGGACGACGGTCATGCATGCGGGGCGCTGGCGCTCGACATGGCCGCCGGCATGTGGCGCTATTTTCCCTGCAAGGCCGTCATCATCGCGACGGGCGGGACGTCGCAACTCTACGAAACCAGCTCGGGGCCGGTCATCAATACCGGCGATGGCATCGCCATTGCATTGCGGGCGGGGGCAAGACTGGTGGACATCGAGTTCATGCAGTTCATTCCCATCTCGTTCGTCTATCCGCCAAGTGCGCGCGGCTACACCTTGACCGAGCCCGCCCATTATGGGATGCGGCACTACGACCCCAATGCCGATGCGGCCCACCTCCTCAACAATCAAGGAGAACGCTTTGTCCTGAAGCATGATCCGGTCCGCCGCGAGGGTAGTACGCGGGACGTACTCGCTCGCGCCATCATGCTGGAAATCCTCGAGGGCCGGGGAACCCCGGAAGGAGGGGTACTCATGGTGCCGGACCCCAGGGTCTTCGAATCGTTCTTGAAAGAGCGGCCCATATACGTCAAGAGGCTGCTGGAGAACTACGGAGAAGACCAGGCACGGTTCCAGAAGCCGATCCAGGTCATGCCCAGCGCGCTTTACACGCTTGGCGGCGTTCAGGTCGATGCCTGGTGCCGTTCGTCCGTTCCCGGGTTGTTCGTGAGCGGGGAAGCGGCCGGCGGCGTGCATGGCGCCAATCGCCTGGGTGGAAGCTCCATGCCGGACATACAGGTTTTCGGACGGCGTGCCGGCATGGCGGCGGCCGAGCATGTCGCGCAGCGGAGCGAGCCGGATGCCTCCGGCGTCAAGCATGCCTTGGCGCGGGTGCAGGCGCTCGAGGCGCCGTTGAGAAGAGACGGCGGGCTACGCCCCTGCGAGCTCAAGCAACGCATCCAGAAATTGATGTGGGACAACGTCGGTCTGGTCCGTAGCGAAAAATCGCTGACATCCACCTTGACCGCGTTCTCCGCGCTGCGCGAACAGTCGCTTGCGCAGTTGTTCGTGACAGGCAAGACCCGCATTCTCAACCGGGAATGGATGGAGGTCATGGAGCTCGAGAACATGCTGGACATCGGCGAGGCGATGGCGACGGCGTCGCTGCTGCGCACGGAGACGCGCGGAGCGCACTATCGCACCGACTATCCGGAGTCGGATCCGCACTGGCGCGCCAATATCTGCGTGGACAAGGTTCGCGGCCGGATGCTCGCGGCCCGCCAGGAGGTCGTCGGTATCGAGGCGGCGAGAGAGCCGGCCGTAGCCGTCGGCAGGTAGAACCGCATTTCCTTATCCAGAGGTAACGCATGAACGATGAGATGACCGTCGAAGCCGAGATAAGGCGCTATTCGCCGGGAGAGGACGCGGGGCCTCGATACGAGCGGTATGTCGTGACGGGGGCAGGCAATATGCGTGTGCTCGATGTGATTCGCCGCATCTATGCGACCAGCGCGGGCGATCTGGCCTTCCAGTTCGCGTGTCGTATCGGGCGCTGCGGTACGTGCGCGGTCAAGGTGAACGGCGTTCCGGTCCTGGCTTGCCAGGAACGTTGTGTTCCGCGGATGCGGATTGAACCGTTGACGCCCTTCCCCGTCATCCGGGATCTCGTGATCGATCGCACCGAGATCGAAGAGCGATATGCCAGGTTGGCGCTGACGCCGGCGCCTCCCGCGGCCGGCGCCGCGCAACCGCTGCCGATGGATCCCGGGCTTGCGGAGAGGATCGGGCATCTTGATTCCTGCCTCGCCTGCATGATTTGCGTGTCCGCCTGCCCAGCCGTGGCGGAGCGTCCATTCGACGGACCCGCGTTCATGCTCAAACTGGGCTACATGCACAAGCATCCGGCCAACGATCAGGACCGGGTCGACAGCGCGATGGAAAGCGGGCTGCTGGAGTGTTTTGGATGCGATGTGTGCACCCAGCTTTGCCCGGCGGATCTGAGCCCCGCCCAGGAAATACGGGAATTGCGGCGGGATGCTGTGCTGGGCGCGAGGAGCAGGTCATGAGGACGCATGCCATCGCCCTGCCCCGGGACACGACGCGGCAGTCGCGGGGATTGCTCATTGGCAACGTCTCGCGCCTGCTGCACCGGGTGAGCGGTGTCGTGATCATCCTATTCGTGCTGGCTCACACCTTGGTGCAGGCCGTTCGCCATTTTCCGCCTCTCATGTTCTTGAACGCCGCATGGCTGGGGCCGCTGCAGCAGCAGCCCTGGTTGCATGGCGTGCTTTATTTCAGCCTGGTCTTCCACACCCTCTATGGGTTGAGGCTGCTGGTCGGCGATCTCGGTGTGCGCATCGACTATCGCCTGTCGCTATGGGGCATCGTGGGGTTGAGTCTGCTTCCGCTATTGCGGGAATGGGGGCGCTATGCCGGCTTCTAGTCGGGAGGTATTCGGCAGGGAGTTCCGCCGCACGCCGGTATGGGTCTGGTGGGTGCAGCGTTTGTCGGGCCTTGCCTTGGGGCCGCTGGTGGCGATTCACGCCCTGGCTCCGGAAATGGGGCGCCAGAGCTGGGTGCTGGCGCTGTTGCTGGTGTCTATCGTGGTGCACGGCTACTCGGGGCTGCGACGTATCGCACCCGCGGCGAACCATGCTTCAAAGGCGACCTTCCTTGCCTGGAGCTGGAGCGCGGTGGTGGTGGTCGCGGGCATCCTGGTCATGGCAGGCCTGTCATGATCGACGCGATCGACGTTCACGTCACGGATCTGCCCGTTCGACTGCAGCGGACGTTCTCAAGCGGCAGCTATGACACGGGTCCGTCCGGACAGGAACTGGGCAAACCCGTGCTCGTGAAGATCCATGCCGACGGAGTGACGGGATACGGCCAGGTGCGGCCGATCGCTCCGGGACATTTCGTGGCGGACACGACGCACAGTGTCGTGGCGGCGATCCGCGATATCTACGGCCCGGCTCTGATAGGACAGCAGTTGTGCGGCCTGGAAAGCATGAATGCGATGTTCGATCGACGCCTGGCCGGCAATCCGGCCGCGCGCGCGGTGCTCGAGATGGCGGTCATCGATGCGATGGGGAAGGCCTGCGGCGTCCCGGCGCATACCTTCCTGGGCGGACCGTGTCGAACCCGTATTCCCCTGGAATGGTCGGTCAGCCTGGCCGGGGATGTGGGTGCCATTGTCGCGGAGGCGACGATGGCCGCCGAGCAGTATGGCATTGGAATCCTGTGCATCAAGGGCGGGGACCACCGAGGCTGGCGGCAGGACGTACGCCATATCGAAGCCGTGCGTCGGGCGTTGGGCGATTCGATTGTGGTGGGAATCGACCCCAATACCGGTTGGACGGTCCCCGATGCGTTGCAGGCCGTCGATGCCTTGAGGACGATCGGCATCGCCTATATCGAGCAGCCGGTCGACCGGCGCGACCTGGCCGGCCTGGCCGAGATCAGGCAGGTGGCGCGTGGAATCCCC
Organism: Pigmentiphaga sp. MLSB6-MA01; assembly: GCF_058793475.1. Classification (NCBI taxonomy): domain Bacteria; kingdom Pseudomonadati; phylum Pseudomonadota; class Betaproteobacteria; order Burkholderiales; family Alcaligenaceae; genus Pigmentiphaga; species Pigmentiphaga sp. MLSB6-MA01. Next base: position 61,657 of record NZ_JBXAFV010000010.1, on the reverse strand, counting down.
GTCATGGCCGACGAAAGCCTGTTCACGCTCCAGGATGCGCTGGCGCTGGCGAGCGCGCGCGCCGTGGATGCCTATTGCATCAAGCTTTACAAGGTGGGCGGATTCACCACCGCGAGGAAGATGGCCGCGATTGCCGAGGCTGCGAATCTTCTCGTCAATTGTGGCGGCCTCGCGGTTCAGTCGCAACTGGAAGCCGCGGCCGCGGCGCACTTTTGCGCGGGAGTGCGTCCCGACCGGTTCTTTGGCGGCGCCGAGTTCACCTTCGGCTTGAATACGGTGGCGCCCGACCCGCTTGTTGTGGAAACCGATTTCGTCATTCGTGACGGCAATGTGGAAGTTCCGACCTCTGCCGGGCTCGGGGTGACCATCGATGAGGCGGCACTGCGTCGCTACACGCTACGCCTCGAACATATCGGCAGAGAGACACGGAGATAAATGCCATGAAGCCATCGATGATGTCGACGCTCTGTATGAGCCTGGTTGCCACCTGGGGCCTGGCCCCATGGAGCGTGTGGGCGGGCTACCCCGAACGACCGATTCGCCTGGTCCTGCCCGTCGCGCCGGGCGGCGGGACGGATATCGTCTCCAGGATCGTGGCGGAAAAGCTCGCGGCCGGGCTGGGCCAGTCCGTCATCGTCGAGAATCGCGGCGGCGCGGGGGGAAATATCGCGGCGGAGATGGTCGCGCGCGCCAAGCCAGACGGCTATACGCTGCTGGTCGTCACCGCCAGCCATGCGACCAATCCCAATCTCTACAGGAATCTGCCGTTCGATACATTGAAGGATTTCATTCCCATCACGCAGTTGACCAGCCAGCCCTACCTGTTCGTGGTCAACCCCCAACTGCCGGTAAAGAGCGTGCCGCAGTTTGTCGCCTATGCGAAGAAAACACCGGGGGTCACCTATGCGTCGTCCGGATCCGGTCTGCTGGGACACCTGGGCATGGAGCAGTTGAAGATGCTGGCCGGATTCGATGCCATCCACGTTCCGTACAAGGGCGCCAGTCCCGCGCTGGTCGACACGATCGCCGGACATACGCAGGCCTTCTTTCCAACCGTCGTGTCCGGCCTGCCGTTCGTTCGTGACGGCAAGGTGCGCGTCATCGGGGTCACCAGTTCGAAGCGCCTGAGCCTGCTGCCCGATGTGCCCACCGTAGCGGAAGCGGGGTATCCGGATTATTCCGTATATGGCTGGTACGGCTTGCTGGCGCCGGCCGGCACTCCGAAGGAGATCATCGATCGTCTTCACGACGAAACCGTCAAGGTGCTGGGGATGGCGGACGTAAGGGCGAAGATAGCCGCGGACGGCGCAGAACCGATCGGCAGCACGCCGGAGCAATTCGACGCATACATCCGAAGCGAAATGGAACGATGGGGAGTGGTCATCAAGCAGTCGGGAGCGAGGGTCGATTGAAATGTCGTTGCGCGATCGATGCCTGAGGCCATTGGGGGTGAACGGGCAGGCAGGATGCTTCTATTCTCTGGATGCGCTGGCGGAAACCGGGCTGCCCGGGATCCGCAGGCTGCCGTTCACCTTGCGTATCGTTCTTGAGTCGTTGCTGCGCAATTGCGATGGCACGCGTGTCCTGGAGCAGGATGTCCGCGACCTGGCGAACTGGCAGCCGAATGCGGCAAGAACGCAGGAAATCCCCTTCGTGGTGGGACGCATCGTGCTGCAGGACGTGGCGGGCATCCCCCTTCTGGGAGACCTGGCCGCGCTGCGCGGCGCGGCCGCTCGAACGGGGCGGCCGCTCGAAAGCGTGCGCCCGCGTGTCCCGGTAGACATGGTGATCGACCACGCAATCGAAGTCGATGTCAGCGGAGTGCCTGGTGCGCGCAAGCACAATGAGCAACGAGAATTCGAGCAAAACGGCGAGCGATTCGGCTTCGTCAAGTGGGCGATGCGGGAGATCGACGGCATCCGGCTGATTCCTCCGGGGTTCGGCATCCTGCATCAGGTCAATCTGGAGTACCTGTCAACCGGGTTGCTGCGGGATGGCGACGTATATTTCCCTGACTCGTTGGTGGGTACCGATTCGCATACCTGCATGATCTCCGGTCTGGGGGTGATGGGCTGGGGCGTGGGCGGTATCGAGGCTCAGGCAGCCATGCTGGGGGAGCCGGTCGGCTTCCTGGCCCCCGATGTCGTCGGGGTACGCCTGGTGGGTTCGTTGCGGCCCGGGGTGACGGCGACCGACCTGGTGCTGCACCTTACGCAGATCTTGCGCGCAGCCGGCGTCGTGGGGCAGTTCGTGGAGTTCATCGGCGAGGGGGTCGCGGGTTTGACCGTACCCGATCGCGCGACGATCGCCAACATGGCGCCGGAGTACGGCGCGACGGTGGGGTTCTTTCCCTTCGATCGGCAAAGCGTGCGCTATTTGACAGAGACCGGACGAGGCCCTCAAGCGATCGCCGATCTGGAGCGCTACCTGACGTTGCAGGGGTGCTTTGGCGACCCCGCCGAACGCGACGTTCGCTATACGCGGTATGTCGACGTCGATCTGGGGGATATGGGGCCATCGGTCGCGGGGCCCAGGCGCCCTCAGGACCGCGTCGATCTCCGGGATGTGAAGCAGGTCTTTCGCCGGGTCGTTCAGACCCCGGCCGGGAAGGGAGGGTACGGACGGGGCGAGCCGTGCTGGCGGCAGGACAAGGATGCGGACGGAACGTATCAACCCAGGGATGGCGACATCCTGATTGCGGCCATTACGTCCTGCACCAACACGTCCAATCCCTCGGTCATGCTTGCTGCCGGCCTGATCGCCGATGCGGCCGTCAAGCGCGGCATGGTCGTCCGGCCTTGGGTCAAGACATCCATGTCGCCAGGGTCCCGCGCGGTGACCGCCTATCTGGAGAGAACGAATCTCCAGCGCTCGCTCGACGCGCTGGGCTTCCAGGCCGTGGGATACGGCTGTATGACATGCGTAGGCAATTCCGGTCCGCTGGACGCCGAGGCCATGGATATGTTGCGCGCGAGCGGCGTCGTCGGGTGCGCGGTGCTGTCGGGCAATCGGAACTTCGAGGCTCGCATTCACCCCGCGCTGCGCGCGAGCTGGCTGGCCAGCCCACCCCTGGTTGTCGCCTATGCCCTGGCCGGAACGGTGGACATCGACCTGGCAAGCGATCCGCTGGGCATCGATCAGGCGGGACAGCCGGTATTCCTGGCGGAGCTCTGGCCCGACGATGCCACATTGGCATCGATGCTTGCCTCGGTTACCGATCCGCAGGCCTATCGCGAGATCTACGTCAACCAGCTCGGTCAGGGCAGTTCCCGGTGGGACCGGCTGCCGGACATACCCGGCAGCCTCTATCCATGGGACGCGGGATCCACCTTCATCCAGGAGCCGCCCTATTTCACCGACCCGGCCCTGGGGCGATCCCCCCTGGAGGACTTCGGCGGAGGGCGGGCGTTGCTGATCCTGGGGGACTCCGTCACGACGGATCACATCAGCCCCATCGGGCCGATCGACGCCGACTCTCCGGCCGGCCGCTACCTGCGGGACAGCGGTGTCCCAGCCGATGCCCTGGGCTCCTACGGCGCGCGGCGCATGAATCATGAAGTCATGATACGCGGAGGCTTTGGCAACATTCGTCTACGCAATCTGATGATTCCAGGGGGGGAGGGGCCATGGACCTTGTTCCATCCCGGGGGGAAGCGCATGCCGCTGTTCGACGCGGCCATGCGCTATCGCCAGGCTGGCGTTCCCCTGGTCGTCTTCGCCGGCCATGACTATGGCACGGGCAGCGCCCGCGATTGGGCGGCCAAGGCGACACGCATGCTGGGGGTGAAAGCAGTCATTGCCAGCAGCTTCGAACGCATTCACCGGAGCAATCTTGCCGGAATGGGCGTTCTGCCCTGCCAGTTGCCTGCCGATGTGTCGATCGCGTCGCTCGACCTGGACGGCAGCGAGACGTTCGCGCTCTCGGGCCTGTCGATGAAGTTGGAACCGCGGTCGGAATTGAGGCTTTCCATACTGCGAGCAGGAGGTGGGCGGCTCGAAGTACCGGTGGTTTTGCGGCTGGATACCCGGACGGAGATCGAATACGCCAGGCATGGCGGGATTCTGCGGTATTTGCTGGAACGGATTTGAAACCCGTCGCGTCGAGGCCGGACGTGCAATGTGGCGCGCCTTTCGGTCAATCACCGGATAAGCGCGCCAAATTTTTTTCTTGATAAATGCACACGTGTGCATTATTCTCGCCTTCAACGAATCGACAACGGCCGCCGGGCCTCGATGCCTACGCCACGCCAGGACGACAGGAATGCGACACCTATGATCATCAAAGAGCTGCGGGAGATCTCCGTTCCCCTGCGCGGCAACATCTCCAATGCCCTGGTCAACTTCTCGGAGCACACCGTCTCGCTGGTCGCGGTCATCACCGACGTCGTGCGCGACGGCAAACCGGTGGCCGGCATCGCCTTCGATTCCATCGGCCGCTATGCCCAGGGGGGATTGCTGCGCGAGCGTTTCTTTCCGCGCCTGCTGGCAGCGGGTCCGGAATCCCTGCTGGACGCGTCGGGCCGCCGCTTCGATCCCGCGAAGGTGTATGCCTGCGCGATGCGCAACGAGAAGCCGGGCGGCCACGGCGACCGGGCCGCGGCGGTGGCCGCGCTCGAGCTGGCGTTCTGGGACCTGAACGCCAAGCTGGACGACGAGCCGGCATTCCAGACCATCGGCCGCGCGCACGGGGTCTCCCGCCTGCGCGACGACGTGGACGTCTATGCCGCGGGCGGCTATTACTATCCCGGCGATCCTTGCGCCATCCTGCGCGACGAACTGCTGCGCTATCGCGACATGGGGTTCTCGGCCTTCAAGATGAAGATAGGTGGCGCCGACCTGGCCACCGACGTCGCGCGGGTCGAGGCGGCGCTGGAGGTCGCGGGCGACGGGTCCCGGCTGGCGGTCGATGCCAACGGCCGTTTCTCGGCAGGCGAGGCGGCCGCCTATGGGAAAGCCATGGCGTCGTACGGGCTGCGCTGGTTCGAGGAGGCCTGCGATCCGCTGGACTTCGATGCCAACCGCCGGTTCATCGAAGGCTATCCGGGCGCGGTGGCCACGGGCGAGAACCTGTTCTCGGCCGCGGACGTGCGCAACCTGCTGCGGTTCGGCGGCATGCGGGCGGACCGGGACATCTTCCAGATGGACGCGGGGCTGAGCTACGGACTGACGGAGTATGGCCGCATCCTGGCCGAGATGGACGCGCACGGCTACCGGCGGGCGCAGCTCTATCCCCATGGCGGCCACCTGATCAACCTGCACATCGCCGTGGGGCTGCAACTGGGCGGCTGCGAGGCCTATCCCGGCGTGTTCCAGCCCTTCGGCGGCTATTGCGACGAATGCGTGGCGGGCGACGGCCGCATCGCGCCGTCGGCCGCGCCGGGCTTTGGGTTGGAGCGCAAGCCGGAGCTGCGCGAAGCGATCGAACAACTGCTGGCGTGAAGGAGACGCGCATGAAGATCCTGGTGATGGGGTGCGGGGCCATGGGCTCCATCTATGCCGGCCTGCTGGCGGGCAGCGGCAACGACGTGGTGGCGGTGGACACCTGGCGCGAGCACGTCGCCGCGATGCGCGACCACGGCCTGCGGGTGGAGGGGGCGAGCGGCGACCGGGTGGTACGGGTGCGGGCCGTGGAGCAGGTGCCCGACGAGCCCGTGGACCTGATCGTCGTGGCGGTCAAGGCCGCGCACGTGGGCGAGGCGGCGGGCCGGCTGGTCCCGGCCGTGGGGCCCGCTACCCGGGTGTTGACCATCCAGAACGGCATGGGCAGCGCCGATCTCGTGGCGCGGGCGGTGGGCGCGGAGCGGGTGGCGGTGGGCATCGCCGGCGGCTTCGGCGCGCAGATGCGCGGCCCCGGGCACACCTTCCACAATGGAATGGAAATTATCCGCATGGGCGCCTATTCGACGCTGGCGCGCGAGCGGGTGGACGAGATCGCCGGCCTGTGGCGCGCGGCCGGATTCAAGGCCGAGGCGGTGGACAACATCGCCGCCATGCAGTGGGAGAAGTTGATCTGCAACGTGGCCTACAGCGCGCCCTGCGCGCTGACCGGCATGACGGTGGGCGAGGTCATGGACGACGCCGACATGGGGCCGGTCAGCCGGGCCGCGGCGGTCGAGGCCTGGGAAGTCGCCCGGGCGCGCGGCGTCGCCCTGTCCGTGCAGGATCCGGTGGCCCACGTGCGGGCTTTCGGCGCGAAGATTCCCGACGCCAGGCCTTCGTTGCTGCAGGACCTCGAAAATGGGCGGCCCAGCGAGATCGACGTCATCAACGGCGCCGTGCCCCGGGAGGCGGCCCTGGCGGGCATGCAGGCGCCGGTCAACGCGACGCTGACGGCGCTGGTCCGCCAGCGCGAGCGCCGCGCGGCACGTTGATGGCATCCGGGAGCCGGCCATGGGCATGACCGCCACCGAGAAGATCTTCGCCCGCCACGCCGGACGCGACCGGGTGCGCGCGGGCGAGATCGTGACGGCCCGGATCGACCGCGCGCTGCTGAACGACGTCAGCGGGCCGATCGCCTTCGAGCGGCTGGCGCAGATGGGCGTGACGCGGCTGCGTGACCCGGATCTGGCGGTGCTGGTGGGCGATCATTTCGCGCCACCCAAGGACGTGGCCTCGGCCCGGGCATTGCGTTCCCTCCAGCGCTTCGCCGACGAGCACGGTGTGCGCCACCATTACGACATCGGCACGGGCGGGATCGAGCACACCCTGCTGCCCGAGCTGGGCCTGGTGCGTCCCGGCGACCTGATCGTCGGCGGCGATTCCCATACCTGCACCTATGGCGCGTTCGGCGCGATCGGCATAGGCATGGGGTCGACCGACATCGCGGCGGCGCTGGCGATGGGCGAACTGTGGTTCACCGTTCCAGGCACGCTGCGCATCGAGTTCCACGGCGACCGGCGGCCCTACGTGACCGGCAAGGACCTCATCCTGCACCTGCTCCAGCGCCTGGGCGTGGATGGAGCCGCGTACCAGAGCATGGAGTTCGGCGGCCAGGGCATGGCCCGGCTGGGCATGGACGAGCGCATGGCCCTGTGCAACATGGCGGTGGAGGCCGGCGCCAAGACCTGCATCGTGCCGCCCGACGACACGACGCGCGAGTGGGCGCGGCGGACAACGGGCGGCGAGGGCGTCATTGAATACGGGGATGCGGAGGCGGACTACGCCGGCCGGCTGGACGTGGCGCTGGAGACGCTGCCGGTCCTGTGCGCGAAACCCTATTCGCCCGGCAATGTGGCGCCCGTGGCCGAGGTGCGCGGCGTGCGCGTGGACCAGGCCTACATCGGCAACTGCGCCAATGGCACGCTGACCGACCTGCGCCAGGCCGCGGCCATCCTGCGGGGCCGCAAGGTGGCGCGCGGCGTGCGCTGCGTGGTCGTGCCGGCCACGCGGGACATCTACCGGCAGGCATTGGCCGAAGGGCTGATCGACGTTTTCGCCGAGGCCGGCGCGCTGGTGTCGCCTTCGACCTGCGGTGCCTGCGCCGGACTGAGCACGGGCGTGCTGGCCGAGGGCCAGGTCTGCGTGGCGACCACCAATCGCAATTACCGGGGCCGCATGGGGGACCCGGATTCCCAGGTCTACCTGGCCAATGCCCATGTCGCCGCGGCCAGCGCCGTGGCGGGCGAACTCATCCATCCGGAGGCGCTGTGAACCCGGCATGCGCGACGGTGCGCCGGTTCGGCGACGACATCGATACCGACGTCATCATTCCCGCCATCTACCTGACCTCGCATCGTCCCGAGGTGCTGGCCCGGCATTGCATGGAGCCGCTGGATCCCGGGTTCGCCGCGCGGGTGCGGCCCGGCGACGTGCTGGTCGCGGGCCGCAACTTCGGCTGCGGCTCGTCGCGCGAGCACGCGGTGCTGGCGCTGCAGGCGGCGGGCATCTCATGCATCGTGGCCGAGAGTTTCGCCCGCATTTTCTTTCGCAACGCGCTCAACAACGGGCTGCCGCTGGTGACCTGCGCGGACGCGGTCCGGGACGCCCGCGAAGGCGATGCGATCCGGGTGGACCTGGACGGCGGACAGGTCCGGCTGGGCGCGCGCGCGTATCCGTTTCCCGTCCATCCGCCCTTCCTGGCCGGCATGATCCGGCAGGGCGGGCTGGTGGAATACGTCAGGCGGCGACTGGCCGAGACCGGTCCGGACTGACCCATCATCGAGGCGCACAGACGCCAGAGGAGACATGCATGGACCCCCATACGAAACGACCCGGCCACCGACGGCGCCTTGCGCTTGCCGCCAGCCTGCTTCCCGCCCTGCTGCTGGCGAGCCCCGGGCCGGCGGCCGCCCAGGCCGCCGGCCGCTATCCCGACAAGCCCATTCGCCTGATCGTGCCGTTCGCGGTGGGCGGGACCAGCGATGTGTTCGCACGGCTGGTCGGGCAGAAGCTCTCCACCGCTTTCGGCCAGCAGGTCGTGGTCGAGAACCGGCCCGGCGCCAACGGCAACATCGGCACGGACATCGTCGCCAAGGCGGAGCCGGACGGCTATACGCTGCTGTTCGCGGCCGACGGCACCATGGTGATCAACCCCAGCCTGTACGCGAAGCTGCCCTTCAACGTCGAGCGCGACCTCGCGCCGGTGTCGCGGGTCGTGCTGGTGCCCCTGATCATCGTCGCCAATCCGCAGTTGAAGGCGTCCACGCTGCCGGAACTCGTGGCCCTGGGCAAGCGCGCCGACGCCGACCTGGATTTCTCGTCCGCGGGGCTGGGCAGTACCGGCCATCTGGCGGGCGAGCTGCTGAAGGCGCGCACGGGCATGCGCATGTCCCATGTCAACTACAAGGGCGGCGGCCAGGCGGTCACGGACGTGGTGGGCGGGCAGGTGCCGCTGCTGGTGACGGCGCTGGCCACCGCGGATCCCTTCATCAAGAGCGGCAAGCTCAAGGCCATCGCGATGACGTCCGGGCAGCGCGCGGCCGGCGCGCCGGGCATTCCCACCGTGGCCGAGGGCGGCGTGCCGGGCTTCGACGTCTCGTCGTGGTACGGCATCCTCGCGCCGGCCCGCACGCCCGCCCCCGTCATCGAGAAGCTGCACGCCGAACTGGCGCGCATCCTGCAGGCCGACGACGTGCGGCGCCGCTTCCAGGAGCTGGGCGGCGAACCCATCGGCGATACGCCGCAGGCCTTCGCAGGCGTGATCAAGGACGATCTGGCCAAGTGGGCGCGCATCGTCAAGGATGCCGGCATCAGCGTGCAATAGCCGTGTTTCCCGAGCGCCCGCCTGCCCGCGAGCCGGCAGGCGGGCGGGTAAACTCTGGGCACCGGACGCCCACAGGAAACCCATGGCCAGTTCCAAGCCCGCCCACGGTCCCGTCACCATCAAGGACATCGCCGCCGCACTGGGCATTTCGCACACCACCGTCTCGCGCGCGCTGAACGATCATCCCAAGCTCAGCGACGACACCAAGGCGCGGGTACGGCAGGCGGCGCAGGAACTGGGCTACGTGCTGAACGCCTCGGGGCGCGTGCTGCGCGGCGGCGCCAGCCCTCTGGTGGGGCTGGTCATTCCGGACATCCAGAACGATTTCTACAGCGCCATCGCCAAGCGCCTGGCCGAACGCTGCCGGGACGCGGGCTTGCAGATGGTGCTGGCGATTACCGAAGACGATCCGCAAGCCGAATGCGGCGAGGTCCAGGCGTTGATCCAGGCCCGCGCCGCCGGCATCGTCATCACGCCCTCGCCGGCGCCGCTGCCGCGCACGGTCGAATTGCTGGCCGGCACGCCCGTCGTGCAGCTCATACGCAGCGTCGCGACGCTGGCCACCGACGTGGTGGCAATGGACGATGCGGCGGCGGCGCACGCCGCGGCGGCCCACCTGCTGTCGCTGGGACACCGGCGCATCGGCTACGTGGGCGGGTACGGCCGCATCAAACCGGGGCGGGACCGCCTGCGGGGCTTCGTGCGGGCGCATGTCGAGGCCGGGCTGGAGCCGGACCGCGACCTTATCGTGCAGGTGCCGCCACGCCAGGAGTTCGGCGCCGAGGCGATGCGTCGGCTACTGGCCGCGCGGCAGCGCCCGACGGCGGTGGTCATCGGCAGTTCGGAGCTGACCATCGTCGCGCTGTCGGTCATCCGCGAGCACGGCCTGTCCATTCCATCCGACATCTCGGTGGTGGGCTACGGCGATCCCAAGTGGTACGAACTGACGACACCGCCGCTCACGGCGATCCGCCTGCCCATCGATGCGCTGGCGGCGTCCACGGCCGAGCTGGTTCTCGCCCGCATCGGCACCCAGGGACAGCCCGGCGATCCCGCTCCTGCCGCGCGCCGGATCCGCATCCGGCCCGAACTTATCGCGCGGGGTTCCGCCGTTCCGCGTCGCTGAGCGTGAACGGGCCCTAGCGCCGCCGTGCCGCGTCCGGCCGGACGTTGCCGTGCAGGGCCGCATAGGCCATCAGCTCCTGTTCCATCGCCTGCGCCAAGGGTGGCAGGGCTTGCGATTTCACCTTGACGATACCGATCCGCCTGTGGCGGCCGGGGCGGACCAGCGGTACGAAGCGCAGGTCGTTCGCGAATGCCGGTACCGCCAGCCGGGGCAGGATGGTGACGCCGACCTGGCTCGACAGCATCGCCGAGAGCGTCATCATGTTGGAGACATGGAACCAGCAGCGGTCCAGCCATTTCGCCTCGGGCGTGCCGTTCAGTTCGCGGTGGGCGGTGGTGCCGATCAGCGGCAGGTCGGCCAGCACGGACCAGTCCAGCCTGCTGCGCCGGGCCAGGAGGTGGCTGGCATGGCAGACCAGGCCGAACGCATCGGTCATGAGCGGGATGAAGTCGAGACCGGGTGTGATCGAGATCTCGCTGGACAGGCCGAAGTCGACTTCGCCCGACAGCACCATGCGATGGATGTTCTCGGAGTTGTCGTCGATCAATCGCACCGCCGCGCCGGGATGGCGGCCGATGAAGTCCTTGATCAGCGCCGGCACCCAGTTGGTGGCGAAACTGCCGATGGACGCCAGCGTGAGCGTTCCCGCGTGCTGGCGCGATTGCGACAGCAGCGTTTCGACGATGCGGTCGTGGTGTTTCACCAGCTCCCTGGCCAGGGGTTCGCACACCTTGCCGAAGGCCGTGGGAGTCGTGCGGCGATCGGCCTCGAACAGCGGCGCGCCCAGCTTTTCCTCCAGCAACTGGATGATCTTGGAGACGGCGGGCTGGCTGCGCAGTACCTTGTCGGCGGCAATGCGGTAGCTCTTGGCATCCAGGACGTGGAGGAAAACGCGCAACTGGGCGATCGGGATCTCTGCCAGCATGTCGATTCCAAATGGTTATTATCTGATCAATATTATTCAATTTTTGGATGATGCGGACGGGCCTATCATCGCCGGATGAATCACGCAGATCGATCCGGCGAGACGCCTGTTCCGCCGCAAGCCATCCAGGAATCCGGCCCGCTCATCCTCGCCCTGGCGGGGGGCGGCTGCAGTCCCCGGATCTATGGCCCGGTGGCCGCCCCGGGCTTCGTGTTGCATGAAGTGGATTGGATGCAAGGGGCGGGTCCGTTCACGCCCCAGGCCGTCGCCGGACGCCTGGCCGCCGCGCTGGCGCCGCGAACCGCGCCGACGGTGCTGCTGGGTCATTCGCTGGGCGGCGTGATTGCCTTGCTGACGGCATTGGCCCGGCCGTCCGCCGTGCAGGCGCTCGTCATCTCCAATACAGGTCCCCACACGCGGGATCATGGCGACAATTCGCTGCCCGCGCGGATCCGGGACCAATGGACCCCGGAAGCAAGGCGGGCCTTTCTGCAAGCCTGTTTCGCGCACGATCCGCCGGCGGCCCTGATGAGGGAGCTCGAGCGCTATCTTGGCGCGCTGCCGACCGCGCCGCTGCTCGAAGCCGTCGAGGGCCTGCGCCGGATCGATCTGAGCCCCAGGTTGGGCGCGATCCGCTGTCCGGCGCTGATCGCGCATGGAGAACTGGACCGGCGCCGCGGCGTGGCCGACGCGCGGCGGCTGGCGGCGCTCATCCCGGGTGCCGAGCTGGTCCTGCTGCCGGGCGGCCATACCCCCATGGTGGACTGCGCCGGCGCTTACAACGATGCACTGGACACGTTTCTCGCGCGGCATCTTCGCGCAACCCAACCCTGACGGGATATAGCAAGAACGAGGAGACAATCATGAACATCGGGAGCATCCGGCGCCTGGCGCCGGCAGGTCTGTTGGCATGTTCGGCGGCCTGGGCGGGCCCTGTCCACGCCCAGGCATCCGACTGGCCGAACCGTCCGGTCACCATCATCGTGCCGTCGGCCGCGGGCGGCGCGGCCGATTTTTCCGCGCGGGTGTTCGCGGGCTACATCGCCAAGGTCCATCCCAAGGCCACCGTGGTGGTGGACGACCGTCCGGGCGCCGGCGGCGTGATCGGCACCATGGCCGCCAAGGAGGCCAAGCCCGACGGCTACACCTTCCTGTTGTCCACCAATTCGACGCATGCCGCCAACCTGAGCCTGTACAAGGACCTGCGCTATGACCCGGTCAAGGATTTCGTGCCGGTGGGCCGGTTCGGCACCTTCGGCTCGGTGCTGATGGTGCCCAAGGAAAGTCCGTTCCGGTCGGTGCAGGACCTGATCGCCCAGGCGAAATCCCAGCCCGGGCGCATGAGCTTCGGCTACTACAGCTCGTCGTCGCAGGTGCCGGCGGAAATGCTGAAGGCCGCCGCGGGCGTGGTCTATGAAGGCGCCGCCTACAAGAACGTGACGCAGATCATCACCGACCTGATCGGCAAGCAGTTCGATTTCGCGTTCCTGGATGCGCTGTCGGCCGCCCCCGCGCTGCAGAACGACCGGCTCAAGCCCATAGGCGTCACGACGCCGCGCCGGCTGCCGCAACTGCCCGATGTGCCGACCATCGGCGAGGCCATCCCCGGCTACGAGATGCAGGGCTGGCTGGGCCTGACGGCCCCGGCCGGGACGCCGCCCGCCATCGTCGAGACGGTGAGCGCGCTGATGGGCAAGGCCATGGCGGATCCCGAGGTCCGGCAATCGCTGGAAGCCAAGGGCATGCAGGCCGGCTTCCTGCCCGCCCGCGACATGGGCGCCTTCATCGCGGCGGACATCGTGCGCTGGCGCGACTGGGTGCGCATGGCCAACATCCCGCCCAACTGAAGCGGGCCGCGCGCCTGACCATCGTGGACCTGTTTCCGGACGAGGTGGTCGAATCCCTGGACAGCGGCAATATCGATCTGGCCATCGGCTATTTCCCGGGCATGCCGAGCCGGCGTACCGCTGGCTGCGGCAGGTGGTCCATGACCAGACCTCGGGGCTGCCGGTGGGGCGCCGCGCCGATTGAGTGCCGTTGCGACTCAATCGAGGCGTGTTTTCGAATTGGACGGTGCCGCCCGGCCAGGGCTAGAGTGCCGGCGTCGCTCCGGGAACGGCTGTTGTCCCGGCCTCCTCATTCCGTCCAGGAAAGCACGCCATGCGCAAGATCCTTTCTTCCCTCCCCTTCCACCACGTCGCGTGGGCTATCGCCGCCGCGTCCGTGGCCGGCCCCGCGAGCGCGCAGGCCTATCCCGACAAACCGGTCCGCATGGTCGTCGCGTTCGCGCCGGCGGGCGGGACGGACATCGTCGCCCGGCTGGTGGCGCCGCGGATGGCCGAACTGCTCGGCCAATCCGTCGTCGTCGAGAACCGGGCGGGCGCGGGCGGCGTCATCGGCACCGAGAACGTGGCGAAGGCCGCGCCCGATGGCTACACCACGCTCATGGCCACCATGGGCAACCTGGCTGTCAATCCCTATCTGTATTCGATGCGCGTCGACGTCCAGCGGGACCTGAAGCCGGTCAGCAAGGTGGTGGAGGTGCAGTTCGCCTTGCTGGTGCATCCGTCCGTGCCGGCCAAGACCCTGCGCGAGTTCATCGACCTGGCGAAAGCGCGTCCCGGCCATCTGACCTACTCGTCGTCGGGCATAGGCGGCGGGCCGCACCTGGCCGGCGAGCTGTTCGACAGCCTGGCCGGCACCAAGCTGACGCACGTGCCCTACAAAGGCAGCGGCCAGAGCCTGTCGGACCTGATCGGCGGACAGGTGTCGGCGTCGTTCGACAGTTTGCTCCAGGCGCTGCCCTACGTGCGCGACGGGCGGCTGCGCGCGCTGGCGATTCTGGGCAGCGAGCGCTCTCCGCTGTTGCCGGACGTGCCTACCGTGGCCGAGGCCGGCGTGCCGGGCTATGAGTTCACCAACTGGTACGGTCTGGTCGCGCCCGCCGGCACGCCGCAGCCGGTGGTCGAGAAGCTGAACGGCGCCGTGCGCCAGGTGCTGGGGCAGGCCGATATCCGGCGCAAGCTCGAAGACATGGGTGCCCGCGTGGTGGGCGACACGCCGGATGCGTTCGGCCGGTTCATCGCCACCGAGAACACCAAGTGGGAGAAGGTGATTCGCGCCGCCAAGATCACGGCCCAATAGGCCGGACGCGTGTCACGGTTCGCGGGGCGCGCCGCCCGGCATCCCGGCCAGGTCGATGAATTTCTCGGCCGCCGGGTTGCGCAGGTCCTGCCTGCGGACCGCGTACAGCTCGGTGGTGTGCTCCTCGGTGTCCACCAGCGGTCGGTAATGCAGCGCGCCGGCCCACGTAGCCTGGGCCGAGGCCGGCACCAGCGCCGCGCCCACGCCCGCCTCGACCAGGGCCAGCATGGTGGGCAGGATGCTGGCCTGGACCACGTGCGGAACGATTTGCGCCGCCTGGAAGATCCGCTGGCACAACTCGTACGAGTACGGCGCCTGGTCGGGAGAAAATCCGATCAGGCGCAGCCCGTCCAGTCTGGCGACCGGAACTTGTTCGAGATGGGCGAGGACATGGTCGATGGGCAGCGCCAGCACCAGCCGTTCCCGCGCGATGACGCTGTGCGCCAGGCGCGGATCCGCCAGGGATTTTTCCGGCGGCCGCAGCAGCGCGACGTCCAGCTTGTCGGCATGCAGCGCTTCGAGCATGGGCTCGGGGCGCATTTCCTCCAGCCGCAGTTCGACCTCGGGGTACTGGCGGCGGAACGCCGAGACCAGGCGGGGCAGGGTCCCGTAGATGGAGCTGGCGGTGAAGCCTATGGCCACGCTGCCGGCCGATCCGCTGGCGGCGCGCCGGGCCGCGTCCGCCGCGGCTTCGGCGTCCTGCAGGATCTTCCTGGCGCGGTCGTGCAGGATCCGCCCCGCGGGCGTCAGGCTGACCGAACGCGTCGTGCGGTGGAACAGCTCGGCCCCGATCAATTGCTCCAGCTGGCGGATCTGCTGGCTGAGCGGAGGCTGGGTCATGTGGAGCCGCTCGGCGGCCCGGCCGAAATGCAGCTCTTCCGCGACGACCGAGAATGTGTGGAGCAGGCGCATGGAAAGCAGTGGCACTTTTTTCCCGATGTGTGGAACGGCCCCGAGGGCTGTTCGTTCTATGGATATGGTTTCCCCGGCATGAAGACCCCAGCCCCCAATTTTCTCAGCGCGCTGTCCGCCTTGCGGGCGATGGAGGACGGCAGTCTCAGCAGCGAGGCCCTGGTGCGGGCCTGCCTGGATCGCATCGACGAGCGGGAGGCGACGGTGCGCGCCTTCGCGCACGTCGACCGGGAACGGGCGATCGTCCAGGCCCGGCAGGCCGACCGGGCAGGCGCCGCGGGGCGCTTGCGCGGCCTGCCGTTCGCCGCCAAAGATATCCTGGATTCCGCCGATCTACCAACCGCCTACGGTTCGCCCATCTATGCGGGCCATCGTCCGGCGGCCGATGCCGCCTGCATCGCGGCGGCCCGGGAGGCGGGCGGCATCCTGCTCGGCAAGACCGAGACCTGTGAATTCGCCACGCTGACACCGTGCGCCACGCGCCATCCGCAGGACCCGGCGCGTACCCCGGGCGGTTCGTCCAGCGGTTCGGCCGCCGCGGTGGCCGACGGCATGGTACCGCTGGCGTTCGGGACCCAGACCAGTGCCTCGATCATCCGTCCCGCGGCCTATTGTGGTGTCGTCGGCTACAAGCCGTCGTACGGCCTGATCAACACGTCCGGCCTCAAGCATGCGAGTCCCAGCCTGGACACGATAGGTGTTTTCGCCAGGGAGGTGGCGGACGCGCGCCATGCCGTGTTCGGTACGACGGACGCGCGCGACCCGGGGGCGCCACGGGTCGTGGTCTGCGAATCCAGCCTATGGGCCGCCGCGCGTCCGGAAACCGTCGAGGCGCTGCTGGCTTTCGCCCGCCGACTCGAACGCGGCGGCGCCCGGCTGCGGACCGCGCGCCTGCCGCCGGGCCTGGAGGCCGCCGTGGCGCTCCAGGCCCGGCTGTCGGCGTTCGAACTCCGGCAATCGCTGGCCCACGAGCGCCGGTGGCATCGCGATCGGCTCAGTCCGCGCCTGCGGCAGCGGGTCGAGGCCGAGGCGGAATTGTCGATGGCCGGGTACGCGGAGCTGCGGTCGTCCATGCGGACCGCGCAGCGCGAGGCCGCGAGCCTGTTCGTCGATGCCGATGTCCTGCTGTACCCCGCGGCCGACGGCGAGGCGGAGATCGGCATGGAAACCGGCTCACCGCGCTTCGGCGGGCTATGGACATTCCTGCACCTGCCCGCCTTGTCCATGCCCATGGGCCGCGGGCCGGCCGGATTGCCGCTGGGCGCCCAACTGGTCGGCGCGCCCGGCCGCGACCTCGACCTGTTGGCCGCGGCGGCGTTCGCCGAAGGGTGCGCCGCGGCGCCGTGACCGGGCGGTGCGCCTTGCGGGCTGGTGCGGGCCTGGCCCGCGGGGTATCGTAGGAGGTCCTTCGACCCGAAAGCCCTCATGAGCGCCCTGCCCAAGCCTCCGCCCGCCGGTTTCGACCGGCCTGCCGCTGCGCTGCCCGTCGTCATTCATGCCGCCGACGGCTATCCGCTGGGAGGCTTCGTCTGGCGCGGCATCGACGTGGGGGCGAGGACGAGGCCGGTGGTGATCATCAACGCGGCCACCTCGGTCAAGTGCCGCTATTACTTCCGTTTCGCCCAGTACCTGCACGACAACGGCATGGACGTCATCGCCTACGACTACCGGGGCATAGGCGAATCGCGCCCGGATCGCCTGCGCGGCTTCCAGGCGAGCTGGACCGACTGGGGCGCGCGGGACTGCGAGGCCGTGCTGGGCTATGCCGCCGCCATGTGGCCCGGCCGCGCGATCCACCTCGTGGGGCACAGCTTCGGCGGCTGGGCGCCCGCGCTGGCCGCGTCCTGTTCCCGCATCGACCGCATGGTCACGGTGGGGGCGCAGTTCGCGTACTGGCGCGACTACGACGCCGCCGTGCGCTGGCGCATGGCGGCAAAGTGGCACCTGGCCATGCCCCTGCTGGCGCGGGCGTGCGGATATTTCCCCGGCCGCAGGCTGGGCTGGCTGGAGGACACGCCCACCGGCGTCGCGCTGGACTGGAGCGCGCCCACGCCGCGCTACGAAGACCGGCCCAGCGCCCGCAGGACCTTCGGCGGCGGTCCCCTGCCGGCCGCCACGGCGCGGGCCGCCATCCTGGCCATCAGCCTGACCGACGACCCGTTCGGCACGGTAGCGGCCATCGAGCGCACCCTGGGGTATTTCACGCACAGCACGCGGACGCATCTGCGTATCGCGCCCGAGGACATCGGCAGGACGGCGGTCGGACACTTCGCGTTCTTCCACGGCGACTTCCAGGACCTGCTGTGGCCGCTGGCCCTGGAATGGCTGGGCGGCGCAAGCGTGCCGCATCCGGCCGCGCGGCGGGCGGACCGCGCCTGAGATCCATGCATTTACTGCATGGGCAATCCGAATCCTAACGTTGTCGCATACCCGCTTCACTCCTATCCTGGCTCCCGTCTCACAACACTATGAGCAGGAAGGAGGCAGACATGAAGCGAATGGACGTATCGGATCGGGCCGTCCCCGCAGCGATGCGCCGGCGTGGCGTGGCGCTGGCCGTGGCGGGCGCCCTGGTATGCGCGCATGTGATGCAGCCGGTGTCGGCCGCGGACCAGGCCTATCCGGAGAAACCGGTGCGTCTGGTCGTGGGATTCGCGACCGGCACGCCTCCGGAGATCATGGCACGCCTTATCGCCAACCACTTCACCAAGGCGATGGGGCAGGCTTTCTATGTGGATGCCCGCCCGGGGGCGGGAAGCACCATCGCGACCGCGGCGGTCGCCCGTTCCAGGCCGGACGGCTACACGCTCATGCTGGGGGTCGCGTCGGGCCTGGGGACCGGGCCTCACGTGATTCCGTCCGCGGGCTACGACCCGCGGCGCGATCTCGATCCCATCGGTTTCGTGCAGCGAGGCCCCTACTACATCAGCGTGCGCAGCGAGCTACCGATACATGACCTGAAGAGCATGCTGGCCTACCAGAAGAGCGCCGCGACGCCGCTGGTGTTCGGTTCGCTGGGAGTCGGCTCCGTGCATCATCTCATCTGGGAGCTCCTGATGGCCAAGAGCGGCGCCCAGTTCACCCATCTTCCGTTTGGCGGAACGCCGCAAATGGTCAACGAGGCCTTGGCCGGAAGAGTGGATCTCATGCTGGAGACGGCCTCCTCGCTCACGGTGCCTTATGTGAAGGCGGGCAAGTTTCGCTACATCGCCATGACCGGCGAGGCGCGCGGCGCCAAGTTTCCCGATGTGCCCACCGTCCGCGAGCAAGGGTTTCCCGAGCTGGAAAGCCAGTCATGGTGGGTGCTTGTCGCTCCCAAGGGAACGCCGGAAACCATCGTCGGGAAACTCAATGCCGAATTGGCGAAGGCCTTGCAGAGCCCCGACGCGCAGCAACTGCTCGACAGCGTCGGCGGAGCGAGCAGCGGAGCGGGAACGCCGCGGGAGGTGCGGGCGCTGATCCGCACCGAGTACGAGCGGTGGGGCGATGTCATCACCAAGGCCAACATCAAGGTCGGCGGCTGACTCAGCCAGGGCACCGGTCAATCAGGTCGATACAGCGAGAGGCGTGCAATGTTTCCTTATCCGGAAGGATATCTCTATCCAAAAAACTGCTGGTACATCGCCGCATGGCGTCACGAACTGGGTCGAAGCCTGCTGGGCCGGACCCTGCTCGGGGAGCCTGTGGTGATGTATCGTCGCGAGGACGGCGTACCGGTGGCACTGGCCGACCGGTGCATACACCGGCGCTATCCGCTTTCCCTCAGCAGGCTGGAGGGCGATGCGATCCAGTGCATGTACCATGGGTTCACGTTCGATTCGTCGGGAGCCTGTGTCCGCATTCCCTCCCAGGAACGCGTGCCGCCTGCGTACCGGCTGCGGGCCTATCCGCTCGCGGAACGGTGGGAAATGGTGTGGATCTGGATGGGCGATCCGGAGCTGGCCGATCCGGCCCGGATTCCGGACATGTCGGTCATGCACCTGGATACGCCCGGATGGCGGCCCGCCGTGGGCGGCCGGGTGACGGCGAAGGCACGCTACACCTTCATCCAGGACAACATCCTGGACCTGTCGCACCTGTCCTATCTGCATCATGACACCGTGGGCGGCATGCAGGTGGCGGCGACGCCGCCGCTGGTCGAAGACCGCGCGGACAGACTGTCGATCACGCGCGATGTGCGGGGGGACCATATCGACGATCTGCCGATCGCGGGTATCGTCGGAACGCGGGGCAGGGTCGATCGAAGAATGGAGGCGCATTTCTTCGCGCCCTCGCTGCACGTGACTTCTTCGTACTTCCGCAGCGCGAGCGAAGGGGGGGCCGAGCCGGGACGGGAGTTCGGCGGATTCCAGGTCATCCACGGCATTACGCCGGAAACGCCGCGCAGCACCCATTACTTCTACGCCACCACGCGCAACTTCCGCGCCCACGAGCCGGAATACGATGGCGAGCTGGCGCGAATGGTGCAGATGGCCATCGCCCAGGACGAAGAAGCCGCCAAATTGTGCGACGACATGGTCGAGATCGATGGGCTGCCGCCGGAAATGCACCAACGCGTGGACGCGGCGGCGCTCAAGGGGCGCAAGCGGGTCCAGGAATTGATGGCCCGGGAGCGTCGCGAGGTGGTCGCCATGGAGCCGGCGGGCCTTCCATCATGAGCCTCCCCAATTTCATTTTCATTCTTGCCGACGACCTCGGCTATGCGGACCTGGGCTGCTACGGCGGGCGCGCGCCCGTCTCGCCCAACATCGACCGAATGGCCCGGCAAGGCATGAAGCTCACCCGGGGCTACGCGAACTCGCCGGTATGCTCTCCAACCCGGTTCGCGTTGATGACCGGCCGCTACCAGTACCGCTTGCGCGGAGCCGCCGATGAGCCTCTGCATGGCCGCAGCGCCAGCCGAAGTGCATCGGGACTGCCTCCCGGGCATCCCACCATGCCGTCGCTGCTGCGCGCGCAAGGCTATCGGACCGCCCTGGTCGGCAAGTGGCATCTCGGATTCGAGCCCGATTTCGGACCGCTGCTCAGCGGTTACGACGAACACTGCGGCCTGATGTCTGGCGGCATCGACTACTTCACCCATACGGCGCCCAACGGCAAACACGACCTTTGGGAAAATGGCGAGCCGTTCCATTCCGACGCCTATCTGACCGACCTGTTTTCCGGAAAGGCGATCGACTTCGTGCGCCGCTGCGCGGCCAGTCGCGATCCTTTTCTCCTGAGCCTGCACTACACGGCTCCTCATTGGCCGTGGGAGACGCGCGAAGACCGCGAGCTGGCGCAATCGCTGGTCGGCAAGACCTTCCACCTGGATGGCGGCTCGGTGGAGGTGTACCAGCGCATGATCCATCATATGGACGAGGGTATAGGCGCGTTGCTGGCCGAGCTGGAGCGTCTTGGCCTGGATCGCAACACGCTCGTGGTGTTCACCAGCGACAACGGCGGCGAGAGATTCTCGGACAACTGGCCGCTGGTCGGGGGAAAGATGGATCTCACCGAAGGCGGGATCCGGGTGCCCTACGTCGTCCGCTGGCCCGACATGATCGCCCCGGACACCGTCAGCCGCCAGTTCGCGATGACGATGGACTGGATGCCCACGTTCCTGGAGGCGGCCGGCGCGCAAGGACATCCCGACTATCCGCCGGACGGGATGTCCTTGATGCCGCTGTTCCGCGATCCCGGCCTCGACCGCGGCAGGGAGTTGTTCTGGCGCATGAAGCATCGCAGGCAGCGCGCGATGCGCCGGGACAACTGGAAGTACCTGGCCATCGAAGGCAATGAATATCTGTTCGATATCGAGAAGGACAGCCGGGAGCGGGCCAATCTGGCGGGGCGGCATCCCGGGCTGCTGGCCGAGTTTCGCGGCCGCTACGAGCAATGGGAGTCGACGATGCCGCCCATCCCCGAGGATGCCCGCGTCACGCTGGTCTACACGGACAAGGACATGCCGCGGGTGTGACCTGGGACGCCGTGTTCATCCCGCTTCGCGAGCGAGCTGCTGCGCGTAGCGCCGGGCGGCGAGCCTGAGCGCGGAGAAGAGCGCCATGCTGACGGTCGTTTGCGAGAGATGGGAGGGGTGGAAGATTCCGACCGCGTGGCCGGGCAACGGATCCGTGATCGGCGGCAGGCTGATCCGCCCGGCCCGCTCGGCCTCCCAGGCAAGAGGATGGGCGATGAACCCGGCCAGCTCGCGCGACTGCTCGATGAACTGCAGGCTGGAGGCCGTGGATTCGCAATGCAGGACCGACCGGGGAGGTTCCAGTCCGCATTGGACGAACGCATGCTGGAACAGCTCGGTAGACGCTTCCAGTGAGCCCGAAACCACCCAGGGGAGCTTGCGCAGATCGGCCAGCCGGCGCCGATTGCGAAGACGGTGGCCGCGGGGAAGCGCGACGCGCATGGAAACGGAGAACAGCGATTCCACGCGATAGCCCTCGCGCCGCAACTCGGTTGGGAACGAGCCGACGGCCAGGTCGATGGCGTGCTCGCGGAACAGCCGGATGACGTCGGGGTAGGCGGATTCGACGATGCGGATGCGGGCCTGGGCATGGGTGCTTCGCACCAGTTCGATGGCGCCGGGAAGGATGGTGGCGATGGGCACGGCGGATGCGGCCAGACGGATTTCGGCGTGGCGGGATTTCAGCCACGCCGCCAGTTCCTCGCCTGCCCGCGCATCCTGGTTCACGAGCGACTCGGCATGCTCCAGCATGATGCGTCCGATACCGGTCAGCTCCAGGCGGCGGCCCTGCCTCGACAACAATGCCTGGCCCACTTCGGATTGCAGTTCCTGCAGCGACCGGGTGACGGCCGGCTGGCTCAGGCCCAGGGCCTCGGCTGCCGCGGTCACGCTGCCGTGCCGGTGGACCGCGACGAGACTCTGGAGTTGGACCAGCGTGCTCATGATGCGCGCTCCTCGGCCGTTCGCAGCAGGGCGGCCCGAAAGAACGCCGCGGCGGGTGTCAGTACCCGTTCCTCGGGAGTCAGCATGCAGATCTGCACGGTGCCTCCCAGGCCGCCGAGCAAGGGCGGCGCCAGCTTGCCTTCCTGGGCCCCTCGTTCGATCAGCAGGCGAGGTGCCAGGGTCAGCATGTCGGTGTCGGCCACGAAGCGCAGCGCGCATTCGACCGATTCGCACTGCAACGGGCAGTCAGGTGCGTCCAGGCCGTGCGCATGGAACATCTCGGGCAGGCCGAGGCCGGTGCTGGGGCCGGAGGCGATCCACGTACAGGTGGCCAATTCCCCGAGGTTCTTGGCACGGGCTTTCGCGTGGTCTTTGCGCATGGCGACCGCCAGGTGGGACTGGAGAGGAATGGGTTCTACCCGCAAGGTGGCCTGGTCCGTGCCGATCGGGGCCGGGCAGATGGCGAAATCGATGCTGCCGCGTTCGAAGTGATGCAGCACTTGGGGATAGACCGCCTCGGCCAGCGTGAGGCGGACGCGAGGGTAGCGCTCCCATAGCATGACGGCGGCCCGGGGGGCGAGCAGCCATCGGGGGACGGCCGATATCGCCACGCAGACTTCGCCGGTACCGTCTCCGGCCAGCTGCAGGCTGGTTTCGTGGACCTTGCCATGGCTGCGCACGATGCGCTGCGCATGGGGCAGCAATTGGCGCCCGAACTGGGTCAGGACCATGCCGGCCGGCCCGCGGGCCAGCAGCGTGGCGCCGAGGTCGGCTTCCAACTGCTGGATCGCCCGGGTCAGCGTCGGTTGCGCGATCCCCAGGCTGCGCGCCCCCGCTCCCATGCCGCCGGCGGCGACGGCGGCCACGAAGGCGCGCAATTGGCTGATTTGCATGCGCGTGTCCTGTCCTTGTCATCCCGGATGGAGCGCATAGTACCGGCTGTCACCGGTCAGCGGGGATCCGGCGGATGATTCAGGTCACCACCGTCAGGAACCGCTCGTTCAACTCGCGAGTATGGTAGAACACGCCCCGGCCCATCTCCTCCCAGGACCAGGTGATGGGTTCCATGTCCGGGTAGAAGTCGTAGCCGCCGCAGAACGTCTCGAAACGGTTGCCCGATGGATCGAAGGCGTAGATGGTCGTGCCGCGCGTGATGCCGTGGCGCAGCGGCCCGATGTCGATGGGGACCCGGTGTACGGTCATGAGGTCCGCCGCGTGCAGTACTTGCTCCCATGTTTCGAGCTGGAACGACAGATGGTGCAGCGTGTCGTCGCGTTCGTCCCGCACGAAAGCGATGTCATGGGCCTTGTTCGAACAGCTCATCCAGACCGCCATGTCGGTCTGGCCATCCTCCATCAGGATGCGTTCGACGATGGAGAAGCCGAGAACCTGGGTGAACAGGTCGCGGCTGCCATCCAGGTCGCCGCCATGGATCTGCCAATGATCGAGGCGGATGGGGGAAATGCCCTGCCTGTTGGCGATGATCGCTTCGGGGTTGTGGGTGCCGAACGCGGAACCCACGCGCGTCCGTTGCGCGTAAAGTTCGAAGACGTGGCCGGTCGGCGCCTGGAAGCGGACGCGCTCGCCGGTCTCGGGCAGTTCCCCGGCGGCCACGCGCTCGGTCGCCACGCCATAGTCCTTCAAGTCGCTCTCCAGCCTGTCCAGCGTGGCGGTGTCGAAGACCTTGAACGCATAGCAGTCCATGCCGGCCCGGTCGGCCGGGCGCAGGATGACGCTGCTGTGATCCTGCTCGTCCAGGCACTTCAGATACGCCCGGCCCGAAGCGTCCCGCTCCACCAGTTTCAATCCCAGGACGCCTGTATAGAAACGCAGGGCCTCGTCCATGTCCATTACGCGCAATTGGCAGTAGCCAGGCCGCAGCACGCCGTTCATCGCCATCGTTGGTCTCCTTTCCATTCGTTTTCATGGTGGCACCTGGGCCGGCGGAGCGTCCAATACCGGTAGCGTGGGACCTATGCAGAAAAGCTATGGGTACCTTTTCCTGTTTCCCGGGCTACATCGTTCACAGGATGGGCTGCAATGCCACGGCCTCGATTTCCACCCGTACGCCGTAATGCAGCGCCGGCACGGGTACAACGGCCCGCGCCGGCCGCGCGTCGCCCAGCACGCGGCGATAGGCCTGGTCGAAGGCCGGCCAGTGCTCGACGCCGGCCAGGTACACCGTGACTTTCATGACGTCGCGCCAGCCGCAGCCCGCCGCGGCCAGCGCGGCTTGCACATTGCGCAGCGCCAGGGTGGCTTGTTCGTCCAGCGGCAAGTCGGCCCGGGGCTCGCCCGCGGCATCCAGCGGCAGTTGTCCGGACACGAAGGCGAGGCCGCCGCCAGCGGCCACGTGCGAGTAGTGGCCGCGTGGCGCGGCAAGGCCGGCCACGGCGGGGAAGGCGGCATCGTTCATCACCACCCTCCGAAGCGCGGCCAGTGGGCTTGGACGCGGGGATCTCCCGCCACGACGGCATAGGAAGCGTGCTGGGCGGCGGTGGCGCAGGCGTGGTTGGGCAGGATGCGCAGCAAGGTGCCTACCGGCAGCATGGGCGTGGCGGCGGGATCGGCGCGGTGGCGGACGATGCCGTGTTCCTGGTTCGCGTCGATCATGATCAGGTCTTGCAGCGGCCGGCCTTCCAGGTCGCAGACCAGGCCGTAGCCCTGGTCCACCGGTTGCCTGGCCGTGCCGCGGTCGCGCGACATGGCCATCCAGCCCGCGTCGGTGATGAGCCAGCCTTTTTCCTCTTGGTGGCCGATCACGGTGCACAGCACGGACAGGGCGATGTCGTCGGTCAGGCAGACGCCCAGGCCGTTCATGACCAGGTCGAAGAAGACGAACACGCCGGCCCGCACTTCGGTGACGCCGTCCAGCGAGCGCGCGAAATGCGCGGTGGGGGTGCTGCCCACGCTGACCACCGGTGCCGCGTGGCCGGCCTCGCGCAGGCGCCGCGCGGCGCGGACCGCGCCCGCGCGCTCCTGCTCGGCCATGGCGGCGATGGCCTCGGTGGAGCGGCAGTTGTAGGAGTCGCCGGCATGGGCCAGCACGCCCGCCACCCAGGCGCCCTCGCCTTCGCGCGCAGACAGGCGGGCGGCGATCTCCAGCAGCACGGGGTCTTCGGGCTTGACGCCGGACCGGTGCCCGTCGGTATCGATCTCGATCAGCACGGGCAGTTGCAGGCCATGGTCGCGCGCATAGGCGAAGGTGGCCGCGGCCGCCTCGGTATTGTCCAGGATGATCGTCAGCGTAGCGCCTCGCCGGGCCAGGCGTTCTACGTGAGGCAGCTTGGACGGCACGATGCCCACGGCATAGAGGATGTCGGTCCAGCCGTGGTCCAGGAAGTACTCGGCTTCCTTCAGCGTGGAGACGGTGATGGGCGTGCCGGGCGGACCCAGGCGCCGCGTGACGTCGGCGGACTTGTTGGTCTTGACGTGCGGCCGCAGCGCGACGCCGAACGGCGCCAGCCGCTCGCGCAGCCGCGCGATGTTGCGGTCCATCTTGTTCCGGTCCAGCACCAGGACCGGGGTGTCGAGTTCGTTCAGTTGCATGATGTGCCTGGATTCAATCGATATAGACGTTCTTGGCCTCGAGTATGGGGCGCAGGCGGGCGATCTCGCCGTCCACCAGCCGGGCGAGGTGGCCGGGGGTATTGTCGGCGCGGGCGGGGAATTCCACGCCCACGTCGCGCATCTGCCTGACCAGCGCGGGGTCGGCCAGGGTGTCATTGATGGCGGCGTTGAGTTTGTCCACGATGGCGGGCGGCGTGCCGCGTGGCGCGAACAGCGCGTTCCAGGAGCGGAAGTCGATGGCGGTCCTGCCGCTGCTCTGTGCCGTGGCGACCTTGGGCAGGCCCGGAAAGGGCTCGCGCGTCAGCACGGCCACGGCCCGTACCCGCCCGCTGGCGGCCTGCGCCAGCGAGGTGGTGGTCTGGTCGCACATGAAGTCGGTCTCGCCGCCCATCAGCCCGGTCATGGCGGGCGCCACGCCCTTGTAGGGCACGTGCATGACCTCGGCCTTCATGTCGCTCAGCAGCAGCAGGCAGGCCAGGTGCGCGATCGAGCCCACGCCCGCGCTGCCGTACGACATGGCGGCCTTGTGGGCCTGGAGGTAGTCGGCGAACTGCGGGAAATCGTTGACCGGCAGGTTCTGCTTGACCAGCAGCAGCACCGGCGCCGACCCGACCTGGCCCAGGGGCTCGAAATCCTTGCGTGCGTCGTACAGCGGCTTGCGATACATGATCATGTTGGCCGCATGCGTGCCTATGGTGCCGAAGCCTATGGTATAGCCGTCGGCGGCCGCGCGGGCCAGCTTCTGCATGCCGATCGAGCCGCCGGCGCCGCCCACGTTCTCCACCACGATGGAGACGCCCAGCCGTGGCCCCAGCTTGGCCGCCACCGCCCGCCCCAGCGCGTCGCTGGGACCGCCCGCGGGGAAGGGCATGATCAGGGTGATGGGCTTGTCGGGCCAGGCCTGGGCGCAGGCGGAAGAGGCGGCGGCGAGCGCGAACAGCGCCCCCGCGGCGATGGCGGCGATTTTCATGGGGACTCCTGGAAGGGGAAAGGTCCGGCGGCGTGGGGTTGTCAGCCGCGCCGGGGGCTGTTGGCGAGTGCCAGTGCCGGCAGGATGCCGCGCGCTTCCTGGCGCGCCGCCGGCGCGCCGGCGGGCAGCGGCAGCCCCACGCGGTTGTGCCAGAAGGTGTCCAGGCCGACGGCCGAGGTGCCGAACAGGTCGTAGCCGGATCCGGCCACGA
This sequence comes from Pigmentiphaga sp. MLSB6-MA01, assembly GCF_058793475.1. NCBI lineage: Bacteria > Pseudomonadati > Pseudomonadota > Betaproteobacteria > Burkholderiales > Alcaligenaceae > Pigmentiphaga > Pigmentiphaga sp. MLSB6-MA01. The sequence continues at coordinate 34,696 of NZ_JBXAFV010000010.1, read as the reverse complement.
ACAGCGTGTTGCCGGGCTGGGCGCCCAGCTCCTGCAGGGCGAGGCGGTAGGGACGGGGGTCGGGCTTGTAGTAGCCGGCCCGTTCCGAGGTCACGACCACGTCCATGGGAACGTTCAGGAGGCCGGCGGCCAACCGGCCCAGCCGTTCCGAGCAATTGGTCACCACGCCCAGCCGGTGCGTGCCGCGCAGGCTTTCCAGTACCGTCGCCACGCCTTCCCAGGGAGCGAGTCCGGCCCAGCGTTCCTCCAGCGCGTCGGCGGCGGCCAGCGGCAGTCCGGTCTCGGCCGCGGCTTCCCGCACCAGGGTCTCGTACGGCCGGTAGGCGCCGCAGGCATAGGTGCGCTTCAGGTAGGCGGCGCGCCAGGCGCGGCCCGCCTCTTCGCCGCCGGCCGCGCTGTTCCATAGTGTCCAGGAGTCGAGCAGCGCGGTCAGCAGGTCGAACAGGACGAAATCGTATTGGCGTGTCATGGCGGTCGGGAAAGGTCGGTGAATGACGGCCAGTTTAGGAGCCGGGCGGTCTGATGTGGTTAATGGAATAGAATTTCTTCATTCACCATAAGGTTAATAATGAAGCTGGATATCGACGACCTGCGCTTCATCCTGGCGCTGGACCGGGTCGGCAGCCTGGCCGCTCTCGCGCGCGAGGAGAACGTCACGCCGCCCGCCATCACCAAACGCCTTGGCCAGCTGGAGGCGAGGCTGGGCGTGCGCCTGGCGATGCGCACCACGCGCCGCCTGCAACTGACCCACGAGGGACACCTGCTGGCCCAGCACGCCACCGGGGTCATCGAGCGCATGCAGGCCATCGAGGAAGCCTTGCAGCAGCGCAGCCAGGTGGTGGCGGGCAAGCTCAAGGTGCACGGTCCGTTCGGCTTCGGCCGCCGGTATCTCGCGCCGCTGCTGGATACGTTCCGCGCCAGCCATCCGCAGGTGGAGGCCCAGCTCTTCCTGTCCGACAACCTCGTGCTGCCCAGCCAGCCCGTGCATGGGCGCGATGCCTTCGACGTGCTGGTGAGCATCGGCGAGATTCCCGATTCGCGCTGGGTGGCCCATCGGCTGGCGCCCAACCGTCGAGTCCTGTGCGCCGCGCCGGCCTATCTGCGCGGCGCGCCCGCGATCGAGAGCCCCGCCGATCTGGCGCATCATGCCTGTCTGGTCCTGCGCGAGAACGACGAGGACGTGACGCTGTGGCGCTTTACGCAGCGCGAGGGCGGGCGCGGCGAGCCGCGCCCGCAGACGGTGCGCGTGCATCCGGCCATGGAGAGCAATGACGGCGAAGTCATCCGCCAGTGGTGCCTGGCGGGCCGGGGCATCATGGTGCGCTCGGAATGGGACGTGGCCGCCAGCCTGGCCGAGGGAAGGCTGGTGGCCCTGCTGCCGCGCCACTGGTTGCCCGATGCCGACGTGACGGCGCTGGTGCCGCAGTCGCGCATCGCCTCGGCGCGCGCCCGGCTGTTCGTCGACATGCTGAAGAAGGCCTTCCGGCCCCGGCCGCCGTGGCGCCCGGCATGAGGGCGCGGGCGTGCCGGGGCCTCGAATTGCCGCCTCGGGGGGGCCAGGCAATGACGGGCAGCGCCGGCGGGCGGTTCAGTCCCGGGTGAGCCGGAGGTAGTAGTTCGGCAGCGCGAACAGCGCGCCATGCACCCGGGCGTTGTAGTACTCCAGGTCGCGGATTCCGCGTTCCTCCAGGCGCGCGTGGATCGTCTCGCCCGCCGCCGCGTCGGGATCGAACGCATCCGAGGCCACCGCCAGGCCCCAGTAGGTGCCGTACAGCGGGATGTGCAGGCCGTAAGGGCGCACGTGGGCGAACTGGGCGCGCAGCATCCGGCAAAGATCGCGGACCTGTCCGGGCTGGTGGAAGGGCGAACCCATGTGCAGCACCAGCGCTCCGCCCGGCGCCAGCGCGTGCTTGCAGCGGTGGAAGAATTCGGGCGTGTACAGCGGGCCCGCCGGGGTGTCCGGATCGGTCAGGTCGAGCAGGATCAGGTCGTAGCGGTCGGACGTGCGCGCGAGGAAATCCACGCCGTCTCCGACCAGCACCGTGGCGCGCGGATCGTCCAGCGCGCCACGGTGGATCTTCTCCAGGTACCGGCGCGCCACGTCGATGACCTCGCCGTCCAGGTCGACCAGCGTGGCCTGTTCGATGCCGCGGTGCTTGAGCAATTCCTCCAGCGCGCCGCCGTCGCCGCCGCCTATGATGAGAGCGGTCCGGGGCGCGGGGTGGGCCGTGGCGGCGGGATGTACCAGGGCCTCGTGATAGAAGAATTCCTCGGCCTCGGACGTCATGTAGCGTCCGTCCAGCCGCAGGGTGCGGCCCAGCGACGCGGACTCCAGCAGTTCCAATCGTTGATGGGCCGTCTGCCGGTCAAGGATGCGGCGATCGAAACGAAAACCGAAGTACGCCTGGCCGGCAACGTCCTCGAACACCAGTTCGCCCGCGTCGGCCGGCCCGTCGACGTCGCCGCGGGTCAGGTGCTGGCGTTGCATGTCGCTCGGCCGGAAGGCTTCCACGATGGCCTTCATGAGCGCTTCGGCCTTGCGTGAATTGTCTTCCTGGAAATTGCAGACGTAGACGTCGAGCGTCACGCCGTTGCGTTCGGGCCAGGTATGGACGGCCAGGTGGGATTCGGCCAGCAGCAGCATGCCCGTCACGCCGCCGGGCTGGCCTTGGAACTCGGGGAAGGTGTGCCACTTCTCGTCGACCAGGGTGAGTCCGGCTTCGAGCGTGTGGCGGCGGCAAAGCTGCGCCAGCATGTCGGCGTCCGTCATCAGGACGGATTCGCAGGCGCAATGATAAAGATCTGCGGTAAGGTGCAGGCCTTGCATGGTGTCGATGCTCCTTGGAAAGAAGTCTTGCGACCAAGGGGATGGGCACTACGAAAGCCCGGAAGGCCAGAGGCTTCCGATTCGAGCGGCGATGGCCGGTTCCGTGTGGAACGGCTGGGCAAAAATGGCCGAGTCTACCCCAACCTGCCTGGATGCGCGAGGCACGGCGCGGCACGAAAAAAAACCCCTCGCCGGGGCGAGGGGTCGTCGGTGGCGCCGATGCGGGGCGCAGGCCCCGGAACGCGCGTCAGCCGGCGGTGATGTTGTGCGACTTGATCACCTTTTCCCAGGTCGCGGTCTCGTCGGCCTGGAACTTGCGGAAGGCGTCCAGACGCAGCGGCGACAGCTCCAGGCCCTGGGCCTTCAGCGTTTCCAGCGTGGCGGGTTCGCCCAGGATCTTGGTCACGTCGCGCGCCAGTTGGCCGGAAACATTGGCCGGCGTCGAGCTGGGCACGTACAGGCCATACCAGGACACCACGTTCACGCCTTTCACGCCGGCTTCGGCCAGGGTGGGGATCTCGGGCATGATGGGCGAGCGCTCGGAGCCGGTCAGGGCCAGCGCGCGCAGCTTGCCGGACTTGATCTGGGGCATCAGGGTCGGCAGCGCGCCGAAGATGACCTGGATCTGGCCGCCCAGCGCATCGTTCAGCGCCTGGGTCGTGCCCTTGTACGGAACGTGCAGCAGGTCGGCGCCGGTGGCGTCCTTGAACAGTTCGCCGGCCAGGTGCAGGCCGCTGCCCACGCCGGGCGAGCCGTAGGCCATGGTGCCGGGCTTGGACTTGGTCAGCGCGATCAGTTCCTGGATGTTCTTGGCGGGAACCGACGGGAACACGGCGACCACGTTGGGCGCCTTGGCCATCATCGCGATCGCGGTGAAGTCCTTGTCGACGTTGTAGGGCAGGTTGGCCATCAGCGTCGGGTTGATGGTCATGTTGCCGGCCGGGACGACCAGCAGCGTGTGGCCGTCGCCGGTGGCGCGCTTGACCGCGTCGATGCCGATGTTGCCGTTGGCGCCGGGACGGTTGTCCACGACGGCGCTCTGGCCGTATTCATTCTGCAGGCCGGTGCCCAGCAGGCGGGCCAGCACATCCACGGGACCGCCCGGCGGGAACGGAGCGATGATGCGGAACTGGCCGTGCTTGAGCGAGGCCTTGGCGGCGGCGTCGTCGGCCGCGGGAGCCTGGGCGAAAGAAGCGGTGGCGACCGCCGCGAACAGCGCGCCGGCAACCAGGCGAGTGCGAAATTCAAACATGATTGACTACTACTCCAAGACAATAAGTGCCCACCCCCTGCGCCCTGACGGGCGCCCCCTCAAGGGGGCGGCGCTGGCGGACCGGCAAAGCCGGATCCGCGGCGCCCCGGGGTAAAACCGGGCTGGCGGAAAATGGCGTTTTTCCCGCCTTGAATAACCTGGCTGAACTCAGTTTTACGCCGAGTAATGAGCGTCAGACAGGGCGAGATGGATCTGCTCCTCCGACCCTCTCGCATGCAGGCCTCGACAAGAAGAACACGGTTCTCCGTCTGCCTATTTGTTACCCCAGGATGCGGTGGATCCGGCTTTGCCGGTCCACCCGCATCGCCCCCTGGGGGGCGCGCGCAAGCGCGTAGGGGGGGTTATATGGCTACAGCATGTGCCTGATTGCCGATGGCGCGCACGACGCTATAGACAGTCAGGGCGGAAGTCTTGGGGTTGGCCGCGAGCGGCTTGCCCCGCATGGTGATCTCGAAGCTGCCGAAGGCGCCGCTGGCTTGCACGTGGTGCACGTTTTCCTTGCTGGTGGGGTCGGCGATCAAGCGCACCTGCGTGCGGTCCAGGCCGAGGCCGGCCAGCGACAGCGTGGCGGCGACGTTGGCGTTCTTCGGGAACAGCCGCGCGGCTTCGCCGGCGGGGCCTTCGAAGATCACCGTGGGTTCGGTCAGCGCCTCGAGCTTGAACTGGCCGTCGGCCGGCGTGTCCTTCCAGGCCAGGGCCGGCTTGCGGCCGGTGTAGACCACCGAGTCCAGGCCGCCGATCTTGGCCGCGGCCAGCGCGTCGATGCCGCCGATGGCGCCGGACAGGAGCTGCACCTGGGTCTTGCCGCGCCTGGCCGCTTCTTCCAGTTGCCGCGCCAGTTCGACGTCGGACAGCGCGCCGATGGAGACCACCACGCAGGGGATGCCTTGTTCGAGCGCGGGCAGCACGTGGGCGCGCAGCGCGCCGTGGCCGGCGCATTCGACCAGCAGGTCGGGGCGCTGGGCGACCTCGGCCAGTCCGGTCACGACCTGGGCCTGGGGAGCGATCGCGCCGACCTGCTCGCGGGCCTGGTCCAGCGTGTCGGGGGCGACGATGACACTGTCGATCGACACGTCGGGATCGTTCTTCAGCAGCGACAGGACGGAGAGGCCGATGGCCCCCGACCCTATCATCGTGATTCGTAGCATGTTGGCTCCTGGGCGATGCGTTGCCCGGTCAATGGGACGGTGAATAGTTGAGCAGGCGCGACAGCTCGTCGGCGGTGCCGCGCACGCGGCCGATCAGTTCGGACACCCGCGATTGCTCGACGCGCGACGACGGCAGGGCGGCGCCCAGCGCCGCGACCACGCGGCCGGTATGGTCGCGCACCGGCGTGGCGATGCTGGTGATGCTGGGTTCGTAGAAACCGGCGCCCATGGCATAGCCGTTGGTCCGGTCCTGTTCCAGCAGTCCGTGCAGCGCCGTGAGCGTGGGCGGCGTGCTGGGTGAATAGACTTCCAGTTCTTCGTCGGGGTAGAGCTCGCCCATCTCCTGGCGGTCCAGGTCGGTCAGCATCACGCGGCCAAGCACGGTGGCGTGCGCGGGCAGGCGCGTGCCCAGGTTGACCGCGCTGGGGAACAGCGTGGGCGCCGAGACCTTCGCGACGTAGACGATGGAACGGCCGTCGCGCACCACCAGGTTGCAGGAATAGCCGATCTCGTCGCGCAGGCGTTGCAGCAGCGGTGATCCGAGTTCGGTCAGCTCCAGCGAAGCCAGGTACTCGAAGCCCAGGCTCAGTACGGCCATGCCCAGGCGGTAGCTGCGTCCGCCCTCGGTGCGTTCGATGAAGCCCAGCGCCTCGAGCGTGGTCAGCAGCCTGAACACCGTGGAACGAGGCAATCCCATCTTGCGCGCGAACTCGGGCGCGGACAGCGTGCGGTGCTGGCGGCTGAAGTGGCTGAGCAGCCGCAGGCCGCGTTCCAGGCCCGGGACGATGTAGCGCTCGGGGATCTCTTCGCTGATGGTGGCGTCGTCCATGGTCAGCGGGGCGTGGCGCCGGCGGTGGCCGCGGCGTGCGCGCCTGCCAGGATGGCCGCGACCGCTTCCGGCCGCTCGATGTGGCAGGCGTGGCCGGCCACGGCGATGGACCCGTAGGGCGCGCCGAACATCTCGGCGATGGCGCGGCAGTTGGCCGGCACGGTCACGGTGTCCTGGTCGCCGGAATGGACTTCGACCGGCATCGGGGCCGGCGCGTAGCCGGCCATGTCGGCATTGCACAGCATCTCGATAGCCTGGCGGTAGCCGGCGGCATCGAGGCGTTCCATGTTCCACCGCACCCAGGCCAGGGCCTCGGCGCTGGGTTCGGACGACAGCATCTTGGCCGGGCGCGTGCGCGCCATGCCGGCGATGCCCACCTGTTCCAGCGTGCGCAGCCGCTCGGCGCGCACCGCTTCCTGGCGCTCGGCCAGCGCGGGATTGCCGTAGCCGCGCGTGGGACTCAGCAATACCAGGCGCGCGATCCGCTGCTTGCCCAGGCCGTGCGCATAGGCCGTGGCCATCAGCGTGCCGAGCGAATGGCCGGCCAGCACGCAGCGTTCGATGCCCAGCGCATCGAGCATCTGGTGCAGCCGGGCCGCGTAGTCTTCGGCACCGGGCGAGGCCGGCGCCAGCCGCGCCGAATTGCCATAGCCCGGCGCGTCCCAGGCGATCACGCGCGCACGCTGCGCCAGTGCAAGCGCCGCATGCAACCACGAGCCCGCGCCCGAGCCAATGCCATGCAACAGCACGATGGCCGTGCCGTCCGCGCCCGGCGTGCCCGCCTCGCGATAACACTGCACGCCCCCGGCCGTCTGCACCGACTTCTCGGCAAAACGGCTATTGAGCAACTCCAGCGTTTCCGGCGACGGTTCCGGCGCCAACGTATCGGTCTGCATCGTCCTGTAGTCCTCTTGCGCCCGCGAACCCTTCGTCCACGAACGCGAAAGCGCGGCATTGTATCCGTGTGTCAACCGCCCCGTTACATGGGGAGGCTCATCCGGCTGCAAAGAGCGGCAAGTATGCCGCCCTTCACCTGCCTGTTGTTATCCCAGGGCACAGCGGATCCGGCTTTGCCGGTCCGCCGGTGCCGCCCCCTTGAGGGGGAGCGGCCGAAGGCCGCTTGGGGGTGGGCTTCCCTTCCGGTCCGCCAGTGCCGCCCCTGGGGGCGCGCGTAAGCGCGTAGGGGGGCCCTATTACCGCTTGATCTTCGCCAGCGGGTGCTCGGCCGGGTAGGTCGGCGTGATGGGCTTCTTGGCGCCCAGCATCACACACATCAGCGCGTCTTCGTCGCCGACGTTGATTTCCTCGCGGTACACGCCCGGGGGAACCGAGACCAGGTCGCGGTCGGTCAGGATGGTTTCGAAGCGTTCGCCGTCCTTCTCCAGGACCAGCTTGAGCTTGCCGCGGATGACGAAGAAGATTTCTTCGACGTCGGTGTGCAGGTGCGGGGGGCCTTCGTGGCCGGCCGGGATCACCATGGTCGAGAACGTGAAGTGCTCGGACGGCACGGTGTTCACGTCGGCGGCGACGCCGGTGCCGCCCGTGCCGACGTAGCGCATTTGCGCACGACGGTACTTGGGATCGAAGTCTGCCTGGAACTTCAGGGCGTCCCAGTCGTACTTGCGGGTCGAGAACCGGGCGACGCGCGAGTTCATCCAGGTTTCGAAGTCGGCGCCTTCAGGGCGGTCCCAGCTGCGGGCGACTTGCTGTTGTTCGGACATATCCGTCATGGTGTACTCCTGCATGGGCGGCGAGGCGCCGCGAAAGCGGGTGAAAGCGGGCCCGGAAGGCGCCCGCCGCGGTGTGTTCGCTGTCACTGCCAGGCGTTTTATATTTAAAACGCGGATTTAATAGTGAAACAAGGCTAAATATACGCCCTATTGGTGAAATCGTCACTAGGGTAAACACTAGGCCGCCATTACCGGGTACAATGGCGACTTGCGCCTGGCTCCAATCCGGGCGTGCATCCGGCCAGGCGCCGCGCGCCACGTTTCCCCGGGCCTCAACCCCGGACAGCCGTTTCCGGCCGGCCTATCCCCCGTTAAATACATACGTCAGCCTCGATTGGAGTCACTCAGCTTGAGCGACGGGCCGTCGCTGGAGTTGTCTTGATTACTTCCGATATTTCGTTTGCCGACCTTGGCCTGGCCGAGCCGCTGATGCGCGCCATCGCCGATGCCGGTTACACCCATCCCACCCCCATCCAGGCCCAGGCGATCCCCCAGGTGCTCCAGGGCGGCGATTTGCTGGCCGCCGCGCAGACCGGCACCGGCAAGACCGCGGGCTTTACCCTGCCCCTGCTGCACCTGCTGTCGTCGAACCGTCCCGCGCAGATGCGTCCGGGCCGCCCGCGCTGCCTGATCCTGACCCCCACCCGCGAACTGACCGCGCAGGTCGAGGAGTCGGTGCAGATCTACGGCAAATACCTGCCGCTCAAGTCCATGGTGATGTTCGGCGGCGTCAACATCAATCCGCAGATCTCCGCGCTGAAGAAGCCGGTGGATATCCTGGTTGCGACGCCCGGCCGCCTGCTGGACCACGTGGGCCAGAAGACGCTGGACCTGTCCGGCGTCGAGATCCTGGTGCTGGACGAAGCCGACCGCATGCTGGACATGGGCTTCATCCGCGATATCCGCAAGATCCTCGCGCTGCTGCCGTCCAAGCGCCAGAACCTGCTGTTCTCGGCCACCTTCTCCGACGAAATCCGCGCCCTGGCCAAGGGCGTGCTGAAAGACCCGGGTGAAGTGTCCGTCGCGCGGCGCAATACCGCCTCCGAACTGGTGCGCCAATCGGTGCTGCTGGTGCAGAAGGAACAGAAGCGCGACCTGCTCAGCCATCTGGTGCGCAGCAACGGCTGGAAGCAGGTACTGGTGTTCACGCGTACCAAGCACGGCGCCAACCGGTTGGCCGAAAAGCTGGTCAAGGACGGTGTTTCCGCCGCCGCCATCCATGGCAACAAGAGCCAGTCCGCCCGGACCAAGGCCCTGGCCGGCTTCAAGGACGGCTCGGTGGAAGTGCTGGTGGCGACCGACATCGCGGCGCGCGGCCTGGACATCGACCAGCTGCCGCAGGTGGTGAATTTCGAACTGCCCAATGTGCCCGAGGACTACGTGCACCGCATCGGCCGGACTGGCCGCGCGGGCGCGACGGGCGCGGCGGTGTCGCTGGTCGATGGCGAGGAAGGCAAGCTGCTGGCCGACATCGAGAAGCTGATCAAGCGCAAGATCGACCGCGAGCCCCTGCCGGCCTTCACCGTGTCGGCTCCCGACCGCGACGAGCGGGCCGACCGCCCGCCCCGTTCGCATGCGCCGCGCCAGGGCCAGGGTCGCCAGGGCGCGCCGCGCGACGGCGGCCGTGCGGCGGCCGGCCATGGCGCGGGCGGCCGCCAGTCGTCCGGCAATGGCCGCGGACAGGGCGCCGCGCGGGCCCAGGGACCGGCCAACCGGCCGGCCTCGTCCCCGCCCAGCCAGGCCCGTCCGGCCCAGCCGCGCCACGCCGCGCCGGCTTCCCAGGGCGCGGCGCGTCCTGCCGGCGAGGCCCGCAGCGGTGGCGCCCGCCGCCCCGCCCTCTTCACGCCCAAGACCCAGGGCTGAGCCCTGCGCGGTGCCGGATCGCCTGCGCGGTCCGGCACCGCGTACCCCGCTGTCTTCATCCCCGCTTTCGACCCGCCCGCGTCCCGCGCCCGATACTTTGCGCGTTGACGCGGAATAGCTACGCTCGTAAACTATTTGCGAAACTTAGTTTCGCAATGCGAACTTAGTTTCGCAATGCGAACTTAGTATGTCCGGCCACCCCCTGATGTCCTATAGCGAGAAACAGCACGCATGAAAGCGCCACACGACCAACCGCGCATCCTCATTGCCGGCGCGGGCATAGGAGGGCTGACGACGGCCCTGGCTCTCAAGAAACTGGGCTTTCGCCACATCGAGGTGCTTGAGCAGACGGCGGTCCTGAAGGAGGTCGGCGCCGGCATCCAGCTCGGGCCCAACGCCGTCAAGGTCCTGCACGAGCTGGGCATCGCCCCTGAACTGGAAGCCGTGGCGGTGGCGCCGCTGGCCACCCGGTCGCGCGACTGGGCCAGCGGCCGCACCATCCGTAACTTCCCGCTGGGGCCGGAGTGCGCGCAGCGATACGGGGCGCCTTACTATCATGTGCACCGCGCCGATCTGCACAATGCCCTGATCGACGCGTATGGGCGCGAGAACGTGCGGCTGGCGCAGCGCGTCAAGACATATGCGCAGGACGCCGAGGGCGTGCGCGTGGTCCTGGAGTCGGGCGAGACCGTGGAAGGCGATGTGCTGGTCGGGGCCGATGGCGTGCATTCGGTCGTCCGCGGCCAGTTGCTGGCGGGGCAGGATCCGCGCTTCACCGGACTGCTCGCGTGGCGGGGCATGGCGGATGCGGACCGCGCGCGCCACCTGGGCATCGAGAAGAACGTCAATGCCTGGTGGGGGCCGCACCGGCACTTCGTGAACTATTACGTCTCGGCCGGCCGGCGCATCAATTGGATAGGCATCGTGCCGGCGGGGGAATGGCGGCTCGAATCCTGGTCGGCGCGTGGCGACAAGGCCGAGGTGCTCAAGGAGTTCGACGGCTGGCACCCCATCGTGCGCGGCCTGATCGAGGCCACCGACGACGTGTTCAAGTGGGCGCTGTACGACCGCGACCCCTGGCCCGTCTGGACCCGCGGCCGCGTGACGCTGCTGGGCGATGCGGCCCATCCGATGGTGCCTTTCCTGTCGCAGGGCGGTTCGCAAAGCATCGAGGACGGCTATGTGCTGGCGTTGTGCCTGGAAGGACTGCCGCATGATCCGGCGGCCGCGCTCAAGGCCTACCAGGAGCTGCGCACCTCGCGGACGGCGCGCGTGCAATTGGGCTCGCGCGAGGCGGGACAGATGTTCCACCAGACCGATCCGTTGAAGAAGTTGATGCGCAACCTGAAGTTCCGCTGGGCCGCGCTGACCAACAGCCAGGAGAAATGGCGCCGGGTCGACTGGCTGTACACCTATGACTGCCGGGAGGCCGTGGCCGAAAAGCTGGGCGCGGTACGCGCTACCGCGCCAGCTCCCACCGCCGATAGCACCGCCTGATCGCGGACGCCGACGGCAGCGATACCCGGGGCAGGTCCAGTCCGTCGACCATCTCGGCATAGCTCTTGCGGTTGCGCGGCGTAACCACGGCGATGTGGTGGATCATCGCCCACTTGACGCTGTCGCGGCCGCCCTCCAGGGCGCCGCGCCGGTCGCGCTCGAACCAGGTCCTGCGCAGGTAGCGCAACAGGCTCAGCGGGGTGGAGATGTCCAGCAGGATCACGCCGGTCGCGCGCCGGAAGCGCTGCGGCATGCATAGGGAATAGTTGCCGTCCATGACCCAGCGCTCGCCCGCGATGGCCGCGTCGTGCAGGGCGATGAACTCGTCCGGCGGGCGGGGTTCCCAGTCGGTATGGGGCAGGTGATAGAGCCGGTCGAGATGGACCGGCTCCAGGCCGCACTTGCGGGCGATCGCCTCGGCAAGCGTGGACTTCCCGCTGTTGGAGGGACCGACGATACAGATGCGCGGCCCCAGGCTTGCCAGTGTCATGAAAAAGGTGTCCTTCACATACAGGCACCTTTTTATTCGATGGCGCGCGTCCTGCCCAGCCCCGCGGGGATCATCAGGCCGGCGGACGCGCCTCGAACCCGAGCACGCTTTCCAGCGCGTGCGCCGCCTGCAAGACCTGGGCGTCGTGGCCGCGCGGCGCGGCGATATGCAGGCCCATGGGCAGGCCGGCGGCGGTCAGCCCCATCGGTATGCTGATGGCAGGCTGTTGGGTCAGGTTGAACAGCGAGGTGTAGGGCGTCCAGGCGCGACGGTTGGGGAATTCCTCGAACTCCTTCGGGTAGCTCAGGTTGGCGTCGAAGGCGGGGGCCGCGACTGTGGGCGTCAGCAGCAGATCGAACCGCTGGTGGAAGGCGTGCAGGCGCCGCGCCAGGTCCTGGCAGCGCGCCTGCGCGCCCATGTAGTCCTCCAGCGCCAGGCCGGCGCCATCCTCCAGGATGCCGGCCATGACGGGCGACAGCAGCGCGCGCCGCTCGGCCGGCATGTGCTGCAGCGCGTACCGGTATCCCGCCTGCAGCAGGACCAGGTAGTCGTCGATGGGGTTGTCGATATCCGGGTCGGCCTCTTCGACGATGGCGCCCAGTTCGGCCAGGCGCCGCCCCGCCTGCCCGAAGGCCTCGGCGATTTCGGCGTCGACCTTGGGAGCGTAGCCCAGGGTCAGGCTGAGGGCGATGCGTTTGCCGCGCACGCCCTGTTCCAGACCGTCGCCCAGGCTGTCGGGCAGCCAGGGCAGCGACATGGCGTCGCGCGGATCGGGCCGGGCGATGATGTCCAGCACCGTGGCCGCGTCCCGCACGTTGCGGGCCAGCGGTCCGACGCAGGACAGGCCGCCGGCCACGTTGGGCGGATACATGGGCACGAGGCCGCCGGTGGCCTTGAAGCCCACGACGCCCGTCAGGGCCGCGGGAATGCGCAGCGATCCGCCGGCGTCCGAACCCAGCGCGAAGGGGCAGAAACCGGCCGACACCGAGGCCGCGCCGCCGCCGGAGGATCCGCCGGCCTGCTTGGTGGTGTCCCAGGGGTTGGTGGTGGCGCCGGTGAGCGGGCTGATGGTGACGGGGCCCGCGCCCAGCTCCGGCATGGTGGTCAGGCCCAGCAGCACCGCGCCGCCCTCCTGGCAGCGAAGCACCGCGGGCGCGGTGTCCGCCACGGGATCGGCGGGCATCGCCCGCGAGCCGCGCCGATGGGGCAGGCCGGCCACCATCAGGTTGTCCTTGGCGGTGAAGGGCATCCCGTCCAGCGGTCCGAGCGGCGCGCCGCGCCGCCAGCGCGCCTCGCTGGCGCGGGCCGCCGCGCGGGCGCGGCCTTCGTCCAGGACGGTGAACGCGTTGATGCGCTCGTTCAGCGCGGCGATGCGGCCAAGCTGCGCTTCGAGCGCCTCGACCGGGGAGATCTCCTTGCGTTCGAAGGCTTGGGCGAGTTGCGGAAGGGAAAGAAACGGCAGGTCTGACATGCTGTGGGGAATCCTGGGTTGATCGCCGGAGGCGCTACTGCGGCCGCGCGCCGTCGACGCGCTGGTCGGGGGCCACGACGTCGCCGTCCACGACCATGGGTTGGCCGTCCACGTGGAACGAACATTTACGCATGGGAATGTCGAGGTGCGCCTTGGTGCGGCGGCTGCCGCCGGGTCCGGTGGAAAACAGGAAGTTGCCGTAGAACGACCTGGCCTCCATGCCGATGGTGGCGGCCTTGTCGTACAGCCCGAGCGAGGTCCAGCGGGCCTTGGGTTGCAGGCCCCAGCCCAGGTGCGACACCGCGTAGGCGTCCGGGTCGTCGAAGCCGCGCAGGTAGGCGTCGAGGAACTCGGCATCCAGCCCGCCCGAGATGCGCACGATGGTGCCGCGCTCGATGTCGAGGGTGATGGGCGCCTGCACGTAGTTCTTGAACGGCAGGATGATGTCGCCGGGTGCCAGCACGACCACGCCCTCGGCCGTGCCGTCGTCGGGCAGGCGGGCGACGAAGCCGCTGGGCCAGTGGTCCCAGCGCCCGGGGCTGTCCACGTAGCCGTATTCCGCGGTGATGGGATAGGCGCCGATGGACGCCGTGAGCCGGGTGCCGGCGGCGGAAGTGACGGTGATGCGGCGTCCTGCCGCGTAGGCGTCGCGCGCGGCCAGCACGCGCCGCCGGTCGTCCGGCGATGGCATGACGCGGGCCAGGACTTCCGGGGGCTCGTAGGCCAGCAGCATGCGGGTGCCCGATTCCAGTACCGCGCGCTGGCCAGGCGTGAACAGCAGGAATACCGTGTCGATGACCAGGTCGGCCGCCTTCATCGCGGCCAGCGCCATGGGATCGTCGTCGATGGGCGAAGCGCCGCTGACCACGGTGGGATCGGTGCCCACTTCGCAGCTATCCCAGTTGGGCGCGATTTCCAGCCTGACCACCCGCGCCTGCAGCGCGGCGGCGGCCCGCGCGGCGGCATCGACCACGCGCGAGTCGGAGTTCTGCGAGGTCAGGATCAGCACGTTCTCGCCGGGGGCCAGTTTCGAGAGCGCCAGGACTTCCGTCCAGCAGCGGGTCAGTTGCGAGGGACTCAGCGGCATGGGACCTCCGGGGTGTCGAGCGTGGCCAGCACCTCGGCCAGGGATTGCACCTCGCCGTACTTCTGGCCCATGTCGAAGAGACTGGCGTCGTGCGGGGCCGGCGCGCGGTCGCTGACACAGTCGGCCACCACCACCGGACGGAAATTGAAGCTCATCGCGTCCACCACGGTGGCGCGCACGCAGCCGCTGGTGGTGCTGCCGGCCACCAGCACGGTGTCCACGCCGCGCCGGATCAACCACCCCGCCAGGTCGGTGCCGAAGAAGGCGGACGGCTGGGTCTTGCGGATGATGGCGTCCCCGGGCCGGACTTCCAGTTGCGGGACGATGTGGCTTTGCGGATTGTCCTCGTGCAGCGAGGCCAGGGCCGGTATCTTCATGCAGAAAACGCTGTCGGCGCCCGGGGCGTAGACAATGCGGCTGAAGGCCACGGGCAGCTTCGCGCGCCGGGCGGCCGCCAGCAGCGTGACCGTGGCCGCGATGGCGTCAGGGATGTTGCCGCCGCCGAGCACGTCGGGATCGTTGAAGCCGTTGACGAAGTCGACCACGACCAGGGCCGGCCGCAGGCCCCAGCCGCTGCGGGCGCCCAGGCCCTGTCTGCGATAGACCGATGCGGCGGTGTCGTTCATCGTTTCCGCCTTCAATGCGAGCCGTCGAGCAGCGCGCCCGCCCCCGGAACGTGGCGAGGCAGGTCCAGGCGCTGCAGCATGGTGTAGGTCGTGGCCACCGCCGCCGACAGGACCGGCAGGCCGCGGCGGGCTTCCACTTCCGGAATGGCGGCCAGCGACGGCATCTGCACGCAGGCCGACAGTACGATGGCATCGGCGCCCCGCACGTCCAGCTTGTCGGCGATCTCCACCAGGGCCAGCGGATCGCGGTTGCCGACCGCGCGGTTGTCGTCGATTTCCAGCGAGATCGCGTCCAGCACTTCGATGCCTTCGGATTCGATGTAGTCCACCACGAGCCGGGTCAGCGGCTTCATGTAGGGCGTGACGATGGACACCTTGCGGGCGCCGATCGCCTGGATGCCGTTGAGCAACGCGCCGGCGCTGGTCACGACCCGGGTGCCGGGATGGCCCGCCGCGGCGATGCGCGTCAGCTTTTCCTCGGAAGTCCGATGGTAACCCTTGCCCATGGACATGATGGCGACCAGGCAGGCATAGCCGATGACGTCGACGGCGGCATCGCTGAGTTCGGCCGCGCAGCGGTCGGCCTGCGCGTCCATGGCGGCCAGTTCCTCCTTGTTGACCTTCATCATTCTCATCCTGCTGGAATGGAAGGTGAAGCGTTCCGGGGCCACGGTCTCGCGCGCGCGGAACATGGCCGGGACCTCGGTCTCCATGGTGGTGTTGGAACTGGGGACGATCTGTCCGATGCGGTACACCGGCTTGCTCATGTCGATGATGTTTCCATGACGGGCTGCGGGGACGGCCATGGCCGTTGCCCGGAGCGATTGGATGAATCGTGTTCGTGGCCACGGGCATCCCCGGCCACCCGCTTGCACGGGCGCGCCGGGCCGGCGTGGCCGGGAAGGCGGCGGATCTTCGTGGTCACTCGGGGCGGATGTTGGCTTCGCGGATGACGGTCCTGAAGGTGGCCAGTTCATCGTGGATGAGCCGGGCCGATTCCGCCGGCGACGCATAGCGCGTGATGATGGACTGGGCCAGCAGCGGCTCCTGCACCGCCTTGTCGGAGAAGACCTGCTTGAAGGCGCGATCGAGCTTGTCGATGATGGGCGCGGGCGTGCCGGCGGGCGCCAGCGCGAACAGCTTGGCGCTGACGTCGTAGCCTTTGAGGCCGGCCTCGGTGGCCGTCGGCACGTCGGGCAGCAGGCTGATGCGCTCGGGCGAGGCGACGGCCAGCGCGCGCAGCTTCTGGCTGCGGATGTGGGGCAGCGTGGCCGCCAGGCTTTCGATGCTCATGTTCACCTGGCCGCCCACCAGGTCGAGCAGCGACGGCGAGATGCCCTTGTACGGGACGTGCAGCAGATCGACGCCCGCGGCGCGCTTGAACATTTCCCCGGCCAGGTGCTGCACCGAGCCGTTGCCGCTGGAGGCGAAGGTCATCGCGCCCGGCCTGGCCTTGGCCAGCGCGACGAGTTGCTGGACGGACTGCGCCTTGACGCCGGGATTGACGACGATCACGAACGGGATGCTGCCGAACACGGAGACCGGCGTGAAGCTCTTCTCCAGGTCGAAGGGGGTGGAACGTTCGTACAGCGAGGCGTAGATCGCGTGGCTGGTCAGGGAGCTCCACAGCAGGGTGTAGCCGTCGGGGTCGGCCTTGGCGACGGATTCGGCGCCGATACTGCCGGTGGCGCCGGGCCGGTTGACCACGATGACCTGCTGGCCGAGCTGCTTGGCCAGCATGGGGCCGGCCACGCGCGCGGCCGCGTCCACGCCTCCGCCCGGCGGCCAGGGCACGACCAGGGTGATGGGCCGTTCCGGCCATTCCGCATGGGCTCCCAGGCTGGTTGCCAGCGCGGCGGCCCCGATGGCGGCCTTCAAGACTGCTTTGACGTTCATGCTCGACCCTTGATGATGGTGACGAAGCCCCGGCTCCCCCGCCGTGGGCGCTTGTGCAACCCAGGCCATGCGGCCTAGTCTCCTTGGTGGTTCGCAATGCGAAATTAAGTTTCGCAAACTTTTGGGGTATCCTACCCAACAACTTTTGCGCGTGTCAACGAAGTTTGCGAGCAGCTCGGATGAGAGGAACTTCCCAATCGAGGGCGATCAGCCCGGTGCCATTTGCCGAGCCGGATGCCGACGAGGATCCTGGCAGGCAATTCGTGACCGCGCTGGCCCGGGGGCTGAGCATCCTCAAGGCCTTTACCCGGGGCGACACGTCCCTGGGCAACCAGGAACTGGCCGAACGCACGGGGTTGACCAAGCCCACGGTGTCCCGGCTGACCTATACCCTGACCCGCCTGGGCTACCTGGTCTGTTCGCCGCAGACCGGCCGCTACGAACTGGGCACGTCCGCGCTGGCGCTGGGGTACTGGGCGATGGCGGGATCCTATATCCGGCAGGTCGCCACGCCGCTGATGGAGCGGGTCTCGGAAGAGCTGAACCTGTGCTGCGCCCTGGGCTACCGGGACGATGCCGATGCCGTCTATCTCGAACACACGCGCGGTTCCGGCGCGCTCA
Organism: Pigmentiphaga sp. MLSB6-MA01; assembly: GCF_058793475.1. Lineage (NCBI taxonomy): Bacteria > Pseudomonadati > Pseudomonadota > Betaproteobacteria > Burkholderiales > Alcaligenaceae > Pigmentiphaga > Pigmentiphaga sp. MLSB6-MA01. The sequence goes on along the minus strand of NZ_JBXAFV010000010.1, from coordinate 17,338 downwards.
TCATGAGCGTGCAGTCCGGCTCGCGCACGCCCCTGGTCACGACCGCCATGGGTCGCGCGCTGATCGCGGTGATGGACCGGCCCGAGCGAGACAAGCTGTTCGCCGCCGAGAAGATCCGCCACGGCGCGCAGTGGCCCAGGATCCTGAAGGGCATCCAGGAAGGCCTGAAGGACTACCAGGCGCGCGGCTTCACGCTGTCGCTGGGCGATTGGGAAAAGGAAATCAACGCCGTGGGCGTGCCGCTGGAATTGAACGACGGCAATCCGCCCATGGCCCTGATCCTGGGCGGTTCTTCCTATGTGGTCGATCGCCAGCGCCTGGTGGAACACGTCGGCCCCCGCCTGGCCGAACTGGCCGGACAGATACGCCAGGGCCTGAAGTCGCGCGGCTGATTCCCGCCCTTCCCGGCCCCCCCGTTTTTGCTCATGGATCCATGATTATTTGCAATGCGACATGCGTGAAGTCGCGGCATAAGATGCGCCCGTCGATGACCGAACGAGGATCCGGGCAATGCCGTCTGACCGCAATGCAATCGCCGCGCCGCCGCTCGCGCAACCGGGCCGCAGGCGCGCGCTGAAGGGACTGGCGGGCTACGCCTCGCTGTGCGCCGGGTGCCTGGCAATGTCGGGCCGGGCCGGCGCCCAGGGCGCGGCGCCGCGCCGCATCGATACGCACCATCACATCTTTCCACCCGCCTACCTGGCGGCCGCGCGCGAGGGCGTCGTGGATTCGTCGCCCGGCGCGCCCACCGACATGTTCGACCAGTGGTCGCCGCGCAAGTCGCTGGACGACATGGACAAGCAGGGCGTGGCGACGGCCATCGTGTCGATTTCCACGCCGGGCGTGTTCTTCGGCGACGTGGCGCAGGGCCGGCGCCTGGCGCGCGAGTGCAACGAATACGGCGCGAAGATGATCGCCGACCATCCCGGCCGGTTCGGCATGTTCGCGGCCGTGCCGCTGCCCGACGTGGAAGGCAGCCTGCGCGAGATCGCCTATGCGCTGGACGAGCTCAAGCTCAACGGCGTGGGCCTGCTGACCAGCTACGGCGATCGCTGGGCGGGTGATCCTGCGTTCTTCCCGGTGTTCGAGGAACTGAATCGCCGCAAGGCCACGGTGTATTTCCACCCCACCGCCGCCAACTGCTGCGGCAACCTGGTGCCCGAGACCAAGGTGTCGCTGGAGTACCCGACCGACACCACGCGCTGCGCGGCCAGCCTCTACATCAACGGCGTGCTGTCGCGCTGCCCCGACATCCGCTTCATCCTGTCGCACGGCGGCGGATCGTTGCCCAGCTTCGCCAGCCGTATCGATGCGCTGTTCGCCGGGTCGCCCACCGCGCCGCGCTGGCCGACCCGCGCCATGGACGAGTTCCGGCGCCTGCACTACGACACGGCCGCCATCCTGAATCCGCCCGCGATGGCGGCGCTGCGCCAACTGGTGCCGGCCTCGCAGATCCTGATGGGCAGCGACTTCCCGTACCGCTCGGCGGGCCGGGCGGTCAAAGAGATCCGCGACCTAGGGATGTTCACCGAGGCCGAGCTCGAAGCCATCGAGCGCGGCAACGCGCTGCGCATCGTCCCGGGCCTGGCGCCGGCCGACCGGCGCGCCGGCTGAGGCTTACCCGTTCCCGGCCCGGGGGGCCGGGGACATTCTTCCCCATCTGTCAGGAGAGACTCATGCAGCAAGCACCGAACGCGCCGCTGCGGCGCCAGCTTCTTACCGCCGGAGCGGGACTGGCCGCCGTGGTCGGCGCCGCCATGGGCAGCGCGCCAGCCCGCGCCGCGACGCCGCCTTCGCAGGCCGAGGCCCTGGAGCAACTGCTCGGCAAGCAGGCCATTTCCGAGGTGCTGTACCGTTACCCGCGTGGCCTGGACCTGCTGGACCGGGACATCCTGCTGTCGCTGGGCCACGCCAATGGCACCGTGCAGTTCGGCAAAATGCGCTTCGATCCCTGGGCCTCGTTCGTCGATTGGCTGCTCGATGCGCACAAATCCATGCTGTCCAACAACCATCGCATGACCAATATGCTGATCGAGGTGCGGGGCGACAAGGCGGTCAGCGAAACGACCGGCACCGCGACCCTGGTGGTCGCCGTCGAGAAAGATCAGGTCGAGGAACGCTGGATGCACTCGCGTTATCTGGACCGCTGGTCGCGCCGCAACGGCAGATGGGCCATCGACTCGCGCCAGTCGGTCACGGATTTTCGGCGTATCGAGGTCTTTCCCGCCTCCGAACTGAAGACCCGCTATAGCACTCTGGGAGATCGCCTGGGCAAGGACGATCCGTCATACAAGTTGTTCAATTTCCTATGAGCGCGTCCATGAGCGCCGTATCGAAGCTGGGGGCGGCGTGTGCGTTGTCGTTGTTGGCGTGGGGGACGGTGCAGGCGGCCGACCACATGCCGCAGGGAGAGCGCACGCAGGGCCGTTCGTATTCGCCCGCGGTCGTGACCGAAGGCGGGCGCATCGTCTGGCTGGCGGGCGAGACGGCCACCACCGACCTGCAGGGCCGCGACATCAAAGGCGACTTCGAGGCGCAGGCGCGCACGGTGTTCGCATTGATCGACCAGACCTTGAAGCGCGCGGGCGGGAGCCTGAAGGACATCGTCACCATGACGGTGTACATGACGGACGTGCGCAACGGCGCCACCTTCGCCAAGGTTCGCAGCGAGATGTTCCCCGACCGCCGCTTCCCGGCCAGCGCGCAGATCACGGTCTCGGCGCTGGCCGTGCCGGGCATGCAGATCGAGATCCAGGCCGTGGCGGTGCTGGGCGACACGTGTTCGCCGGCCTCGCCCTGTTTGCCGAAGTAACCGACGGGGGCGGGCAGGAAGGACGCATCCGATAGAATCGGATGCCTGCCTTCTTGCCCGAGCGTTCCCGACATGCGTGCCAGGACCCCCCGCCTTGTTTCCGATCCGCTCGCGTCCGGGAGCGACCGGCCCCTGGATCTGCGGCGCATCAAGCTGCGGCACCTGGAGTGCATGCTCGAGGTCATGCGCACCCACAGCCTGCGCGATGCGGCGCAGGCGCTGCACGTGACGGAATCGGCGGCGTCCAAGACGCTGCGTGAGCTGGAGGCGGAGCTGGGCGTGACCCTGTTCCAGCGGTCCAAGCTGGGCACGGTGCCGACCGAGGCGGGAGAGAAGTTCGCGCGCCATGCGGCGAGCGCGGTCGAGGCCTTGAGATGGGGCGCGGCCTCCGCCCGCGGCCTGGCGCCGGCCGGCGCCGCGCTTCGCATCGGCGCCATGCCGGTCGCGGCGGTGAGCCTGTTGCCGGCCGTCCTGCAACGCCTGACCGGACAAGTCCCCGGCATGACGCTGGAGGTCGTGGCCGGCTCGAAGGCGATCCTGCTCAACCTGCTGCGCGAGGATGCCATTCAGGCCGTGCTCGGCCGCTTGCCGCCCGCGGACGACATGCAGGGCCTCTTCTTCGAGCAATTGCTGCTGGACCGGTACATCGCCGTGGTCCGTCCTGGCCACCCCCTGGCCGGACGCCCCGAACTGAGGCTCGCGGACATCGCTGCCTATCCGCTGGTCCTGCCTCCGCCCGAGACCGTGACCTGGGCCGAGATCCAGCGGTTGTTCGTGTCGCAGGGATTGCAGATGAACGAGACCCGCATCGAGACGATCTATCTCGAACTGAGCCGTGCCTGCACACAGACGAGCGACGCGGTCTGGTTCGCGTCGACCCGGCACGTGAAGCCGGATCTCGAGCAAGGCCTGCTGGACCAATTGTCCGTCGATTGTTCCATGCTGGAAGCCCCGCTGGGCATCATTGCCCGGCAGGGCGCGGGCCGGCACGCGCTTCGGGACCAGTTGCTGGAGATGATCCGGCAATACGTACTCAGTTCGTCTTGAGTTGCTGTTTTGATCAACTGAAGCGCCGAAAAGTCGTTTTACCCCGCCGGATCGCGCCAGTAATCTTCACGCCAAATGCGGCCGCAGTCGGTCCGCCCTATTGGAGACATCGTGAAGAAGATTCTGTCGAGCGCCGTGTTCACGGCCTGCGCGCTGGTCGCGTTTTCATCCTCGGCCGCGACGGTCCAGGCCATCGTGCCCTTTCCCGCCGGGGGTCCCCTGGACCTGGTCGCCCGCATCGTGACCGCGCAAATGCAGCAGACATCGGGCGATGTCTTCGTGGTCGACAACCGCGGCGGCGCCAACGGCATGATAGGCGCCCGGGTGGCCGCGGGCGGCGCCACGAACGGGTCCAGCCTGCTGTTCGCCGATGGCGCGATGGTCACGGTCAACCCGCGTCTCTATCCCCGCGACCCGGCCTTCGACGCGGAGCGGGATCTGAAGGTGGTCGCGGCCGTGGCGTTCCAGCCGGCGGTGCTGGTGGTGAACCCGTCCGTGCCGGTGAAAGGCCTGAAGGACTTCATCGCCTATGCCAAGGACAAGCGGCTCGACTATGCGTCGGGCGGCCTGGGATCGCAGGGGCACCTGACGATGGCGGCCTTTGCCAGCGCCGCGAGCCTGGACATGACGCACGTGCCCTACAAAGGGGGCGCGCCGGCCATGAACGATCTCGTCGGTGGCCAGGTCCCCGCGGCATTCGTCGGCGTGGCCGGCGCGATGGGGTTCATCAAGAGCGGCAGGCTGAAGGCGCTGGCCGTCTCGGGCGACCAGCGCATCCCCGCCATGCCCGACGTGCCGACCGTGAGCGAAGCGGGGCTGCCCGGCTTCGTGATGCAAGGGGCGTACTTCGTGATGGTGCCGTCCAAGACGCCCGAGGCGGTGGTGAAGGATCTCGAGCAGCGCGTATTGGCCGCCGCGTCGGACAAGCAGGTGCAACAGAAACTGCGCGACCTGGGCCTGGATGCGAAAACCATGGACCGGGCAGCCTCCGAGCGCTGGCTGGCGGCCGAGCGTCAGCGCATGGGCAAGCTGATCGCCGACCACGGCATCAAGGCGGAATAGGACCTGGGGATGGCGGAGCATCGTGTTGCCTTGATCGCTCCCAGCCACTGGCACTATCCGATGTATCGTCCGGCCTTTCTTGGGCCCGACGTCCGGATAGCGGGTATCTGGGATCCTTCTCCGCCGCTTGCCCGGCAGGTCGCGGCGGAGTTCGATGCGCCGGTATTCGCGACCGTGGATGAGCTGCTGAGCCGATCGGGAGCCGGGTTCGCGTTCGCTTTCGGTGCGCACGCGGACATGCCGGCCATTGCCAGCCGGTTGATCGATGGCGGCATGCCCTTTTCCATCGAGAAGCCCGCGGGGCTGCATGGTGACCACATCGCCGGCATTCGCCGCGCGGCCAGGCGCGCGGACGTATTCGTCTCGATTCCGTTCCACTACCGGCTGAGCGCGCTGGCCCGGGCCTTGTCGGCGACCCTGCCGCTGCCATCGCCGGATTTTCTCCATATGCAATGTTCCGTCCATGCCGGATCGCCGCTGCGGTTCGCCGATTCGTCGCCATGGCTGGTCGAGCCCGGGCGGGCCGGAGGCGGATGCCTGATGAACCTCGGCCATCATCCCATCGATCTGTTGTCGTGGATCACGGGCGCCGACGTGGTGTCCGTGCAGGCCACGCTGTCGGACAAGGCGTGGCGGCTGGCCGTCGAGGATCATGCTTCGCTGTCCCTGGTCTTGTCTGACGGGACGGTTGCCTCTCTCGAAACGTCGTACCGGCAGCCCGCGCGCGCGGCGGACTACATGGATTTCCATATCTCGCTTGCCCATCGCGCCTTCACCGCGAAGCGGGAGGGGGAGCGCCTGGCATTCCTGGACACCGCCTCCGGCGCTTCCCGGAGCGTCGATGGCGGGTGGCGGTTCAAGGACTACTTCGCCGACTACGTCCGCGCGACCCTGTCCCGTGCGCAGGCCGGCGCATCGCCCGTCGCCGGGCTGGAGGACCTGGAAAGGACCCAGCGGGTCATCGACGCGGCCTATCTGTCCGCGAAAACGGGGCGGTCCACGGTGCCGCAGCGTGTGGTTTCAATCGATTGAATGGAGCGGCGGCACAGCAGGCCGCCGATACGCATATGAGTCAAGCATCGACAGTCAGCCTCGTCACCGGCGCGAGCGGCGCCATCGGCGGCGCCATCGCCCGCCGTCTTGCCGCGCGGGGGCACGAGGTCATCAATCTTTCCCTGGCGCCGCCCGCCGAGGATCTTCCCGCCATTACCTATTGCGCCGATCTGACCGATCAGGCCGAGACGGCGGACATGCTGGCGACGATCGTCGCCCGGCACCGCGTGCGCAACCTCGTCAACAACGCGGGCTTCACCTATGTCCCCAGGCTGGAAGACCTGGACCTGGACCGGGCGCGGTCCATGTTCGAGATACACGATCGCGCGTCGCTGCAATGCATGCAGGCGCTGGTGCCCGGCATGCGGGCCCTGGGCGGAGGCCGGATCGTCAGCATCGGCAGCCGCATGATGCTGGGGCGGCCCGGCCGCGCGGTCTACGGCATGGTCAAGGCCGGGCTGCTGGGCATGACGCGCAGCCTTGCCCTGGAGCTGGCCCGGGACGGCATCACGGTCAACATGGTGAGTCCGGGGCCGATCGAGACCGACCTGTTCCGTGCCAACCATCCGCCCGGCGCGCCGCAGACCGAGGCGGTCCTGGCCGGCCTGCCTGTCGGCCGGATCGGCACGCCGGACGATGTGGCCCACGCGGTGCTGTTTTTTCTGGCCGCGGAGTCCGGTTTCGTGACGGGGCAGAACCTGTTCGTGTGCGGCGGCGGCAGCGTCGGAACCGCGGTTTTCTGACGCCAAGTCGTTTCCATCTGGCAGAAATCCCGGCTGCGGACCGGGCCCCAAGGCATATAGTCCCCCGACATATCGTTTCTTCCATTCTCCGGAACGAAACGGCGGACCAACGTAGAGGGGACATTTGGAGATGACACAGGCGGACGACATTCCGGTGCTGATCGTCGGCGCCGGCCCGGTCGGGCTGGGATTGGCGCTGGACTTATCCTGGCGCGGCATTCCATGCACGCTGCTGGAACAGCGCGACGGATCCATCAGCACGCCCAAGCTGGGCGCCGTGGGCGTCAGGACCATGGAGTTCTGCCGGCGCTGGGGCATCGCGCAGCGGGTGCGCGAGACGCCGTTCAATCCCGACTACCAGTTGGACATGGTGTTCTGCACCAGCATGACGGGACACTTCCTGGCCCGCCACGAGTATCCCAGCCTGCGCGACGACGCGCCGCCCGACGTGAGTCCGGAAAAAAAGTGGCGTTGTCCGCAACTGTGGTTCGACCCGCTGCTGACCCGCTGCGCGACCGAATACCCGTCGCTGGACCTGCGGTACTGGCACCGGTTGGAAGGTTTCGAGCAGGATGCCGATGGCGTCCGGGCCGACGTGATCGATTTGAAGACCGAGCGGCGTACGACGCTGCGCGCGCGCTACCTGGTGGCCTGCGACGGCGCGGGCAGCAACGTGCGCCGCGCCCTGGGCATAGGCATGGCGGGCACGCGGGCGCTGGACCACTCGGCCGCGCTGTTCTTCCGCTCCCCGGCCCTGACCCGCAGCCATGACAAGGGCGAGGCGGAACGCTACCTGTTCTTCGGCGCCGAAGGTTTCTGGGGCAACATCAGCGCCATGGACGGCCGCGAGCTGTGGCGCATGACGGTGGTCAGCAACGAAGCGCAGGTCGAACAGGTCTGCCGCGACGCCGAGTCCTGGGTGCGCCGGGGCATCGGCCGCGACGACGTGCCGTTCGAGGTGATCTCGGCCCTGCCGTGGCGCCGCAGCCAGTTGACCGCGGAGCGCTATGGCGACCGCCGCGTGCTGATCGCCGGCGATGCCGCGCACACCATGTCGCCCACGGGTGGTTTCGGCATGAACACGGGCATGGGCGATGTCGTCGACCTGGGCTGGAAGCTGGAGGCCATGTTGCGCGGCTGGGGCGGGCCCCGCCTGCTGGACAGCTACGAGGTCGAGCGCCAGCCGGTGGGCGAGCGCAACGTCAACGCGTCCGCGCACAATTACTTCGCGCTGAAGTCGGTCGAGGACGCCTCGGAGCTGCTGGAGGACTCCGCGCGCGGCGAGGCGCAGCGCGCGCAGGTCGGTGCCGCCATCGCCGAGGCCACGCACACCGAATGGGAAACGCTGGGCATCCACCTGGGATACCGCTACGAGGATTCGCCCATCTGCGTGCCGGACGGCACGTCCGCGCCGCCGGACCATCCGCGCTACTACACGCCCACCACCCGGCCGGGACATCGCGCGCCGCACGCCTGGCTGGATGACGGCCGCTCCACGCTCGATCTGTTCGGCCGGGGCTTCGTGCTGCTGCGCCTGGGGGCCGAGCCGCTCGATGCCGCGCCGCTGGTCGAGGCGGCCCGCCGCCGCGGGCTGCCGCTCACGGTCGTGGACATCGCCTCGCCCCGGGTGGCCGGGCTGTATGAGCGCCGGCTGGTGCTGGTGCGGCCGGATGGCCATTGCGCGTGGCGCGGCGATGCCTCGCCCGCCGATGCGGATGCCGTGATCGATGTCGTGCGCGGCGCCGCCCCGCGTACCGACGCGTCCCGATAAGCGCGGAAGGAGACATGCATGAGTCGTAAGCTGAGCCGGCGCCTCGCGCCGTGGATATTCGCCGCCGCCGGGGTGCTGGCGGGCGCGCAGGCGTGGGCTGCCTATCCCGATCGGCCCGTCCGGCTGATCGTGCCGTTCCCGCCCGGGGGCGCCAGCGACCAGGTGGGCCGGGTGGTGGCCCAGTACCTGGGGCAGAGGCTGGGGCAGACCGTGGTGGTGGAAAACCGTGGCGGGGCGGGTGGCGCGATCGGCGTGGCCGCCGCGGCGCAGGCCGCGCCCGATGGCTATACCCTGCTGCTGGGCACGGCCGAGTCCTTTGGCATCGCCGAGAACCTGACGCCGGGCCAGAACACGCCCGCGATCCGGGATTTCACGCCTATCGCCCTGGTCACGCGCATTCCGTCGGTGTTCGTCGTGAACCCCCAGGTGCAGGCCCGGACACTGATGGAGTTCGTGAACCTGGCGAAGTCCCAGCCCGGGCGCTACCACTTCGGCTCACCGGGCACGGGCACCAATGTCCACCTGATCGGTGAGATGCTGAAGGCCAGGTTCGGCCTGGACATCGTGCACGTGCCCTACAAGGGCGGCAGCCCGGCGGTGACCGACCTGCTGGGCGGGCAGATCGAGATGATGCCGTCGGCCGTGGCGGCGGTCGCGCCGCGGATCAAGGACGGGTCCCTGCGCGCGCTCGCGGTGACCAGCGCCGAGCGTTCGCCCATGCTGCCCGAGGTGCCGACCATGGCCGAGGCCGGCGTGCCCGACTTCGTCGCCGGCGGCTGGTTCGGCGTGCTGGCCCGCGCCGGCACGCCGACGGAAGCGGTGGCCAGGCTGGAGCGCGAGCTGGAGGCGGTGACCCGCATGCCCGAGTTCAAGGAGCGGATGGCCGGAATAGGAGGCGAAGGGAAAGCCTTGACCGGGCGGGCGTTCGGCGACTTCATCACCGCCGAAACCGCGCGCTGGCGCGACATCATCAGGACGGCGGGCGTCAAGGCCGACTGAGGGCGCAAGCGGCCCGGGGGGCGCGGTTCCGCGCCCGCCGGGCCTTCCCGCGCTACGGCCGGGGCATCACCGTCCCGCAGGACTTGCAGGTACGGAATTCCTCGCTGTCGAAGAAGCGCTGGTAGGCCTTGGACACGGGGTCGGCCTTGTAGTCCGCGACGTGGCAGGATTCCTCGTGCAGCAGCGTGTCGCAGCTGGGGCAGAACCACTGAAAGCGGTCGATCTCGTCCGGCTTGCGCTTGCGCTCCTGCACCAGCAGGTAGGCGTCGGGCGGGAAGCGCGGCGAATGCGGGATGCCCGCCGGCGTGTAGATGACCGACCCCTGGGGCAGCACGGCGATTTCTTCCTTGCCGTCGGGCGTGCGGTAGTGCAGCTTCATCTCGCCCTTGACCATGTACATCATCTCGTCGCTGGGGTTGATGTGGAATTCGCTGCGGTATTCGCGTCCGCGGGCCAGGAACACGAGGGACTCGGGTTCCTGCCAGAGCACGGCCACCCGCTTGCCGCTGGCGGCCAGTTCGTCGCCCTGTTTCATCAGGTCGACGATGGGCATCTTGAACATCGCGATCTCCTCAGCCGAAATAGGCGACGCAGTCGATCTCGACGCGCACGCCCGGGCGGTGCGGCGTGCCGCCTATGCAGGTGCGGGTGACTTTCTCGCCGCCCATGAAGGCGCGGAACTCCTCGTTGAACGCGGGAAAGTCCGCCACGTCGCGCAGGCACACCCGCATGTTGACGATGTTGGCCGCGGTGGCGCCGCCCGCCTCCAGCACCGCCATCAGATTCTGCAAGGTGCGCCGCGTCTGCTCGCGGATGTCGTCGGACACGACTTCCTTGGAAACCGGGTCCAGGGGACCCTGCCCCGATACGTAAAGAAAGTCGCCCGCCCGGATGCCCTGGGCCAGCGGCGAGGGCGTGCTCTTGTCGGTGAACCCGGTGACGGGGGCCTGCGCGGATTGCACGATGATCTTAGGCATGTTCGGACTCCTGGAAAAGATGGGTGGACTCCAGCGTTTGCGCGAAGTCGAGCACATCGTCGTCGCGGTATTTGCGGCCGACGATCTGCAAGCCGACGGGCAGGCCGTCGGCATCGGCGGCCAGCGGCATGGACAGGGCCGGCTGCTGGGTCAGGTTGAACGGGAAGGTATAGGGGTTGGCCAACTGCCAGTTGAAGGTCTGGCGGATGCGGTCGCGCAGCGGGTGGCTGTCGGTGCACAGCGCGCCCACCTTCGGCGCGCCGGCCGGGCTGGCGGGCGTCAGCAGCAGGTCGATGTCGGCGAAAGCCAGCGTGAGCTGGGTCGCGGTGTCGCGCAACTGGTTCCGCGCCCGGGCCAGGCGTTCGGCGCCATGGGCGGCGCCGCGTTCGCACAATTGTTGCAGGCGCGGATCGAGCCGCGCGCGCTGGGCGGACGTGGCGTCGACGAAGGATTCGTACAGGCGGTTCTCCCACAGGGCCCAGGCATTCTCGGCCAGCGACATCCAGTCCATGCGCAGGCGTACCACCGAATAGCCCTTGCGGCCCAGCCGCTCGGCCAGTGCCTCGATGGCCGATCCGACCCGGGCATCGAGCCCGGTATCGGGGCCGGCGTCGGTCAGGTAGCCGATGGCGGGCCGGCGCGGCGGCAGGTCCCGCGCACGCGCGTACAGGGAGTGAGGGTCCAGCAAATGCGGCCGGCCCATGACTTGCAGCGCCAGCCGGCAATCAGCCACCGTGCGGGCGATGGGGCCCAGGTGCGCGTATTCGGCGAAAGCGCTCAGGCGCGGACCCGAGGGAACGGCGCCGAAGGTGGGCTTGAATCCGACCAGCCCGCAGTACGAGGCGGGGATGCGGATGGAACCCCCGGCGTCGCTGCCCAGTGCCAGCGGGCCCCAGCCCTTGGCCACGTGCGCCGCCGCGCCCATGCTCGAACCGCCGGCGCTACGGCCCGGCGCCAGCGGGTTGCGCGTGATGCCGGTATAGGGCGACTCGGAATCGGCCAGCCAGCCGAATTCGGTCGTGGTGGTCTTGCCGAACAGCACCGCCCCGCCCTGGCGCAGCAGCGCCACGCTGGGCGCATCCGCGGCGGCGGGCGGCGCGCCGGCGGTCATGTTCGAGCCGCGCCGGGTCGGCCAACCGGCCACGTCCACCAGGTCCTTGATCGACACCGGCACGCCGTCCAGGGGCCCGATGGGCGTGCCGCCGCGCCAGCGCCGGGCCGAGGCCTCGGCGTCGCGCAGGGCGGCGTCGCGGTCCAGCACGCAGAAGGCGTTCAGGTCCCGGGCATCGTCGGCCACCGCGTCCATCAGCGCCGTGGCCAGGTCCAGCGGCGACAGCGCGCGGGCGCGGTAGGCCTCGTGCAGTTCGGCCGCCGTCTTCGACAGCCAGGCGGAGTCCGCTGCGGACATGGATAGGTCTCCTAGCGGGGTTCGATGGTCTCGAACTCGACGTTGGCCAGCCGGCCGTCGACCCGCTGGACCTTGCGCATGTAGACGCGCTGCTTGATGTCGCGCGTGGCGGCGTCGATCTCGATCGGGCCGCGCGGGCTTTCCAGCTTCACGCCTTTCATCGCGGCGATCAGCGCGTCGCCGTCGGTCTTGCCCTGGGTCTTGCGCAGGGCCTCGTAGATCAGGGCCATGCCGTCGTAGCCGGCCACCGCCATGATGTTGGGACGGGCCTGCTGGCCGCGCGCGGCCTTGAACGCCTGCACGAACTTCTTGTTCAGCGCCGAATCGTGGTCCATGGAATACGGATAGCCGGTCACCACGCCCAGCGGCGTGTCGCCCATCGAATCGATGGTGGGTTCGTCGGTGATGTCGCCCGTGCCTACCATGGCGGTGCCGCCCTCGGCCAGGTTGCGGGCCCGGTACTCGCGCATGAAGGACTGGGCCACGTCCGCGCCGTTCACGAAGGCGAACACCGCCGAGGGCTTGAGATCCTTGATCTTCTGCATGTAGGCCGAGAAATCCATGGTGCTGAGCGGCGTGCGCACCGAGCCCACCACCGTGCCGCCGGCCTTCTTGTACGAATCCATGAAGGCCGCCTCGACCTCATGGCCGGGCGAGTAGTCCGCCACCATTGAATAGGTGGTCTTGTATCCCTGCTTGATCATCCATTGCGAAATGGGCGGCACGATGGCCGGCAGCGAGAACGAGGTGCGCACGATGTAGGGCGAGGTGGACGGCAGGCTGCCCGAGGCGGCGTTCATGATCACCATGGGCTTCTTGGCCTCGGTGGCCAGCGGCGCCACCGCCAGCGCGTTGGGCGAGAACGCGAAGCCGGCGATGAAGTCCACCTTGTCGCGCACCACCAGTTCCTGCGCGTGGCGCTTGGCCAGCTCGGGGTTGGGCCCGCCGACGTCCTTGACGATGACGACCACCTTTTTGCCGGCCACCGTGTCGCCATGCTCTTTCAGGTAGAGCTGCACGCCCGTTTCCATCTGCTTGCCGAATTCCGCGAACGGACCCGACATCTCGCCGATGAATCCCACCTTCACGACGCCCTGCGCCTGGGCGCAGGCGGCCGCCATCAACGCGCCCGCGGCCAGCCCGCAGCGCAATCCCGCATTCTTACCTTTCATGATCAGACGACTCCTTGCCGTGAGAGCCGGCACTGGCTGCGCCGGAGATTCGAATCAGGAAACCGCGGCGCGATTGCCGACACCCAGCAACTGGTCGAGCCGTTCCGTGTCCGCGGCCAGCTCGGCGCTGGCGCCGGCATAGGCCACCACCCCGCGTTCGAGCACGATGGCGTGCTGCGACATGGACAGGGCCAGGACCGGATGCTGCTCGACGATGATGGCGGTCAGGCCTTCATCGGCGCACATACGGCGTACCGCCTCGGACAATTCTTCCACGATGATGGGTGCCAGGCCCTCCATCGGCTCGTCCAGCAGCAGCAACTGCGGATTGGTCATCAGCGCCCGGCCGATGGCCAGCATCTGCTGTTCGCCGCCGGAGAGCTGCCCGCCGTAGTTGCCGGCGCGTTCGCGCAGGCGTGGAAAGAGCCCGTACACGCGTTCGAGCGTCCAGTGCGTGCCGCGGGCGATCACTTCCAGGTTCTCGCGCACGGTCAGCGACGGAAAGACCTCGCGTTCCTGCGGTACCCAGCCGATGCCGCGACGGGCACGGTCGGCCGAGCGCAGGCGGGTGATGTCCTCGCCCAGCCACCGTATGCGGCCGCGCTTGACGGTGGTGTTGCCCATCAGCGTCTCGAGCAGGGTGGTCTTGCCCACGCCATTGCGTCCGAGGATGGCGAGGCTGCGGCCGCGTTCGATCGTGACCGACAGGTCGCTCAGCACGACCGCGTCGTGGTAGCCGGCCGTGAGGTTTTCGATTTGCAGGAAATCAGACACGCGAATTCCCCAGGTAGGCCGCCCGCACCTGTGGGTCGGCGGCGATTTCGGCGGGTGTGCCCTCCACCAGGACGGCGCCCGCCACCAGCACCGAGATGCGCTCGGCGAAGCGGAACACCAGATCCATGTCGTGTTCGATGAAGAGCACCGTCATTTCCCTGGGCAGCCCGGCGATCACCTCGAACAGCTCGCCGCTTTCGTCCTCGGGCACGCCGGCCGCCGGTTCGTCCAGCAGCAGGATGCGGGGCTTGGCGGCCAGCGCCAGCACGATTTCCAGCAGGCGCTGCTTGCCGTAGGGCAGCTCGGCGGTGTCGATGTGGGCGTATTGGGCGAGGTTGAACTGCTTGAGCAGCGCATGGGCCTCGTCGGCCACCCAGGAACAACTGCGCAGCGTGCGCCACCAGACCTTGCCCAGCGCCTCGCGCTCGGAGATGGCCAGCGAGGCGGCCTGCAGCGGCGTCAGGCGCGGGAACAGCGTGTTGATCTGGAAGGTGCGCACCAGCCCCCGGTGCACCCGCTTGTCCGCCGGCAGGTGGGTGATGTCGTCGTCATCCAGGCTGATGCGTCCCTCGGTCGGGCGCAATATGCCGGTCAGCAGGTTGATCAGCGTGGTCTTGCCGGCGCCGTTCGGGCCGATCAACGCCTGGCGCGAACCCGGTGCGATATCGAGCGTCACGCCGTTGACGGCGGTGAAGCCGCCGAAGCGTTTGGTCAGATTCCGGGTGCGCAGCGCGGGCGTCGCGAGGGTCGCGGTCGTCATGGGCGTTGCTCCCGTACCTTGAAGACCCGGGACAGCACGCCCAGCACGCCGCCGCGGCCGATCATGACCACCAGGATCAGGAAGATGCCGAGCCAGAACTGCCAGAACTTGGGATCGAAGTCGGAGAAGACGTCGTGCACGGTCATGTACAGCAGCGCGCCGATCAGGCCGCCGTACAGGCGCCCGGTGCCGCCCAGGATGAGGATGATGAGGATTTCGGCGGAACGGTTGAAGCTGAGCATCTCCAGCCCGACGAACTGGGTGGTCTGCGCCAGCAGCGCGCCCGCCACGCCGGCGATGGCCGCCGAGAAGCAATAGGCCAGGCGCAGGCGGGCATCCACGGGCGAGCCGATGGCCAGCATGCGCCGCCGGTTGTCGTGGATGCCGCGCAGCACCAGCCCGAAGGGCGACTTGAGCATCAGGCGCACCGCCAGGAACATCAGCAGCACGATGCAGAAGGTGTAGATGAAGGCCGTCTTGCCCCAGAGGTCGAAGCGGAACTGGCCGAGCACCGGCCACATGTCCACGCCTTGCAGGCCGTCGGCGCCGCCGGTGATGGGGGTCAGGCGGTTGGCCAGCTCGAAGAACAGCACGCATACGCCTATGGTGATCATCAGGCGGGTCAGGTCGCTGCCGCGCACGATCAGGTAACTGAGCATATAGCCCAGCATCGCGCACACCACCAGCGCCAGCACCAGCCCGGAGAACGGTTCGCCCCAGCCGTACTTGGCCAGCAGGCCCGCCAGGTATGCGCCGATGCCGAAGAACGCCGCATGGCCCACCGTCAGGATGCCGGCGTAGCCCAGGGCGATGTCCAGCGCGATTGCGAACAGGCCGGTGATCATGATCTGCGTGATGAGGACCAGCTTCTCGGGCAAGAGGAAGTAGGTCGAGGCCAGCGCCAGCCAGAACACCACTTCCAGCGCCACGATCTGGCGCGGATTCAGATTGAGTTTTGTCATGTCAATTTCCCATGGCGCCGCGTACTACTCGCATCGCATGCAACGGATGCCGCTGGATCCAGGACGCCGCGGATCCGGCTCTGCCGGTCCGCCAGCGTCGCCCCCTTGAGGGGGCGGCCGAAGGGCGTAGGGGGTGGGATTTCATACGAGCCCCTTCTTGGGGATCAGGCCGTGGGGACGGACAAGCAGCACGACCACCATGAATACGTAGATCAGGAAGGCGCCGAGTTCGGGCATGTAGTACTTGCCGCCCACGTCGACGATGCCCACCAGCACGGCCGCGACGAAGGGGCCGACGATGGTGCCGGCGCCGCCCACGCAGACCACGATCAGGAAATAGATCATGTATTTCAGCGGGAAGGACGGATCCAGGCCCAGCATGCCCAGGCCCAGCGCGCCGCCCAGCCCCGCCAGGCCGCAGCCGAACGAGAAGGTCAGGAAGAACAGCCGGTCGACCCGCACGCCCAGGCCCGCGGCCACGCGCTGGTTGTCCACCGCCGCGCGCACCATGGCGCCGTAGCGCGTCTTGTTGATGAGCAGCAAGAGCGCCGCCAGCACGACGAAGCCCACGATGATGAGGAACAGCCGGTAGGCGCCCACGTCCATGCCCAGCAGCGAGATCTGGCCGCGCAGCCATTCGGGCGCGGTGAAGGGCTGCATGGTGGGACCGAACAGGTAGGTGCCGCCCGCCACGAAGACAAACACGATGCCGATGGACAGGAGCACGTGGTCGAGCGGATGCGCGCGGTACAGCCGGCGGAAGAAGACGAATTCCAGCAGCGCGCCCACCACGGCGGCGCTGATGAAGGCCAGTGCCAGGCTGGCGACGAACGGTACCTGCAGGCGGCTCATGGCCAGCGCGGCCACGTAGCCGCCGACCATGGCGAAGGCGCCGTGGGCGAGATTGACGAAGTTCATCAAGCCCATCGTGATCGACAGGCCGACTCCGATCAGGAACAGCAACATACCGTAGGCCAGGCCGTCGAAGATTACGATGCCCATGTGTGCTTCCAGGTGACGTGCGGGGGGACGATGGCGGCCTGGACGAAGGCGGGCCGCGGAGTGCGGTTAGGGCAGTTCATGATCTCCTGCAGATCGCTCCGCCGCGGGGACCATGGCAGACCGGCAAGACGGTTCCATGTCGGGTCCTTCTGGGCGGTGTTGCTATTGTCCGCGCCCGGCCGCGGCCGAAACAGCCGCATATGCTTTTTTACCGGCCTAAAAAACTTATGCCGGTCCGTCCGCGGGAAAGCGGGCGGACCGGGTGCGTGCCGTGCTACTTGATCTTGCCGGGATCCTTGACGGCGTCGAGATGGGAGAACTCGATGTTGTACAGGTGGTTGCCGCGGCGTTCGACCTTGCGGATGTAGATGTTCTGCACGATGTCGCGCGTTTCCGGATCGATCATGACGGGACCGCGCGGGCTTTCCCACTTGGCGCCCTTCATCGCCTCGACCGCTTTCGTGCCGTCGATCTTGCCGTTCAGCTTCTTGATGGTCTCGTAGATCAGCGCCATGCCGTCATAGCCGCCCACCGCCATGAAGTTCGGACGGATCGAGGTGCCGAACTGCGACTCATAGCCCTTGATGAACGCCCGGTTCTTGGCCGAGTCGTGGGCGGCCGAATAGTGGAACGAGGTCGTCAGGCCCAGCGCCACGTCGCCCATGCTGTCCAGGAACATGTCGTCGGTGCCGTCGCCCGTGCCCAGCGCCTTGATGCCGGCCTGCTCCAGGCCGCGCTCGCGGTAGGCGCGCAGCATCAGCACCGACAGCTCGCCCGAGGGAAACCACAGGAACGC
>NZ_JBXAFV010000009.1:215999-255415 GCF_058793475.1 Pigmentiphaga sp. MLSB6-MA01 | reverse complement strand
TCAACGGGGTCTGCGCCGCGGCCGTACCGCCCAGCGCCATGCCCAGCAAACAACCCCACATGCGCATTTTCATTGTCCGTCTCCTGGAATGATTTTTTTATGGAAAATGATTTTTCTCATGTATTTTTTGAACAAATTTCCCTGATGCGCCCAGCTCCCCACGCCCACTGGATCTCTTTTCGTTACGCCAGGAATCGCTTGAATCTTATGCCCGTGTATTTTTAATGAAAATAGACTATCTACACATGAGCATGGACAATCAGAACATTCTGGACAGGGCTTTCCCGGACATGCCCCCCGTGGAAACGCGCCCCGGGGGGCGCACGGGTGTGCCTCATCCCTTCCGGGCCGGCGCGCCTGGCATGGGAACGAAACCGGGCAACCCCTCGATGCGTGCCACCCAGACCCGGATGGCCGGATACGCGTCCAGGGACAACCCGCCCTCCGGCGCATGCGCGATATAGGTGTAGGCGGCGACCTTCGAAAGCATCAAATCTGCCGTGCGCGGCGGGAATCTCGCCACCGCGCTGTGTTCCCGTAAGGGCCGGGAGCAGACGCGCGCGGCGCGGGCGGTCATCGATTTGCTCGCGGGCCCGGCACCGGCCTGAGGATCCCTGGCAAGACCGCCCGGCTCACAGCGTGAGCACCACACTGTGCGGCAGGCCGTCCAACGGCAATGCAATCGTCCCCCCAGCGCACGCCAGGGCGATCCCATCCACGAATGCCGCGGTCACACCCCGGCCCCGCCCTGAAACGTTGTCCACCCGGATGTCATGCCGGCTCCCGTCTATTGCCACGCAGGCTTCGAATCCTGGCCAGGCAGCGGGAATACAAGGATTCAGGGTCAGGAACATGCCCGTCCGCTGAATGCCCAGGATCCCTTCGACGCCCGCACGGTACATCCAGGCCGCCGATCCGGTGTACCAGGTCCAGCCTCCCCGGCCGGCATGAGGTGCCACGGAATAGACATCTGCCGCCACCACATAGGGTTCGACCTTGTAGCGCTGTGCCCCCGCCGGGCTATGCGCGTGGTTGACGGGATTGAGCATCGAAAAAAGTTCGACGGCCTTGTCGCCGTTCCCCAAGGCCGTGTAGGCCAGGATCACCCACATGGCGGCATGCGTGTATTGACCGCCGTTTTCGCGCAGCCCTGGAGGATATCCCTGGATGTAGCCAGGGTCGTGGCCCCCCCGGTCGAAAGGCGGCGTAAACAGCAGGACCATGCCGTCATCCCGCTTCATCAAATGCCGCTCGAGGCTGGCCATGGCCATGGCGGCGCGCTCCGGCTGCGCCGCGCCCGACAAGACGGCCCACGACTGGGCAATGGAATCGATCCGGCACGCTTTGCCATCGCGCGAGCCCAGCCAGGTACCATCGTCGAAGGTGGCCCGCCGATACCATTCGCCGTCCCAGGCATGAGTCTCCATGGCCTCGCGCAAGCTGCCGGCATGCTCGCGCCAACGTGCCGCGCGAAGCGGATCCCGACCGCGCACCATGGGTTCGAACGTACCGATGGTGTGCAAGAGCAGCCAGCCTAGCCATACGCTCTCGCCGTGCCCCGCCTGCCCCACCCGGTTCATGCCGTCGTTCCAATCACCGCTCCCGATGAGCGGCAGCCCATGCACACCCGTACGCGCCATGCACAAATCCAGGCCACGTGCGCAATGCTCGAACAGAGTGGCGGCGCATTCCGACGGCTTCGGCAGGAAGAATGCGTCGTGCTCGTCCGTGCCGAGCGCAGGTCCTTCCACGAAACTGACCGGCTCGTCGAGCACCGCCTCGTCGCCACTGCGAAGGACATAATTTGCCGCCACGTACGCCAGCCAGACGCAGTCGTCCGAGATGCGCGTGCGCACCCCCTGCCCCGTCTGCGGTTGCCACCAATGCTGCACGTCGCCCTCGGCAAACTGGCGGGAAGCGGCGCGCAACAGCTGTCCCCGGGCCGCCTCGGGCATGGCCAACATCAACGCCATGCCGTCCTGCAACTGGTCGCGAAACCCGTATGCGCCGCTGGATTGATAGAAAGCCGATCGGGCCCAGAGCCGGCACGCGATCGTCTGGTAGAGCAGCCAGCCGTTCAAGAGAACATCCATGGCGCGGTCCGGTGTCTTTACCTGCACGGCGCCCAATTTTTCCTGCCAGCCCGAAACCACCTGGCCGAGCACTTCGTCCAGGTCCTGTTGACGGTAGCGCGCCACCAGTTCCCGCGCCTCCTCGGCCGAGCCGCACTGTCCCAGGAAAAAAACGATCTCGACCGACTCTCCCGGCTTCAAGGCCACCACGCGTTGCAGGACGGCACACGGATCCAGGGCCGCGCCGCAGCGACCCGACAGACCGGCGTCCCCCGTCAATGCCGCCGGGGCCGCCAATTCGCCGTTGTCGCCGAGAAACTCGCGCCGGTCCGCGGTGAGCGCGGTCTGGCTTCCGGCCAGATCTGCGAAAGCCACGCGCTGCGCAAAATCGAGACTCCATGGATTCACCGCGAAAATCGCGCCCGTGGCAGCGTCGACCCGGGTAATCAAGAACGGCGCCGAGACACTGCGCGTCGCGCCCAGAACCCATTCCACGTAGGCGGTGATCGACAGTTCGCGGGATCGGCCCGAATGATTGACGAGCGTCAGGCGGGAGATCTTGATCGGGTCCTGCCTGGGCACATACTGGAGCAGTTCGCTGGCGATTCCGTCATGCCTATGCTCGAAGCGGCTATAGCCAAAGCCATGCCGCGCGACATAGGCCGCATCATCGCGTATGGGCGATGCCGTCGGCGTCCACAGATCTCCGCTGGCCTCGTCGCGCAGATAGAACACCTCGCCGGGCGGATCCATCACCGGATCGTTCGACCATGGCGTCAGCTGGTTCTCCCTGCTATTTTCCGACCAGGTGTAGCCACTGCCTTCCGCGGATACCTGGAAGCCAAAACCCGGGTTGGCAACGACGTTGATCCAGGGCGCCGGCGTACTCTGGCCATTCAGCAGGCAAACGACGTACTCCTTGCCATCCAGGCCAAAACCACCCAGGCCGTTGAAGAACTCGAGCTCCCGCTCGTTCGAAGAACCTGACGACGCCGCCATCAAGGCCGTTGGCGCCGGACGAAATGGCATTTCCAGACGGGGCGAGGACTCGACGATACGGGCAAGCTGCTCGGCCACCGGCCCGTGACGCGCCAACAGCACGATACGGGCCACAGCCTGAATCAAGTCCTGTCCTTGAACGCTCATGAGATCGGCACGCAAGACATAGACGGTGCCCTTTGCCAGTTCCTTGCCAAAACTCGGCCTGGCCTGGCTGCTGCGCACGGCCGTATCGATGGCATTCTGCAAGTCCTGGGTATACGAGGACGTACGCTCGTTGAGAATGACGAGATCGACCGCCAGCCGCTTCATCCTCCAATACTCGTGTGCGCGCAGCATCTGCCTGACCAGCGAGATGTCCTGCGCATCGTCGATCCGAAGCAACACGATGGGAAAATCCCCGGATATACCGTATGGCCACAGTCCGGACTGGCTGCCGGCACCGCGGATGATGGCCTCCGACGGCACCCTGAACCGCGAATCCGGATAGAGCAGCGGTGCGGCCAATCGCTGGAAAGCCGCCGCTTCTTCGGCGTGCATCCCCAAGTGGCGCAGTTGCACCTGCGCCTGGGTCCAGGCCAAGGTCTCCGCCCGTTCGAAAGCGCTGCGATCGTGATGCTTGTCCACGAGGTCCAGCAGCGCCTCGCGCGTATCGGCCACGAGTGTCCAGAACGACACGCGGGCCACCTGGCCAGGTGCCACCCGGACACTGTGCCTGAGGGAAAAAACGGGATCCAGTACCGTCCCGACAGTATTGGACAACGGTTCTCCCTGGACGATATGTCCGGGCACCCAACCATGGGCTCTGCGATCGATAAAACGCGCCCGGTCGGTTTCATATTGCACCGGTGCGATGGCTTCGCCCTCCACCACGGCAAAATGCGCTGCCCAGATCCCGGGATCCTCGGGCGATCTCCGGCGCCGGGTTGCAACCAGGGCACCGAACTCAGGCAGGAATTCGGTTACCACGAACATCTTGGAGAAGGCGGGATGCGCGCGGTCGGCAGCCGGCGTGGCCAGCACGAGTTCCGCGTATGAGGTCAACTCGATCTCGCGAACGCGGCGCCCCGCGTTCGTCAGCAATACACGGCGTACCTCGCCGTCATCCTCGCCGGAAACGAGCACCTGCATGGCCGTCGTCAACGAGCCATCGCGGCGCATGAAATCCACCCGGTCTTCCGAGAAACCGATCTGGATCTGCTGCGGGTCCGTCCAGAGCGGCTCCGGCGTGGCCGACCACGCATGACCACGCTGGATATCGCGCGCGAACAGATAGGATCCGGAGCCATCGCGCGTGGCATCCCCATGCCACCTCGTCACGGCGATCTCACGCCAGCGGCTGTAGCCGCCGCTGGCGGTGGTCACCATGACCGTATAGCGGCCATTGGACAACAGGTGGGTATGAGGCGGACCGGCTGGCAGGCGCTCGAAGCAGCGCGTGGCGCCCTCCATTCCCCCGCCCCGGACGGTCCCGGCCTTGATCCGCTCCGCGCGGGGACGGGCCAGCGCCACATCGCGCGGTACGCGCTCCTGGAGCAGGGAGCCGCAGGCTTGAATCATGGGTTCGCGATGGAACCGATCGCGGATCCGGCCACCATGCAAGGCATTGGCAATGGCGACGATGGTCATGCCCTGGTGATGAGCCATGAAACTGCGAACGATGGCTACCGTTGCATTCTCACGCAATCTGGAAGGCGTGAAATCCAGCGCTTCATAGAAGCCGTGCCGGCCCCGAGCCCCCAGTTGCGCCAAGCGGATGAAATTTTCCTGCGCGGCTTCGGGATCGATCATCGCGGCAAGAGCGGTGGCATACGGCGCCACAACCCAGTCTTCGGACAGTCCTCGCTTCAGTCCCAGGCCAGGAACGCCGAAATTGAGGTACTGATAAGTGAACGCCATATCGCGCGCGTTGTAGGCCGACTCGGAAATTCCCCATGGCAGGTCCAGTTCCTCGGCATATTGCCGCTGGCGCCGCACGACCATGCGGTTGGTCTGCTCCAGCAGACTGCCCACCGGCGCGCGCATGACCAATGACGGCATCAGATATTCGAACATCGAACCCGACCACGAGATCAGCGTGGCCCGACAGGCAACAGGTGTGGACGTACGTCCCAGGCGCATCCAGTGGCGAGTGGGCACATCCCCCTTCGCAATGGCGAACAGGCTGGCCAGCCGCGCCTCCGATGCCAGCAGGTCGTAGCAACCGGGGTCCCGGCTGTTGTCGGCCAGGGAATAGCCGATGGACAGCAGCTTGCGTTCCGGGTCCAGCAAGAATGAAAAGTCCATCGCCGATGCCATCTCGCGCGCGGTATGCGCCAGGACTCGCAAGCGGGCATCGATGGCCTCCTGGCATCGCTCCCCCGCGTCAACGTCCTCTCGATGTTCCTGGATGGCAACCGACAACGCATTCGTCCAGAACACCAGATCCACGCCGTGCCCATCGGCTTCGACCGGTACCAATGCCCGGGCCCCGCCGGCGGCCTTCGCCGCCAGGCGGCCAAGCGAAGGCAACAGGGAAACCAGATCCTGCGGCCCCTGCAGCAGCGTATCCATCTCCTCCTGCAGGGCGGCTAGCTGTCGAAGGCGTTCATCCCCCGTAGCGGCCATGTCCGAGAGTGCTTCGCGCGCGAGCGCAAGGTCGTCGCGCAACCCGGAACGCACTTCCCGGCTGGAGCAATCCTCGGCCCATTCTTCGCACGTATTGGCAAGTGCAATCAAATGGCCGGCAAGGTTGCCGCTGTCGACCGATGACACATAGGCAGGCTGGAGCACGCGCAAGTCGTCGGTGGCGTACCAATTGAAAAGGTGGCCGTTGTACCGCTCCAGCCTGCCCACGGACGAAAGCGTGTCCTCCATCCGCCTGATGGCGCCGCACGTGCCGATCCATCCAAAATCGCGCGCCGCGACGATCGACAGGAGATACAAACCTATGTTCGTTGGCGAAGTACGCCGGGCCAGCACAGGCTTGGGCGTTTCCTGAAAATTGTCCGGCGGCAGCATATGGTCATCCGCCGTCACGAACGTTTCAAAGAATCTCCATGTCCGGCGAGCCGTGCGACGCAACGACAGGGCCGTCGCCGACGATACGCGCAGTTGAGCCGCCATCTGGGATGGCCGACTTATCCACCATGCGCAGGCTGGTGCCGCCAGCCACGCCAGCGCGAACGGCAAGAGCAACACCCACGAAGCGGGCTGCACGACGATGACTCCGACAACCATGACCACCGACAGGCAAACGCTTTGCCACATCATGCGATAGACACCCGCCAGTCCCAGCCGCGCCGAGCCGGTCAATTGCGCGGCCGTCGTCCACTCCAGGAGATGTCGATGCGTGACAAAGAGCCGCAGCAGGGTTCGACCGATCGCATCGGTCATCCTCCAGGCACCATCGGCCAGGAAGGTGAACGAAGCCAGGACATGCTCCCCCGCGATGGCCAGATCTTGGCCAAAGAGCATGGCACGGTTGCGCAGCGGGACCCCGCCGCGGCGCGCCGCCACGAAACTCAGCGATGAAAGCACGGCGGGAACGGCATGGCACAGGACGATTGTCAGGGTGGCAAGCGCCGCCGCCGGCAAGGGCAGCAACCACCCCGCGCCCAGCGCAAGAAAACTCGCCGGCGCCAGCAATGAGCGGCGCAGATTGTCCAGCATCTTGCCTCGCCCTATCGGCGGCACGGCAAGATTGCCGGCGGCGCGTCCGAACAGCCAGGGCAGCAGCTGCCAGTCGCCACGCGTCCACCGGTGGGCGCGCCGGCAAGCCACGTCATAGCGGGCGGGAAACTCTTCGATGATCTCGATGTCCGACGCCAGGCCCGCCCGCGCGAATATTCCCTCGAACAGATCGTGGCTGAGCATGGCATTTTCCGGCACACGACCTGCCAGCACCGCCTCGAAGGCATCGATGTCGTAGATACCTTTGCCGGTATAGGATCCTTCGCCGAACAAATCCTGGTAGACATCGGAGGCGGCGGCCGCATAGGGGTCCAGCCCCCCCGGGCTGGAAAACAGCCGCTGGTAGATCGAACCCTTGCGGTGCAGCGGCAGCGAAGGCGTCACCCTGGGCTGCAGAATGGCATGACCTTCGACGATGCGTTGCGTCGCGGCATCGAATTTCGGCCTGTTCAGAGGATGAGCCATTTTCCCGATGAGCTTCTGGGCCGCATCTCTGGGCAGGCGTGTATCGGCATCCAGGGTAAGCACGTAGCGCACGCCTTGTGCCACATGCTGGGTCAAGCCCGGAATAGGCGCATAGCTGGTGTTCGTTGCGCCACGCAAGAGCCGATTCAGCTCATGCAACTTGCCGCGCTTGCGTTCCCACCCCATCCATATGCCCTGCGTCTCGTTGAACAACCTTCGACGACTCAGCAACAAGAATCGGCTGCCGCCCGGCGCCGGACCGTGCCGAAGGTTGAGCCGGGCGACGGCGGCGGCTCCCGCCGCCAGGATCGCTGCGTCGGCCGGAATCTCTTCGGTATCCGCATCCGGTCCATCGGCAAGCAAGGCATAGACCAGATCACCGCCCGCGCCCGACAGATAAAGCACCTCCAACTGCTCGATGTGGGCCAGCATCTCCTCCTCGCTGGTCAGCAACGTGGGAACGGCAACCAGTGTCCTGTGCTCTTCCGGCACATTCTGCGTAAAGTCGACGGCGGGGAGTATCGACGCGCCAAGTTTCCAGGTAATGGCGCGATTCAGAAGCACTGTGGCGAATTCGGAAACCGGGAAAATCGCCAGGAGCAGGAATGCCACCACCCCGCCCGCCGCCATGCCGGGCGTCCATAGCACCCACCACACCAAGGCGGCCAGCGCCACGGTTGCGCTCATGATGGAACCCACATAGCCCGCGATGCCGCCCCGGACGGCCAGCCGGTCCAGGCCGACCCGCCAGGGTGCGGCATAACCTATCCGCGCCTCCAGCGCGGGCCGCCCAGCTGCAATAAGGTAATAACCCGGGTCGCTCACACGGGCCCTGTCGCCCCCCCGCGCGCCGACGGCCGCGGCGCGGGCGGCGTCCAGCACGGCCTGTGTCACCTGCAGCTCCGTCATGGCCGAGCCGCGCGCCAGTTGTTCTATTTCCTTGCGATACAGGTCGCGCGTGGAGAAATCCATTTCGCCAAAACCGCTGGACGTCCGCAACAATTCGTCCGGCAGGCTTACGCTTTCGAACCAGTCCGCCCAATCGATGTCGGAGATCAGCCGCATGCTGGTGATGACGTTGCGGACGCTGACATTGGACGCCCCCTGCCGCTGCTGCGCCTTCTCCACCACATCGTCCCTGGAGCTGCCTTGCTTGACGAGGCGGTCCTCCAACCACGCCAAGGCCGGCGTCTCGCGCGGATCCTGATCGCGCAGCCGCTTGCTCAACTGCGCAGCGAAGATTTCCGACAAGGGCCCCATCGAGGCGATCTTCGCGTTCAAGCCCGATACAGTGCCCGCCGAGCCCGACCGCAGCAGCCCATCGGCCATCTCGTCGGCGCTATCGCGTGCCGCGCGGCCGGCGCCGATTTCTTCGGCCAAACGGCGCAGGTTCTCGACCAGCACAATGCGCAAGGTAATGGCTACGGCCCACAACTCGCCGATCGTGAGGGGGCGCACCGACTGATAGGCCGAAATGAAACGATACAAGACCTCGGGGTCGAAGTTGCTGTCGGTGTGGGCGACGAACGCCCAAGCCACGCCGAGCACTCGCGGATAGCCAGCGAAGGGACCGGAAGATAATTTGGGTAATTGCCGGTAGAACCCGGGGGGAAGATCATCGCGGACCTCGCGGACCTGCTCTTCCACGACGTGGTAGTTATCGAGCAGCCATTCTGCCGCCGGCTCCACCGCGCGGCCGCCTTCGAGTTCCGCGGCGCTTGAATGATAGGCAGCCAGCAGGACTGCGGCGTTGTCGCCAAGGCGCCTATGCAGAGAGGAAACCCGGCGCGGCCTTGACGTGACTTCCTGTGCAGCGGCCAGGCTGCGGGCATGTTGTGCAAGACGCTCTACGCCGAACAGCTCATGCCTGACCGGATCTTTTTCATTCCAGGGCGAACCCCTGGTTACTTCTTCCTGGGTTCCGATTGAGCGCCTCCTTTGGAGGAGGCCGCGCCGGATCCGGCAACGGGGATGGGAGGGGCCTTGGGGGGCTGCTTGGGTTTCTTCGGCTCCCTATTGCCGCGAATCTGACCTTTGGCCATGATGGACGCTCCTGTGTGGCGGGCATAAGAACAATGCTCAACCCAGCATACAGTGTTCCGCGTGCACCGAAGCATCTTCTTTTGCTACCAGACCGCGCGGCGAATCGAAAAGAAAGAATGGGGCGATGCTCGAATGAGCGTATGCTGTTCGCAGGCTGCCTCGTTGCATGTTGCCTCGCTGCAGGGCCTACGGAGTGCACTCATGGAAAAGAAGGGACGGCCGATGAAGAGGAAAAAGCCGGTGCCGCCCGCTGCGCCGTTGAACTGGGCTCAACCAGGCAGCGTTTCAGCGGCAAAGCCGCCTCAAGACCACAAGCCATTGCCGCGAACCGCCGGACGAGGACGCTAGCGCCGCGGGAACACGACCGCGCCCTACACCCGGACCCGCGCCCTCAGCCCCGCCGGGCCGCCACGATCGCTGCCACGTCGATTTTCCCCATCTCCATCATCGCCTCGAACGCGCGCCTGGCCTCGCCGCCGCCGACGGCCAGCGCCTCGGTCAACACGCGCGGCGTGATCTGCCAGGAAATGCCCCATTTGTCCTTGCACCAGCCACATGCGCTTTCCTGGCCGCCGTTGCCGACGATGGCGTTCCAATAGCGATCGGTCTCTTCCTGGTCGTCCGTGGCGATCTGGAACGAGAAAGCCTCGTTGTGCTTGAAGGTGGGTCCGCCGTTCAGGCCGAGGCAGGGAATACCGGCGACCGTGAACTGGACCGTCAGCACGTCACCCGCCTTGCCGGACGGATAGTCACCCGGGGCGCGGTGGACGGCGTGCACCGCGCTGTCGGGAAAGGTCTCGGCGTAGAAGCGGGCCGCCGCCTCGGCGTCCTTGTCGTACCACAGGCAGATCGTGTTCTTGGCGATGGTCATGGCAGTTCCTCTTGCATGTGAATGCGCCTCGACGAGAGGTTGCGCCAGTCGAGATTAAATCAAGAACGCCGCAAACGGTAGAAACCCGCAGCCGTATCGTGGAACAGCGATGCCTTCTCCGCGTCGCCATAGCCTGCCGCCACCCGTTTGAACGCATTCCACAGCACGCCGTACCCGCAGGACTGCTTGTCGACGGGGAAATTGCTCTCGAACATGCAGCGCTCCGCGCCGAACAACTCGATACAAGTTTCGATGTATGGCCGCCAGGCGGTAGCCAGCTCCATCGACGACGGCGGCAAGGGCCGGGTATGGAAATCCCACCCGCAGTACAACATCCCCAGCCCCCCCACCTTCACGTATAGGTTGGGAAAGACGGCCAGTTCGCGCAGGCGGGCGCGCCAGGACTCGAAGACTTCCTGTCTGTCGATGTAGGGCGGAATACCCAGCACTCCGCCCACATGGTTCAACACGACGGGAATATCGGGGCAAGCCCGCAACAGGCTGCCCAGTTCGGCCAGTTGCGTATGGTAGATCCACGCCTCGAAAGAAAGCCCGTGCCGTCGCAACGCGGCGTATCCCTGGCGGAACGCCGGATCGGCGAGCATGTATCGGGGCGAAAACGATCTGCCGTAGGCGGCGCTGCCGTCATCCCAGGTCGCGCCGTGCCGTATGCCCCTCAGCCGGCCGTTGCCGGCCGCGGCCAAGGCTTCCAGGACCGCCTCGACGTCCGGCGTCCGGAGATCCGCATGGCCGACGATGGCCTCGCAGATCCTGGCCCCGCCGTATTGCCCGCTCGCGCAGGCCGCCGCCATGCCGTTGGCGAATTCGACTTCTCCTACAGGCTTCATCGCTTCCGGACCATCGCGGCGATACATGCTCTTGGCCTGGAGGAACACCGTGGCGACGATGTTGTGTCCCGAATTCAGGTCGGCCAACAGTTCGTCCAGCAAATACCTTCCGCGGTCGTCGTGCCAAAGATGATGATGCGGATCGATGATGGGCAGCTCGGGATCGATGGCCTCTTCAAGCCGCCCCGCCGTCCACGCCGCGACTTCGTCGAGCGGGCGCGGCATGTTGCCCCGGAACTCCGGAGTGCTCCTGGTCTCGGTGGACATGCTCATTTTCCTTGCTTTTGATCGCCTGGGGCCGGAATACGGACCTCCGCGCCAGCCCAGGCCTCGTAGTACGTCGCCAGCCGGGACATGTCCTCGCCGCCCCCGCCCAGTCCCGCCGCGAGCCGGTACAGCGACCGCGTACCGTCGAGCACCCAGGTCGTCACGCCCAGCCTCCTGGCCTCGTCGGCGACGAAATCGAGATCGTTCAACGCGGCTCCCAAGGACTTGCCGTAGGCGAACGTCCTGGTGGCGACCTGTTCCGGCAGGACACGCGAACTCGCGAAATTCCTGCCTGTCTCGATCCCGAGAATGCGCGTCATCGTGATCGGGTCCAGTCCTGCCTTCGCGCCAGCGACGAATGCCTCGCAGGCCGCGGCCAACAGGGTTGCCGACACGGCCCCCACCAACCTGTCCATCCATTGTGCTTGCCCCGTTGCTGCGCCCGCCTCCGCCACGCGCCCACCCCCGACTTCGACGCCCGCCCACGGCTCGAGATAGGTGATCAGCGAGGTTCCGTCTCGTTCGGCGCCCCCCTGGGATGCCGCGAAACCCCAGAGCTGCTGCACCCTCCTGGCGATCCAGGCCGGAACGCCCAGTTCCTCCACGACCCCCGCGGCCAGCGACGTATCCTTGGCCGTAATGGCCATCCTGGCGCCGAAATCGAAGCTCCGGGTAAGCACCGACCTGGCGAACTTGTTGCGCGTCGCACTGCTGCTTGCGTCGCTGGCGTTGATCGCCTCGAGCATCGCCGCGGGGTCCAGCCCGGCCTTGGTCCCGAGGATCATGGCTTCGCAGGCCACCGCCATGCCTGTCGCGGAAAGCAGGTTGTTCAGCAGTTTCAATGTCTGGGCTCGGCCGTTCCGCTCCCCCAGGTGCAGCAGGGCGATGCTGGCCAGATCCGCCATGACCGGCCGGGCCCTCTCGAATGCCGCCGAGGGCCCGGAACACATGATCCCCAGCGTTCCATTGCCGGCAGTGACGACATTCCCCGTTATGGGAGCATCCAGGAAATCGATCTTCCTGGCGGCCAATGCCGCCCCGAGCTCCAGGGCGAACGCCGGTCCCGTCGTGGAAAAATCCACCAGCGTGGAGATGCGGGTTCCATGCTGCAATCCTTCCGCCCCCAGCGCGACTTCCCGCAAGGCGCGCAATGATGGCAGGCAGGTGAAGACGGTCGAGGCTTCGCTGGCCAGGCCCTTCAATGTGGAAGCAGTACGGGCGCCACGCCCCACCAGGTCGGCGACCGCTCCGTGGTTCAAGTCGCTGACGATGACATCATGGCCCCGGGACACCAGCCAGCGCGCCATGGGCGCCCCCATGGCGCCCAGCCCCACGAACCCTATCGGCCCGGCTGCCCTGTCTGCACGTCCTGTTCCTGTCGCTTCCTTCATCCCGCCTCTCCATCCCGATGTCGTCCCACTTGTTCAATCGATCTGCGTGTTCGTCCGTTTGATCACCTCCCGCCACTTGTCGATCTCGGCGGCCAGGAAGGCCTTGAATTCCTCCGGCGTCGAGCCGCGCGCTTCCGTGTTCATCTCGGCGAGCCTGGCGTTCAGGTCGGGCATTTTCAGGGCCTGGTTCACGGCCTGATTCAACCTGGCGACGATGGCCGGCGGCGTTCCCGCCGGCGCGAGCAGACCTTGCCAGTTGTTCACTTCGAATCCGGGAAGACCGAACTCGGCAATCGCCGGCACGCCGGGCAGCGACGATTGGCGCCTGGGCGCGGTCACGCCCAGCAGCCTGAGCTTGCCCGTTTCCGCCTGCGGCAGCGCCGACGCGGGGGTCAGCAGCGACATGTCGACGTTGCCGGACAGCAGCGATACCGCCGCCGGCGCCATGCCTCCGTACGGAACGTGCACGGCCTTGAAGCCAGCCAGATCCTTCAACAGCTCCATCCCCAGGTGAGAGCCCTGCCCGGCGCCCGCCGATGCATAGGTAAGCTCATCCTTCCTGCCCTTGGCGACCAGTTCCTGGAACGATTTCAGCGGAGAAGCTGCCGGGACGCAAAGGTAGAAATAATTGGCAACCAGGAGACTGACCGGCGAGAAGTCCCGCACGGGATGGAACGGGAGTTTCCTGTAGAGCGTCAGATTGCTTGCGAAGCTGGAATTCGCGGCAAGCAGGGTATATCCGTCGGCCGCGGCCCTGGCCACGTAGTCCGCGCCGATATTGCCGCCGGCCCCCGGCTTGTTCTCCACGATGACGGGCTGCCCGAGCGTCGCCGCCAGTTTCTCCGCCACCAGCCTCGCCACGACATCCGCCCCGCCCCCGGCAGAGGCATTGACGATCAGCCGGATGGGCTTGCCAGGGTAGGTTTCCGACCATGCCATGACCGGCAGAGAAGCTACCGCCACCGCAAGAGCAATCGTCGCGCAGTTGCGCGACACAGCACGACCTGCATTCATACCTGTCTCCTGTCGGGGTCGGGCAGGGCCCGCCCCGCGTTTTCGCGCCAATCGCGACCAGCGGCTATTTCCCGCTGAACACGGGTTTGCGGCGCTCCCTGTAGGCGGCGATCGCCTCCCGGTAGTCTTCCGTCGACTGGATCACCGCCATGTGCGCGGACACGGCGCGCAGGCTGGTCCTCAGGTCCGTCTGCAAGGACTGGTAGAGCAATTTCTTGATCTCGCGCTGCTGGACGGGCGGCCCCTCGGACAGGCGTCCGGCGAACGCCAGCGTCTGCGCCATCAGGTTCTCGTCCTCGTAAACACGTGAAACCAGCCCCAGTTCGAGCGCCTCCGGCGCATCGACGAAGTCGCCGGTCCACAGCAGCTCCAGCGCGCGCGCCACGCCCACGATGCGCGGCAGGAAATAGCAGCCGCCATTGCCCGGCAACAGTCCCACCCTGACGTATGCCTCGGCGAAACGCGCCGAGGCGGCGGCAAAACGGATGTCGCACATCAGGGCGAGATCCATGCCGGCGCCCACCGCGGGACCGTTCACCGCGGCGATCAAGGGTTTTTCGAACTCTTCGACGGCGCGCGCGACCCGATGCGTCACGCCATGCAGGCGATCCATCCGTTCCAGCGGCGTTGGCGCGCCACCTCCACCGTCGTTGGCGCGCCTTCCAAGATCGCCTCCCGAGCAGAACGCGTCACCCGCACCCGTCAGGACCACGCAGCTTGTTCCCGGATCGTCGTTCGCCGAACGCAGCGTCGAGCAAAGCGCATCGAGCATTTCCTCGCTCTGGGCATTCTTCTTCTCGGGTCGGTTCAGACGAGCGATCACGACCCGTCCATGTCTCGAAACATCCAGATCAGCCACCTTCGTTCTCCTGTCGTCGCCAGCCGGCTTGCCTAGTTCCTGATAGCGGCCCGATGCCGCTCATGCTCTTTGCGGGCCTCATCCAGCGCACGCTTGACCCCACGGTTCATCCAACGCTTGACCTGCGCGTAGGCAAGCGCCCCTTTTTCGCCCAGCGACGCGGCCAACTCCCCTGCCCTGTCCTGCAGTACGCCGCTTTCAGCCAACTCGCGAACCAGCCCTCTGGCGCTGGCATCGGCGGCTGGCATGCGCCGCCCCGTCAGGACGAGGTCCATGGCCGCGCTGCGTCCCGCCACCGCTTCCACGATGCTGGCGCCGGAGAAAGTCGGAATCCCGATGTCGATCTCGGGCAGCGAAAAGCTGGCGGCGGTGGCGGCGACACAGGCGTCCGCCAGCCAGGCCAGCATGGCGCCGGCACCGATGGCCGCGCCCTCCACCGCGACGACGACAGGCTTGGCGCTATCGATCACGGCGTCCTGCAGCCGTGCCAGCGCGATGGAGCGTCGCTCGCGCTGCCTCGCAGCGTCGCCATCCGGAGACTGTTCCTTCACGTCCACGCCGGCGCAAAAGATACGCGCGCCGGGCGCACACAGGACAACAGCCCGGACTCCCTCTTGGGCCCCGGCATCGCGGATCGCCTCCGCCATGGTTTCCATCATCCCGATCGTCAAGGCGTTGGCCTTCGCGGGCCGATTCAGCACGATCCATAGGATCGAATCCCGCACCTCGATCCTGACCAGGGTTTCATCTTCGCTCATGGTTTTGCTCTCTCGATAGGCTGTCTTGTCTTGGCATGGACCCCGCCACGCTACGAAGGATGAAACGCGTCGGCGAAGAACTGCCGGGGCGGAAGCTTCCGCGCGCCGATGAAGTCGCGGCGCGCGGCTTCCACCATCGGCGGCGCCCCGCATACGTACACATCATGGCCGGAAAGATCGTCGAAATCGTCCATCACCGCCTGGTGGACGAAACCGGTCCGCCCCTGCCACGCATCCGCCGGTTCCCCATCCGAAACGACGGGTACGTAATCCAGGCCGACGTGGTCACGCCAGTGGCCCGCGAGTTCATGAAGGTAGAGGTCGGGAGGACGTCGCCCGCCCCAGTAGAGCGACATGGGCCGGCTCGAACGCTGTTCGATCAAGGTCTCTATCATGGACTTCACTGGCGAAAACCCCGTCCCGCCGGCGACGAAGAGCAACGGACGATCGGATCCGCCTCTCAGGACGAAGGTCCCCAGGGGGCCCTCCATCCTGACCAGGTCTCCATCCTTGATGCTTTCGAAGACATACTTGCTCAGCACGCCTCCGTAGTTCCGCAGGTGCATTTCCAGCCCTGCGTCGCCGCCAGACGGCGCGTTGGCCAGGGAAACACAGCGGCGGACACCGCCGGACATGACTACATTCATGTGCTGGCCAGCGACGAAGCCGAATGTCTCGCCTTCCGGCAAGGCTAGCCGGATCCGCCGTACGTCCTCGGAAAGCGGGTCGACTCCGACCACGTGCGCCGCGATTCGCCGCACCGGCACATCGCGCGTTTCTTCCACGATGTTGCATGCGAGCGTCACGTCCGAAACGGCCCTGGTCTGGCACAGCAGCACATCGCCTTCGGCGCGGTCGTGCGGGGACAGTCCCCTTGCCTTCGCCGTGTTGAAATCGACGTGCCCGTCGACGACACGGACGCGGCAGGTGCCGCACAACCCCGTCTTGCAACTGTGCGGCAGCATGACTCCCGCCCGCAGCGCCGCCGCGAGGATGGACTCGTCGGCGGCGGCCTCGAATGCCATTTCCACTGGCAGGCAACGTATCTTCAGGTTCGTGGACACGATCCGCCTCCGTCACGCCTCGCCGCGCCCGGCCTGCGCCGTCGGCACGACCAGGGCGTCCGCCGCCACGACGCCCCGCGCAGACAGGAACAACGGATTGACGTCGATCTCCTGGACCTCCTTCCGGACAGCCCAGCCGAACCGCGACAGGGCAGCCAGGGCACGCGCGGCCGAAGCCACGTCCAGGACGGCCCCTCCCCGAGCTCCGTCGAATATCGGCCGGCAACGCAGTTCATCCAGCATGTCCAGGGCCGTACGTTCGTCGAATGGCGCCAGCCTGTACGAGACATCCTTCAGGATCTCCGCATAAATGCCGCCCGCGCCGACCATGACCACCGGCCCGAACACCACGTCGTTCACGACGCCGGCGATCAGCTCGAAGCCCTCGGTGACCATCTCCGAGATCATCATTCCGTCTATCGTGGCCATCGGCGCCAGCCGGGCGACGCTCTCGCTTATCTGCTCGATCGCCGACGCCACCTCCTCCGCGGACGCCAGATTGACCTTGACGCCCCCGACCTCGGACTTGTGAGGGATATCGCGCGAAACGACCTTGACCACCGCCGGATATGACAGGCTCGCCAGGTCTGCTTGCCCGCCGTTGCGTACCAGCAGGTCCCTGGTTACCGGGACGCCGGCCTTGGCCAGCACCGACTTGGACTCCATTTCCGACAACGCGCGCCCGGCCCGTAGCGCCGCGCGCACGTCCGCCTCCAGCTCGACGATAGCGTCGCCCTCCGGAGCGTCCGCGATCCGTGCTCGTGCCTGCCTGTAGGCCCACAGCACAGCCAGTGCGTTCGCCGCCCTGGACGGCGACGGCAGCACCGGAACCCGGGCTTCGGAGAAGATCTCCAGCGCGGCGGCATTCGCCGCCGGCGGCGTCGATGAAAAGACCGCGATCGGCTTGGTGTACTGTCCCGACACCCGCGCGATGACTTCTGCCGCCACCGCGCTGCCGCCGGGCCCCGTCGTCGCCAGGTTGACACACAACGCGCCGACCCGGGCATCGTCCAGGACAGCTCGCAGGGCAATCTCGAGCTTCTCCTTGTTTTGCTCGGAGAAATAGCCGGCGGTCAGGTCGATGGGATTGTGTAGCGCGCCTATGCTCGGCACCACCGGTCCGAGGCGTTCCTGCGTGGCCTCGGTCAGCGTGCACAGGCTCAGCCCGCGCCGCTCGCCGGCGTCGGCGAAGACGATCGCCGATCCGCCCGAAACGCCCATGACGGCGACGCCATTGCTTTCCGGAAGCTTGCCCGGCGCAAACGCCTTCAGATAATCCACGACTTCGTGCAGCTCGGCGATCTCCACGATCCCCGTCTGCTTGTACAGCGCGCGATAGAAATCGTAGCTGCCCGTCATGCTGGCCGTGTGCGACGCCGCCGCCCGGGCGCCCTGCTCCGTCACGCCGCCCTTCCACAGCAGGATGGGCTTGCCGGCGGCCAACGCCCGCCGGCCCACCCGCAACAGCGCCCGACCATCACGAGTTCCCTCGATGTACGAGACGATGCACGCGGTTTCGGGGTCGTCGATCAGCGCGTCGATCATCTCCACCGTGTCGATGTCGCTCTCATTGCCGGTCGCGACGACGTGCCGGAATCCGATCTTCGCCTCGGCGCAGGCCAGCGCGATGCTGTAGCCGAAGCCCCCGCTCTGCGTCACCAGCGAGACGTTTCCCGGCTCGAGCTTGGGGTCGCGGGTGATGCTGCCGAACGCCGCGTAGACATTCGCGGGAATGCTGGCGAACCCCAGGCAATTGGGGCCGATGACCCGCATGCCCGCCTCGCGGGCGATGGTCATCAGTTCTTGCTCGCGCTCGGCGCCTTCCGGCCCGCTTTCTCGGAATCCGCCGCTGAAGACGGTCACGTAGGGGACCGATTTCGCCGCGCATTCCCGCATGACCGGGATCACCCCTTTCGCGGGAACCCCGATCACGACCAGGTCCACGTCCTCGTCGATGGCTTCCACCGAGGGATAGCATTTCAAGCCCTGGAACTCCTGGTACTTCGGATTCACCGGGAAAATGCGCCCTTGATAGCCGTTCCTCATCAAGGCCCGGACCGCCTGGGATCCGGGACGCGCGGCGTCGTCGGAAACACCGACCACCGCGATGGACCGGGGCTCCAGCAAGAATTTGAATTTGCTCATACCGTCTCTACCATCCACCTGTTCGACTTCGATTCTTCGCCGGTTGCGATAAGGTGCTACGCCGGCTCGACCATGCCCATCCAGTACTGCAGCTCCCCTTCCGGCAACGGCACGTCGTACTTGCGCACATACTCCAGCCGCCCGTCCGGGCCGATGCGGAAAACGGAAAGCGCCGCGGGAACGTGTTTGATCTCGCCGTCCCGCAGGACGTCCATCGCCTTGATGCTCGCTGCCACGAGCAGGCCGCCGGCAGGATCCAGCGCGAACGTCCTGACGTGGAAGGAACGAGTGTCCGCATTCTGGATGCGCACGGGTTCGCCGCTGGCCGGATCGATCTCGAAGACGGCGATACTGTTTTCGCCGTTCGCGAACACTTTTCGCCCTCCCGCCTCCACGGTCGCATCGGCACGATTGGCGACATAGACATGGCGCCCGTGAGGATGGACATGAATGGCCCCGACGAGCTGCCGCGGCCCTGCCTCCCGGGCGTTCTCCAGCGTCGTGACCACATATGCCGGCCGTGCTTCGACCGCGCCGTCCTGCACCCGGAACATGGCCAGGCGGTTGTGGCGTTCGTCCGCCACGTACAGCCACGGCTTGCCCGGGTGGAACGCCACGTGGCGCGGTCCGAATCCGAATCCGCCCTCCGGCGCGACCACCTGCCCCGCGACCAGCCGACCATCGTCCATGGGATAGATCCGCAGCGCTCCCGGATCCTCGGGCCTGCCATTGGCCGCATGGTTTCCCCTGTCGACGATCAATGCCGACCGTGCGTTGGGAAAGGTCATCACCTGGTGCGGATAACTCCCGAAATCGGTCTGTTCGCCTTGCCCGACCTCTTCCCCGAGCGATCCGTCGGGCCGTATCCTATGGACCGTCACCCACGATCGCGGGAAGTTGTGCGCGTTGATGACGAACTTCCCCCGCGGATCGACGCAGAGATGAACCGCCCTGGCGGCCAGGCCGCGCGTCTCGCCGAGCTGGCGCAGCCCGCCCGCCTCGTCGATACGGAAAGCGGTGACCTGGTTGTCCCTGGAATGCGTCCGGGGGCCGGAACTGGCGGTCGTCACATACAGAACCGGTAGCGCCGGATGCCTCCAGGCATATTGCACGCGATTCGGCATCCGGAATTCCGCCCGCCTCGTCAACGAGGCCCGGGCCCGATCGATCTCATACAGGGTCAATACATCCCCCACCGCGCCGTACAACACCACCGTGCCGCTCATCGGTTTCTCCTGTTCATTCAGGAACCTGCCTGCGCCGGGGAAAACATCGGAATGGCGTACTCCCCATCGGTGGGAACGCATACGAGCCTGACCCGCTGCCCGATCCGGACACGGTCCAGGTCGGTATCCACGATGTTCGTCATCATGATCGGCCCTTCATCCAGCTGTACATAGGCGATGCAGTAAGGCGTGTCCGGTCCCTTGCGGGTGACGCTGAACGTATAGATCGTCCCGGTGCCTGCCGCCGGCTTCAACTCGACATCGCTGCTCCAGCAGAACGGGCATAGGCATCTCGGGTAGTGATGGAGTTCCCCGCATGCCCGGCACGCGCCGACAAGCAGGCTTCCGTTCCGGGCCGCGATGAAATATTGCTCGTCGCCCGGGTTCAATGCGGGGTCCCCGGGTATTTGGACTTCGTTGCGCTGCTCCGTCATCACGCCTCCCGTTCCATGATCAAGGTCGCCGCGCCATGGCGGTGGCCGATCGCGCCGCCTATGCCTGATGCCAGCGCCAACGCGCACCCCGGGACCTGCAATTCCGGGTGCGCTTCCCCCCGGAGCTGCCTGACCGCCTCGATGATCTTCGTCATCCCGCCACGGTTGGAAGGATGGTTGTTGCACAGGCCGCCGCCATCCGTGTTCACCGGCATCCTGCCTATGCCCGCGACCAGGTTTCCGTC
Source organism: Pigmentiphaga sp. MLSB6-MA01 (assembly GCF_058793475.1). Classification (NCBI taxonomy): domain Bacteria; kingdom Pseudomonadati; phylum Pseudomonadota; class Betaproteobacteria; order Burkholderiales; family Alcaligenaceae; genus Pigmentiphaga; species Pigmentiphaga sp. MLSB6-MA01. The sequence continues at coordinate 235,042 of NZ_JBXAFV010000009.1, read as the reverse complement.
CTGGACGAACCGTCCGCCCTCGCCCTTCTTGCAGAAGCCGAGGTCTTCCAGTTGCAGCAGCACCGTGATGGTGAAACTGTCGTAGATCGAGGCGTACTGGATGTCGCCCGGCCCGACGCCCGCGGCCTCGAAGGCCCGGGGGCCGCTCCAGGCCTGTCCGGTGTAGGTCAGATCGATCTTTCCCGCATCCTGGTGCTTGGTGGTTTCTCCGTATCCCTTGATGCGTATCCGGGGCCGATGCAACTGCGCGGCTACCTCCGCACGCGCGACCACGATCGCTCCCCCACCATCGGTGACCACGCAGGAATCGAGGCGATGCAACGGATCGGAGATCAGCGGCGACGCCAGGACCTCCTCCACGGATACCGGCTTGCGCAGCATCGCGTTGGGGTTGTGCCGGGCGTGGCGCGACGCCGCAACCTTGACCCACGCGAGTTGCTCCGGCGTCGTCCCGAACTCATACATGTGGCGCATCGCGCACATGGCGTACAGATTCAAGGTCACCGGCCGATACGGCATCTCGTAGGGCGATTCAGGAAGATTCGCACCCCTGACCCGCACCTGCGTTCCGGATATGCCTTCGGACCTCGGACGGCCAGCAAGGGTGATCAATGCAACATTGCATCGGCCGGCGGCAATCGCCTGCGCGGCGTGCGCCACGTGCATGAGGTACGAACATCCGCCCATGTCCGTGGAATCCAGGTATTTCAGCTTGCGCAGGTTGAGATAGTTGGCCAAGGACCACGGGTTGGCGCCCGGCGCGTCACCGGCACAGAAGAACCCGTCGATGTCGTCCTTGGACAAACCCGCGTCCTCGACCGCTCCTTTCGCCACCTCGGCATGCAGCCTCGCGACGGAATGGTCCGGCGCGTGGCGCAGCGGGTGCTCGTAGGCCCCGACGATGTACGCATGATCATTTATCGCCATTCCGCCCCCAAGAAGTTCCATTCATTGAAACCAATACCATCTATAGGAACTCATGATAGCATACTGACCACGGCGCGAGGCAACTGCCGATCCGCCCCGATAGCGCAACAGAATTGAGGTTCCCCCATGAACGACGAGGTAGTCAGCTACGAAATACGTGAACGCGTAGGCATCATCACCCTGCGCAATCCACCCGTTAACGCCCTGGCGCCCGGCATGCGCGAGGGCATCATCGACCTCGTCAAGGCGGCCAACGAGGATCCGGCGGTAGATGCGATCGTGCTGACGGGAGCCGGCCGCAACTTCATAGCCGGAGCCGATATCCGGCAGTTCGGAAAAACGCGCGCGGTAACCAGCCGGACCAGCGCCGCGGCCATCGAGGCCAGCGAAAAACCTGTCGTGGCGGCCATGGACGGCTATTGCCTGGGTGGCGGACTGGAACATGCCCTCGCCTGTCACCACCGCATTGCGACACCGGCCGCCAGGCTCGGCCTGCCGGAGATCAAGCTGGGCATCATTCCCGCCGGCGGCGGCACCCAGCGGCTCCCCCGGTTGATCGGCGCCGCGGCCGCGCTCGACATGATCCTCTCCGGCAGGCAGGCCGGCGCGGACGAAGCACTCGCCTTGGGGTTGATCGACGAGATCGCCACCGGAGATCTGGTGGCGTTCGCGGCGGGCGTTGCCCGCCGGATCGCACTCGAACGGCCGCTGCGCAAGACATCCGCCCTGACGGCATGGCGGACCGCCGACCGGGAAAAACCGGAAATCATCGAAATGGCACGCCAGGCGGCAGCCCGCAAGAAATCGCCCTTGAAAGCGCCAGGCTATGCCATCGAACTGGTGGCCGCCTCGCTGAGCGTGGATGTCGATGCGGGCATCGCGCTCGAGCACGATCGTTTTTCCGAACTCGAGGACTCCGACGAAGCCAAGGCCCTGAGATACGCATTCTTCGCGGAGAAAACGGCCGGCAAGATCCCCGGCATCGCGAAGCCACCCGCGGGCGACGGAGTCCGTTCCGCCGCGGTGGTGGGCGGGGGAACCATGGGCAGCGGCATCGCGATCGCCTTCGCCGATGCCGGCATTCCCGTCAAGATGCTCGAAGCCACGCCCGAGGCCCTGAAACGCGGCATGGAACGCATCCGGTCGACCTACGATGCACGCATCCGGCGCAAGCGCCTCACCCCGGCACAGATGCAGGAACGGCTGGCCCGGATCGAGCCGGCGAGCCGCTATGAAAGCATAGGTGACTGCGACGCCGTCATCGAGGCGGTATTCGAAAGAGTCGACCTGAAGATGGACATCTTCGGCAAGCTGGACGTCGTGATGAAACCTGGCGCCCTGTTGCTGACCAATTCGTCCGCGATCGACATCAATGTCATGGCTCGCGCCACGAAGCGGCCAGGATCCGTGGCCGGCGCGCATTTCTTCGCTCCGGCGAACGTCATGAAGCTATGCGAGATCGTTGCCGGGGACGCCACCACGATCGACACGCTCGGCCGCGCCGCGGCGATGGGACGAGCCTTGGGCAAGATCAGCGTGGTCGCCGGTTCCTGCGACGGTTTCGCCGCGAACCGGAGCCGGGCGCCGCTCGTGACCGAGATGATGCTGCTTCTCGAAGAAGGCGCCCTGCCCTGGCAGATCGACAAGGTCATGATGGATTTCGGCTATCCCATGGGGCCATTCGCGGTCAGCGACCTGTCCGGCCTGGACGTCAGCTACGACACCCGCAAGCGCCGCGCCGCCGCAGACCCTGACTATCGCAAGCTCCACGTGCCGGATCGCCTGGTCGAAATGGGCCGCCATGGCCAGAAGAATGGCGCCGGCTGGTATCGGTACGAGAATAACGACAGGACGCCCCGCCCGGATGCCGTCGTCAACCAGGTCATCGCCGACATCGCGCGGGAGTTCGGCATCCCCCAAAGGGAGTTCACGGACGAGGAGATTCTCCACCGGCTGCTGTTCGCCTCGGTCAACGAAGCATGCAAGATCGTCGACGAAGGCAAGTCCTTTCGCGCGAGCGACATCGATGCGATGTGGCTCAATGGCTTCGGCTTCCCCCGGCATCGCGGCGGACTGATGTACTGGGCGGATGGCATAGGCGCGCCCGCGATCCTGTACCAGGTCCAGGCATGGCACGAACGGTACGGCAAACGCTGGAAACCCAGCCCGCTGCTGGCCCGGGTCGCCGGCGAAAACGGCAGGCTGCGCGAAGCCGTCGCTCCTGAAACGGCGTTCTTGCCCTCCCTGGTTCCCCAGCCCTCGACCCACTCCACGAAATGATGGACATGAACGATCCAAACACGGCACCGGCCACGGCGCAAGCATGTGCCGGCGTCCCATACAAGACCTGGCAGTGCGTACTCTGCGGCTTCATCTACGACGAGGCCGCGGGCATGCCCGGCGAAGGCATTCCTCCCGGAACCCGCTGGGCGGACGTGCCCGAGACCTGGATCTGTCCGGAATGCTCCGCGGGCAAGCAAGACTTCGAAATGATCGAGATTTGAATGGCATGGGCCCCATGGCGGGGCACCCTTACTATCAGGAGACGAAATGCCCAGCAACGTCACAGTGGTGATCGGCGGCGACTGCGGGCCGACCCACGGCCCGTCGGAAGGATTCCCCGTCGAGGGATATACGGAACTCATCGGCCCGGTGCTGCGCGCCGCGGACATCCGGTTCGTGAACTGCATGCGGACCTACTCCAACCGTAACGTCCGCGCCGAACACGCGCCGCAGGTGGGACAGCCGATCGAAATGGCCGACATCTACTCCCATGGCGGATTCGATGCCGTCACGATGTCCAACAATCACAGCTTCGACAGCGGCCCCGAGGCCATGCTGGACACTCGCGCGCTGCTGACCGAGCGGGGCATCCAGGTAACGGGGGCGGGCCGCGACCTCGACGAGGCCCGGCAACCAGCCATCGTCGAACGCAATGGCGTCAAGATCGGGTACCTCGGGTACACCTCGGTCGCGGCGGCGGGCAGCGAGGCGGGAGCCAATCGCCCGGGCGTCACCGCCATCCGGATCAAGACGATGTACGAGACGCGCGGTCCGCACCAGCCGGTCCGTATCCACACCGAGCCCGACGCGGCGGACCTGTCCCGCCTGCTCGACGACATCCGGGCACTGCGCGCGAAGGCCAACGTCGTCGTCCTTGCCTTTCATTCCGGTGTCATCCGCCTGCCCCGGGTCATCTCCGACTACCAGGTCATCGTTGCCCACGCCGCCATCGACGCGGGGGCCGATGTCGTCGTCGGCCATGCGCCGCACGTCCCCAAGGCGATCGAGGTCTATCGGGGGAAACCCATTTTCTACAGCCTCGGGGTTTTCGCCATGACCAAATCGTTCGCGGCCCCATCCTGGAAGGAGCCCGCCTGGATGCATGGCGCCGTGCGCAATCACGCGGATCTCGACCCCGCTTTCCCGCTCATGCCCTATGGCAAGGACTGCACGACAGGGCTGCTGGCCAAGATATCGGCCTCGCCCTCGGGAGTGAGCCGGATCTCCTTCGTTCCCATGTCGTTCGACGACCGCTATCGTCCGGAACCGCTCGAGCAGGCAGATCCCCGGTTCGCCCAGGTTCTCGACTATATGGAATGGGTGTCGGAAGACATGCCGCACAAATTTGTCGTCGACGGCAACGAAGTCGTCGTTCTCGCGGAGTAATCATGGATCTTGGCATTCAAGGCAAGACCGCCGTGATAACCGCCTCCAGCGGGGGGATGGGGCGCAACATCGCGCATGCGCTGGCCGCCGAAGGCGCGAACGTCGTGCTTTTCGCCCGCAGCGCCGACAAGCTGCAGGCCGTCGCCGACGAAATCCGGGAGAAATACGGGGTTCGCGCCATCGCCGTGCCCGGCGACATGCTGGCGCAGCCCGATGTCGCGCGATTGCGGCAAACCGTCGGCGCGGAGCTGGGAGGTCCGGACATTCTCATCCTCAATACCGGCCGTGCCCCCAATCCCCTGCGCGCGACGCTGGATGAAACCGATGAAACGCGCTGGACACAGGCCTACCAGAACCAGCTCTGGAGCGTCATCCAGGTCGCCACGGAACTCGTTCCGGCCATGCTCGGGCGGGGATGGGGCAGGATCATTGCCGTCACCTCGGCCTCGGTCAAGCAGCCCATGCCTCACCACAGCCTCTCCACCGTCTTCCGGGCCGGCGTGGGCACCTACGTCAAGCACCTGGCCAATGAAGTGGGCCATGCGGGCATCACGGCCAACTGTGTCGCCCCCGCCTTGATCGACACGCCGCATCGAAGCGGCCAGGGCGCCTACACGCCGGAACAGACCGCCGCCAGGGAAAAACTCACGCCGCTTGGCCGCATGGGCTCGCAGGACGAAGTCTGCGGCGTCGTCGCGTTCCTGGCATCCAGGCAGGCCGGATTCGTCACCGGGTCGTCCATCAACGTGGAGGGGGGCATGGTGGGCGCCATCTTCTAGCCCCCTTCAATGGCAACCAGAAGATCACTGGAGACCGTCATGAACAAGGCAATGCAGAACCCTCGTCGTTCCACGCTGGCAATTGCTGTGCTTCTCCTGGCCGGATCCCAGGCCGCCTGGGCTCAAGGCCGGGAAGCCGGCAACAGCGAGGCCTACCCCGACAAGACGATCCGGATCATCGCGCCGTCGTCGCCGGGAGGAGGGATAGACGTACTGGCACGCTTCCTCGGCGCCAAGCTGACGGAAAGCTGGGGCAAGACCGTCGTCGTCGACAACCGTCCGGGGGCGGGCGGCATCATCGGAACGTCCGCGGTAGCCCAGGCCAGCCCGGACGGCTACACGCTCCTGCTCATCGCCGGCGGCTATACGCTGAACCCCAGCCTCTACAAGAAGCTGCCGTACGACACGATGAACGATTTCGAGCGGATTTCCCTCCTGGCATGCGCACCCAACATGCTGGTCGTCCACGCATCCATACCGGTCAAGTCGGTAGGCGAACTCGTCGCCTACGCCAGATCCAGACCGGACGGCCTGACTTTCGGCTCCTCCGGCATAGGTACGACCAGCTATCTTTCGGCGATGCTCTTCCAGCAGAGGGCGAAACTGCAAATGGTCCACGTCCCCTACAAGGGCGCCGGACTGTCGAACAAGGCCATGCTGGCCGGCGAGGTGAACATGCTCTTCTCGGCCCCCCACGAAATGGTGCCATATGCTCGGGAAGGCCGGGTCAAGCCACTCGCGGTGACGTCATCGCAGCGCCTGCCGCTGGTCGCCGACGTCCCGACCTTGGCGGAGGCGGGTTTCCCGGGCTTCGAAGTGAACACCTGCTACGGCATGCTGGCGCCGGCGAAGACGCCCACCGCCATCATCGAAAAACTGAGCAGGAAGCTGGCGGACATCCTCGAAACCCCGGACGTGCGCAAACAGCTGGAGAGTCTCAGTTTCACGCTTATCGGCAGCACCCCCCAGGCCTTCACGGACTGGGCCCGGAAAGACCTGGCCCGATGGTCCACCGAACTGCGCGAGGCGGGGATACAACCCGAGTGATCGACAGCGTTCCGGCCCGGCCCGCAACCGGCGCCGGAGCGCTTCGCTGCTCAGGCGGAATTGGCCGCCAGGCAGATCTGGTTGAGCCGCTCGACCACATACCGGTGCACCAGGATACCCTCCTGGCGCCTGATTTCCCTTTCCCTGAAACCTCGTTCGGACGGCACTCGGATCTCGGAAACACCCGCCTGGCGCGGCAAGGCCTTCACCTTGCCGAGCAGTTCGTCCAGTTCGGCAACGAACTGTTCGCGCGGCATGAGCAATTCCGGGTCGAATGCGACGAACAGCGAACCGAAGTCGCTCACCTCGCCCAACCTGAACCGGGAACCCGCCAGCAGGCCCATCGCCTGGATGGCCAGCGATACGCCATAGCCCTTGTGCCCGCCGAACGGAAACACGCCGCCGTCCTTCAGCTCGCTCGCCACCCGGGTTGGCGCGCCACGTGCATTGATGCCGACGATCTCAGAAAACTCCTCGCCCAGGAATGACTTGAGCATGATCTCACCGGTCATCACCGCACCGGTGCCCATATCGAAAATGAATGGATTGTCTTTCCCCGGCAAGGCGATCGCGAGGGGATTGGTGCCAAGAATCTTCCTGGCGGCCCCCGGTGGAACGACCGTGGGCGTGCTGCTGCCGAAATACACCACCGCGTATCCGGCCCTGGCGATGCGCTCGAGATAGTACGCATTGCGACCGGCGAACCAACTGTTCCGAAGCCCCACGACCGCGACGCCGGAACCCCTGACCTTCTCCAGCACGACATCGACGGCGCGTGGAATCGACACGTACCCGACATGATTGCCGCCGTCGAGCAGCGCCGAGACCGCAGTTTCCTTGACAACGGACACGGGCTGGCGCGGCCATTGCAGCTCGGGCCTTTCGGCAATCACCAGTATCCGGGGCAACCCTGCGAACTCGTAGCCCCACGTCGCGGCATCCACCAGATGTTCGGCCACCATCGCGGCCTCGTCCTGGGTAAAACCGATCTTGAACAACGCGGCCTCGCCGAGGGCTCGGGCCTCGGCAACGCTCATTCGTACCGTGTCGGCGGTCGGTTCGTCCAGCAATCGGGTATTCATGGCATCTCCGGTGGAGGGGGTCACTGGGCAGGTTGCAGATGGTTCATCAGCTTGCGGACCGACGTATCCGATGACAGGCGACGGACACTCTCGACCATGGAAGGAACGTCCAGGCCAAGTCCCGCCAGTTCGCTCAGCCTGGAGAACTTGTCCACCCTCTCCTGCTCGGAACACGGACTACCCGGGGTTCCGTGCGCATCCTGCGTTCTCGCCTCGAACCGGGATCCGTCCTTCAACAAGACGACGACACGGCAGGCGAAGCGCTGGGGATAGACGGCGTCCGCCTCGGCGTCCACCTTCAGTTCCACTTTCGAGGCCAGAGCGCGTCGCTGGGGATCCCGGATCCGCTCGCCGCCGTATTCGCCGGGATTCATCGGATCTCCCGTCAAGGCCACCGCCGTGCAATATGGAATGCTGTACTGGGCATCCATGGTGTCGACGATCTCGGTACTGCCGTTGTACTGGACGGCGAACGAACTCGTCGCGACCGTCACCTTCTCGACCTCGGCCGGGTCCAAGGAACGGCTCGCCCGCATCGCGAGCAGCAATTGGACGACACCTTGTATCCAGCCACAGATCGGATAGACCTTGACCCACACGTCATCAAGCGCCCATCGGGCCCCCAACTGCGCATCGAGCAAATCGGGCCTGGCGGATGCGCCACCGAACGCCTCGATCAGCCCGAACTTGCCGTCTATCGCGCCGGGCGGAGCGGTAAAGCCCCGGTCGGCCAGCATCACGGCCCGCACCGCGGCCTCCGCGGCCCGGCCCGCATGCAGCCTCTTCACCATGCCCGCGCCGCCGCCGGTCGCAAAATTCTTGATGCCCGACGCGCACGAGCATGCCAATCCCACGGCCCACTGGAGCTTCTGGAATTCCAGCCCCATGCATACGCCGGCGGCGACCGCGCCCGCCACCGGCCCGACGACACTCGTCTTGTGGAACCCCCTGCTGGATGGATCCGTTCCCAGCGCAAGACTGATACGTTCGGTTGCCTCGTATCCCGCGACGATCCCCCTGAGCAGCGAGAGACCGTCCGCATCGACAGCCTCCGATGCCGCCAGGGCTGCCGGGACGACGACCGCCCCGGGATGGATCAAGGCGGCGGACAACAGGTCGTCCAGCTCGAATCCGTGCATCGCCGTGCCATTGCACAGCGCGGCCTGGCTCGCCCCTGCCCTGCGCGGCCGGCCCAGAATGCTGGAGCGTCCCTGGCAGCCTCCCGCCAGGACATCGTCCTGAATTATTTTTCCCCAGGGTTGCTGTGATCCGAGCAGGCCGCAACCCAAGGTATCCAACAGGCACCACCGAGCCTTGTCCGTCGCCGCCGATTCCGGCATCTGCCCGACGCCATGCAGAAACTCGAGCAACCGATTGGCATTGCCTGGCGCCGCACTGGCGCCGATGCGGGTCGGCATGGACATGGCTCAGTCTCCATCAGATGTTCTGGCGTATTCTTCGATGGTACCATTCAAGTTTCGATAGCCAGTCTTAGTTTCAATCAATGAAATAACTGGATACCCCCATGGACTTGCACGGAAAGACTGCTGTGATTACCGGAAATCCCTATGGAATCGGCCGGGCCGCGGCGGCTCTCTTCACGGCGGCTGGCGCCCGCGTCATACGCCTGGATGACAGCGCGGACGGCTGGTCCCGTCCTGGCGGCGACCGCCCCGCATCTCCGGATTTTCTCGTCGACGTCACGAACGAGGACGACGTGCGCCGGATCGCAAAGGAATGCGCCCGCTCCGTCGCCGGGGTCGACATCCTCTTCAACCTGGCCGGCCGGGTGGTCGAACAATCCTTCGAAACCACCACCAGCCAGACCTGGGCCGCGATGATCGGCCGCAACCTGACCGCGGCGTTCGTCTGCGCGCAGGGCTTTCTGCCCCTGATGAAGCAGCGTCCCGGAGGGTGCGTCATCAATCACGGATCGATAGACGGCGTCCTGGGCAACCCGTCCATCGCCGCCTACTCGGCCGCCAAAGGGGGGCTCGTGGCCTTGACTCACGTCATGGCCCATGATCTCGGCCGATACGGCCTTCGGGTCAACTGCATTTCCACGGGCGGAATCCGGGACGGCATCGTCCGCCCCAAGGATGAGCAACTGGTCGCGCTCACCCCTTCCCGCCGGACCGGAACCCCCGAGGACGTTGCCCATGTGGCGCTGTTCCTGGCGAGCGATGCCGCGGGCTACGTCAACGGCGCGAACATCATCGTGGACGGTGGCCGCAGCACCATCACGCAGGGCTGCTACGGCGACCCGGGCCGGGGAAGTCAAGTATAGTAGGCAGGATCCCGGCGGGAATTCCGGGCAATAAAACCCATTTCATAAGCTGGCACCCCTTTCCTGGCAGATGACCTCGACATCATGATGCGCTCCGTACAAAGAATTCTTGCGATCTTCGAATCCTTCACGGCCGACCGCACGAGCCTCACCCTGCAAGAGATATCCGACAGGATAGATCTTCCGAAATCGACGGCATTCCGGATCGTGCACAGCCTGGAGAAAGCCGGCTACCTGATCCGGCTCGAAGATCAGCAGTACTGTCTTTCCCTCCGGTTCCTCAGGCTCGCGGGGCTCGTGAAAAGCACGCTGGGCATACGCGAGATCTCGCGGCCCATCATGGCTCGCATCGCCGAGGAAGTCAGCGAAACGGTCTCCATCCATACCATCATCGGCAAGAACCGCGTCTGCGTGGACGCGGTATCCGCGGCATCTTCGCTGCGCAGCGTGATCCAGCCCGGCGAACAGGTTCCCCTGGTCGCGGGTTCCGCCACCAAGGTTCTCCTGGCCTACATGCCGAAGAAGGACCTCACGCCGCTGCTGTCCGCGCTGGCTCGGGCGCGCAAGCTTACCCAGGCGGAAGTCGTGCGCGAACTCGAAGAAGTCCGCCAGGCGGGATTCTCGATCTCGCACGGCGAGCGGCTGCTTGGCGTGACCGCGATCTCCGCCCCCATCTTCGACGTCAACGACGACGTGAAATACTGCATGTCCATCGGCGGCCCGACGATACGCATGCAGTCCAACGAGAAGCGCTTTACCAAGGAACTCCTGGAAGGCACGACGGAAATCTCCCGCCATTTCGGCGGATCGGTCGGGGCAACACTGTAATACCGGCGGCACGGCGCTACAGCCGGTTCAGGATCCGTCCGCCATCGACCAGCAACGACACGCCAGTCACGAAACCGGCCTCCTCGGAAGCAAGATAGAGCGCGGCATTGGCCACGTCCCATGCCGTTCCCTGCCGCTTCAGCGGGACTTTGGCGGCGCGCTCGGCTTCCACGGTTTCCCGGGATTTTCCGAACTTGCTGACCCGGGCTTCCACCGCCATGGGCGTCCCGATCAGGCCGGGAAGAATCGCGTTTGCCCGGATGCCGTACCCGGCGTTCTGCAAGGCCAGTTGTTCGGTGAAAGCAATCACGCCCGCTTTCGACGCCTTGTATGCGACATAGGGATAAAGGCCAGGCCCGGCCGCCGAGGCAACGTTGATGATGGCTCCCGCTCCCTGCTTGCGCATGATGGGAACGGCATGTTTGCAGGCGAACACGGTTCCCCTGAGATTCACCCGGCTCACGAAATCGAAACTCTCTTCCGTGATGTCGAGCAGATCGGCGTCGCCTCCGGCCAGGCTGATGCCAACATTGTTGTGCAGGATGTCGAGCCGGCCCCACAGCCTAAGCGCCAGTTCCATCGCCGCGGCCAGATCCTCCTCGACCGTCACGTCCGCCTTGCAGGCCACGGCCTCGAATCCTTCCTCCACGATCAGCGCGGACGTCGCTTGCGCCGCTTCGGGACTGCGGTCGCAGACCAGCACCCTGGCGCCCTCCCGGGCAAAACGCATGGCCGCCGCCCGCCCGTTGCCCGTCCCTTCCCCCGGACTCTGGCCACCGCCGATAACCACCGCCACCTTCGCCCGCAGGCGCTGGCCAGTCGACCATCCTTCGCCGACTCGAGAAGATCCGCTCATCGCTCCTCCATTCATTGATTTTTTTCAGGCAGGAATACCGAGGATGTGTTCCGCCGCCCGAAGGCCGGTCACACCCGACTTGACCAACCCGCCCACATACCCGTGCCGGGTACCACCCTCCAGGCCACCCGATGCACATCCCACCGCGTAGAGATGCGCGACGGGAGTCCCCGTTCCCGTGACTACCCGTGCGTGCGCATCAATGGCGATCCCCCCCATCGTGTAGGTGATACCCGGCAGCACGGGAAAGACATGGTAGGGCGGCACCGCGAGCGGCCACGGCTTGTACTTGTCCGCACTGCGCTCCGGGTCGAGGCCGGCGGTCGAACCATTCGCCACCGCCCGGTTGTACGCCGCAACCGTGCTGGCCAGGCCCGATGCATCGATCCCCGCCAGCCCGGCGACGGCTTCGATGGAATCCGCCTGGTACATCGTTGCCCCGAGCCTGGCCAGCAACGGATTCGGCGAAGTCATCCGAAAGGTTCCACATTCTTCCCAGATCCGCTGGTCAGTGACGACGAAGTGGTCGCCCGGACCGGAGCGCGCGGCAATCCGATTGGCAAGAAAGACCCCGCCCAGGCCCTCGTCGGCAATCCGTTTACCCGCCGCATCGACCACCACCCCCGCCGTCGCCAGGTAATCCAGGTAAGGATACGGAGAGAGGGCCTCGTTCCACGCGGCATCCTTCGACAGGAGATGACCATAGAAACCCCGCAAATCGCTGGCCGCGCCACCCGCCTCCTGCGCCATCCGCAGACCGTCGCCGCTGGAGGCCCGCGAATTCCTTGCCAGCACGCGGCCCGGATCGGGAGCGATCCATTCCCTGACCAGCCCCGGATCCGACTGGAATCCACCGTCGGCGATGATCACATTTCCGGCGCGTACCTCGAACGGCTCGGACGACTGCGTCAAGCCGCGAAGACCGCCGATCCCTTCTTGCCGCGTCTCCAGTCCGGTGGCCCGGTGCCCACGCAGCAGGCTCCCGCCAAGCCCGTTCAATGCTTCTTCGAGCATTTGCAGCGCCACGTCGGGCCCGCGCCCTTCCCACGCAGCGCCCTGCGGCGATACCGCCGGCGGAGCCATCACGAACCGCTGATAGGCGTACGGCCCCTTCATGAAGCGAACACCGAGCGTCCTCAGCCAGTCGATCACCCGCGCCGCCTCATGCGCCACCATCCACGCCAGGGCGGGATCGGCCTCTCCACCCGTGGCCGCGAGTATCTTCGATTCCAGCACCGCGGGCGCTTCCAGGACATCCGACGCGCAGATGTGCCACACACCAGCACTCAAGCGCGAATTGCACAGGTAGCGCTCGCCGGACTGGCGCTCCAACACCAGGACGCGCAAACCTCCCTGGGCGCACCTCACCGCCGCGACCAAACCGGAGATCCCCCCTCCGATCACCGCCACGTCGCAGACATACTTCCGGTCCGAAGCCATATGCCGTCCCCGGTTCACATTCTGTCGGTTCGTCCGCCATCCACGAACAAGGTCTGCCCGGCGATGAAGCTCGCCTCGTCGGAGGCAAGAAAGAGCACGCTGTTGGCCAGCTCGATGACCTTCCCCGGCCGGTTCAGCACGGCCATGCCGGCACGGGCAGCAACGTGTTCCTTGACTTGCTCCGGGGTCCGGGTACTGCCGGTCAGGGGAGTCAGGAAGAATCCCGGCGCGACGCAGTTCACATTGATGCCGCTGGGCCCGAGTTCCCGCGCCAAGGTCTTGGTCAGCTGTATCACTCCGGCCTTGGCCGCCGCGTAGGCGGCGTTGCCTCCCGGCGAACCACCCGCGGCATGGGCGGAACACCCGGTACCGGAAACGGATGCGATATTGACGATCTTCCCGTAGGACTGACTGACCATCGCCGGCGCAACCGCCTGAGCGCAGAAGAAAACCCCCTTCAGGTCGACATCCAGCACGGCGTTCCAGTCCTCCGAAGCGGCCTCCAGGAACGGACGGTAGCGGGTCACCCCCGCATTGTTGATCAGCACATCGATGCGCCCGAACCGTTCCTGCACCGCTGTGGCGAAATGCCTCACCTGGTCCCTCGCGCTGACGTCCACGGCGTAGTGCGCAGCCGACCCGCGCGAGCCCGCGCCATTGATCTCGTCCGCCGCCCTGGCGCCGGCCTCGGCGCTGAGGTCCGCGATCACGACACGCGCCCCCTCTTCCACGAACCGGTCGGCAATGGCCCGCCCGATTCCAGAAGCTCCTCCGGTAATGACAGCAACCCGATCCAACAGCCGCATGACGCCTCCTTACCCCTGGTTCGCCGACACATAAATGATTGAGATTCGATGGCCGCATGGTATCATGAGTTCTGTTAATCAATACCAGTTCCATTATTCGAAACCTTAAAGGGAGACAGCCATGCTTTGGATGATCATGAGCACGGACAAGCCGTCGCAACTGGAGACACGCAACCGCCTGCTCGCCGAGCACCGCAAGTACCTGGACGACAACGCCCGACACATCTTCTTCACCGGCCCCCAGGAAGAAGACGACGGGTCGGCCAATATCGGCAGCCTGTACATCGTCAACGCCCCGACGCGCGGGGATGCCGAGGCGTTCGTCCACAACGAACCCTTCTACCGCGCCGGCGTCTTCGACACGGTGGTGATCCGGCGCATCCGGAAAGGTCGATTCTTCCCCGAGCGGGCGGCCTGAGACTCCCCATCCCCGCCCGCTCCAACCGATCGACCGGAATCCAAATGCAAGAGCTCAATTACGAAGCCGTGGTCATCGGCGCCGGCATTGCCGGCCTGTCCACCGCTCTACGTCTGTCGGAACTCAAGATCAGGACCGCCGTCCTCGAAAAGGGAGTCGACGATGGATATCCCTGCAATACCCGTATCGCGGGGGGTGCTTTCCACGTTGCCCACCGGGACGTGGACGACCCGCCCGAAGTCATACTCGAAGCCATCAATCAACGGACGCGGGGCACCGCGAACCCGGAGCTCGTCCAGGCCCTTGCCGGCGACATCCACGGAGCGACGGCATGGCTGAAAGCAAAAGGCGTGCGCTTCATCAAGGTCGGACACGAGATCTTCAGAAAGCACTCCCTGGCGCCCCCCATCAACCTGAACCAAAGCAGGTATTGGGAAGGACGCGGAGGCGACGTGCTGATCCGGACGCTGACTGCGGAGCTGATCAGGAACGGCGGTGAAGTCCTGCTCGGCACCAGGGCGAACACGCTGGTCATGGACGCGGACCGATGTATCGGGGTGGACGTGCTGCGCCAGGGCACGCCACTGCGGGTCCACGCGGGGGCCGTCGTCATCTGCGACGGCGGCTTCCAGGCGAACCCCGAGCTTGTCGCTCGCTACATCACGGGCAGCCCCGAGAAGATCAGGCAGCGGAATTCGGGAAGCGGCACCGGCGACGGGCTGCAAATGGCGATGCAGGCGGGTGCTCAGGTCGTCGGCATGAACCGGTTCTACGGGCACATCCTTGCCCGGGAAGCCATGGGCAACGACGCCCTGTCCCCGTTTCCGATCGCCGACTTCCTCTGCGGCGCGGGGATCGTCGTCGATGCCTCGTGCCGCCGCATCGCCGACGAAGGACGCGGCGGAGTCTATCTCGTCAACGCCATTGCCGGCCAGGACGACCCTCTGGGCACGGTTGCGATCTTCAACGAAGCGGTGTGGACCGGGCCGGGGCGCGAATTCATTTCGCCGGCCAATCCGCAACTGTCCCAGAAAGGGGCGACCGTATACACGGCCTCGACCGTCTCCGAACTAGCCGAAAAACTGGACCTGGATCCCCAGCACCTGGAGAAAACGGTGTCGGACTACAACGACGCCGTCGAGCAGGGAAAAACGGAATCCCTGGCCCCTCCCAGGACCTCCGACCGCCTGAAGCCCTACTCCCTGCGCCAGGGTCCGTACTTCGCGGTTCGCCTGTGCGCCGGCATGACGTACACGATGGGTGGCCTGGCCATCGACGGCAAGTCTCGCGTCATGGACGCGGACGACAGGCCCATTCCCGGGCTGTACGCCGCCGGCTGCGCCGCGGGCGGGCTGGAAGGAGGCGAGCATGTCGCCTACCTGGGCGGCTTGACCAGATCCACGGTCACCGCGCTGCGGGCCGCCGACCATATCGCCGCATGGCAAAGGAGCCCAGATGGCCACCCCCAATGACCCGTATCGGATACTGAATCTCATCGTTGCCCGCGGCGACCTCCTGCCCCCCGTTTCCGCCCTGGCTCTGCTGTTGCTCAGCATCTGGGTATGGCTGGCGCACGGCTATCCCGTCGCCCTGCCCATCGGCGCCGCGCTGGCGGCGTTCCTGTACCTCATCCTGCGCAGCTATGTCGAACTGGTGAGAGTCATCGTCGATATGCTGCTGCCCAAATAGCCGGTTTCTCGGCCTGCCCGATGCAAAAAAAGAGGGGAGCAAGGCGCAAGCGCCGCTCCCCCACTTTCCCCATTCACTCCAGGTCGCTCTTGGGGAACTCCAGGACCAGGACCTCGGCGCCATCCTTGCCCGCTTCAATGGTATAGGGCGACTCGCTGTTCTCGACAACGACCATCGACCACAACGCCAGCTCCGCGCCCTCGTGAATGATCGAGCCATTGCCGACAAACACGTAGTAGCCTCCGGACTGGCGCGGATCCGGCCCTTCGACCGTCATGCCCGCCCCCAGGCGCACGACACTTGCATGCATCTCGTCGTCTTCGCCCTTGAACATGGTCTCCCATGAAACATCCTTTCTCGACCGCAGCAGCGGCTCAATCGAGAACGCGACCGGCTCGGACGTCAGATTGCGCCGCTTGCTGGGCTTCAAGCGATCGCGGTAACCCTCCGCGTTCAGGTAGACCGGCTCCGAGTTCCCCGTGAACATCCGCAAGGCAACGAAGGACAGGCCTTGCGGACCGGCCGTGATCGGTCCATAGGCCGTGTGGTGATCCTTGAACTGAATCGTCAGCGGCTTCAACTGCTGTCCCCGGTTGCCGATCGTTCCAGATCCCGCGATGAACAACTGGAACATGGAAACGCCATGGAAATGCGGCACGAGGGACTCGTCCGCGTCCAGCTCCGACATCGTGGCCTGCGGACCGGGTGCGCGCTCCCTGGAACTGCGAGGTCCGAAGAACACCGTCCCCCAATGAAGATGCCCGGTACCGGGCGAAACAATCTCGATACGCTCTGAAAGCGCTTCTGCACCGCTGCGTGCGTAAATCATGATCAGCTCCTATGTGCCAAGCTCGGTTTGGATATCGCCACCAGGAGAGCTCACCCCTTCCCAGCCAACTTGGTTCGTATCTTATCATGAGGTTTTATTGAATAGCACAGGTTCCGAACAATGAAACCAAAAGACGAGTAATTGAACACGACCGACGGCCCCGCCAACAAGTTCCGAACATTGAAACTAATTTCACTCAATGATAATTTTTAAGGTAGTCTGTGCAGCGGCGATCGACGATCAGGCGACCACAGGTCACCTGGAGCTGGACGCAAGAGACAAACTACTCAGGCAGGAGACACCCATGTGGTTGCAGAAGCGCGTTCTATCTTTGGTCTGTGGCATCTCGCTGGCCGCGGCCACGATTCCCGTCCAGGCATCCGACTTTCCTTCAAGGCCGATCAAGATACTGATCGGATTCAGCGCGGGAGGATCGACCGACGCGGTGGCCAGGTACTACGCCTTGAAGATGGGGGAAGCGCTCAAGTCGCCCGTCGTCGTGGAGAACAAGCCGGGCGCCTCCCAGCTCGTCGCCATACGCGGCACCACGTCTGCCCGGCCTGACGGCTACACACTGTTCCTGGCAACAGGTTCTTCCCTGTCGCAGGGACCCGGCGTCCGCACCGATCTGCCCTACGACCCCCTGAAAGACTTCGAGTTCGTCGCCTTGGCGGCGTCGGCGCCGGGCGCGATCATCGCATCCCCCAAGATCCCCGCGAAGACCATAGACGAACTGCTGCAATACGGCAGGGACAATCCGGACAAGCTGAACTATGGCTCGTCGGGCGTGGGCTCGGCCAGCCATCTGCAAACCGAGTATCTGCTCAACGCCGGCCATAGCCATGCCATTCACATTCCCTACAAGGCCGATGCCGAGATCATGAATGCCATTGCCGAAGGCTCCGTCCACTTCGGACTGGGGCCCTTGCAGGGTGCGGTGCCACAGATTCTGAATGGCAAGGTACGCGGCATCGCCATCACGGGCTCTCAACGCTCCAAGGCAATCCCCGACGTCCCCGCGTTATCGGAATCGAAAACACCGGGACTCGGTGGCGTGGATCCTTATACGTACTATGGCCTCCTGGCACCCAGGGGCACCCCTTCCGACGTCATCGCCAAGCTCAATGCCGCGGTGAATGCCGTGTCTCGCGACCCCGATGCCATCAAGTACCTACAAGACAAGTTCTTCGATCCTCAAGTCAGCACGCCTGAGAGTTTCAAGAAGTTCGTCACCGAGGACATCGCCAAGTGGCAGGGTTTCAGAAGCAAGATCAACCTGAGCAACTGACGACCCCGGGACTGCCGCGTTCCGCAGTCCCTATCAATGTGCTGCCAAAGCACACCGGAGGATGACATGAAGACAAATCGACGCCGGCATTTGATGGCCGTGACGGCGGTGGCCGCGATGGTGGCCAGCCTGCTCTCGCCCGCGGTCGCCAGGGAAGCCGCCTACCCCGCCAAACCCATTTCCCTCCTAGTCGGCTTCGCCCCTGGCGGCTCGGGCGATTTCGTCGCTCGAGCCATTGCCCAGTACCTCGGTCCGGTACTGGGCCAGACCATCGTCGTGGAGAACCGGCCGGGCGCCAATGGCCTGGTGGCGGCGACGCACGCGGCGGCGGCGAAACCCGACGGCTACACGCTGCTGATCACGACCATGGGCTTGACCACCAACCCCTATCTCTACGGGACGGACAAGGCCGACCCGATCAAGGATTTCACACCGATATCGATGGTCGCCGACGTGCCCAATGTGCTCGTCACCCACCCGGCGATCCCGGGCTCGGATCTGGGCGCTTTCATCAATGGACTCAAATCCCGCCCCACCCCGCTTTCGGTCGCCACCACGGGGCAAGCCGCACCCGGGCACCTGGCGAGCGAACTCCTGCAACGCGCGGCGGGCGTCAAGTTCGACTTCGTCGCCTACAAGGGATCCGCCCCTGCGCTGACCGACGTCATGGCAGGCCACGTCGATGCATCGATGCCCACCGTCGTCGCCGCGCTCGCAGGCATCAAGTCGAACAAGCTTCGCGCGCTCGCCGTCACCGGCGCGGTTCGATCGCCCCTCCTGCCCGACGTACCCACTTTTGCGGAACTCGGCATCTCCGAGATCGGCACCGCTTCGGGTTGGTACGGCATGGTGGCGCCGGCCGGTGTACCTCCTGGCATCGCCAACCGGCTGAGCCAGGAAATACGCAAAGTGATGGAGACCCCGGAGGTCCGTGCACACTTCCTGACACAGGGCGCGACGCCTCGGACCATGACGAGCGCGGAAATGGGCCGCTACATCGCGGATGAGTACTCCCGCTGGGGAACCATCATCCAGCAGTCCGGGATCAAGGCGGGCAGCCAATGACGCGGAGCGCCGGGATGCCTCGCATCCCGGCGC